>NZ_JAWVWP010000001.1:0-654052 GCF_033657285.1 Erwinia sp. MMLR14_017 | reverse complement strand
CCCGAAGAGCAAGCTCTTCTGTGCTACCGTCCGACTTGCATGTGTTAGGCCTGCCGCCAGCGTTCAATCTGAGCCATGATCAAACTCTTCAATTAAAAGTTCGATTTGCTGCAACACGTGCAGCGATGCTCAAGTGTAAAACACTCATAATGAACTTCATTATGTGTTCACTCTTAAGACTTGATATTTTTTGCGCCTTGCGGCGCTGATATCAATCCTGCGAGTGCCCACACAGATTGTCTGATAAATTGTTAAAGAGCGTTGCGGCAAGCGCCCTGAGGCGTTACTGCGAGGTGGCGTATATTACGCTTTCCTCCTTCAGAGTCAACCCCTTAATCAGGAATTTTCTCTTCATCTTTCAGCACGCTGAGCGTTTGCTCGTTGCCGTTCGATGGAGGCGCATTATAGGGATGCGCCGTGGGAAGGCAAGCATAAATCTGAACTTTTTTATCAACCGCTGAAACTTCGTGCAGAACGCTGCTTTTTAGCCCTGTTTGATACGCGCAGGCAGGTCGGCCAGGCTGTTAATCACCCAATCGGCTGCTTTTTCGCCCTCTTCCGTTACCGGCTTCCCGCTGCGAACCAACACCTTTTTACCTACACCCGCCGCTTTGCCTGCCAGCATGTCATCAATTTTATCGCCAACCATATAAGAAGCGGCCATATCGATGTTCAGTTCTTTCTGTGCTGCCAGCAACATACCCGGTTCTGGTTTGCGGCAGTCGCACTGCTGGCGATACTCTTCTACTACTGCTTCAGGATGATGCGGGCAGAAATAGATGCCATCCAGATCGATATCGCGGTCAGCGAGCGACCAGTCCATCCATTCGGTCAACTGCATAAAGGTAACTTCAGAGAACATGCCGCGCGCGATACCAGACTGATTGGTCACCATCACCAGCGCGTAACCCATCTTTTTCAGTTCCTGCATCGCCTCAATAACGCCATCTATAAACTGAAAGTTGTCGATCTCATGGACGTAGCCATGATCCACATTCATCGTGCCATCACGATCCAGAAATATGGCGGGGACTTTGTCTGTCACGTAGAAACTCCTGCTACTAATGTTGCCGTAGAGTATCGCATGATTGCGCGTAGGGTGAGAACGGCAGTTTGAATGACTTTGATTGATTTAGCCATCTGGATGCCTTAACATCCATTCGCCTGCCCCCGGGTGAGGCACTCAATACACGCCACGGATAACTGCACTACGATAATAAAATGATAAAACTTAACTCTATCACCAAAGTGTTCCAGCAGGGGACGCGCACAATCACAGCGTTGTCTGATGTCAGCCTGCACGTGCCTGCCGGACAAATTTATGGCGTTATTGGCGCATCGGGTGCCGGGAAAAGTACCCTGATCCGCTGCGTTAACCTGCTTGAGCGCCCAACCTCTGGCAAAGTTCTGGTTGACGATCAGGAGTTAACCAGCCTGTCAGAAAGCGAGCTGACTCAGGCTCGCCGCCAGATCGGCATGATTTTCCAACATTTTAACCTGATGAATTCACGCACCGTGGCTGGCAACGTTGCCCTGCCGCTGGAACTGGGAAAACTGTCACGCGGCGAAATTGCCGCACGAGTAAAAGAGCTGCTTGAGCTGGTTGGTCTGGCTGATAAGCACGATTCCTGGCCCGCTAACCTCTCCGGCGGGCAAAAGCAGCGCGTGGCCATTGCCCGTGCGCTGGCAACCAATCCAAAAGTCTTGCTGTGTGATGAAGCCACCAGCGCGCTGGACCCGGCAACCACACGTTCAATCCTTGAACTGCTGAAAGACATTAACCGTCGTCTGGGCATCACCATTTTGCTGATCACCCATGAGATGGACGTGGTGAAACGTATTTGCGATCAGGTTGCGGTCATCAGTAACGGGCAGTTGATTGAGCAGGACACGGTTAGCGAAGTGTTCTCCCATCCCAAGACGCCTCTGGCACAGAAGTTTATCCAGTCCACGCTGCATCTGGATATTCCGGAAGATTACAGCCTGCGTCTCTCTGCGGAGAATAAGCCTGGAAGCGTACCTTTATTGCGCCTGGAATTCACCGGTCAGTCTGTGGATGCCCCGCTGCTCTCCGAGTCAGCTCGCCGTTTCAACGTGAATAACAATATTATCAGCGCCCAGATGGATTACGCCGGTGGCGTGAAGTTCGGCATCATGCTTACCGAGATGCATGGCACCGAGGCCGACACGCAGGCGGCTATTACGTTCCTGAAAGAGCATCATGTAAAGGTTGAGGTATTAGGTTATGTCTGAGGCAATGATCCTTCTTCTCTGCCGGGGTGTCTGGGAGACGCTGGTCATGACCTTTGTCTCGGGCTTCTTCGGCTTCGTTCTGGGTTTACCACTTGGCGTTCTGCTTTATGTCACCCGTCCGGGACAGATTATTGAGAGCCGTTCTCTTTACCGCTTTCTCTCTGCGGTGGTGAACATCTTCCGCGCAATCCCTTTTATTATTCTGCTGGTCTGGATGATTCCGTTCACGCGCATGATTGTAGGGACATCAATTGGTTTGCAGGCCGCTATTGTGCCGCTGACCATCGGCGCTGCGCCCTTTATTGCCCGTATGGTTGAGAATACGCTGCTGGAACTGCCAACCGGTCTGATTGAGGCTTCCCGCGCAATGGGCGCCACACCGCTGCAAATTGTGAAAAAAGTCCTGCTGCCCGAAGCGCTGCCAGGCCTGATTAACGCCGCGACTATTACGCTGATTACCCTGGTCGGTTACTCTGCAATGGGCGGTGCTGTGGGGGCCGGTGGCTTGGGGCAGATCGGTATCCAGTATGGTTATATCGGCTATAACGCAACGGTGATGAATACGGTATTAGTGTTGTTAGTTGTTTTAGTGTATTTGATTCAATTCTGTGGCGACCGCATTGCACGTGCTGTCACACATAAATAACAGCTCATTGAAATTAAGGAAGGGATATGTCTTTTAACTTTAAAACTTTTGCCGCTGTGGGCGCGCTGATTGGTACTTTGGCGCTGGTAGGTTGCGATCAGAAAGAGAAAGATCCAAACCATATTAAAGTAGGGGTGATTGTGGGTGCCGAGCAGCAGGTTGCTGAAGTGGCTAAGCAGGTCGCCAAAGATAAGTATGGTCTGGACGTTGAGCTGGTTACCTTTAACGATTACGTGTTGCCGAATGAAGCGCTGAGCAAAGGCGACATCGACGTTAACGCCTTCCAGCACAAACCTTATCTGGATCAGCAGATCAAAGATCGTGGCTACAAGCTGGTGACGGTCGGCAACACCTTCGTTTACCCGATTGCCGGCTACTCGAAAAAAATCAAATCGCTGGACGAGCTGCAGAACGGCGCGCAGGTTGCTATTCCTAACGATCCGACCAACCTGGGGCGTTCACTGCTGCTGCTGCAGAAAGTGGGCCTGATCAAACTCAAAGAAGGCACCGGCCTGCTGCCAACCTCTCTGGATGTGGTTGAGAACCCGAAGAACATCAAACTGGTTGAGCTGGAAGCCCCTCAACTGCCACGTTCGCTGGACGACCAGCAGATTGCGCTGGCTGTTATCAACACCACCTATGCCAGCCAGATCAATCTGACGCCGGCAAAAGATGGCATTTTTGTTGAAGATAAAGATTCGCCTTACGTGAACATGATTGTGGCGCGTGAAGATAACAAAGATGCAGAAAACGTGAAAAAATTCGTTCAGGCCTACCAGTCTGACGAAGTGAACGATGCCGCTAACAAGATTTTCAATGGCGGTGCCGTTAAAGGCTGGTAAGCGGGCCTTTCTGCGGTTACTACTGCGGTCCCCTCTCTCCACAGTGCAAAAGCGGGCTTATGCCCGCTTTTGCCTTCTTAAGCGCTTGTTATTTCCCCGAAGGCTTGTTTCAATAACGCCCACTTTATCCGAACCAGAGGATTGTCCCATGCGTGTTTTACCGCTCTGTTTGTTAGCCCTCTCGCTGACAGGGTGTTCGTTGCTGCATAAGCCTTATAAGCCTGTCGAACCCTTTAAGAAGACAACACAAACTCAGTCCGGAGCCAGTAAACCGCAGCCACGCCCTGTGCCGGTAAAGTTGTATACGGATGCCGGCGATCTGGTCAGCAAGCCGTTCCGCGACCTGGGTGAAGTGTATGGTGATGATTGTCAGGCAACGGCGCAGAGCTCGCCGCCAAATCTCAATACCGCCCGTAAAAGAATGCAGATACGCGCGTCAAACATGAAAGCGAATGCGGTGCTGGTCCATCAGTGTGAAGTCGTCAGCAATGCTCAGGGCTGCTACCGTCAGGCCGTATGTCAGGGTTCTGCACTGAAAGTTTCCAGTCAATGAGTGCATTTTCCTTCCAGCAAATCGGCACCATACACTCCCCCTGGAAGGAGAAGTTTGCCGTTCCCCGTCAGCCAGGTCTGATTCAGGATGGCGGCGGAGAGCTTCATCTTTGCGCCCCCTACAATCAGCCTGAAGCCGTTCGCGGACTGGAAGCGTTCAGTCATCTGTGGCTGCTTTTTGTTTTTCATCAGACCATGGAGGGCGGCTGGCGGCCAACCGTTCGCCCTCCCCGGCTGGGCGGTAATGCGCGGATGGGCGTTTTTGCCACGCGTTCTACCTTCCGGCCAAACCCCATTGGTATGTCACTGGTCGAGCTGAAAGGCATCCGTACGGAAAAAGGCGGCGTGGTGCTGGAGCTGGGGAGCCTGGACCTGGTGGACGGCACGCCGGTCGTCGACATCAAGCCTTACCTGCCCTTTGCCGAAGCCCTACCGGAAGCGCAGGCAGGCTTTGCTCAACAGGCTCCGGAAGCGGCCATGCCGGTAACGTTTTCACCCCAGGCTCAGCAACAGCTTGCGCTTTATGACAGGCAGTACCCGCATCTGGAACGCTTTATCACTCAGGTTCTGGCGCAGGACCCGCGCCCCGCTTACCGAAAAGGGGAAGAGCCGGAACGTGAGTATGCCGCCTGGCTGCTGGATTTCAACGTACGCTGGTGCGTTAACGCCACGGGAACCGTGGTGATTGCGCTCGATCCCCGTTAATTTGTTACCCTGCATCTTTTGACTCTTCGGACACGCTGGTACACTAGCCGCCAGAATTTTTTTTGCCCTGCTGTCTTCGTATAGCTTTCCGCATAAATGGAATCGTAACTCATGCGTACTACTCAATATCTGCTTTCCACCCAAAAGGAGACGCCTGCCGACGCAGAAGTGATCAGCCACCAGCTGATGCTGCGTGCCGGGATGATCCGTAAGCTGGCCTCTGGGTTATATACCTGGTTGCCAACCGGCCTGCGCGTTCTGAAAAAAGTTGAAAACATCGTGCGTGAAGAGATGAACAACGCCGGCGCGATTGAGATCTCCATGCCGGTGGTACAGCCAGCCGATCTCTGGCAGGAAAGTGGACGTTGGGAACAGTATGGCCCGGAGCTGCTGCGCTTCGTGGACCGTGGCGATCGCCCTTTCGTACTCGGCCCGACGCATGAAGAGGTGGTGACCGATCTGATCCGTAACGAGCTGAGCTCTTACAAACAGCTGCCGCTGAACGTGTTCCAGATCCAGACTAAATTCCGTGATGAAGTCCGCCCACGTTTTGGCGTGATGCGCTCACGTGAATTCATCATGAAAGATGCCTACTCTTTCCACGCATCGCAGGAGTCTTTACAGGCCACCTACGATGATATGTACCGCGCCTACAGCCAGAGCTTCAGGCGAATGGGGTTAGATTTTCGTGCGGTGCAGGCTGATACCGGTTCTATCGGCGGCAGCGCATCACATGAGTTCCAGGTACTGGCACAGAGCGGTGAAGACGATGTGGTTTTCTCTACTGACTCTGACTACGCAGCCAATATTGAGTTTGCCGAAGCGGTTGCGCCTGCGGGCGGGCGTGCCGATGCCCGGCAGGAGATGCAGCAGATTGATACGCCAGAGGCGAAAACCATCGCGGCGCTGGTCGAGCAGTTCAACCTGCCAGTTGAGAAAACCGTAAAAACGCTGATGGTGAAAGCGACCAAAGAGAGCGGCCATTCGCTGGTTGCCTTGCTGGTTCGTGGCGATCATGAACTCAACGAAATTAAAGCTGAAAAGCTCGATCTGGTTGCTGCACCGCTCACCTTCGCTACCGAAGAGGAGATCCGCGCTGTCGTTGGTGCCGGCCCTGGCTCACTGGGTCCGGTTGGCCTGACGATGCCTGTTGTTATTGATCGCAGCGTCGCGGTAATGAGTGATTTCTGTGCAGGTGCCAACATTGACGGCAAGCATTTTACCGGCATTAACTGGCTGCGTGATTTACCTTTGCCGCACGTGGCGGATATTCGTAACGTAGTGGAAGGCGATGCCAGCCCGGATGGGAAAGGGACATTGCAGATCAAACGCGGCATTGAAGTAGGCCATATCTTCCAGTTGGGTACCAAGTACTCAGAAGCGATGAAGGCCTCTGTGCAGGGTGAAGATGGGCGCAATCAAACTCTGATGATGGGCTGCTACGGCATCGGCATTACCCGCATCGTGGCGGCGGCGATCGAGCAGAATCACGACGATCGCGGCATTATCTGGCCTGCAGCCCTGGCCCCGTTCCAGGTTGCGATTTTGCCCATGAACATGCATAAATCTTTCCGTGTGAAGGAGCTGGCAGAAGAGCTGTATTCTCAGCTGCGTGCCAAAGGGATTGAGGTGATCCTGGACGATCGTAAAGAGCGTCCTGGCGTGATGTTTGCGGATATGGAACTGATTGGCGTGCCGCACACCATCGTGATTGGCGACCGCAATCTTGACAGCGAAGAGATTGAGTACAAATCCCGTCGTGAAGGCGAGAAGCAAATGATCAAAACCAGCGAAATCCTTGATTTTCTGGTAGCTGAAATCAACGGCTAACATGCTCACTCCCTGTCATTGAGGGAGGGTAAAGCAGAGAGTAAAACGGGGCGGCTGATACTTAAGCCGCCCCGTTTCTTTAAGGCTGGTTACACAGTGGGTACGGTTACCCGACTCCGCAGGATTCAGCGATCAGCACCGCCCCCGGCATCCGTTATCAGTGGCTATCTGTCCACCAGAGGCTCTTCTGTAACGCCGCCATCAAATTTGTACCGGTGCCAGTCGGTAACTGTTAGCGGTCTCAATGGGGTTGCCGTGGGTATCCATCATCTCCAGTCCACTTTCCAGCGGGCGGAAATAGCGTTTCTCTCCCCGGTCTGAAACCAGCACCAATTTTTCAGCGGTTCTGCTCCAGCGTCCCTGCTGCCGGGTCTGAACATTATCAGAACCGAGGTACTTCTCGTTCAGGCTGTAGCGCCCACCCTGCTGCAGCAGCAACGACACCTCAATACCTTCGCAATCGGCACAGGGAATAACCCCTTTAAATTGTTGCACCGTGGTTTCTGGCCTCTGGCTGGCAGAGACAGAGTCGTGATTCTGGCAGCCGAGAAGCGAGCCAAAAGAGAATGTTACCAGCATCGCTATAACAATTTTTTTCACACAGCCTCTCCGTTTTGTCAGGGTTATTCCGGCGTGCCGCGCATTTTGCCGCGCAGTGACTTGGTTGAGGCCTTACGCGCCTTTCCTTCAAGCCGCCGTTTCTTTGATGCCAGCGTCGGGCGCGTGGCCCGCCGCGTTTTCTCCACCACGGTCAGCTCCTGGATCAAATTCTCCAGCCGTCTGAGCGCCGCTTCCCGGTTCATCTCCTGGCTGCGGTACTCCTGCGCTTTAATAATCACCACCCCTTCCGGAGTTATCAGGTGATGGCTGGCCGCCAGCAGTTTTTCTTTATAGAACTCCGGCAGGCTGGAGGCGCGAATATCAAAGCGCAGATGAATGGCGGTTGAACTTTTATTGACGTTTTGTCCGCCGTTGCCCTGCGCCCTGATAGCCGTCAGCTCCAGTTCACCGTCAGGAATTGTGACGTTGCGTGACAAAATAATCATGCCAGCTTGCCGTTAATCAGCCAGTCCGTAAAGCGCAGCTCCAGATGATTTTGATCGTCGGAGAGCCAGATCGTGCCGTCCTGGATGGTCGCCTGTAAGGCCATAGAGCGCGAAGCCAGCTGCGTTAACGCTTTAAGCTGCTCATCATCCAGGAACCGTACCGTCAGATTGTCCTGCTGGGCGAGTTTGTTCTGGTTCTGCTGCCACCAGATCTGCGCTGCACGTCCATTATAGGTATATAACACTACGCTGGCTGAGCGATTACAGGCTCTTTTCACCCTTCTCTCTTCCGGCAGGCCCAGCTCAACCCAAACCTCAATACCATTATGATCGTTCAGCAGCCAGATCTCCGGCTCATCTTCCGCACTTAAGCCGCGGGTAAAGGTCAATCGTTCATGCGCGTTTACCAGCCACGCCAGCAGCCGCAGCATCAGCCGCTCCTCGGTTTCTGAAGGGTGCCTGGCCAGGGTCAGGCTGCTGTCGAGAAAAACATTTCTGTCCATATCTGCAACGTTTACCGTCGCTTTATAAATGGTCGCTTTAAGTGCCATGGGGTTCCTTATCGTCAATACCTGCCATTGTAACCCGTTGGGAGAGCAAATCACTCGCCGGTGGGCTGATTTCCCGCAAAAGCCTGTGTTATAGTCGTCAAATAGCAACCCTGGGTGAGGTGCACATGCAAAAGTATTGTGAATTAGTTCGCCGTAAGTACGCTGAAATCGGCAGCGGCGATCTGGGATACGTGCCGGACGCATTAAGTTGCGTCCTGAAAGCACTCGATGAGGTAGCGGCAAATTCAGAGCTACCCTCTTCTGTCAGGGAACAGGCAGCCTTTGCTGCTGCAAACTTATTGGTGAGCGATTATGTTAATGAATGAAGTCTACAAACCGATAAACTGCGATGATTATGACAACCTGGAACTCGCCTGCCAGAACAGCTGGACGCTGGCGCTGGAACTGAAAGATGGTGAAAAGCTGCAGGCGAAAGCGACTGATATGGTGTCCCGCAAAAACGTTGAATATCTCGCCATCGATCTTTCCGGTGAAGTCCGTGAGCTGCGGCTGGACCATATCGTCAGCTTCAGCCATCCCGACTTAGGCACTGTCGTCGTCAGCGAATCTGACTAATCTCCCGGGCGGAACAGATTCCGCCCCTGCCCTTCTCAGGGCTGCAGAGTGGCATAATAAGCCGCCAAATCGTCAATATCTCCCTCACTCAGTCCCGCGACAAATGCCTTCATGACCTCTGCCTGCCCACCGTTGCGCTCCCCTTTCTTGTAAGCCTGTAAGGCATGTGCCAGATAGGCAGCATTCTGCCCGGCAAGATGCGGATAAAGCGGAACGCTGGCCTTTCCTGCTGCACCATGACAAGCCTGACAGGCGCTGGCTTTTTGCTGCCCTGCCTGCACATTGCCTGCGGCCCAGGATACGCCAGGCACGATTAACGCCACCATTAACACGACTCTTTTCATTTTATTGCTGTTCCTTGTTCCAGCTAAGGTGCCAGCAGGAATAGTTTTCCGGATCGCCTTCCCGGGTCACGAACACGCCTGCTGCGGCGATCAACCTGTCGCCATAAAAAAGTAAGGGGGTACGGTCTCGCTGCCAGGGTGGAATCCCTTTCTCCTGCCAGATTTTTTTCAGCGACCGGCTGCCCGCCCGGTCCGTTAAATGGAATTTCCCCTGTGCCTGAAAGCGTACACTCACCTCTTCATCTTTGAACGGTGCGCGAACCTTCATGCCCTCTTCATCCCACTGCAACCACCCTAAGTCCTGGGGAAGAGCGAGCGTTTTCTCCTCCTGAGGCCAGGGCAGTACCAGCCCGGCCACCGGCTGATTTACCGCCAACCAGTAAAGCCTGTCGCGAAAGCGGCGGACTTCGAACTGACCCAAGCGTACATGGGGTTCTGCATCTTCCCGACTACAGGCTACTTCCTGCCAGATGCGGACAAGCGCCTCACGCGAGGGCATCAGGCCGTGCTGTAACGCTATCCAGCGCCGGATTAGCGCAGCACGCCGCGCCTCACTCATCGCCAGCAGAGGAGGCCAGGCCAGGCCATTTTCACTGTCCACCAGTTCGCGCAGGGAATCTGCCAGGAGCTCGTCTAACAGCTGCTCCTGTTCAGCGCAAAGCGCGGCGCTGCGTGCTGCGGCCTGCGAAAAATGCGGCCAGCGGCTGGCCAGCTGTGGGATCACGGTTTGCCGCAAAAAGTTGCGGTCAAAACGGGTATCCTGATTGCTGTCATCCTCTATCCAGCTCAGCGCATGCTCCGCGGCCCAGGCTTCCAGTTGTTGACGGGTAAGAGAGAGCAGAGGCCTGAGCAATCTTTGGCCGCGGGAAAAGGATTCAGCCGCCATGCCAGATAATCCTGCTGGTCCACTGCCGCGCTTCAGCGCCAACAGCAAAGTTTCACACTGATCGTCCTGATGCTGGGCAGTCAGCAAACATTCCGCAGGCCGCAGATGCTGAGTAAAAGCCTGATAACGTGCCGCCCGCGCAGCTGCCTCAATCCCTTTCCCTTGTGGAGCCAGCGTTACGTGAGCCACCACCAGTTCTACCTGCCAGCGACTGCACTGCAGCTGACAATGCTCCACCCAGCTGTCCGCCAGAGGATTCAGACCATGATGAATATGAATTGCCCGGATCTGCAGTTCGGGATGCTGCTCACGCAGCCTCACCAACTGGTGCAGCAATACGGTGGAATCCAGCCCACCGCTGTACCCAACCAGCAGTTGCTGATGGCCATGAAGATGGTGGGCTAGAGAATGCAGTGGCATGAAAGTTCCGTAAAAATTGGCAACCCGGCCAGACCTGACCTGACCGGGTCAGAATGGCACTATCTTACGCCTGATACAGCTCCAGCGGCAAACCATCCGGATCGGAGAAGAAGGTGTAGCGCTTGTCGGTTACAGGATCGATGCGCACCGGCTCGCAGGCCACGCCGTGTGCTTCCAGATGCTGTTTCGCAGCGTCAACGTCATCCACGCTGAATGCCAGGTGGCGCAGGCCGCAGGCTTCAGGCTGCGTAGGACGCGCTGGCGGAAAGGGAAAGGAGAAAAGCTCAATAGTGTACTCACCATTCAGGGCCAAATCCCCTTTCCAGGAATCCCGCGCTTCACGGTACACTTCGCCCATCAGGGTGAACCCCAGGATGTCACAATAGAAGGCCTTACTGACCTGATACTGATCGGCAATAATGGCGATATGGTGAACCTTTTTAAGACCTAACATAATAATTCCTTGATAATGGCTTCCATGCCCTACCTTACGCAGCCGCTCCGGCACCCACAATGGCACAATTCTGGATTTAGCCCGCTTTCAGTACCCGCACCAGGTACTGCCCTTCATCGGTCAAGGTTGCGCCGTGAATATCCGTTTCGAAACCGGGGTAATGCCGGCCAATGGTGCAAAGCATCAGCAGGAAATCGAGCACGGCCCGGCTCTCTTCGGTGATCATCTCTCCTGGCATTACTACCGGTACCCCAGGCGGATAAGGCAGGATCATATTGGCAGAGACGCGGCCCACCATCTTCGCGATATCAACCGTTTCAACGTTGCCTTTTACCTGCTGCTGAAACATCTGATGCGGCGTCATTTTCATCTCTGGCAGCGTGGCAAAGGCCTGTAGCATCAGCCGCGGCAGATCGTGCTGGCGGATCAGCGTATGGATCCCCTGCGCCAAATCCTGAATGCGCATATTACGGTAGAAATCAGGATCCTCAGCGTAGAGATCCGGCAGCATGTTTTTAACGCGCAGATTAAGATCGTAAGCCCGCTTGAATTCGGTCAGCCCGCGCAGCACGCTCATGGCTTTGGTTTTATCAATGCCGATGCTGAACAGGAACAGCAGGTTATAGGGACCGGTTTTTTCCACCACCACACCGCGTTCGTCCAGAAATTTAGCGACCAGTGCGGCAGGAATGCCCTCATCTGCCATCACGCCCTGCTCACTCATCCCCGGCGTCAGGATCGTCACCTTGATCGGATCCAGATACATATGATCAGCATCTGCGTCCATAAAGCCGTGCCACTCCTCGTCTCCCGGCTGGATCGGCCAGCATTCCGGTTCGTCTACCCCTTCCGGTTGCCAGATATCAAAGAACCAGCCGTCGGACTCTTCCCGCAGCCGCTGGACTTCGCGACGGAAATGCAGCGCGCGCTCAACCGAGCGGTTGATCAGCCGTTTGCCGGGATTTCCCCGCAGCATAGCCGCTGCCGTCTCAATCGAAGCCACAATAGCGTAGTTGGGTGAGGTGGTAGTGTGCATCATGTAGGCTTCATTAAAGGTTTGCTCGTCGTAGTCCCCTTTAATATGGATCAACGAAGCTTGAGAAAAGGCAGCCAGCAGTTTGTGGGTCGACTGCGTTTCATAAATGACTTTTCCCGGCGTGCGCTCGCCGCTCATGCCGCTCAGACCAGCGTAGATAGGATGGAAATTGGTGTAAGGAACCCAGGCTGAATCAAAATGGATGGAAGGGACGTCCAGCGTCTCTTTAATATATTGGGTGTTATAGAGCAGCCCATCATAGGTGGAGTTAGTGATCACTGCATGAACCGGCCAGGTTGCCCGTTCCGTCTGGGCCACCTTCAGCGCGATGCTCTCTTTAGTGAATTCACGCTTAGGAATACCGCCAAGAATACCCAGCGCATTGCGCGTAGGCTTCAGCCAGATGGGGATAATGTCGCTCATCATCAACAGATGGGTCAGAGACTTATGACAATTACGGTCAATCAGCACCGTGCTGCCTGCGGCGGCGGCGTACATGCCGACAATTTTGTTCGAGGTGGAGGTGCCATTAGTGACCATATAGCTTTGCTCCGCGCCAAACGTGCGCGCCACATACTCTTCGGCATCCAGGTGCGGGCCGGTATGGTCGAGCAGCGATCCCAGCTCGGTTACCGAAATAGAGACGTCAGCCTTCAGCGTATTCGCGCCAAAGAAATCATAAAATAGCGTGCCAACCGGGCTTTTCTGAAAGGCCGTACCGGCCATATGTCCCGGCGTACAGAAGGTATATTTCCCCTCTTTCACATAGGTAAACAGCGCTTTGGTCAGTGGGGGAGTAATGGTATCGATATATTCGTTGGTGTACTGGCGGATACGCTGGCCAATCTCTTCCGCTGCACCCAGGCCATATTCAAAGAACCAGATAGCCATGCGCAGTTCATTGACGCTGACATCCATCGTGGAATGGGTGTTGATAAATGCATAAAGCGGCAGGTATTCATTCAGCAGTTGAACCTCGCAGCATAAATCCATTCCGTGTTCATCCCAGTCAAAGATGACGCCACAGATGCGGGGATTATGCTCAATCAGCTTCAGCAGATCGTTGGCATCTTTTGGATAGATGGTCTGGAACCCCTGGCTAGTCAACGCCCCGTCCAGTTCACGGATGGGTTCATCTTTATAAAATGCGTTATGCGGTCCCATGATCGCGATGATATTCAATGCTTACCTCCTGGTAGAAATGCTGCAGGGGTAAGCATAGCGAAGATTGCAGCCTGCAGGCGCAAAGTGTTCCAAAGATCGGCCATATCTCATCAGGTTACCGAAGGGGTAGCCACCAGCCACCAGCCAGAGAGCGCCAGACAGGGGCCGAACGGCAGCGGATTATCTCGCATGCTTCGCCCTGTCAGGCGTAATAGCAGAACAGCGATTATCCCCATTAATGCAGCGTGGAGCAGCAGTGCCGGCAAACGCTGCCAGCCGCACCAGGCCCCTATGGCTGCCAGCAGCTTGATATCGCCATAGCCTAATCCTTCTTTTCCGGTTGCCAGCTTAAATCCCCAACAGACTAACCACAGAGAGAGATAGCCCGCTGCGGCTCCGATAACGGCCTCTTTTAGCGGCACCAGCGCCCCCTCCAGGTTCGCCAGCAGGCCCAGCCAAAGTAGCGGCAGGGTCAGGATATCGGGCAACTGCATGTGCTGGATATCGATCGCTGTCAGCGCTATCAGCAGCCAGGAAAAAAGCGCGAGGGCAAACGCCGTTTCTCCCGGTGGCCAGCAGTATGCAATCCAGCCGCTGCACAGCGCGGCTACCAGCTCCACCAGCGGATAACGCCAGCTGATACGATGCTGGCAACTGTGACAACGGCCTTGTAGCAGGAGCCAGCTCAGCAGGGGAATATTATGGTAAAAAGCCAGCGGGCTGCGACAGCGAGGGCAGCAGGAACGGGGCAAAAACAGATTGAAGCGCACCGGCCCCCTCTCTTCCTGCGGTAGCAGACCGGAGAGCTGATGCCATTCTCTCTGCGCCTGTTGTTGCAGCATCATCGGCAGACGCCAGATCACGCAGTTCACCACGCTGCCAGCCAGCAGACCCAGTCCGCACATCGTTATCAGCCATAGTGACAGCGTCATCGCCTCTTCTCCCTGTGATATTCACAGGCCATCTTAATCATTCTTATGGAAGAAAAAATAAGCCGGGTTAAAAACTGGGAAGCGTATTCCAGACTGTTTGCATGCCGTTTTTTTGATGAAAAAAGAAGAGTAGAGAAGAGAAGGTTGTTGAGAACGATTAAAGAGATTATAGGCAGGCATATTGCTGGTGGCGGCGCATGATCCTCCGATCCGCTGTTTTCATTCGCTGCGGAAAGGGTGAACAGATAGCCATAAAAAAAGCGGGTTCTGAACAGGCTCTGGCGGAGATCGTTCCTCTCCGCCTTCACCCTTCAGAACCCGCCTTTAGCGGTTACGCCCCTGTCAGGCGTAGCCGTAGTTCATCAGTCGCTGATAACGGCGATCTAACAGCTCTTCTTTACTCAGCATATCAAGTTCAGCCAAATCAGCCAGCAGCTGCGCTTTCATCGATTCGCCAATAGCCAGCGGATTGCGATGCGCTCCGCCTAACGGCTCCGGAATAACCGTGTCGATCAGCTTCAGCTCTTTCAGGCGAGGTGCAACAATGCCCATCGCCTCTGCAGCCAGCGGCGCTTTATCTGCGCTTTTCCACAGAATAGAAGCACAGCCTTCCGGCGAAATGACCGAGTAGGTGCTGTACTGCAGCATGTTGACTTTGTCGCCCACGCCGATAGCCAGCGCCCCGCCGGAGCCGCCTTCACCGATAACGGTGCAGATGACTGGCACTTTCAACCCTGACATCTCACGCAGGTTGCGTGCGATAGCCTCAGACTGCCCGCGCTCTTCTGCACCCACGCCCGGATAGGCGCCAGGCGTGTCGATGAAGGTGACGATCGGCATATTAAAACGCTCAGCCATCTCCATCAGACGCAACGCCTTGCGGTAGCCTTCTGGTGCCGGCATCCCGAAGTTACGACGAATTTTCTCTTTGGTTTCGCGACCTTTCTGATGACCAATAATCATCACCGGGCGACCTTCCAGACGAGCAATACCGCCAACTATGGCTTTATCATCCGCATAGGCGCGATCGCCAGCCAGCTCGTCAAAATCAGTAAATACGTTGCGGACATAGTCCAGCGTGTAAGGGCGCAAAGGATGGCGCGCAAGCTGCGCGATCTGCCAGGCACCCAAATCGGAGAAGATCTTGCGGGTCAGCTCTACGCTTTTTTCACGCAGACGCTGCACTTCTTCATCCAGATTAATATCCAGTTTTTCATCCTGACGGCCAACGGACTTGAGCGAATCAATCTTCGCTTCAAGTTCTGCGATTGGCTGTTCGAAATCCAGGTAATTAAGACTCATAATATTCCTGTTTTAGTCAAACTCCAGTTCCACCTGCTCCGACCCTATCAGCGACCGCAATTCATTTAATAAACGATCGCTGGGCGACACGCGCCACGCTGCGCCAAAGCGCAGCTTCGCCCGCGCATCCTCTCTCTGGTAGTAGAGATGTACCGGAATGGTCCCAGAACGATGGGGTTCCAGGGATTGACGGAGACGGTTCAAAAGCTGGTCATCAATTTGCCTGTCCGTCAGCGAGATAGCAAGCCCGCGTGCATATTTTTCACGGGCTTCATCAATGTCCATCACATCGCGGGCGGTCATTTTAAGCCCCCCGCTGAAGTCATCGAAGCTGACCTGTCCGCTGACGATCAGGATACGGTCTTTTTCCAGCAGATGCTGGAACTTGTCTAACGCATCTGTAAATAACATCACTTCAAGCCGACCAGAGCGGTCGTCCAGCGTACAGATGCCAATCCGGTTACCGCGTTTTGTCACCATCACGCGGGCCGCCACCACCAAACCGACAGCCATGGTCATTTTGCCACGCTCGGTTGGGTGCATGTCTTTCAGGCGCATTCCCCCCACGTAGCGCTCGATCTCTTTCAGATACTGATTGATCGGGTGCCCGGTTAAGTAAAGCCCTAATGTTTCTCTTTCGCCATCAAGCTGAACCTGCTCAGGCCACGGCGTGACGTCAGCGTACGATTTCTCAATGTGTTCCGGCTCTTCCGCCAGAACGCCAAACATATCTGCCTGGCCAATCGCCTCTGCTTTGGCGTGCTGATCCGCCGCCTTGAGCGCCTCTGGCAACGCGCTCATCAGCGCGGCGCGATGCGGCCCCAGACGGTCAAACGCGCCAGACATAATCAGCTTCTCTAACACGCGGCGGTTGAGCTTTTTGGTATCAGTGCGGGCGCAGAGATCGAACAGCTCGCGGAAATAGCCATCCTGATTACGGGCTTCAATAATGGCTTCAATCGGGCCTTCACCCACGCCTTTAATCGCCCCGATACCGTATACGATTTCACCGTCATCATTTACGTGAAACTGGTACAAACCGGAGTTGATATCTGGCGGCAGCACTTTCAGCCCCATGCGCCAGCACTCATCCACCAGCCCTACCACCTTTTCGGTGTTATCCATATCGGCTGTCATTACCGCTGCCATAAACTCGGCCGGATAGTGAGCCTTCAGCCACAGCGTCTGATACGAGACCAGCGCATACGCGGCGGAGTGGGATTTGTTAAAACCATAACCGGCAAATTTTTCTACCAGATCGAAGATCTTAATCGCCAGCTCACCATCGATGCCGCGAGACTTAGCACCATCTTCAAAGCCCCCGCGCTGCTTGGCCATCTCGACCGGGTTCTTTTTACCCATAGCGCGACGAAGCATATCTGCGCCGCCCAGGCTGTATCCCGCCAGCACCTGAGCAATCTGCATCACCTGTTCCTGATAGAGGATGATGCCATAGGTCGGCTCCAGCACCGGCTTCAGCGACTCATGCTGCCACTGAATATCGGGATAGGAGATCGCCTCACGCCCATGCTTACGGTCGATAAAGTTATCTACCATGCCGGACTGCAGCGGGCCGGGACGGAACAGGGCCACCAGCGCGATCATATCCTCAAAGCAGTCGGGCTTAAGACGTTTAATCAGATCCTTCATGCCGCGCGATTCAAGCTGGAATACCGCTGTGGTTTCCGAGCGCTGCAGCATATCGAAACTTTTTTTATCTTCAAGCGGAATAGCTGCGATATCGATCGGCGGCTCACCCTGCTTTTTACGCCGGGCGTTAATCATCTCCAGCGCCCAGTCGATGATGGTCAGCGTACGCAGCCCCAGGAAGTCAAACTTCACCAGCCCGGCATATTCCACATCATTCTTGTCAAACTGGGTAACCGGGTGATTACCGTTTTCATCGCAATAGAGCGGTGCGAAATCGGTGATTTGCGTGGGTGCGATAACCACGCCCCCGGCGTGCTTACCGGCATTACGCGTCACGCCTTCCAGCTTACGCGCCATATCGATCAGCGCTTTAACTTCTTCATCAGCCTCATAAATTTCCGGCAGCTGAGGCTCGGCAGCGAACGCTTTTTCCAGCGTCATACCCGGATCCGGCGGGATCAGCTTGGAGATACGATCAACAAAGCCATACGGATGGCCCAGCACGCGTCCAACGTCACGGATCACCGCTTTAGCCGCCATAGTACCGAAAGTAATGATCTGCGATACCGCTTTACGCCCGTACATCTCCGCCACATGCTCAATCACCAGATCGCGCTTTTCCATGCAGAAGTCGACGTCGAAGTCGGGCATCGAGACGCGTTCCGGGTTCAGGAAGCGTTCAAACAGCAGGTCGAACTCCAGCGGGTCGAGGTCGGTAATTTTCAGCGCATAGGCCACCAGCGACCCTGCACCTGAACCACGGCCAGGTCCTACCGGCACGTCGTTATCCTTGGACCACTGGATAAACTCCATCACAATCAGGAAGTAGCCAGGGAAGCCCATCTGGTTGATAACGTTAAGCTCAAGTTCGAGGCGTTCATCATATGCCGGGCGTTTTTCCGCGCGTATCGCTTCATCGGGGAACAGGAAGGCAAGACGCTCCTCCAGGCCTTCACGCGACTTCATTACCAGGAAGTCTTCGGTGCTCATATCCCCGGTGGGGAACTGTGGCAGGAAGTATTCACCCAGGCGGATGGTCACGTTACAACGCTTAGCAATCTCTACGCTGTTTTGCAGCGCTTCAGGGATATCCGAGAACAGCTCGCACATCTCCTCTTCCGTACGCAGATATTGCTGAGGACTGTAGTTTTTCGGACGTTTAGGATCGTCCAGCGTAAAGCCGTCATGGATCGCCACGCGAATTTCGTGCGCGTCGTAATCCTCCTCCTCCAGAAAACAGACCTCATTAGTGGCCACCACGGGAATATCGTGCGCAATAGCCAGATCCACGGCAGCATGCACCCAGGTCTCTTCATCCGGACGCCCTGTACGGATCAATTCCAGATAGTAGCACTCCGGGAAATGCTCCTGGTAGAAGGCCAGGCACTCTCCTACCTGCGCATGGTTGCCACGCAGCAGCATCTGGCCGACATCGCCGCGTCTGCCGCCTGAAAGCAGGATCAGCCCCTCTTTCAGTTCAATCAGCCAGTCACGATCGATAATGGGGCCTGCCGCGCCATAGCCACGCTGGTACGCTTTGGAGATCAACAGCGTCAGATTCTGATAACCCGTGTTATTTGCTGCCAGCACTGTGAGCTGCGCAAGCTCGTCGCCCATCGCCTCAGAGCTGACTTTGAAATCAGCGCCAATGATCGGTTTCATGCCCTGCGCATGCGCGCCACCGTAGAATTTCACCAGGCCGCACAGGTTGAGGTAATCCGTAATCCCGATAGCGGGCATACCCATAGAGGCGGCTTTTTTCACCAACGGACCGGTTTTGGCCAGTCCATCTACCATGGAGTAGTCGCTGTGTACGCGTAAATGAATGAAACGAGGTTCGGCCATATCGGGATCCCACTTAAGACTGAGGGGTAAAAATTACAGAATCTGTCCGGCTGATGCCGCTACTTCCGCATCCAGTATCGCATTTCTCACCGGCGCAAAACTGCGGCGGTGGTGCGGGGTGACGCCATGAAGCGCCAGCCTCTCCATATGCAGCGCAGTCGGGTAACCTTTATGCTGGGCAAAACCGTACTCCGGAAATTGCAGGTCCAGCTCGGTCATCTCCCTGTCGCGCGTCACTTTCGCAATAATCGAGGCCGCGCTGATTTCACGCACCAGGCTGTCGCCTTTTACCACGGCCTGAGAAGGCATGGGCAGCGCCGGGCAGCGATTACCATCAATCAGCACCAAATCAGGCGTGATATGGAGACCGGCAACCGCCCGCTGCATCGCCAGCATCGTGGCATGCAGAATATTAAGCTGGTCGATCTCTTCCGGTTCTGCGCGTCCCAGACTCCAGCTTAACGCTTTTTCGGTGATCTCATCAAACAGAGCCAGGCGGCGCTTTTCAGAGAGTTTTTTCGAGTCGGCCAGGCCGACAATCGGTCTGGCAGGATCGAGGATCACCGCAGCGGTAACGACTGCGCCAACCAGCGGTCCACGCCCTACTTCGTCCACGCCCGCAATGCAGGTCGCCACAGGATAGATAAAATCACTCATGGACAGAGTTCCAGTACGGCTGCCGCGGCCTGCTCATCGGCATTCCAGCGGATTTGATGATGAAGTTCGGTAAAGGTAGCCAGCAGCCGATCGCGGGTTTCGCCTTCGGCCAGCAATGGCGCAAGCGCGGCGGCAAGCTGCTCAGGCTGACACTCGTCCTGCAACAGCTCTTTCACCAGTTCGCGCCCCGCCAACAGATTGGGCAGCGACACGTAATCGGTTTTCACCAGACGCTTTGCCAGCCAGAAGGTAAAGGGCTTCATGCGGTAACCCACCACCATCGGACACTTGGCAAGCATACACTCCAGCGCGGCGGTGCCTGATGCCAGGAGGGCTGCATCGCTGGCGATCATCGCCTGGCGCCCTTTGCCATCCAGTAAATGCATGGGCAGATCCGGCGCAACCTCAGCCTTAATTCGTTCAAACTGTTCGCGGCGGCGTGGGTTCACCAGCGGCACCACGATTTCCAGATTCGGCCATTTTTCCCGCAGAATCACCGCCGTTCTCAGGAAATCCGCGCTGAGCATCTCAACTTCAGCATTGCGGCTGCCAGGCAGCAGAGCAAGGCAAGGCGTTCCCTCTGCAATCCCCAGCTCCCGTCGCGCTGCCTGTTTATCTGGCTGGATGGGCATCGCATCGGCCATGGTATGCCCGATGAACCGGCACGGCACGTTGAAGCGATCGTAGAAGGCTTTTTCAAACGGCAAAAAGGCCAGCACCAGATCGGTTGAGCGGCCAATTTTAAATACGCGCTTCTGCCGCCAGGCCCAGACAGAGGGACTGACGTAATGAATAGTACGAATGCCCTTCTGCTTGAGGCGCCCTTCAAGCGTGATATTGAAATCGGGCGCATCAATGCCGACGAACACATCGGGTTGCAGCTCGGTGAAACGCTGCGTCAAATCGCGGCGAATTTTCAGCAGCCGGGGCAGGCGTTCAACCACCTCGACAATACCCATTACCGCCAGCTCTTCCATCTCATACCAGGCTTCACAGCCTTCGGCCTGCATTAGCGGCCCCGCGACGCCCACAAAGCGGGTGTCCGGATGCTTCTCTTTCAGCGCGCGAATAAGACCGGCACCAAGAATATCGCCGGAGGTTTCTCCGGCGACAAGGGCAATCGTTAAAGGATGCTTTGGCATGAGTTAACGAATCAGACCTCGCGTGGAGCGCATGAAGAAGTCGTAGAAAGGCTGCACTTCCGGATGCTGCCGTGCAATCTCTTCGATTTCAGGCTTAGCTTCGTCCAGCGTTTTACCGCTGCGATAAAGGATCTTATACGCATTACGGATCGCGTGCAGCGCTTCCTTGCTGTAGCCACGACGCTGCAGGCCAACCAGGTTAATGCCAAACGGCGTAGCGTGGTTGCCCTGGGCGATGACAAATGGCGGCACGTCCTGAGCAACGCCAGAGCAGCCGCCGACCATCACGTGCGCGCCGATAATGCAGAACTGATGAACGGCTGTCATCCCACCAATAATGGCAAAATCATCCACTACCACATGCCCGCCCAGCGTCGCGTTGTTGGCGAGGATACAGCGGTCGCCAATGATGCAGTCGTGGGCAATATGAGCATTGACCATCAACAGGTTATCGCTTCCGACTTTGGTTAGTCCTTCAGCCTGAGCGGTACCACGATGAATGGTGACGCTCTCACGAATGCTGTTGCGGTCGCCCACCTCAACGCGAGTTGGCTCACCAGCGTATTTCAAATCCTGGTTAGCTTCACCGATGGTGGCGAACTGATAAATGGTATTGTCTTTGCCAATACGGGTATGACCATTGACCACAACGTGAGACTTGAGAACGGTACCTTCCCCAATTTCAACGTTCGCCCCAATAAAGCAGAAGGGGCCAATGTGGACGCGAGCACCAATAGTGGCGCCCTCTTCAATGACGGAACTTGGATGGATTACAGCAGTTTCATCAATCACGGATTATGACTCCCGGCTGCGGGCACACATCATCGTTGCTTCGCAGACAATTTTACCGTCTACGGTCGCCACGCCTTTAAAGCGCGTCAGACCACGGCGGGTTTTCTCGAAAGTGACTTCCATGATCATCTGATCGCCAGGCACGACAGGACGCTTGAAGCGTGCATCGTCAATACCGGCAAAATAGTACAGCTCACCCGGTTCCAGTTTACCCACGCTTTTAAACGCAAGGATGCCGGTTGCCTGAGCCATAGCTTCTAAAATCAGTACGCCTGGGAAAATCGGTTTACCAGGGAAATGGCCCTGGAAAAACGGTTCGTTAACCGATACGTTTTTTACCGCGCGAAGGAACTTGTGCTCTTCAAACTCGAGTACGCGATCGACCAGCAGAAACGGATAGCGGTGCGGCAGCAGTTCAATAATCTCTTCAATTTTCAGAGTATGAGTTTCAGTAGTCAAAATACTCTTCCTGTCCTAAAAATTCTGATGGCATCAATAACACGGCCTGCAAAGATCGCAAGATCGCTCGCAGGCCGCAAATCAGTTTCCGTGCGCAAGCCTTCCCTGCTTAGCTTTCTAATTCTACCCTGGTGGGTACTGAAGGCTGCTCAGGCTGCTGGCAAGGCGCTTAGTCTTTGTTGACTTTACGCTCGATGGCTTTTAAGCGTTTGCTTATTTCATCGATATTCATCACCAACGCGGCCGTTTTGCGCCAGGTTTTGTTGGGTTGCAGCGGAATCCCGGAGGAGTATACCCCAGGTTCAGTAATTGGTCGCATGACCATTCCCATTCCGGTGACTGTCACTTTGTCACAGATTTCCATGTGGCCATTAATGACACTTGCACCGCCAATCATGCAGTAGCGGCCGATTTTCAGGCTGCCAGCCATGATGACGCCACCCGCAACCGCGGTATTGTCGCCAATCACAACGTTATGTGCAATCTGGCACTGGTTATCAATGATAACACCATTCCCGATCTGAGTGTTATCCAACGCACCGCGATCGATAGTGGTACAGGCACCGATTTCCACCCGATCGCCAATGATTACGGTGCCCAACTGCGGGATCTTCACCCAGTTGCCGCGATCGTTAGCGTAACCAAAACCGTCCGCGCCGATCACCGTGCCGGACTGGATCAGGCAGCGTTCGCCAATCTGAATTTCATGGTAAACAGAGACATTCGCCCACAGACGGCTCCCTTTACCAATACGGGTATTCTTACCGATGAAACAGCCGGCGCCAATCACCACGTTATCACCCAGCTCTACGCCAGATTCAATAACGGCATTCGCCCCGACAGAAACATGCTGACCCAGCTTCGCGCTGGGATCGATCACCGCGCTGGGCGCGATATTTGTGGCAGGCTGCGGAGTACTGTCCAGAATCTGCGCCATGCGGGCATAGGTCAGATAGGGATCTTTTACCACCAGCGCGGCACTCTGAACACACTCCAGATCCTGGGCCAAAAGCACCACGGCGGAGGCCTTGCAGGTCACGAGCTGCTCGCGGTAACGGCTGTTAGAGAGAAAAGTGATTTGACCGGATTGGGCGGATTGCATAGAAGCAATGCCGGAGATGACGAGGTCGCCATCTCCGTGCAATTCTGCATCCAACTGCTGGGCTAAATCAGCCAGTCGAATTGATGACATCGATTATTTAACCTGTTTCAGAACATCAGCAGTGATGTCTTTAGATTTAGCTGCATACGCCACGGCGTTAGCATCAACAACGACGTCGTAACCTTCATCATCTGCAACTTTCCGCACAGCATCCTGAATACGGCTCAGGATTTTATTGCGCTCTTCTGCCTGACGACGACGGTTATCCTGCTCGAAAGCCTGAGCTTTTGAAGAGAAGGCTTCACGCTGCGCCATCACGTCTTTTTCCATGCGGCTGCGTTCGCTGGCCTTCATGGTAGAGCCGTCACGCTGCAGACGCTGCATCTTGGTTTGCAGATCGCGCTCCATACCCTGCAGCTCAGTTGCACGGCCTTTAAACTCATTTTCAAGCTGTTTCGCAACTGTCGCACGCGCCGGTAACTGTTGGAAAATGCTGGAAACGTTCACCACTGCAATCTTATCTGCAGCCTGAGCACCAGCGGAAACCGCCAGAGCAATTGAGAGGCCTGCGGCACACAACAACTTTTTCACTATAAACTCCTTACCATCAACGTTTGTGTCTGAGACACATGTGTTGCGCGTTAAGGCAACCATACAGGTTGCCTTTAAACGGCGCGATACTCACTTAGAGGCTTCCTTGCTGAACCGCGTTACCAGGTTTTACCAATGTTAAACTGGAACTGTTCGGCTTTATCTCCATCATACTTTTTGAACGGCTGGGCGTAAGAGAAGACCAGCGGCCCCAGTGGAGACATCCACTGCAGCGCCAGACCAGCCGACATACGGATATTGCTCGGGTCACTGTAGTCAGGTATCCCAGCCGCACGCGTCTCGGCGGTATTTTCCCACTTGGTGTCCCACACTGTACCGGCATCGACAAACAGCGATGTCCGCACAGAGTTCGCATATTTCTCACTCAGGAACGGCGTTGGGGTGATCAGTTCTGCACTGGCTGTTGCCATAGCATTACCGCCAACAGCATCGTTAGAATCACAGAGTACGCCGGTTGAGCAGGTGTCTGAGTTATTGTTGTAGTAAGCCGCTTTTGGACCAATGGTATTTGAGCGGAAACCACGTACGGTACTGGAACCACCGGCATAGAAGTTCTCATAGAACGGCAGCTCTTTGCCATCCAGGCCATCGCCATAGCCGACTTTACCGCGACCCAACAGCACCCAGGTGCGATCCTGGTTCAATGGCATATACTGCTGCGTATCCAGCGTCGCTTTATAGAAGGCGTTATCGGAGCCTGGGATTGTCACTTTACCATTCAGGTTGGTACGGTTACCGGCCGTTGGGAAGAATCCGCGGTCCAGGTTGTTGTATGTCCAACCGTAGTTAAAGGTAAAGTCATCGGCAGCATAATCAGCATCGCCGTTGAGATCCGGGTTCTGACCCACAGAATTCAGATAGCGGAACATGGCTATCTGCGGCTGCATATTGGAGAGGTCGTTATGAACATAACCCAGACCGACGCGCAACGTATTGTTTTCATTGACCGGGAAGCCCAGCGTACCGTCTAAACCATAACTTTTGTTGGTATAGTCAGAGAGGTCTGCGTCATCTGCTTTAAAGTCGTTATAGAAGACACGACCGCCGAGGCTCACACCATCGACCGTGAAGTACGGGTCGGTCAGTGAGAATTCCGCATAGGTCTGATAATCGTTTTTCGTGCCGCTGATGCCAACGGTATTACCGGTGCCGAGCCAGTTTTCCTGGGTCACGCCAACCTGGAAGCTCACGCCACTTTCCGTGCCGTAGCCCACGCCAAAGTTGAAGGTACCGGTGTTACGCTCTTTCACTTTGTACACCACGTCTACCTGATCCG
The DNA here is from genome assembly GCF_033657285.1 of Erwinia sp. MMLR14_017. Lineage (NCBI taxonomy): Bacteria > Pseudomonadati > Pseudomonadota > Gammaproteobacteria > Enterobacterales > Erwiniaceae > Erwinia > Erwinia sp. MMLR14_017. Next base: position 628,978 of record NZ_JAWVWP010000001.1, on the reverse strand, counting down.
GCGAGCCCGGCACGCGCTGCGTGTCGGTATCTACCGTTTCAAAATAGCCGGTACGGTTCAGACGCTCTTTGCCCTGATCGACCAGGTCGCTGCCCAGCCAGGCGCCTTCCATCTGGCGCATTTCGCGGCGCAGAACGGAATCTTTAGAGGTGTCATTCCCTTCAAAGCGCACTTTACGAACGTAGTAGCGGTTGCCCGCATCGACGTTGACGTGCAGCTTCACCGTTTTATCGGCATCATTGATTTCTGGCTGCGTGACTACGCGTGGATACGCATAGCCGTAACGGCCCAGCATCTTCTTGATGTCATCTTCCATTTTGGTCACTTTGGCGCCGTTATAAAGCTCGCCTGGCTTAACCTTAGTCAGCGTTTCGACTTCCGCTGAGTGGCCCGCCATGCTGCCGTTAACCACAACGCCGGAAAGCTTATACTGATCGCCTTCGGTGATATTGATGGTGATGTAGATGCCTTTTTTATCCGGCGTCAGGCTCACCTGCGTCGAATCGATGTTGAAACGGGCATAGCCGCGATCCAGGTAGAAGCTGCGCAGGGTTTCAAGGTCACCGGCCAGCTTTTGCTTCTGGTACTTACGATCGCCTACCACGTTCCACCACGGCACTTCATCACGCAGCTGGAAGCGGGAGATAAGCTCATCAGATGAGAAAGCCTTGTTGCCTACCACGTTGATTTGCTGGATCTTGGCAGAGACGCCTTCAGTAAAGACCAGCTTCAGGTCTACGCGGTTGCGCGGCAGAGGAGTGACCACCGCCTTCACGCTGGCGCTGTATTTACCCACGCTGTAGTAGAAGTCCTCAAGCCCCTTCTCTATAGAAGAGATGGTGGTGCGGTCAAGGGCTTCGCCCACGCGCACGCCAGAAGCTTCCAGATTCTGCTTCAGCATGTCATCTTTCACCGCTTTGTTACCGGAGAAGGTGATGCTGGCGATCGTCGGGCGCTCTTTAACCTGAACGATCAGCGTGTCGCCGTCGCGCAGGACCTGTACGTCTTCGAAGTTTCCGGTCGCGAAGAGAGCACGAATAGTATTACTGATATCATCATCGGAGACGGTGTCTCCCACGCGGACAGGCATACTCAGCAATGCCGCGCCGACGGCGACTCGCTGCAGGCCTTCGAAATGAATATCCTTCACTACGAAGCCGTCTGCCGCGTATACGGTAGCGCTGCTAAACAGCAGCGACGCTATGAGCAACTTTTTCATCGCCATCGTTGTTATGCATTCTTCCTAACTGGTTCTCACGGTTAGCGGGCGCCTGGCCTGCTAAAGACGTGAGAAATCATTGAATAGTGCAAGCCCCATTAACAGCACCAGCAATATAGAGCCAATGCGATAACTGAAGTCCTGAACTCGCTCAGACACCGGCCCACCTTTGATCTTTTCGATCGCCAGGAACAGCAAATGCCCACCATCTAATACCGGCAACGGGAACAGATTGATTATCCCGAGGTTCACGCTGATCAAAGCCAGGAACATCAGGTAGTAGATCAAACCATATTCTGCCGACATCCCAGCACCCTGGGCGATTGAAATCGGCCCGCTGAGATTGTTTAACTTCACTTCGCCGACAATCAGTTTGCCCAGCATATTTACCGTCAGCTTCATCAGCTGCCAGGTTTTGGCACTCGCCTCACCTACTGCGGCAAACGGGCCATACTGTCGTACCGTTTTAAATTCATCCGGCAGAGGAATAATGCGCGGGATAACCCCTGCGAACCCTTCTGCTTTGTTGCCAGGCTTCACGTCTGGCGTCAGAGTTAAACGAACAGGAGAACCCCCTCGTTCAACCTCTACAACCAACGCCTGCCCCGGATTATCGCGTACCAGCGTAACAAAACGCTGCCACTGGTCTACCGGCTGACCATCGACTTTAACGATCCTGTCGCCCGCTTGCAAACCCGCCTTGCTTGCTGCCGAGTTCGCCTGCACTTCTGCCAGTACCGTTTCGATCTGAGGGCCACGAGGCTGAATGCCCAGCGACGCTACCGGATCCTGCTTATCCGGCTCGAACTGCCAGTTGCGCAGATCGAGCCGCTTTTCTGTGACCTGAGAAGAGCCAAACGGCGCCACGCTCAGCGTGGTTTGCTGGTCGCCAATTTTCGCCACCAGCGCCATACGCACAGCATCCCAGTCAGGCGTTTCGATACCGTCGACGGCTTTAAGTTCCATTCCAGGCGTAATTTGAGCCTCTGCCGCCTGCGAACCGTTCACTATTTCGCCAACAACCGGACGAACGCCAGGGACGCCGATGATAAACACCAGCCAGTAAGCAAAGATGGCAAACAGGAAATTCGCGATGGGCCCGGCACTGATGATGGCCGCGCGCTGCAGGACGGTTTTGTTATTGAAAGCGTGATGGCGGAGTTCTGGCGGTACGCTTTCAACACGCTCATCGAGCATTTTGACGTAGCCGCCCAGCGGGATCAGTGCAATGACGTATTCGGTTCCCTGCTTGTCGCGGCGGCGCCACAAGGCTTTACCAAATCCCACAGAGAAACGTTCTACTTTGACACCACAGCGACGGGCCACCCAGAAGTGGCCAAACTCGTGCACGGTGATCAATACGCCAAGGGCAACAATAAATGCCCCCAGGCTCCAGAGAATGCTCAGCATAACGTCCCTTATAGCGTCCCGAAGACCAGCAACAGCAGACAGGCAAAGACCGGCACGGCGGCGGTCAGGCTGTCGATACGGTCAAGGATCCCACCATGACCGGGAATAAGATTACCGCTGTCTTTTATACCCGCTTCACGTTTAAACATACTCTCTGTTAAGTCGCCCAGCACGGAAGCCAGCGCGGCCACCAGCGAACAAATCAACAGCGTAGTAATAGGCACGCTTAGCGGCGCCCACAGACTGAACAGCCAGGCAATAATAGCTGAGGTCACCAGGCCTCCAAAGAAGCCTTCCCAGGTTTTGCCTGGTGAAACTTTCGGAGAGAGCTTGTGCTTACCAAACAGGCGGCCAAACATATAGGCTCCCGAATCCGCGCCCCACACCAGCAGCATCACGTATAACAGCCACCAGGCGCCGGCGAAATGATCGGTATCGTAGTGATACTGGCGCAGCGTGAGCATACCCCAGAAAAACGGCACGATAGTCAGGATACCAAACAGCAGACGAAGAGGTTTAGAGGAGCGCCACAGGGCGGCAGAACCGGGATAGCGCAGCACCAGCAGCAGCGCCACCACCCACCAGCACAGGGCAGCCCAGAGCGAGCCAGCAACCTGGGGCAGATGCACGGAGTGCTGATAAGCAGGAAGGGTGAACATCATGAAGGCGAGAAGCAGCCCGCACAGGACCGCCAGCCAGATGCGTTGCGATTTGGACGCGAAGCCCGCGAACTGCCCCCACTCCCAGGCGGCGAGCATACATACCGCCAGGGTGATGATGGCAAATCCAGGCGGCGGCAGCAAAAACAGCGCTGCAATCACAATCGGGATAAGTATAAACGCGGTAATCAGGCGTGACTTCAGCAAAGATTACCCCCAGAGCGCTCAGGCGCCGCCGGGTGCTGCACCGCCAAAGCGACGCTCTCGTTGTGCAAATGCATTCAGTGCACCTTCAAAGACTTGTTCATCAAAATCAGGCCAGAGAACATCGGTAAAAAAGAACTCTGCGTAGGCAACCTGCCACAGCAAAAAGTTACTGATTCGATGCTCTCCCCCTGTCCTTATTACCAGATCCACGGGAGCCAGTTCATTGAGGCAGAGATAGTCGCCGAGGGTTTCTTCCTCGATCTGATCGGGACGGAGTAGACCTTCCTGAACCTGCTCTGCTATTTTTCTGACGCCATGGATGATATCCCAACGTCCGCCATAATTCGCGGCAATGTTGAGGGTTAGTCCATTATTTTGTTGAGTAAGTTCCTCGGCGCGGCGAATGCGCTCCTGCAGACGGGCATTAAAACGACCGGTGTCGCCGATAATCCGCAGACGAACGTTATGCTTATGCAGACTTTTCACTTCGCTGTCGAGCGCCCAGACGAAGAGCTCCATCAACGCCAGTACTTCCTGCGGCGGACGGTTCCAGTTCTCGCTGCTGAATGCATAAAGCGTCAGCGCATCAAGCTTGTTGCTGACAGCAAAACTTACCGCCCGACGAACTGACTTCACACCGGCTTTATGCCCCGAGATGCGCAGCTTGCCACGGTTTTTAGCCCAACGGCCATTGCCATCCATAATGATGGCCACGTGACGGGGGTTTTCCCCTTGCAGGTCATCGGTTTTTAATTGATTTTCGGACGACATAACGCGTAATGATTTCCTTTAATCAGAAATACAACGGCTTCTGAAATATCTTACCCGCTCGACGTAAAAAAGCCGTGTCTCGCACGGCCTGCGTTACCGCTTCATCGCAACGTGATACTCAAACAGCGGCGGAAGACTATACCATCTCCGCCCCCGCCTCACAAATGGCCGCACCTTAATTGGCTGAATTACCGGGCTTCAGAGAAGCGTGACAGCATGGTGCCTGCCGAGGCGCGCGCCTGCCTGTCAATCTCCAGTACCGCCTCAACGCTGTCAGGTTCCGCACAGGATAACTTCTCCAGCACGGCCATATTGAGTGCGGCGATATCGGTAAAGCGAATTTGCGAATCCAGGAAAGCGGCAACCGCAATCTCGTTGGCTGCATTCAGCGTCGTGGTCGCAGCCTGTCCGGCAGAACAGGCATCGATCGCCAGCTTCAGGCAGGGATAGCGCGCAAAATCCGGCTCGGCGAAGGTCATCGCTCCCATGCGGGTGAAATCCAGTGGCGTAGCCCCGGACGGCACTCGCTGAGGCCAGGCCATCACATGTGCGATGGGCGTCCGCATGTCAGGTGAACCCAGCTGAGCCAGTACGCTGCCATCACGGTAACGCACCATAGAGTGGATTACCGACTGGGGATGCAGGATGACTTCCATTTGGGCGTCGGTTGCATTAAACAGCCAGCGGGCTTCAATATATTCCAGGCCTTTATTCATCATGGTGGCAGAATCAACGGAGATTTTTCGCCCCATTGACCAGTTCGGATGCGCACAGGCCTGATCCGGCGTCATGCGCTCAAGCAGGTGTAACGGCGTCTCGCGAAATGGGCCACCAGACCCCGTGAGGATAATGCTGTCAATGCCATTATCTTCCAGAGAAGCGTACCCTAACTGTTGCTGGAGGGAAGCAGGCAAACTCTGAAAAATGGCATTGTGCTCGCTATCCACGGGCAACAGCTGCGCTTTTGACGCGCTCACCGCCTCCAGAAACAGCTGGCCGCAGGTAACCAAAGATTCTTTATTAGCGAGAAGCACCTGTTTTCCAGCCCGAATTGCCGATAACGTAGGCATTAATCCTGCCGCGCCGACAATTGCCGCCATAACCTGATCAACCTCATCCAGCGCCGCCAGGTCGCAGGCAGCCTGCTCGCCGCTCAATACCTCGGTCGCTACATTCAGGCTTTTCAGACGAAGTCGCAGGGCCGCAGCGGAGCGTTCATCAGACATTGAGGCATAGGCAGGGCGAAAGGCCAGACATTGTTCAGCCATCCGCTCAACGTTATGACCAGCGACCAGTGCCTTAACGGCAAACAGATGCGGATTGGCGCGAACTACCGCCAGCGTGCTGGTCCCGATTGAACCCGTTGAACCGAGGATCGTCAATTGCTTCATGAGAGTGCTCTGTGTCATCACCGACGGCCTGGCTGTTCCGGCCATCAGCTAAGCGAATAAATGCAAAACGCCGTAAGACTGACCACTCATTTGAACGGCAATCTGTACGGCGTTTCATCGGAAAATGACGAACTCAGAAGTCCATCAGCTCCGTTTCTTTTTCTGCCAGCGCTGTATCAACTTTCTTGATAAAGAGGTCGGTCATTTTCTGGATATCATCCTGAGAACGCCGCTCTTCGTCTTCGCTGATCTCTTTGTCTTTCAGTAAAGCTTTAACTTTGTCGTTCGCGTCACGGCGGACGTTACGCACGGACACGCGACCCTGCTCTGCTTCGCCACGGACAATTTTAATCAGGTCTTTACGACGCTCTTCTGTCAGTGCAGGCAGCGGAACGCGAATGTCGGTGCCAGCTGAGCTTGGGTTAAGTCCCAGGTCAGAGGTCATGATCGCTTTTTCTACAGCCGCGCTGATAGAACGGTCAAACACGTTGATTTTCAGCGTGCGGGAATCTTCAACGGTGACGCTGGCCAGCTGGCGCAGCGGCGTGGAAGAGCCGTAATAGTCAACCATGATGCCATCAAGAATGCTTGGCGAGGCGCGGCCAGTACGGATTTTGCCGATAGTGTTTTTGAATGCTTCCACACATTTATCCATGCGCGTTTCAGCATCTTTTCTGATTTCGTTAATCACGTTGGAACCCTTGGATTCTGGTTAGCACGGGTCATATGGCGCCCGTGTCAACATAGTCTTGGTGAATCTGATTATAGTGCGCAACGCACTACAAAAGCAGAATATACCTTATTTTACGCAGCGGCGGATATTATTGCGTAATCAGGGTGCCTTCTTTTTCGCCCATTACCACACGACGCAGTGCGCCTGGCTTATTCATATTGAAGACACGAATTGGCAGTTTGTGATCGCGAGCAAGCGTAAAGGCCGCCAGGTCCATTACCTTCAGCTCTTTATCCAGCACGTCAGTGTAACTGATCTGATCGTACAGGGTCGCATCCGGGTTTTTCACCGGATCGGCTGAATAGACGCCATCCACTTTGGTGGCTTTCAGCACCACATCTGCTTCAATTTCGATGCCACGCAGGCAGGCGGCGGAATCGGTAGTAAAGAACGGGTTACCTGTACCGGCGGAGAAGATCACCACGCGGTTGTTGCGCAGCAGGCTGATCGCTTCTGCCCAGCTGTAGTTATCGCACACGCCGTTCAGCGGTATTGCGGACATCAGGCGGGCGTTCACATAGGCACGATGCAGAGCATCACGCATTGCCAGACCGTTCATCACGGTCGCCAGCATGCCCATATGGTCGCCAACGACGCGATTCATTCCAGCCTGCGCCAGACCAGCGCCACGGAACAGATTACCACCACCGATAACCACACCCACCTGAATGCCCAGTTCTACCAGTTCTTTCACTTCCTGAGCCATACGATCCAGTACGCTTGCGTCGATGCCGAAGCCTTCAGCACCTTGCAGCGCTTCGCCACTCAGTTTAAGCAGAATACGTTGATATACAGGTTTTGCATTGGTCGCCATGGTGTTTTTTCCTGGATGGTTTGGTCGATGTGAGGAGTTAAATCTGATCTATCATCCTCTTAGCACCGGAGAAATGCTATTGGGATGAGACTGAAAATGCGTGGTGCTAACGGCAGACAAAAAAGAACCGCCGATTGGCGGTTCTTATCAATCATTAAGACTGTTTGGACATCGCCGCAACTTCTGCTGCGAAATCGGTTTCAGCTTTCTCAATGCCTTCGCCCACTTCAAAGCGGATGAAGTTAACAACGTCTGCATTTTTCTCTTTCAGCAGCTGGCCCACAGTTTTTGATGGGTCCATTACGAAAGGCTGACCAGTCAGAGAGACTTCGCCGGTGAATTTCTTCATGCGGCCTTCAACCATCTTCTCTGCGATCTCTTTCGGCTTACCGGACTGCATGGCGATGTCCAGCTGAACCTGGAACTCTTTCTCAACCACGTCAGCAGAAACGTCTTCTGGCTTAACGAATTCTGGCTTGCTTGCCGCAACGTGCATTGCCAGCTGCTTAACCAGCTCTTCGTCAGCGCCTGTTGCAGAAATCAGAACGCCGATACGTGCGCCGTGCAGGTAGCTGCCCAGGGCATCGCCTTCCAGTGAAGATACGCGGCGAATATTGATGTTTTCACCAATTTTTGCCACCAGCGCCACGCGCTCTTCTTCGAACTGAGCTTTCAGCGCTTCAACATCAGTAATTTTGCCAGCAACAGCAGCATCCAGCACTTTGTCAGCAAAGGCCTGGAAACCGCTATCTTTAGCCACGAAGTCAGTCTGGCAGTTTACTTCCAGAATCACACCGTAATTGCCTTCAATCTTGGTTTTGATCACGCCGTCAGCAGCAACGTTGCCTGCTTTCTTAGCCGCTTTGATCGCGCCAGATTTACGCATGTTCTCGATTGCCAGCTCAATGTCGCCATTGGCTTCGGTCAGCGCTTTCTTACAATCCATCATGCCAGCGCCAGTGCGCTCACGCAGTTCTTTTACCAGAGCCGCAGTAATATCAGCCATTCTCTAATCCTCGGTTATTCAGCATTTGTTGGCATCCCGCCGGAACGGGGGAGACAAATGTCTCTTCTCGGGAGAAACATTCTGCCCCGCCGACTGTGACAACCGGCAGAGCGAATTCGAATAAAATAAAGGGGCCATCCGGCCCCTTACAGATTTACATCTGATCAATAAGGGCTCTCTGAGGAGCGATCCTTATTACTCAGCTTCGGCGAAGGTTTCTTCAGCCTGCTGAGCCAGGTCCTGAGAGCGACCTTCACGCACAGTGGTAGCCACTGCGGTCAGGTACAGGCTCACAGCACGGATTGCATCGTCATTACCAGGAATGATGAAGTCAACGCCGTCCGGATCAGAGTTAGTATCAACGATAGCAAAGACCGGGATACCCAGGTTGTTTGCTTCTTTGATTGCGATGTGCTCGTGGTCTGCATCAACAACGAACAGAGCGTCAGGCAGGCCGCCCATGTCCTTGATTCCGCCCAGGCTGTTTTCCAGCTTGCCCAGTTCACGGGTGCGCATCAGCGCTTCTTTCTTGGTCAGTTTATCGAAGGTACCGTCCTGAGACTGGGTTTCCAGATCTTTCAGACGTTTGATGGACTGACGAACGGTTTTCCAGTTAGTCAGCATGCCACCCAACCAGCGATGGTTTACGAAGAACTGGTCACAGCTCAGCGCAGACTCTTTTACCGCTTCGCTTGCAGCGCGCTTGGTACCGACCATCAGGATCTTTCCTTTACGGGAAGCGATCTTGTTCAGTTCAGCCAGAGCTTCGTTGAACATTGGTACGGTTTTTTCAAGGTTGATGATGTGAACTTTGTTACGAGCGCCGAAGATGAATGGCTTCATTTTCGGGTTCCAGTAACGGGTCTGGTGACCGAAGTGTACACCGGCCTTGAGCATGTCGCGCATGGAAACAGTTGCCATGATTACCTCTATAGAGTGATTTGGGGTTAAGCCTCCATGTATCCCATACAACCGACCCGTCAGACTGCTTGCGCAGGCTTTAAGGCACCCCGGCGTATGTGTCGATACATGTGTGTTATTTACACATAATGAGAGTTATGCGTTTCCCTGAGAAACTTCTTCACAGAGAATCGTCGGCGCGCTTTATACCACAAAGCGCCCTGTGAAGCCAAATTTTGTTAGCAACGCCCTTCCTGCCACAAACTGCAATTGGCAGAGCAAAGGTGGGCTGCTACCATTGCTGCACTTCCTTTATTATTGTCGAAAATAGCGGCAACTGCGGACAAAATTAATGGCGATTACAATTAAAACCCCTGAAGAAATCGAAAAAATGCGCGTGGCGGGCCGTCTGGCTGCTGAAGTGCTCGAAATGATTGAAGAACATGTTAAGCCCGGTATCAGCACCGGCGAGCTGGATCGCATTTGTCACGATTACATCGTTAATACCCAGCAAGCGGTCTCGGCCAGTCTGGGTTATCACGGTTTTCCGAAATCGGTCTGCATCTCCATCAACGAAGTGGTCTGCCACGGTATCCCAAGTGATGAGCGCATCCTGAAAGAGGGCGACATCGTTAATATTGATGTCACCGTGATCAAAGATGAATACCACGGTGATACCTCAAAAATGTTTATCGCTGGTAAACCCACCATTCTGGGCGAGCGTCTGTGCCGCATCACCCAGGAGAGCCTTTATCTGGCGCTGCGGATGGTGAAACCAGGCATCCGCCTGCGCACTATTGGCCGCGAAATTCAGAAGTTTGTTGAAGCGCAGGATTTCTCTGTGGTACGTGAATATTGCGGACACGGCATCGGTAAGGGTTTCCATGAAGAGCCGCAGGTTCTGCATTACGATGCGGACGACGGCGGCGTTGTGCTTCAGGCTGGCATGGCCTTTACCATTGAGCCGATGGTCAACGCTGGTGATTACCGCATTCGCAGCATGAAAGATGGCTGGACGGTGAAAACCAAAGATCGCAGCCTCTCCGCACAATATGAGCACACCATTGTGGTGACGGAAAACGGCTGCGAAATTATGACGCTGCGTAAGGATGATACTATTCCAGCCATCCTGACCCACGACGCGTAACGCAATCGAAATAAAAAAACCGGCTCCGGCCGGTTTTTTTTTGATCTCAGGCTGCTGCTGGCGCTATTGTCGGTGTTCTATTCCGATCCGCAGCGCATTAAGCAGGAGCACCGGCGTGACCAAAACCCTTAAGGATTATAAAAAGTCTGGCTCCCCTGCCCACTGGGCCGATAAGGAACTGACTCGCGAATCCCTGAAACAACACCTTGAGCAGTTCAATCTGCTGCTGGCAAGCGCCTTTGACCAGGGCGAAGACGTTGAAACATTGATTGATGCCCGCACGCTCTTTATCGATCGTCTGCTCAGACGCCTCTGGCGTTTTTATGGCTTCCCGGAAAAAGAGGGCATTGCCCTGGTGGCAGTGGGCGGCTATGGTCGCGGTGAACTGCATCCCCTTTCCGATATTGATGTGCTGATCCTCAGCCGTAGTACCCTCTCCGATCAGGATGCCCAACGCACCGGCGAACTGCTGACGCTGATGTGGGACTTAAAGCTGGAAGTGGGACACAGCGTCCGCACGTTGGAAGAGTGCCTGCTTGAAGGGTTGTCTGACCTGACTGTCGCCACCAATCTGATTGAATCCCGTATGTTAACCGGTGATGTGGCGCTGTTTCTTGAGCTGCAAAAGAACGTATTCAGCGACGGCTTCTGGCCTTCAGACCAGTTTTTCGCGGCAAAGATTGCGGAGCAGCAGGAGCGCCACAATCGCTATCACGGCACCAGCTACAATCTGGAGCCGGACATTAAAAGCAGCCCCGGCGGCCTTCGCGATATTCATACGCTGTTGTGGGTTGCCCGCCGTCATTTCGGGGCGACCTCACTGGATGAGATGGTTGGATTTGGCTTCCTGACGGAAGTGGAGCGCAACGAGCTGAACGAGTGCCAGAGCTTTTTGTGGCGCATCCGGTTTGCCCTGCATCTGACCCTGCCCCGCTACGATAACCGCCTGCTGTTTGATCGTCAGCTTACCGTGGCTCAACGCCTGAACTATCAGGGCGAAGTTAACGAGCCGGTTGAGCGGATGATGAAGGATTTCTATCGGGTGACCGCGCGTATCAGCGAGCTTAACCATATGCTGCTGCAGCTGTTTGATGAGGCGATCCTTGCGCTCGGCGAAGATGAGAAGCCGCGTCCCATTGATCAAGAGTTCCAGCTACGCGGTTCGCTGATCGATTTAATCGATGAAACGCTGTTCTCACGCGAGCCGGAAGCGATCATGCGGATGTTCTATACCATGGTGCGCATGCAGAACATCAGCGGGATCTACTCCACTACGCTGCGCCAGTTGCGCCATGCCCGCCGTCATCTGGCACAGCCGCTTTGCACTATTCCGGAAGCTCGCCGTCTGTTTATGTCCATTTTACGCCATCCGGGCGCCGTCAGTCGGGCGCTGCTCCCTATGCATCGCCATAACGTGCTCTGGGCCTATATGCCGCAGTGGGGCAATATTGTCGGGCAGATGCAGTTCGACCTGTTTCATGCTTATACGGTGGATGAACACACGATCAGGGTGCTACAGAAGCTGGAGAGTTTCGCCAACGAGGCGACTCGTCCACGCCATCCTCTCTGTGTGGAAATCTGGCCACGCTTGCCGCAGGTGGAACTGCTGTTGATGGCTGCGCTGTTCCATGACATTGCGAAAGGACGCGGCGGCGACCACTCTATTCTCGGCGCTCAGGATGTGCTGGAATTTGCTGAACTGCACGGGCTGAACTCGCGTGAAACCCAGCTGGTTGCCTGGCTGGTGCGCCATCATCTGCTGATGTCGGTAACGGCGCAGCGGCGTGATATTCAGGACCCGACAGAGATCCAGCAGTTTGCCGAAGTGATGCAAAACGAGAACCGGCTGCGTTACCTGGTTTGCCTGACGGTGGCGGATATCTGCGCCACTAATGAGAATTTATGGAATAGCTGGAAGCAGAGTTTGCTGCGTGAGCTCTTCTTCGCCACCGAGAAACAGCTGCGTCGCGGCATGGAAAACAGCCCGGATCTGCGTGAGCGGGTGCGTCATCATCGCTTGCAGGCTCTGGCGTTATTACGGATGGATAATATCGACGAGCGGGCGCTGCACCCTATCTGGAGCCGCTGCCGCGCAGATTATTTCCTTCGCCATACGCCCAATCAGCTTGCCTGGCATGCCCGGCATTTACTGCAACACGACTTAACGCAGCCGCTGGTGCTGGTCAGCCCGCAGGCGACACGCGGCGGCACGGAGATCTTTATCTGGAGCCCGGATCGCCCTTATCTCTTCGCCACCGTAGCGGGAGAGCTGGATCGCCGCAATCTCAGCGTGCATGATGCGCAGATCTTCACCAGCCGGGACGGTATGGCGATGGATACCTTTATTGTGCTGGAGCCGGATGGCAGTCCGCTGGCCGCAGATCGCCATGAAATGATCCGTCAGGCGTTGGAACAGGCGATAGGCCAGACTAACTGGCAGTCTCCACGCACCCGGCGGCAGTCCGCCCGGCTTAAACATTTCAGCGTGGACACCCAGGCGAAGTTTTTACCGGGTCACACAGATCGTCGCACCTATATGGAGCTGATCGCGCTGGATCAGCCAGGCCTGTTGGCCCGCGTGGGAGAAGTCTTCGCCGACTTAGGTATTTCGCTACATGGGGCACGCATCAGCACCATCGGCGAACGCGTGGAGGATTTATTCATCCTCGCTAACAGTGAACGGCGGGCCCTGGGGCCGGAATTGCGCGAACAGTTACAACAACGGTTGACAGACGCCCTTAATCCAAACGATAAAGTGTGACCCGGATTTAATTTTTAACACACCATGTGGGGCAAGGTGGCGGGGTTAAAACCCCTCTTCCCACATTGGGAACATGAGTGAAACAGGAAGAACTAATGCAACAATTACAGAGTGTTATTGAGAGCGCCTTCGAGCGCCGCGCAGAAATCACCCCCGCTAATGCAGATACCGTTACCCGCGAAGCGGTCAAACAGGTTATCAGCCTGCTTGACAGCGGTGCCCTGCGCGTCGCTGAAAAGATTGACGGTGAGTGGGTAACGCATCAGTGGCTGAAAAAGGCCGTACTCCTCTCCTTCCGCATCAATGACAATCAGGTGATTGAGGGTGCAGAAAGCCGCTTCTACGACAAAGTGCCGATGAAGTTTGCCGACTATGACGACGCGCGCTTTAAAAAAGAGGGCTTCCGCGTAGTGCCGCCTGCCGCCGTTCGCCAGGGTGCCTATATCGCCCGCAATACCGTACTGATGCCTTCTTACGTCAATATCGGTGCCTATGTGGATGAAGGTTCGATGGTAGATACCTGGGCGACCGTGGGTTCCTGTGCGCAGATTGGTAAAAACGTGCATCTTTCTGGCGGCGTGGGTATTGGCGGCGTGCTTGAGCCTCTGCAGGCTAACCCAACTATCATCGAAGATAACTGCTTTATCGGCGCACGCTCAGAGATCGTCGAAGGGGTGATCGTTGAAGAGGGCGCGGTTATCTCCATGGGCGTCTATATCGGTCAGAGCACCAAAATTTACGATCGTGAAACGGGTGAAGTGCATTATGGACGCGTACCAGCCGGTTCTGTAGTGGTTTCCGGCAACCTGCCTTCAAAAGATGGCAGCTACAGCCTGTACTGTGCGGTTATCGTGAAGAAAGTTGACGCGAAAACTCGCGGTAAAGTGGGCATCAACGAACTGCTGCGCACCATCGACTGATCCTCTGCGGGTCACGCCCTGTGGCCCGTAATCTTTTCTTTACACTGAGCCCGCCAACAACCTCTTTCGCGCGACGAAATAACGGATGCTATTGCGCAACAACTGAGCGATAATCCGCGCCGTTAAGCGCACAGACGCTCCCCGATTGCGTTTCAGATTTACACATACTCATCTGAGTACGGGACGAGCGAGCAAAGCTGACCAGCCACCAGCGCACGGCCTGCGGACTTAAGTAGTGGCGAGCACTGGCAACGCAGCATTTGCAACGCGCAGCCGAAACAATAATCTCCCGCATAAGGAATCTGAAAAGTATGTATGACAATCTGAAAGGCCTGGGCATCTCTTCTCCTGACGATATTGACCGTTACAGCCTGCGTCAGGAAGCCAATAACGACATCCTGAAAATCTATTTCCGTAAAGATAAAGGCGAATTTTTTGCCAAAAGCGTGAAATTTAAATATCCGCGTCAGCGTAAAACCGTGGTGGCTGATAACGCCAGCCAGGGGTATAAAGAGATCCAGGAAATCAGCCCGAACCTGCGTTATGTGATCGACGAACTGGACCAGATTTGCCAGCGTGACCAGGTTGAAGTGGATCTGAAACGTAAAATTCTGGAAGACCTGCGCCATCTGGAGCATGTTGTTTCCAATAAAATCAGCGAGATCGAATCCGATCTTGAAAAGCTGACCCGCAACGGCCGTTAATTCCCGGTAAGTTGTCGAAAAGGGCGGAGGAGATCTCCGCCCTTTTTTTATTTAAGGCTGCTCATCCAGCTGTAGCGCAACATAGAGCAGCAGTCTGTCGTCGAAATTACTCAGATTGAGTCCGGTCAGCTCAGAAATCCGGTTGAGCCGGTATTCCAGCGTATTGCGGTGGATATAGAGCGCTTTCGCCGTTGCCGAGGGCTGCACGTTATTACTGAACCACGAGGTCAGCGTTCTGCGTAACAGCCCGTTATTGTCCATCGACTTTAGCCGGGCCAGTGGACGGGAGAGTTCGCCAGCCTGCCAGCCGCCACGCAGGCTGTCGAGCAATACGGGCAGCACTAAATCCTGATAGAAGTAGCTGCGCTGTTCAGGCATTCGCTGCTTGCCTACCAGCATCGTGGTGTGGGCGGTACGGTAGGAGCGCGCAATACTGCCCGGCCCGGTGAAAAAATTCCCCAATGCAATACGCATCCGCAGATGTCCGCTCTCCTTCATGCGCGACTGCAGCAGCTCAACGCGTTTGCGGTGATCGTCTGCGTCATACCGGCCATGCGCGTTGAACGCTGGTTTCAATACCACCATCTCCGTCAGCGAAACAATCGCAATCAGGTTATCTCTCTCCGGCGTGGTCAGCAGCGTTTGCAGCTGCTGCAGCTCTGACATGGCGCTGTCCACGCCCAGCTGGCCGCTGTCCACTTCCACCACCGCCACCACTCTGGGCTGATTAAGATCGATACGCAAACGCTGTGCCCATTCCACTAATGCGGGTGAAAGCGTATCGCTACGGATCAGGTTCAGCACCAGCTCTTCACGAAGACGGCTATCCTGCGCCAGCATATGCAGCAGCCGCGCCTGCTCCAGCATCATCTCCGCCGTCATGCAGACCAGTTCACCATAATGCCGCAGCGTTTCCGGTTCGCCAGTCAGGCCAATAACGCCAACGATGTCGCCATCAATGCGCATCGGCAGATTAATCCCTGGCCGAACACCGTGCAGGTGCTTAGCCACTCCTTCATCAATGTCCACAACCCGTGCCTGAGAGAGCGCCAGCAGCGCTCCTTCGTGCATTTCACCAATACGCTCATGGTCGCCGCTGCCGATGATGCGGCCACGCGCGTCCATCACGTTGACATTGCTGTCAATAATTTGCATCGTGCGGGCAACAATTTCCTGCGCCAGCCGGGCATCCAGATGATAGGTAGCCATTTACCTCTCCAGCAAAGCATCATTCTTTCAGCATACCTGCGGCACCAGAGCGAAACATTGTGCAACTGCACTAAGCACGGTGCGGACTGTAAAAATTGCGGGGAGTATCACAAAGAGAGGAGGCAATAACGGGGATTTTAAAACAGAAGTGCCGACGGCAGGCGTCGGCACTTAAAGGGATTACTGCATCAACAGATAGATGGAGCTGTCGCCACGCTGAATATTCAGAGCCAGTACGGAAGGCTTGGTATCCAGAATTTTACGCAGCTCGCCCAGATTAGCGATCGCCTGCTGATTAACGCCCAGGATCACATCATCTTTTTTCAGGCCAATGCGCGCAGCGGCAGAGCCTGCCTTCACATTATCCACCTTGACGCCTTTAACGCCCTTCTCGTCAAAGTTACTTAGGTCAGCACCCTCAATACCGGTGTAAATCGTTGCGGATTCAACCTTAGTCTGGGTACTTTGCTGCAGTTCGACGTTAACGGTAAGAGGCTTGCCATCGCGGATCAGGCCCAGCGCCATTTTGGTGCCGACCGGCAGCGAGCCAACCTGAGCACGCAGCGCGGCAAAGCTGGAGATCTGCTTACCGTTGATGGAGGTGACCACATCGCCCGCCTTCACGCCCGCTTTTGCAGCTGAGGAGTTGGGCAGAACCTGGCTGACAAACGCGCCGCGCTGTGCGTCCACTTTCATCGCTTTCGCCAGCTCAGAGTTCAGCTCGGTGCCCATGATACCCAGCTCACCGCGTTTCACCTGGCCATATTCTACCATCTGTGCCGTCAGGTTTTTCACCATGGTACTTGGAATGGCGAAGCCGATACCGATATTGCCGCCGTCCGGTGCCAGGATGGCGGTGTTGATGCCAATCAGCTCGCCGTTAAGATTAACCAGCGCGCCACCGGAGTTACCGCGGTTGATGGCGGCATCGGTCTGGATAAAGTTTTCATAATTTTCAACGTTCAGGCCGCTGCGACCAAGCGCAGAAACGATCCCGGAGGTGACCGTTTCACCCAGGCCATAGGGGTTACCAATAGCCACGGTATAATCACCGACGCGAAGATCGTCAGAATCTGCAATTTTGATGGCCGTCAGGTTCTTCGCATCCTTCAGCTGAATCAGGGCGATATCTGAACGCGGATCTTTTCCAATCACTTTTGCGTCGTACTTGCGCCCGTCGCTGAGCTGCACCTGAATTTTGGTGGCGTTATCAACCACGTGATTATTGGTGACCACATAGCCTTTAGCGGCATCAATCACCACACCCGAGCCAAGCGCGCGGAATTTCTCCTGCTGAGTATTGGCTCCGCCCTGATCCTGCCCCTGTCCACCGCCGCCCTGACACATAGGGGAGCTCTGGAAAGGCGAGCCGTCCTGGCAGAATGGCGAATTGTCGCCAAAGAACTGCTGGAACTGCTGTGGCATCCGTGGCGTTTTCACCGTGGTGCTGCCTTCAACATTGATACTAACCACCGAAGGCATAACTTTTTCTAACATAGGGGCCAGGCTCGGAAGCTGCTGGCTGGAGGAAGAAGCGGTTTCTGCAGCCGAAGCAGTAAGCGGAGTCATCGCCATTCCCAGGCTCAGAGCTAACGCGCCAGCTAAAAGTGTTTTTTTCATGCGTCTGTTTCTCTATATGTCCAATTATGCAACCATTGCTGTGGTCGTGATGATGAGAGTGAAGTTTTAGCGCTAAGTTCATGAAAAAGATTGCGCTAAAGGTAAATATTTATTCTTCATCTTTACAATTCAAGGGGGGCGACGTTATTCCACGGCCATCAGGCGCCGATACTCATCCCAGGCAAACAGATCTGTCATGCCACTAACATAGTCCTGTAGCATTCTCGCCCGGTAATAATATTCCCAGATGGCAATATCGCCCGCGCGATTATCCAGGCGCCCCATTGCTTCACTATAAGCCAGGCGAAAGCGCGTGGAAAGTTTGTGGAACAGGCGCGTTTCTATTGGATAGCCTTTTAAATAATCTTTCTCAATCAGCTCACCAAATTCTTGCTGAGTCAGCGCTAATAAAGGCTGATAAATATCTAATAAGCCGCTGATAACACGGTATCCCTGCAGCTCCAGTTGCTCAACGTCAGGATGGTTAAATACATGACGGAAAGCGACTTTTTTGAAAATTTCCAGCAGCTGATTTTGTGCCGTGCCATCTTCCAGCAGCGCCTGGTTGAATTTTCCGTCAAAAACTTCCGCTAAATTATCGATAAACCGGCCAGCGGCATGCGGTACCAGACGGGCAACGGTATTCACCCTTAAATACATAAAGAACTGATCTTCGCTGCTGCGGCTGGTTTGTGAACTTCTGGATTTATCCAGCGCGTTCGTCACGACCAGACTAAATAGATCGCCCGGCTGATGTGTGGGCCACAGCGCAAATAAGTGCTCGTAGAGTTGCTCAACGGTGAAAATATTTTTCTCAACCGCATCTTCCAAATCGGCCACACAATAGGAGATGTCATCCGCCGCTTCCATAATATAGGTCAAAGGAAAACGACAATGCGGCTGAAGATCCAGTTCTTTGCGTAACCGGGCGACATATTCCGCCTCAGCCAGATAATAGCCAGGCTTTTTCATCAGATAATCGTGGCCTGGCGGAATCTTTCCTTTGTGCCAGGCGGGACGAGTATATTTCAGGATACAGCCCACCTGCGCCCAGGTCAGGTTCATCCTCAGCAGCGAATGCACCATGCGGATAGCCTGCGCATTGCCCTCAAAGTGGGATAAATCTTGACGAATCTTTGCACGAAGATCGTTAAAGCCATCTGTCTGATAACGCAGCGCTTCCGGTTCACAGCGATCGGTACGTGGATTTTCGGGCTGATAATCGTTATCCAGCCGCTGGCGGAACCAGTCGTTGATTGCCGATTCGCCAAAATGACCAAAAGGTGGATTGCCGATGTCGTGCATCAGGCAGGCCATCTCAACGATACTTTCAAAAGGCCCGGTTAGCTGAGCAAGGCCATAATTTTCCAGTTGCCCCAGCTCTTTCAGCCGGGTAAGGATCTCCTTGGCGATATACCGTCCCACCTGCTGCACTTCCAGCGAATGGGTCAGCCTTGAGCGAACGGCGGCATTACGTTCCAGCGGGAAAACCTGGGTTTTCTGTTGCAGACGGCGGATAGCCGCTGAATTAATAATGCGTCCGCGATCGCTCTCAAAGATCCGTAATATTTCATGCTCGCTTTTCACCCCCTGCAGAGGACGATAACGGCGCTGATAATTGATTTTTTTCCTGAAGTCGATATCGGTCATGCCAGCTTCCCATTCTGCGGCACCAGATCCATGCCTGTACCCTCTTGCGGATTATGTCCTTCATCCTGCCATGATAGACTATGCGCCGAAAGCACAGTTTACTTCCACAACATTAGCGAGTATCCCTATGAAAGCAGGCATTATTGGTGCAATGGAGCAGGAAATTACCCTGCTGCGCGACAAAATTGAAAATCGTCAGACGCTGGCCCTGGCAGGCTGTGAAATTTACACCGGAACGCTGAACGGTGTGGAGGTCGCCCTGCTGAAGTCGGGCATTGGCAAAGTTTCTGCCGCGCTGGGCACCACCCTGCTGTTACAGTTGTGCAAGCCTGACTTTATTATCAATACCGGCTCCGCTGGCGGTCTGGCTCCTTCGCTGAAGGTGGGCGATATTGTGGTGTCAGATGAAGTACGTTATCACGATGCCGACGTCACCGCGTTTGGATACGAGCCTGGCCAGATGGCAGGCTGCCCTGCCGCCTTCACCGCCGATACCGCACTGATTGAAGCCGCAGAAAGCTGCATCAAACAGCTTGGCCTGCATGCCGTGCGCGGTCTGGTCGTGAGTGGCGATGCCTTTATCAACGGCGCAGAACCGCTGGCACGCATCCGTTCAACCTTCCCGCAGGCTATTGGCGTGGAGATGGAAGCCACGGCTATTGCGCACGTTTGTCACCAGTTTGCCGTGCCCTTTGTGGTGATTAGAGCCATTTCTGACGTGGCCGATCGGGAATCCCACCTGAGCTTTGATGAATTCCTGGTTGTGGCAGCGAAGCAATCCTCTCTGATGGTTGAGACGCTGCTGACCAACCTGTCGCGTGGCTAGGTTCCTTGTCGCCCTGCTGCTGCTGACCTGCTTCAGCGCAGCCGCCGCGCCCAGGGTGATTACCCTGGCTCCGGCCCTGACGGAGCTGGCTTTTGCCGCAGGCATCAGGCCTGTGGCAGTCAGTGCTTACTCAGACTATCCCCCGGAAGCTAACCAGCTGGAGCAGGTTGCCAACTGGCAGGGCATCAACGTGGAACGCATTCTGGCATTCAAGCCAGATCTGGTGCTCGCCTGGCGTGAAGGCAATCCTCAACGTCAGGTGGATCAGCTCAGCGCTTTCGGCATCAAAATCGTCTGGATCAATCCCGTGACGATCAAAGAGGTGGCTGACAGCCTGCGTCAGTTGAAGGCCTGGAGTCCGGCCCCTGAAAAAGCCGATCGTGCCGCTGACGCCCTTTTAAATCAGCAGGCCGCTTTGTACCAGCATTACGCCAGCCTGCCAAAAAAGAAGGTTTTTTTGCAGTTTGGCCAGCGCCCTCTCTTCACCGCCTCTGGCAACACTTTGCAGAATGAAATTCTTCAGCTCTGCGCGGGAGAGAACATCTTTGCCGACAGTCGGGTTGCCTGGCCGCAGGTGAGCCGCGAACAGGTACTGATGAGAAGACCGCAGGTTGTCGTCACAGGAGGCGATAAGAAACGTATAGCTGAAGTAGAGGCCTTCTGGCGACCGCAGTTAGCGGTGCCGGTGATCGCCGTCAATGAGGACTGGTTCAGCCGGCCAGGCCCGCGCATTATGCAGGCAGCGCAACAAATATGCCGTCAACTGCACCCGGAGTGAAGGCGTGAAACCCAAAGACCGCAGCAAAGTCGGTTAAAGTTTCAGCAGGAATTGTCGTTAATCAACTAACGAGGCGGCGAAATATTTTATTCTCGCTGCCCATTTTTGGGCTGATGCCCTGATTTTATCTACACCAGGATAACAACAAAATGAAAGCCGTTTATCTGGCCTTTGGCCTAATGATGGCTGGTCACGCCTGTGCTGCATCCATTACGGGCAGCATCGGGGTCAAATTGACCATTTACTCGCAATGTCACATTGACGGGCAAAGTGTTACACCAGCAAAAGCACCTGTAGTCAGCTGCGGCCAACAGGAATCGGCCCAGCCTAAAGTCACTGAGTCGGTAATTGCACAAAATAGTGGAAGCCGCACGGTGGCGAAATTAGTTACGGTAGAGTGGTAAGAACCCCGGCAGCAAACGTGCCGGGGCAGCAGCATCAGATGCTGAACGAAGAACCGCAGCCACAGGTGGTTTTGGCGTTCGGGTTGGTGACGATAAACCGGGAGCCTTCAAGGCCTTCGGTATAATCGACTGCGCCACCTACCAGATATTGCAGGCTCATCGGGTCCACCACCAGCGCGACGCCCGCTTTCTCAATGGTCATATCGCCATCATTTACCTTGTCATCAAAGGTAAAACCGTACTGGAAGCCACTACAGCCGCCACCGGTGATATAAACACGCAGTTTCAGATCCGGGTTCTCTTCATCTGAAATCAGATTTTTGACTTTACTGGCCGCTGCTTCAGTGAATTGCAGGGGCAGAGCTATATCGTCACTCATTTAATACTCCAGTATGTATTCGGGCGACTGGTCATAATTCGACCATCTCTGGCACCATTATCTTATATACCAGTATAGCAATCAAGTATCCGCCGTTTTCCCTTTCGGCTGCGTGGCACTCTGTGCTGCCACTTTTTCATCATCTTTTTGCTGCTGGCTGGCCAGGGTGCGCGCCAGCAGCGAGGAATAGAGCGGCTGACCGCCAAGAAACTGTGCCAGTAAGGTTGCGCCAAGGCAGGTGATAATCATCGGCAGAATAAGCTGATAATTGTCGGTCATTTCCAGAACCAGCACGATCCCGGTCAGCGGCGCCCTGACTGAAGCGGCAAAGAGCGCACCCATGCCCGCAATGGCAAAGGTTCCGGCTTCCAGGTGATAAGCCGGGAACATTGAAGCGCTGGCCATGCCAAAGGCGGTTCCCAGTAAGGTGCCAA
The DNA here is from genome assembly GCF_033657285.1 of Erwinia sp. MMLR14_017. Lineage (NCBI taxonomy): Bacteria > Pseudomonadati > Pseudomonadota > Gammaproteobacteria > Enterobacterales > Erwiniaceae > Erwinia > Erwinia sp. MMLR14_017. Next base: position 607,036 of record NZ_JAWVWP010000001.1, on the reverse strand, counting down.
GCGCCAGCATAGGGGCGAAAATTCCGCCCGGCGCGCCGGAGCCAAAGCAGAGCAGCGTGGTGGCTACACGGGTGATAAAAATAAACAGCAGCATTCCGACTGTGTAATTGCCCGTAGCCGCTATCGGAATCAGGTTAAAGCCGCCCCCTGCCGCTTCCGGTTCGATAACCCCCAGCACACCACAAACGCCGCCCAGCACGCCGCCGATAAGCAGAATTTTGCGCAGATTACCGCCATGCAGCCGCTTAAACATATCCTGTGTACGGAAAATCAGCGCGTTAAACGCCACGCCAACCACGCCAAACAGCATCCCCAACAGCAGATAGAGCCACAGCGTATTGACCGGTGCGCTGGCCAGTTTGCCCACGGCAATGACCGCACCTTCCCCATTAAAAATGCGGAATACCACGCTGGACATGATCACACCGATAAAGACGGCTTTAACCGAAATAACGCTGTAGCGGAACTGTAGCCGCATCTCTTCAATAATAAACAGAATGCCCGCCAGCGGCGCGTTAAAGGCGGCGGAGAGTCCGGCTGCGGCACCGGTCGCCAGCAGCGAGTGGCGGGCCTCGGGACTTTTCATGCGGAAAATATCCAGCACCATCCGGCCTATATTGCCACCGAGTTGCACCGTCGGCCCTTCGCGCCCCAGCACCATGCCCGCGCCTAACGCGCCCATGCCGCCGATAAATTTGACCGGGATAACTCGCCACCAGCGCACAGGACGCAGCTCTTCCAGCGCGCCCTCGATTTCAGGGATGCCCGATCCGGACGCTTCCGGCGCAAATTGTCTGACCAGGTAATAGCCCACCATCGCCAGCAGCCCGGAGAGAATAAAGGCCAGCGGGAAAACCAGCAGCCAGTGTTGCTCAACAGTCGCCAGCATACTCAGACGCTGAGTGCTGACAGCGTTGACGGCTTTCTCAAAAGCGACGCCAACAAGGCCAGCCAGCGTTCCGACAATGCCCGCCAAAATAAGAACCGCTACAGGCGTTTTATCTCTGCGAATCAGCAGACGTAAAAAATCCCCCCGCCGCACCGGGACGCTGTTTAACTGCTCAGTAGATGACGTAGGTTCGTTCATATCCTGTTCATTTCTCGGTAAAGATAAGTCAATATCTTACCCTTCCCGCCGGTGATGTCCCGGAAAAATTTCCAGGCTATTGTGTCAAAAGCGCGACTTGCCTTTTATCCCTGCCCCATGTTCCCTTAGAATGGCGATGTTTTTTTAAATGCATTCTCAGGAGCGGAACCATGAGTAAGTCTGAAAATCTGTATGCCCAGGCGCAGCAGTTAATTCCCGGCGGCGTAAACTCGCCGGTGCGTGCGTTTAGCGGCGTTGGCGGAGTCCCGCTCTTTATTGAACGAGCCGACGGCGCTTACCTTTACGATGCCGACGGCAAAGAGTACATCGACTACGTAGGCTCCTGGGGGCCGATGGTACTGGGACATAACCACCCCGCCATCCGCAACGCGGTCATTGAAGCGGCTGAACGCGGCCTGAGCTTTGGCGCGCCGACGGAGATGGAAGTAAAAATGGCGCAACTGGTCACCGAGCTGGTGCCCACCATGGATATGGTGCGCATGGTAAACTCCGGCACCGAAGCCACCATGAGCGCGATTCGCCTGGCGCGCGGCTACACCCATCGCGACAAAATCATCAAATTTGAAGGGTGCTATCACGGCCATGCGGACTGCCTGCTGGTGAAAGCTGGCTCTGGTGCGCTGACCCTCGGCCAGCCCAACTCGCCAGGCGTGCCAGCCGATTTCGCCAAACACACCCTGACCTGCACCTACAACGATCTCGATTCCGTGCGGGCGGCTTTTGAGCAATATCCGCATGAGGTCGCCTGTATCATTGTTGAACCGGTAGCGGGCAACATGAACTGTATTCCGCCGAACGACGGTTTCCTGCCGGGCCTGCGCGCGCTGTGCGACGAGTTTGGCGCGCTGTTTATTATTGATGAAGTGATGACCGGCTTCCGTGTCGCGCTGGCTGGCGCGCAGGCGCACTATGGCGTGAAGCCCGACCTGACCTGTCTTGGCAAAATCATTGGCGGCGGCATGCCGGTTGGCGCATTTGGTGGTCGTCGTGAAGTGATGGCTGAGCTGGCGCCTGGCGGTCCGGTTTATCAGGCCGGTACGCTTTCGGGTAACCCAATTGCAATGGCGGCAGGTTTTGCCTGCCTGAGCGAAATTGCCAAACCCGGTAGCCATGACAAACTTAACGCACTGACCACGCAGCTGGCGGAAGGGTTGCTGGCGGCAGCGAAAGAGACTGGCATCCCATTGGTGGTGAACCATGTGGGCGGTATGTTTGGCCTGTTCTTTACTTCAGCCGACACGGTAACCTGCTACCAGGATGTCACCGAATGTGATGTGGAACGCTTTAAAAAGTTCTTCCATCTGATGTTGGAAGAAGGGGTCTATCTGGCACCTTCCGCCTTTGAAGCGGGCTTTATGTCTCTGGCGCACAGCCAGCAGGATATTGAGCACACCCTGGATGCGGCACGCCGTAGCTTTGCAAAATTAGCCTGAGTCCTGGCGGCTGAACCGCCGCTCAGGGCATAAAAAACGCCTGACTCAGCAGTCAGGCGTTTTTTTTATGTGGTACTGCTCAGGCAACAGCCTTGCAGCCACTTTGCTCCCATCCCCTTCGGTTCAGCCCATCAGACTTTACGCAGCAGATAAACAAAGTATGGCGCACCGATAAAGGTTGCCAGCAGCCCGGCCGGGATCTGGTTCGGGAAAGCGACAATCCTGCCGCACCAGTCCGCTATCGCCATCAGGATGCCCCCCATCATCGCTGCCATAACCAGCTGTGGCACGGCGCGACGGAAGCCCAACATGCGCACAATATGCGGCGCCATTAAGCCAATAAAGCTCAGCGGCCCAATGGTCAGCGTGGCGGCGGCAGTCAGTGCAGCAGCCAGCAGCAACAGTGCAAAGCGTGAAGGTTTTAACGCCACGCCCAGCGCGCGCGCAGTCTCGCCTCCCAGCGGCAGCAGGGTCAGCCAGCGGCGGCAGAGCGGCACCAGCGCCAGCAGCACCGCCGCCACCCCCACCGTCCGCCAGGCCTGAGCGGCATCCACGCCATAAGTTGAGCCAGAAATCCACGTCATCAGGTTCGCCATCCGTGGGTCGCCGCTGGCCAGCAGCATCAGCAGCAGGGTAGCGAAGGCGGTGCTCAGCGCCATACCGGCCAGCAGCATGCGCTCCGGCGAAAAGCCGCCGCGACCGCCGGTCACAGTGATGATCAGCAGCGTCAGCGCCGCGCCCAGGCTTCCGGCGGGCAGCAGCCAGCCGAAAGCATCACCCGGCACCAGCAACAGCATGATCACCACGCCAAAAGCGGCACCGGAGCTGATGCCCAGCACTTCCGGACTGGCCATCGGATTGCCCGTCAGGCGCTGCACAATGCAGCCAGCCACACCCAGCATCATGCCAGTAGCAATGGCGGCCACCAGGCGCGGCATACGCCACGGCATCAGCTGCTGCCAGAGATCGCCAGAGACCCAACTCCAGCCCTGGGCATCGCGGCCAAAGCTCAGCGCCACAGCACTGACAAGTAGCAGCAATACTGCACCCGCTGCCGCCCAGTACAAGAGATGGTGACGTTCCACAGGAACACGATCGCCCTGATTCATCGCGGGTGGCACCGCCGCCGTCCGCAAGCGGGGCAGCAGCCAGAGCAGCAGCGGGGAACCAATCAGCGCCGTTGCGGTACCGGTAGAGACCTCACGCCAGTTATCGGTCAGCCAAATCACCACCTGATCCGCCAGCCACAGCAGCAGCATACCAATCAGCGGAGCCAGCAGCAGACGACTGAGCAGACGTCGTGCGCCCAGCATCTTCGCCAGCAGCGGCGAAAACAGGCCGATAAAGCCAATTATTCCCGCAGCGTTAACCAGCTGAGCGCTCAATATAATCGCCAGCGCCAGTACCCCGAGGCGCGCCGCAGAAAGCGCCAGACCGAGATTTTTCGCTACGCCATCGTCCAGGCCCATTAACGCCATCGGACGCAGCAGTAGCAGTGAAATCACAAATCCCACCAGCAGCTTCGGCCAGATAAAGCTGACGCTGTGCCAGTCCATCTGGTTCAGCGTTCCGGTACTCCAGAGAAACATGCTCTGCAGCCGTTCATGATTAAACAGCCCCAGGATCTGATTCACCGCCCCGCAGTACATCGACATCACCAGACCCGCAAGGATCAGCGTCACCGGGGAAAGTCGTTTTCCCCAGGCGATGCCAAAGACAATGAGACCCACTGCAATTGCACCCACCATCGCCGCAATCTGCTGGGTCATTAACCCGCCGGGCAGGCTCCAGAGCGTCACTACGGTGAGACCAAGCTGCGCACCCGTGGCCACGCCCAGCGTGGCAGGCTCCGCCAGCGGGTTGCGCAGCACCTGCTGGAACAGTAATCCCACAAGGCCAAGCCCGGCACCGACCAGCAGCGAAAGGCTCAGACGCGGCAGCAGGCTGTAATGAAACACCATCTGATCCACGCTCTGCGGATCGGCGGACCAGAGCGCACTTCGCCACTGAGTAACGGGCAGGTGCTGGCTGAAGTTGTAATAAGTCAGGCCAGCGGCAAACAGTATCAGCACCGATAACAGCAAGACCGGAAAACGTGCGGTCGTTTTCATGTTGCCCCCAGCGCGTTATCCAGAACCCGGCAAAAGCGCATTGCCGAGAGCGTTCCGCCGTAGAACCACACCTGAGGTACCAGGCGGAAACGGTTTTCACGCACAAACGGCATGGAGCGCCAGAGTGGCATTGCAGCGATTTGCTGCATAATAGCGTCATCACCATGGCCGAAACAGACAACGTCTGCCTCGCGGATAGCAGCCAGTCGCTCAATGCCTACAATGGTGCTGCCCCAGTAGGTGGTTTCGCCGTGCCAGGCATTTTCAATTCCCAGCGCTTCCATCACTTCCAGGAACAGGCTCCCTTTGCCAAACACCATGGCATGGCGGGTATCCAGGAATGAGATCAACAGCATGGGCCGCTGCACTCTGGCCGCCTGCCGGGCTTTGGCTTCGGCAATAAACGCGTCAAATTCAGCAAGATGTAGCCTGGCCTGCTCAAGGCGATCGATTTTTCCGGCGAGCTGCACCAGCGAGTGGCGGGCCACGGTCAGCGGCTTAGCGCTCTCATCACTGAAAGCAAAACCCATGCCCGGAGCAATTTTCTCAATGGTTTCAGGGGAAGGCCCATAGCCTGAGGAGTAGACGATCAGCGACGGTTTCATCTGGATCATCAGTTCGATATTTGGCTCGGTACGCAGTCCCACATCCACCGTCGAGGCGGGTAATGCTGGCTCCCCTACCCATAGCTGATAGTTGTACAGCTCTGCGGCCCCCATCGGCGGCACACCCAGCGCCATCAGCATCTCAGTGGGACGCCATTCCAGGCTGATAATCCGGTCGGGATCGATCGGCTGCTCCGCCTGAGCACGCCAGGCAGGAACAAGAGGAGAGAGCGCCATCGCCATCAGCAGGCGGCGGCGAAAATAATCTGGCATAAACACACCCATCCGTCAGTAAACAAAACTCACCGGCGAACCGCCGTTAGGGTGAGGCAGGATCCCCATAGGGATGCCGTAAATTTCATCCAGCACGCTGCTCTGCATAATTGCCGGAGCATCGCCCTGCGCAATCATACCGCCGTGACGAAGCGCTATCAGGTGGTCACAATAGCGAGCCGCCATGTTGATATCATGCAGCACCGCTATCACCGTCAGACCGCGCTCGCGGCTCAGACGCTGGATCAACGCCAGCACTTCAACCTGATGCGCGATATCCAGCGCAGAGGTCGGTTCATCCAGCAGCAGACAGCGACTGTTTTGCGCCACCAGCATGGCAATCCAGGCCCGCTGGCGCTCGCCGCCGGAGAGACTGTCGACCAGACGTTGTGCAAAAGGCTTAAGCCCCACCAGCGAGATCGCCTCCTCCACACGCTCACGATCTTCTGCACCATAGCGGCCCAGCGCCCCGTGCCAGGGATACCGACCCATCGACACCAGCTCACGCACCGTCATCCCTTCTGCCGCAGGCAGCTGCTGCGGCAGGTAGGCCACCTCACGGGCAAACGCTTTACTCTGCCAGTCAGACAGGGCTTTACCATTCAGCAGCACCTGGCCTTTTGAGGCTGGCTGATGCCGCCCAAGCAGCTTAAGTAAGGTCGATTTTCCGGAGCCGTTGTGGCCAATCAGCCCACAAACTTTTCCGGCGGGAAAGGTCAGTGACAGCGGTTGCAATAATGTCCGCCCCGGAACGGTAAAAGCAGCGTTATCCAGCGTGAAGGTTGTTTCTGTAGCATGCGGATGAGACATAGCGGTCTTCTGATTGGAGGGCGCGGCGAACCGCGCCCGATGTAAAGATTAGAAACGGAAGGTTGCGGTACCGACCACCTGACGTTCTGCGCCCCAATAGCAGGCATAGTCACGATAGCAACTCGCGACGTAATCGCGATCGAACAGGTTGTTGACGTTGACCGCTAAAGAAGAGCCCGGTAAACCAAAACGTCCGAGGTCATATTTGACCAGTGCGTTAACAGTGGTATAGCTGGCTACGTTGAAGTTTTGGTTGTTATTAGCGCCGGTGCTGTAAAGCCCTTTGCTCTCACCAACATAACGTACGCCAGCGCCTACCGTCAGGCCAGACAGCGCGGTTTCATTGAAGGTGTAGTCTGTCCACAAAGAGGCCATGTTTTCAGGTACCTGAACCGGCGTTCTCCCTTTGAGCAACGTATCGTGAGTATATTCAGCATCAGTATAGGTATAAGAGGCCATAACGTTAATGTTGGCGTTAACCGCAGCTTTCGCTTCAAGCTCAACACCACGAGAACGAATTTCTCCCCCCTGATTACTGAACAACAACTGATCAGGATCGGCCGTCAAGTTTTTGGTTTTCGTCAGCTGATAAACCGCACCGGTAATAACGATGGGACGATCTTTCGGTACATATTTCACCCCGGCTTCGTACTGTTTGGCCCGTGAAGGATCAAACGGCTCTCCCTGAGCATTGGTACCGGAAGTAGGAATAAAGGATTCGCTGTAGCTGAAGTAGGGTGCCACGCCGTTATCAAAGATGTAATTCAGGCCACCGCGCCAGGTGAAAGCCTGATCGTGATTTTTCGTCAGGCTGTCGCCGTTACGGTTAAGGGCAGATGTCATTGCATAATCGTAACGAGCGCCCAGCGTCATTACCCAGCGATCCCACTCCAGCTGATCCTGAGCATACAGGCCGGTCTGTTCCTGCTTATTCAGGTAGTGGTAAGGGAAATTCAGCGCATAGCTGTCGTTACCGTATTGGGGATTTAGTGCGCTCAATGAAGCAGCGGAGCCAAAATAACCATCAATATCATTTCGGGTACGCTGATAATCCACGCCCAGCAGTAACGTATGATCCACTGCACCGGTAGCGAACTTAGCCTGCACCTGGTTATCAAGCGCAAACTGATTTAGCGTCTCTTCAGAAAGCGCCACACCGCGAGTGATGGCGTTAGTGGTGGTATCAAAACCGTTACCGTAGATGCTGCGATAGTCGGTACGCAGGTCGGCATAACGCAAATTCTGACGCACGGTCCAGGTATCATTGAAGCTGTGCGAGAAGTTATAGCCAATCATCTTGGTGTTGCGGGAGATTTTGTTGCTGGCTTCGCCTTCATCAAAATCTGTCGGCAACTTGTGCTGATTACCATTGCCATCCGTGATGGGGACAACGGTGCCCTGACGAGGCAACCAGCCGTAGTAACCCGTTTGTGGTTCGTTCTGGAAATAGGTCAGCAGCGTGAAATTGGTATTCGCGTCAGGCTGCCAGCTAAAGGAAGGCGCCACGGTGTAACGCTTCTCCTTTTGCATATCCTGCTGCGCATCCTGGCTACGTGCCAGGCCAGTCAGGCGGTAGGAGTAAACGCCGTCATCATCGATGGCACCACCAAAGTCAAAACCGGTTGAAAACAGGTTATCGGTACCCATCCTGAACTGAACTTCACGCAGCGTTTCCGTGGTTGGGCGTTTGCTGACCAGGGAAACGACACCGCCTGGATTACTTTTGCCATAAAGCACGGAGACAGGGCCGCGAAGCAGTTCGGCACGCTCCAGGAAGTAGGGATCGATGGCAAACTCAGAGTAGTTATCGCCCTGGAGTTTAAGTCCGTCTAAATACTGGTTGGTATTTGTCTCGCTGAAGCCACGAATGGATAAGGCGTCAATGACGTCAGAGTTGCCTCGGTTACCCGTCAGAACGCCCGGCGTATAGTCAAACGCGCTTTTCACGGTGGTGACGGCATGCAGATCCATCTCTTCTCTGGTCACCACAGATACGGACTGCGGGTTCTTCTCAATCGGCGTGTCGGTTTTGGTACCCGTGGCGCTCTGTTTCGCGGCGATGGTCGGAGCGGGTCCCCATGCGCTCTCCTGCGGGACGGCGCTGCCTGCGCTGGCATCCACAGTTATAGTCTCTTCGCCCGCCGCAAAAGCGGAGGAGGAAAGGCACAGAGCAACAACGACCGCCAGTCGATGTTTTGCGGTTTTCACTGGCAAAAGCAAAGGATTAAAAGACAAAGTAGCCATTTTGCATTTCTCTGAATGAGATTAATGAAATGTAAACGTAAACGAGAATTATTATTATAACGATTGGATAATATGCGAATTAACGGCGCTACTGCAAGCAGAAATCCCTTGTCAGCAGGCCAAATGCCGCAGGAATAACCTGATGTAAAATGTGGGAAATAACGGGGTAACTGTGAGGTTAAGCTGAAACGTACAAATGTAAGGTTTTCGTAACTGGCGTGCAGAATAACGGGCAAAACAGGCCGACTCCTGGGAGCCGGTCTGTTCAGGTGGGAAAATTACTTGCCGAACATATCCTTGATCCAGCCCGCCACACCGTTGCTGTCTTTCTGCTCGTCCTGCTGCTGCTGCGACTGCTGTTGCTGCTGAACCTGCTGTTGCTGCTGCTGGCAGAGTGCGTTTGCATCGGTGGTCCAGACCGGCAAAGTGCGCCAGGCACTGCTGCCCGTACCGCAGACGAAGTTACCCGCTGAGTCCACGGTCATCGGCGCTATATCCTCCGGCGGCGTTGGGTTCAGCGGCATTGGCGCCTGGTTATCCAGATAGCGACGGTAGATCTGCATCGCCCCGCTTGCTCCGTAGAGTTTGGTCGGCTGGTTATTGTCACGGCCTACCCAGGTGATAGCCACTTCTTTGCCATCAACGCCCGCAAACCAGCTGTCAACCAGGTTGTTGGTGGTACCGGTTTTGCCTGCCAGATGCGCTCGGGGGTAACGGGCACCTAAGGCGCGCGCCGTACCGTGATCCGCTACCTGCTGCATGGTATAGAGCGTCAGATAGGCTGCCTGAGCCGGAACGGCGCGTTCAGCCTGAGGGAAGCTCTGATACAGCACCGTGCCATCTTCAGCAATCACCGAACGCAGCGCAGAGAGCGGCGCCCGGTTGCCGCCGCTGGCAATGGTCTGGAACGCCTGAGCAACTTCAATTGGCGTCAGGTTCAGCGCACCCAGCAGCATGGCGGGCACCGCCTGCAGCTGATCTTTGTTTACGCCCAGTTTGGTCCAGGTATCCACCACCTGTGGCAGACCCAGCGTCATCCCAAGGTTTACGGTTGGCACGTTCATGGAGTTGGTCAACGCATCCACCAGCATCACCTGGCCGCTAAAGCGTTTGTCATCGTTCTGCGGTTTCCAGATCGAGCCGTTAGGCTGTTTCAGCGCAATCGGGTTATCGGCAATCCAGCTATTCAGACGATACTTGTCCGGCTGGCTGAGTGCTGTCAGATAGGTCGCTGGTTTAGCCAGAGAACCAATCGAGCGGCGAGCCTGTAGCGCACGGTTGTAGCCCGCAAACTGCGGATCGGCGCCGCCCACTAGCGCGCGCACTTCACCGCTGAAGCGGTCAACCACCACCATTGCTGTCTCCAGGTCTTTCAGCCCACGTTGCTTACGCAGCGTCGGGATGCCCTCCTCTACCGACTTCTCGGCGGCATCCTGGGAAACCGGGTCCATCGTGGTGAAGATTTTCACGCCGGAGAGATCTTTTACCTTGTCGCCAAGCTTAGCCTGCAGCTCGTTACGCACCATCTGCATAAAGGCTGGCTGCGGCGTGATCACCCCGCCCTTCGGCTGTACCCCCAGCGGCCGCGCGCTGAGCATGTCATACAACTCCTGGTCGATCACTTTCTGCTGTTGCAGCAGGCGCAGCACCAGATTACGGCGCTCCAGCGCCAGTTTCGGGTTACGCCACGGGTTGTAGAGCGAGGCCCCTTTCACCATTCCCACTAACAGCGCCTGCTGATCGAGACTCAGCTCATCAACCGGGCGACCGAAGTAGTAAAGGCTCGCCAGCGGGAAGCCACGGATCTGATCGTTACCCGCCTGACCGAGATAGACCTCGTTCAGATAGAGTTCAAGAATACGGTCCTTGCTGTAACGCGCATCCATGATCAGTGCCATGTACGCTTCGTTGGCTTTACGCCACAGCGAACGCTTGTTAGTCAGGAACAGGTTTTTCACCAGCTGCTGCGTTAAGGTACTGCCGCCCTGCACCGCCCTTCCGGCAGTGATATTTGCCAGGAAGGCGCGACCAATCGAGTAGAGGCTGATGCCATCATGCTGATAGAAGTGACGATCCTCTGTAGCAACCAGCGTATCCACCAGCAGATCGGGGAAGCCCGCACGGGGTACAAACAGACGCTGCTCGCCGTTTGGCGACTGCAACATAGTGATCAGACGCGGATCGAGACGGAAGAAGCCAAAATCACGGCCGCTGTCGAGATTTTTGATCTCACTCAGTGTGTCGCCACTGAAGCTGAGCTGCGCGCGGATCTGCCCCTCTTTACTGTCCGGGAAGTCAAACGGGCGACGGATCATCTCAATGCTGTTGGCCTGCACGGTGAATTCGCCGGGACGAGTCATCTTGGTGACCTGGCGATACTGTGTGCCTTCCAGCAGAGCAATCATCTCTTTCTTGTTGTAGGACATGCCCGGCTCAAGGTTAACCATGCGGCCATAGACCGTGGCCGGAAGCTGCCAGACTTTGCCGTCAATGCGGCTGCGAATTTGTGAGTCGAGGTATACCCCGTACACGGCCATCAGCACGATAAAGACCAGCAGCAGCTTAATCAGTAAGCTCAGCCAGCCTCTTTTCTTACCCGATGGACGCCCTTTTCCTTTACGTGGCACCGGTTTTACCTCCTCGTTATCGTTGTCATCATCCTGAAAATCATCAAAATCTTCGTGCTCATCGTCCCTGCGGCGACCTCGGCCCGCCACTTTGCGCGGGGGTTTGGGCTGTTTTCCTTTGCGCCCAATAGGTTCGCGATCGTCAGACATGCGTTTTTATTCTCCAGGAACTGCCGTCGGCAGGGCCGACTACTTTGTTCTTAGTCAGTTGGCTTCGGAACGGGAACCTTCCGAAACAGGACTCCGGCGTCTTCGTTCAGGAAGGCGCAGAAAACTTTTTAGTGCGCCGCGTGGGCAGCGCGGAGGCCGGATCGTCCGGCCAGGCGTGTTTGGGATAGCGGCCTTTCATCTCTTTCTGCACTTCACGGTATGCGCCCTGCCAGAACCCGGCTAAATCACGGGTAATCTGCAACGGTCGGTGCGCGGGTGAGAGCAGCTCAAGCACCAGCGGTACACGCCCATTGGCTACCAAAGGGGTTTGCGCTTCGCCAAACATCTCCTGCAGGCGAACGGCCAGCGCCGGAGGCTTCTCTTCGTCATAGCGAATGGGAAGTCGGCTTCCGGTCGGCACAGTGTAATGAGTTGGCAGACGAGTATCCAGTTGCTGGCGCTGTGACCATGTGAGCAATTGTAATAAAGCACCGAAGGCATCGATTTGTTTCAGCCCCTTTGCATCGCGCACGCCGCGCATCGCAGGCAGCAGCCACTGCTCCAGCGAGGCCAGCAGATCCGCCTCTCCCGCCTCAGGCCACTTCTCTTCCGGCAGCCACTGGTGAGCACATACCAGACGGATGCGCAGCTGTTCTGCCTGCGGACTCCAGTTGAGTACCGCAAGACCTTTGCTGCGGACCCAGCGAAGCATGGCCGGATGCAGCTCTTCCTCATCCGGTTTATTAAGCGGCTGCGATTTTATCACCAGCTCGCCAATTTGCTCGCGCCGCCAGGCACGCAGCGTGCCACGCTCTTCATCCCACTCCACTTCCGTCCGCTGTTGCAGCAATTGAGGAGAGTGCCGGATCAGCGCGTCTGTATCTGTCGGCAGGGCCTGAAGAATGCGGGCATCAGGCTGCGTGCTGCTCTGTAAAAGCTGCGGAGCTATCAGCCATTCATAACGGGTTAATGCTTCGTCGGTATCCAGCATCGCACCCATGCCGTTAGCCAGCTGGTAGCGCCCTTGCGTGCCGCGCCGCCGCGCGATCCTGTCCGGAAACGCTCCCGCTAACAGGGGAGCAATCAGGTCGCTGTCCGGCGTGCCGCCCTCACTTTTCAAACGTCGTTGCAGCTGCCTGGCCCGCTGCTGCCAGTTTGGCTGGCGACGATGAAAACTGTCACGAAGATCGGCGCTGCCCCGCGCCGGCTCTTCCAGCATCGCCACTAACAGCGAGGCTGTAGCCACGCTGTTCGCCTCTTTGCCGGCATCAATCAGCAGCGCGGCAAAACGCGGCTCGCTACCCAGTGCTGCCATGTTTCGCCCTTTGGTCGTCAGCATCCCCGCTTTATCCGTAGCGCCAAGCTGATGGAGCAACTCTCCGGCCTGCTGAAGATTGTGCTCTGGCGGCGTATCAAGCCACTGAAGCTGGCTGACGTCACGACAGCCCCACTGCAACAGATCCAGCCAGAGCGAGGCCAGATCACTGTGCAGGATCTCAGGTTCCGCATGGGAAGCGGCACGTTCAGCCTGATCCTTCGCGGTAAGATGCAGGCAAATTCCCGCCTCCAGTCGCCCTGCTCGTCCGGCCCGCTGCGTCATAGAGGCCTGACTGATGCGCTGCGTTTGCAGCCGGGTCAATCCGGTGCGGGTATCAAACACGCCGGTTCTTTCCAGGGTACTGTCGACAACAAGACGGATGCCTTCAATCGTCAGGCTGGTTTCAGCAATATTGGTTGCCAGCACTACCTTACGCCGACCCGCCGCTGCCGGAAGAATCGCTTTGCGCTGTTCGCTGAGCGATAACGCGCCATATAAAGGAGTGAGATCAACATCGCTGCTAACCATTGAGGAGAGATGCGTCTGTACACGCTGAATTTCCCCGACGCCCGGCAGAAACAGCAGCAGGGAGCCGCTCTCTTCCCGCAGTAGCTGGCTGACCTGGCGCGCCACGGCCTCATCGAAGCGATAATTCGCCGCCAGTGAAGCGTAACGGCGCTCAACGGGCCAGGAGCGGCCTTCGGAAGCTATCATCGGCGCATCGGGCAGCATGGCCTGCAACCGCTGATTATCCAGCGTTGCGGACATCAGCAAAATTTTCAGATCGTCACGCAGCCCCTGCTGCACATCCAACAGCAGCGCCAGCGCCAAATCCGCCTGCAGGCTGCGCTCGTGAAATTCATCCAGAATCACCAGCGACACCCCTTCCAGCATCGGATCCTGCTGCAACATGCGGGTGAGGATGCCTTCGGTGACCACTTCAAGTCGCGTAGCGCTGCCTACCCGGCTCTCCGAGCGCATGCGGTATCCCACGGTTTCACCCGGCTGCTCGCCCAGGATCTCCGCTAATCGCTGCGCAACGTTACGCGCCGCCAGACGGCGTGGCTCCAGCAGCAGGATACGGCCAGTGAAGTCGGCCTGTTGCAGGATTTGCAGCGGCAGCCAGGTTGATTTCCCCGCACCGGTTGGGGCCGCCAGCAGCACCTGCGAGGAAGATTGCAGCGCCGCCAGCAGGTCGGGTAGCACCATGCTGACCGGTAATGAACTCACGTATTTGCTCCAGAACGTCATGGTCTAAATTTGCCGGGCATTGTAGCATTCCTGTTTCTGGAAAACCGGAGAGCACCATGAGTGAGCAAAAAAGGCTGTTTTTCGGCATCAGTTTGCCCGAAGAGAGCCGACAGAGCTTAATCAGATGGCGAGCCGGGACGTTTCCCGCCGAAGCGGGCCGTCCGGTAGCCGCCGATAACCTGCATGTGACGCTGGCGTTTCTTGGCGATATCAGCGAGGAGAAGGCGCATGCGCTAAAGCAGCTGGCTGGCCGCATCCGTCAGCCCGCCTTTACGCTGACGCTGGATGATGCCGGGCACTGGGCCCGCTCCGGGGTGGTCTGGCTGGGGCCGAAACGGTCTCCCCGTGGACTGCTGCAACTGGCAGAGCTGCTGCGTTCTCAGGCTGCCCGCAGCGGCTGTTATCAAAGTCCTCTGCCCTTTCATCCTCATGTCACATTACTGCGCAACGCTACACAGCCAGTCTCGCTACCGCCGCGTAATTTTAGCTGGCGGTTTCGCGTTGAACGGTTTGCGCTGTTTCAGTCCCTGTATGCTCAGGGTAAAACGCGTTATCAGCCGCTCGCTGAGTGGGAACTTTCACAGGAAGTGCTATGATTTTTCACCCTGCGTTGCGTCCGGCTACGCTGATTAAACGTTACAAACGTTTCCTGGCCGATGTGATTACGCCAGAAGGGGAAATGTTGACCATGCATTGCGCAAATACGGGGGCAATGACCGGCTGTGCCACGCCAGGCGACACCGTGTGGTACTCCACATCGGCGAGTTTGACGAGGAAATATCCCCACAGCTGGGAGCTAACGGAAACGCAAACGGGCGACTGGATTTGTGTGAATACCTTACGCGCCAACACCTTAGTAAAAGAGGCGTTGACGCTGGGGACAATTCCAGAATTTTCCGGTTACGACAGCGTGCGTGCTGAAGTGAAATACGGCGCAGAAAAAAGTCGCATCGACTTTCTGTTACAGGCAAGTGACCGGGTAAACTGCTATATTGAAGTCAAATCCGTGACGCTGTTACAGCAAGGTATTGGGTATTTTCCGGATGCGGTTACCGTTCGTGGCCAAAAGCACCTTCGTGAACTGGCGAAGATTGCTGAAAATGGCGAACGTGCGGTTCTGTTTTTTGCCGTTCTGCACACGGGGATTGAGGACGTTTCCCCGGCGCGTCATATTGACGCACGCTACGCAGAACTACTGGCACAGGTTCGGCAGAGCGGGGTTGAAGTGCTTTGTTATAAAGCCCAATTATCACCAGACGGTATGACGCTGAAAAAGCCGTTGGTTGTGAAGTTGTAAATTCAGGCGCAATTTGCTGTTATAAGCTTGCTCATAACGTGCGCCTGAATACGCTTTTCCTCACAGGCTTGTCAAGGCATGTTCAGGAATAATTGCTAACCTTGATCGCTTCTGCTATTTATAGCGACCTGTTTTTATCCCCGATGGGGATCGATAGTGCGTGTTATCCAGGAGAAACAACATGCAAGAAGGGCAAACCCGTAAAACCTCGTCCCTGAGTATTCTCGCCATCGCTGGGGTGGAGCCATACCAAGAGAAGCCGGGCGAAGAGTACATGAATAAAGCCCAGTTGGAGCATTTCAAGAAGATCCTTGAAGCCTGGCGCAACCAGCTTCGGGATGAAGTTGATCGCACGGTGAGTCATATGCAGGACGAAGCCGCCAACTTCCCCGACCCGGTTGACCGCGCTGCACAGGAAGAGGAATTTAGCCTTGAACTGCGTAACCGTGACCGCGAGCGCAAACTGATCAAGAAGATCGAGAAGACGTTGAAGAAAGTGGAAGACGACGATTTTGGCTACTGCGATTCCTGCGGTGTTGAAATCGGTATCCGTCGCCTTGAAGCTCGTCCTACCGCCGATCTTTGCATCGACTGTAAAACGCTGGCGGAAATCCGCGAAAAACAAATGGCCGGTTAATGGCTACTGGATTGTGCAGTGAAGCACCTGCTTCACTGCCGGTCTCTTCCGCTATGTCTGATTCCTGTATCGGGCGCTTTGCCCCCTCTCCTTCTGGTGAACTGCATTTCGGCTCTCTGATTGCTGCACTCGGCAGTTACCTGCAGGCTCGTGCTCAGCATGGGCAGTGGCGCGTACGCATTGAGGATATCGACCCGCCCCGTGAGGTGGCTGGGGCAGCCGGACGTATTCTTGCGCAGCTTGAACAGCATGGGCTGAGCTGGGATGGCGAGGTTCTCTGGCAGTCGACCCGTCACGAGGCTTACCGCGAAGCATTAGCCTGGCTTTCTGAGCAACAGCGCAGCTATTACTGTACCTGTACACGCAGCCGTATCCAGCAGATTGGCGGCATTTACGATGGCCATTGTCGGAACTTAAACGCTGGCCCGGAAAATGCAGCCTTAAGGTTGCGCTCAGACCATCCGGTAAGCGAATTTCAGGATAAGCTCCGGGGCACTATCAAAGCGGATGCAGCTCTTGCGCAGGAAGATTTCATTATTCATCGCCGCGATGGCCTGTTTGCCTATAACCTGGCGGTGGTAGTGGATGACCATTTCCAGGGCGTTACCGAAGTGGTCCGGGGGGCCGATTTAATCGATCCCACCGTCAGGCAAATTGCGCTCTATCAGGCGTTCGGCTGGCCGGTTCCCGATTACCTGCATTTACCGCTGGCTATCGGTGCGGATGGTCAAAAATTGTCAAAACAGAACCATGCCACTCCCCTGCCATCGGGCGATGCCCGCCCGGCCATTGTGCAGGCGCTGCGTTTTCTGCGGCAGCCGGTCAGTGAGGGTTGGCAAGATCTGCCGCTGTCAGAAATCTTGCAACAGGCGACAGCCCGCTGGGAGGTGACAGCGTTACCGGCAGAGAATGCGCTGTACAGGAAAGCGGAAACCCAATAGCTTTACGCTATTACTTCTGTTCGCCTGTAGCTGGTTTACAGGTGATCAGGGCAGCGTCACTCCCTTTTCTGCCTGAAAGATGGCGCGGATGAGAGATGAAGATTCTCAAACCGGCTTCTCTGAGCTATGATTAGCCGCTGTTTTTTAACGCTAAGCTAAATGTCACTATCGAGGTGTCCCATTTTTACCCGAGTTGCTAATTTTTGCCGAAAAGTTCTGAGTCGTGAAGACGAAGCGCCCGCCGAGGTCGGCGAAGTGCATCAGATGACCGTTGTCCCTCGCGATCGTCATACTATCTCGCGTAAAGACATCAGTGAAAATGCCCTTAAGGTGCTCTATCGCCTGAATAAAGCCGGTTATGAAGCCTATCTGGTAGGCGGCGGCGTTCGCGACTTATTGTTGGGTAAAAAGCCGAAAGACTTCGATGTGACCACCAACGCCACGCCGGAACAGATGCGTAAACTGTTCCGCAACTGCCGCCTGGTTGGCCGCCGTTTTCGCCTGGCACACGTGATGTTTGGCCCGGAAATTATCGAGGTCGCCACCTTCCGTGGTCATCACGAAGCTGAACAAGCGGTTGAAGATCGCAACAGTTCGCAGCACGGTCAGAACGGCATGCTGCTGCGCGACAATATTTTTGGCACCATCGAAGACGATGCGCAGCGCCGCGATCTCACTATCAACAGCCTCTATTACAGCGTCTCTGACTTCTCGGTGCGCGACTACGTTGGCGGCCTGAACGATCTCCAGCAGGGCATTGTGCGCCTGATTGGCGATCCGGAAACCCGTTATCGTGAAGATCCGGTGCGTATGCTGCGCGTGATCCGCTTCGCCGCCAAGCTTGATATGTCCATCGCTGCCGAAACGGCAGAGCCTGTTCCGCGCCTGGCCACGCTGCTGCATGATATTCCGCCTGCGCGTCTGTTTGAAGAGACGCTGAAGCTGTTGCAGGCTGGCTACGGTTACAGCACCTATCTGCTGCTACGTGAATATCAGCTGTTCCAGCCCCTGTTCCCGACTATTACCCGTTACTTTACGGAGAAGGGTGACAGCAACATGGAGCGGATGATTGTGCAGGTGCTGAAAAACACCGATCATCGTATTCATAACCAGATGCGCGTTAATCCCGCCTTCCTGTTCTCGGCAATGTTCTGGTATCCGCAGCTGGAAGCGGCGCAGAAAATCGCTCAGGAGAGCGGACTTGCCTATTATGACGCCTTTGCGCTGGCGATGAATGATGTGCTGGATGAAGCCTGTCGTTCACTGGCGATCCCCAAACGCATCACCACGCTGGTTCGTGATATCTGGCAACTGCAGCTTCGTCTGTCACGTCGCCATGGTAAACGCGCCTGGAAACTCATGGAACACCCTAAGTTCCGTGCCGCTTATGATCTGCTGGCACTGCGTGCTGAAGTGGAAAACAACCATGAGTTGCAGCGTCTTACCACCTGGTGGAGCGAATTCCAGGTCTCGGCCCCGCCACAGCAGAAAACGATGCTGAACACGCTGGGGGATGACCCGGTTCCACGCCGTCGTACCCGCCGTCCACGTAAGCGTGTTCCCGGCCCGCGCGGCAGCAACAGCAACGTATGACCCGCGTTTATCTCGCCCTGGGCAGCAATCTTGCTGACCCGCTGCATCAGGTGCAGGCCGCACTTGATGCACTGGCTGCAATCCCTGAGACCACGCTGGTGGTCTCTTCTGCTTTTTACCGCACGCCGCCTTATGGCCCGCCCGATCAGCCCGACTACCTTAATGCTGCCGTCGCGCTTGATACCGCCTTACTGCCTGAGGAGCTGTTGGACCAGACGCAGCGTATAGAGCAGGAACAGGGGCGCGTAAGGAAAGAGGAGCGTTGGGGGCCGCGCACGCTGGATCTCGATATCATGCTGTTTGGCGACCAGACGCTGGCTACCCCGCGCCTTACTGTTCCCCATTACGATATTGCTAATCGTGCTTTTATGCTGGTACCCCTGCTGGAAATTGCGCCAGAAATTGCCTTACCTGACGGCGTAAAAGCCGCTGAGCTTCTCTCAAAGCTGGACGCAGGCGCCATACAGCGCTGGTAGTGCAAACCCCTTCCCCTTCCATTAAGATACGCCCACGAAAACTCGCTTAAAGAGGTTGTCATGAAACCGACCACGGTCTCTACCCTTCGCCAGTGGAAAAAAAGTGGCCGAAAGTTTGCCTCGATCACCGCTTATGATTTCAGCTTTGCCAGACTGTTTGCCGACGAGGGCATTCAGGTGATGCTGGTGGGTGATTCGCTTGGCATGGTGGTTCAGGGGCACGACTCCACCCTTCCGGTGACCCTCGCAGACATTGTTTACCATACGCAAAGCGTCAGACGCGGTGCCCCTTCGGCTCTGCTGCTTTCTGACCTGCCGTTCATGACCTATGCCACGCCGGAACAGACCTTTGACAGTGCGGCTCAGCTGATGCGTGCCGGCGCCAATATGGTCAAACTGGAAGGCGGCAAATGGCTGGCTGAGACGGTGAAGCAGTTAACTGAGCGCGCCGTCCCCGTTTGCGGCCATCTTGGCCTGACGCCGCAGTCTGTTAATATCTTCGGCGGTTACAAAATTCAGGGTCGCGAGAGCGAGGCAGCAGAGACGTTGCTGGCGGATGCTCTTGCGCTGGAGGCGGCAGGCGCACAGATGCTGGTGCTGGAATGTGTGCCGGTGGCGCTGGCTAAACGCGTGACCGAAGCGCTCACCATTCCGGTGATCGGCATTGGCGCAGGCAACGTGACCGACGGCCAGATCCTGGTAATGCATGATGCGTTTGGCATTACCGGCGGCCATATTCCCAAATTCGCCAAAAATTTCCTCGCTGATACCGGCGATATCCGGGCTGCCGTCAGGCAGTACCTGATGGAAGTGGAAGCAGGGACCTACCCTGCCGAAGAACACAGTTTTCACTAATACAGGAGAAGGTCTGTGCTGATTATTGAAACATTGCCTATGCTGCGCCGGGAAATTCGTCGCTGGCGGCAGGATGGCAAACGCATCGCTCTGGTTCCCACTATGGGTAACCTGCATGATGGCCATATGAGGCTGGTAGATGAAGCCCGTGAGCAGGCGGATATTGTGGTGGTCTCCATCTTTGTGAACCCGATGCAATTTGAGCGCCCTGACGATCTGGCCCGCTATCCCCGCACGCTGCAGGAAGATTGCGAGAAGCTGAATCGCCGCAAGGTGGATCTGGTCTTCGCGCCTGCACCCGGCGATATCTACCCAACAGGTCTGAGCGAACAGACTTTTGTTGAAGTGCCGGGCCTCTCCACGCTGCTGGAAGGCGCCAGCCGTCCGGGTCACTTCCGCGGTGTCTCAACCATTGTCAGTAAGCTCTTTAATCTGGTTCAGCCGGACCTGGCGCTGTTTGGCGAAAAAGATTACCAGCAGCTGGCGCTGATCCGCAAAATGGTGGCGGATATGGGCTACGACATCAGCATCATTGGCGTACCGACCGTGCGGGCTAAAGATGGTCTGGCGCTCAGCTCCCGCAACGGCTATCTCACAGCCGACGAGCGCAAGCTGGCGCCAGCGGTCAGCAAAGTGATGAACAGCATGGCGGCGCGACTGTCCAACGGTGAACGGCATATTGAGGAGATCATTGCAGAAGCGGAAACAGCCCTGGCCGTACAAGGCCTGCGGGCTGACGGGCTGGCAATTTGCGATGCTGATACGCTGCTACCGCTCAATGTCGACAGCCAGCGGGCAGTGATCCTGATGGCGGCCTGGCTGGGCAAAGCTCGCCTGATTGATAATCAGCAGGTTGATTTAACGCAGTAACAGACCTCCGGACGCGGCTATGCTGGCGTCCTTTTTTGTTCTCCGGGAAAGGTAACAAGGTTATGAACCGTACTATGCTGCAGGGCAAGCTCCACCGGGTGAAAGTGACTCAGGCGGATTTAAACTATGAAGGCTCCTGCGCCATCGATCAGGATTTTCTCGACGCTTCCGGCATTCTGCAATATGAGGCGATCGACATCTATAACGTAACCAACGGCCAGCGTTTCTCAACATACGCTATTGCGGCTGAGCGCGGCTCGAAGATCATCTCCGTGAATGGCGCAGCCGCTCGCTGCGCCTGTGAGGGGGATATTTTGATTATCTGCTCTTACGTAACGATGCCCGATGCAGAAGCCCGCGAATGGCAGCCTAAAGTGGCCTACTTTGAAGGCGACAACGTGATGAAGCGGCTGGCAAAAGCCGTTCCGGTACAGGTTGCCTGATGCCATGACGGGGGACTGCTCCCCCGTTATTCTCTGACAGACTCCGCTTTCTCTTTTCCCCCTGACTTCAGGCTTACGCCTGCTTACTTTTGCCCAATGGCTGCATCTCAATTTCCTCAGCCACAGGCTGCGAACCGCCCGGCGCAGCTGAAGATGATGCTGTTTGCGCCGCAGGACGTGATGTCGAAGCGGTCGGCTGTGGTGCCGTCTGGGGCGCAGGAGCTGATGTCGAAGCAGTTGGCTGCGGTGCCGTCTGAGGCGCAGGAGCTGATGTCGAAGCGGACGGCTGCGGTGCCGTCTGTGCCTGAGTAGTTGGCTGCGCGACAGGCTGACCCGGCGTGGCTGGCATTGCCTGTGCCGTTTGCGTCGGGGAAGTCAACCGCTGTCTGACCTGGTCACTCGCCCACTGCTGGGCCGAAGTCATGGCACCAGAAACATTATTTTTTGCACTACTCAGACCATTGCCTACTGCATTGCCGGTTCTGACGGCACCATCAGCTAAAGCGTTAGCCCCTTCTGTCACCTTATTTTTGGTATATGACGCCGTATCCACACTAAACTGTCCGAGCTGTCTCGCCCCACTCTGCAGCCCATCCACGCTTTTATCCCTGATTTCGCCGGTTTTCTGCCCTATTATGCTGTTCACGACCTTATCCGCCAGGAAATCTATTGCCTCATCGTTACGGTTAGGCGCTGGTCCCGCTAACGCCCCGGCTATCCCCTGGAAAGCATAAGCCAGGGCAGCACCCGCCAGGTTAATACCCTGATCTTTAGCAATTTCTACCCGCGAGGTCAGTTCGCCTGCGCCAAGACGGCCAACTGCATCTTCGATAGCGGCTGACGGGGCAGAACTGACGGCACCGCCCACGCCAGCATTGCGGACAATGTTACGTAGCGCGTTGTTTCCAGCCAGTGACAAGGCTAATGTGCCAATTTCTGACACCATATTACCGGAGGTGATATTTAGCGCCCCTTTGGCATAATTACGCGGCGTCATTAAGCTCAACAACAGCGTTTTTAATCTTTCCGCGCCACCGGAGTGCATCTGCTGCCTCACACTGGTTTTGCTCAATGCCTCATATTGTGCTTTCCAGTCGCTCCGCCCCAGGAGGTATTCCGGGCCGTGAGAAGCACTGAACCTGTTGGTTAGTACGCCCCCCGCCGAGCCAGCCGCCAGACTCAGGAAATTGCTAGTGTGCGAGATTGCCTGCGGGTTATTTTTTGACGCGGTTGCCACGGTACCCACTACAGCGTTTCGGCCATCAAAGCCAATGCCGCCCAGCGGGGCCAGTTTTAAGCTCTCTCCCAGGCCCTGACGCTTTTTCAGCACCCCCTGCATCTCAGGTTCCAGCTTTTCCGCATCGGCTGCCAGCCACAACGTATCTTTGACTACCGGAGCAAAGACCTTATCACCTACCGATTTGAGCACCATTGCTATTCCCCCATCAATCGCCCCAGCCAACGCTTCTGACGACGCAGAAGAGCCGGCAATGCCTGCACCTAATTTAACGGCGCCAGATGCATAGCCAGAGATGGCAAAGGGAAAAGCTTTCACCGCGCCGCCCACCGCCTCGCTGATATAATCCATTTTCTGCGCTTTAGCCATATTAGCCGTAATGGTAGCGGGCGTTTCATTCATGTCGTGTAGCTCTGTAGCCCGCTGCTGGATGAGCTCATCCAGGTCGTTATCACCCGGAAAATAGGTTTTCAGATGATTGGCGATGGCACCAATCGCCGCATTACGCGTGGCGTCTGTAGCGGTGGCTGCGCCAGAGGAGCCTGCATGGGTCGTATGTCGTGCGCGGGCTTCCTGACTGCCTGACGCCTGTCCTGAAGCGTGGGATGTAGCATGAGTAACAGAAGTGGGTAATGAATTGATACCGGCCATAAGCATGTTCCAATGTTAAGCAAGTGGATAACAGGCTTGCAGCCTGCCTGAGTTATCGTGTCAACACTGGTGCACACTGAGACCAGTATAACGTGTTTGCGATAGGAGTGTGTGGCGCCAAAAGGGGAAAAGTTTGCGGCGGGATAAGGTTTACTTATATTTAGTGATCAATATCAAATAATGTGGAGCAGGTTTTTCGGTGCAGTTCACAGGCGTCCACGATGGGACGCCTGTTGAAAAGTAAGAACTAATGAGCAAGCGTGGCGGTATTTTTTGGTGTTTTCTTCAGGGTGAAGAGGAAGTTAAACATGCCTTTTCGGCGTAACCAGCAAATGCTCAGCGGCAGCAGCAATGCACAGAGGAAAGCGGCAACAAATTTAAGGTCATTAATCACCATTTTTTCACTGGTAAACTTCACTACTTTAGCAAACACCTGTATCGCCAGGTAATGCGAAAGGTAAAACACAATGGAGTTTACGCCGACAAAATGCACCAGCTACACATTGGTATGTAATGCCACAAAGATAAACAGCGGAATGGAACAGAGCGCCAGCGGGGCCATCAGCTGCCACTCTACGCCTCTCTCTGAAAGAAAATTAACGGAAGAGAGGATGATAAAGCAGAGTGCCGAGGGCAACAGCCACGTTTTTTTGCTTACTATGCCAGGAATATCGACCTGCCGGTGTACCAGTAAATCCCCAAGATAAAAGAACGGGAACAGGTAAAATGAGCGATTGATATGGCCGTTATCAAAACTGGAAAACAGGCTGCCAGCGGGTATTTCAGGGAGCAAATAGCTGAGGATCAGCGCCACGGGAATAACGATATAAAAAGGAATGCGGCGAACCCAGGGAATAACGAGGAAAAAGATAAACAGTGAGTGCAGAAACCAGGTAATATCGCCCCCGCCGCTTAAATGTGAGAGTAAGATATTAAGTGGAGATTGCGGATTATTAGATACCGAGTTAAAGAGCAGCTTTAGCCCGCCATAAATCCCTACCCAGATAATAAAGGGGTAGAGAATGCTCTTAACTTTGTTTTTCACAAACAGATCAAGGCCCTTCTTCAATCCGCTCTCGACAAAAAGACCCGAGACAAAGAACATCAGCCCCAATCTTACCGGCTCCAGCAGATGGTTAACTACGTCCGTTACTACGGTAAGATGCCCGGCATTGCCGTTAACAGCAATCGTGCTGTGCAGGAAAATGACGGCAAGCACACTCATCCCCCGCAGGTTATCCACCCATGTCAGTCTGTTCATCTTTTTCCCCAGCCATAATTTAAAAAAAGCGAGCCTCCTCATGGCTGAAATTATTATGACCATAAGGTTATACAGACTCTGATAAGCAGAAATGATTATACATATCCTGACAATCGATAAAATGATCAAAACCGCCATTAGCAATAAATGAGAATAAGCTTAATTAACCGTTAATATTGTTTACGTTAACTAATCAGTTAATTCTTAGAATATAAGAATATGATTAACCGCTATCACCAATATCTTCTAAGTCGGGTTCAGCTTAATTTAGAATGGCACTGCTAATTTTAATTAATGGCAATAAAAAGATAATCGCCTGCGCAAAGTGAGTGGGAAAGAGAGGAGAGGCAAGGAAAATAGCGGGGAAGTCAGGCAGGTGATTTTGTTCACTATCCCTTCCCGTTGCGGGAAGGGATAGCTGGCAACGTTTAGGTACGTAAGCCCCTGCCGCGTTGGATTAGCACCCAGACCAGAATGTAGAACACCACAATAAAGGCCACTAATACGCCCAGCGTAAACACCAGCGGCACGTCAGAAATCCCCAGGAAGCCATAACGGAAGCCGCTGATCATGTACACGATAGGGTTCAGTTTTGACACCATCTGCCAGAACGGCGGCAGCAGCGTCAGAGAGTAGAAAACCCCGCCCAGATAGGTAAGCGGCGTCAGCACAAAGGTAGGGATCAGGCTGATGTCGTCAAACGTCCGGGCAAAGACCGCATTCAGCAGGCCAGCCAGCGAGAAAAGGATTGCCGTCAGCAGCAGCGTCACGGCAACCATTAACCATGAATGGACATGGAAGGGGACGAAGAACAGTGAAATAGCCGTAACCAATATGCCCACGCAAACGCCACGCGCCACGCCGCCTCCTACGTAGCCTGCGATGATCACATGAGTGGGCACCGGCGCCACCAGCAACTCTTCAATGTTGCGCTGGAATTTAGCGCTGAAGAAGGAAGAGGCGACGTTGGCATAGGCGTTGGTGATCACCGCCATCATGATCAGGCCAGGCACGATAAACTGCATGTAGCTGAAGCCGTGCATATCACCAATGCGGGAACCGATTAAGTTGCCGAAGATAATAAAGTAAAGCGTCATGGTGATCACCGGCGGCACCAGCGTCTGGATCCAGATACGGGCGAAACGGTTGATCTCTTTACCCCAGATGCTCTTCAGGGCGACCCAATAAAGATGTGTCATGCTTTCTCTCCTTTGCGACCGTTGACCAGATCGACAAACAGCTCCTCAAGGCGGTTAGCCTTGTTGCGCATACTTAAAACCTGCACGCCCTGCTGGCTCAGCTGGCTGAACACGCTGTTCAGCCCCTGCTCGCGCAGCACTTCCACTTCCAGCGTGGCGGTGTCCACCAGCCGGTACTGAAAACCTTGCAGCTCGGGTAACGGACATTTAGGCGCGAGATCGAGAATAAAGGTTTCGGATTTCAGCTTAGAGAGCAGCCCTTTCATGGAGGTGTTTTCCACCAGCTCGCCGCGCTGGATAATGCCAATATTGCGGCAAAGCATCTCCGCTTCTTCCAGATAATGCGTGGTCAGAATGATGGTTGTGCCCTTGGCATTTAAATCCTGCAGGAACGTCCACATCGAGCGACGTAGCTCAATGTCCACTCCAGCCGTAGGCTCATCAAGGATCAGCAGCTTCGGCTCATGCATCAGCGCACGGGCAATCATCAGGCGTCGCTTCATCCCGCCCGAGAGCATGCGCGCGCGTTCGTTGCGCTTATCCCAGAGATCGAGCTGCTTGAGGTACTTTTCTGCACGCTTCAGCGCCTCCGGCTTTTCCACGCCATAGAGACCCGCCTGGCTGACTACGATTTGCATCACCGTCTCAAACTGGTTGAAGTTGAACTCCTGCGGCACCAGCCCAAGCTGCCGTTTGGCGTTGACCACATCCTGCTGGAGGTCGTAGCCAAACACCCGCACCTTACCGGCCGTTTTGTTAACCAGCGAGCTGATAATGCCAATGGTGGTGGATTTGCCTGCCCCGTTGGGGCCAAGCAGCGCATAGAAGTCACCGGCTTCTACGTTAAGATCAATTCCCTTGAGGGCCTGAACGCCGCCTGCATAGGTTTTGGTCAGTTTTTCAAGTTCCAGTGCATAAGTCATAGATGTAAGAGTGCCCTGTTTTGTGTGGTTTTCTTGTTTGCCGTTTTAAATCACGCCGCATTGTCCTATATTACTGCAACGCATTTCGAGTTTTGGTCGACACTAACATGAAAGATATTGATACCCTTATCAGCAACAATCGCCAATGGTCCAAGCTGCTGAAAGAAGAAGATCCTGGCTTCTTTGAGCGTTTGTCACTTGCTCAGAAGCCCCGTTTTCTCTGGATTGGCTGCTCTGACAGTCGTGTCCCTGCCGAGCGCCTGACGGGGCTGGAGCCGGGCGAACTGTTCGTTCACCGCAATGTGGCCAACCTGGTCATTCACACGGATTTAAACTGTCTCTCCGTGGTGCAGTACGCCGTTGAGGTGTTAGAAGTGGAACACATCATCATCTGCGGACATTACGGTTGTGGTGGCGTGCAGGCTGCGGTGGAAAATCCGGAGCTGGGCCTGATCAACAACTGGCTGCTGCATATCCGCGATCTGTGGTACAAGCATAGTTCGTTACTGGGTGAACTGCCGCCAGAAAAACGCTTCGACAAATTGTGTGAAATCAACGTGATTGAACAGGTTTATAACCTGGGCCATTCAACGATCATGCAGTCGGCGTGGAAACGTGGTCAGAAAGTGACTATTCATGGCTGGGTTTACGGCATTCAGGACGGCTATCTGCGTGACCTGGAAGTAGCGGCCCCTAACCGTGAAATCCTTGAGCAGCGCTACCGTCACGGTATTGCTAACCTGCTCAACGATCTGGAAAGTCCTCGCGACGGCGACGCATAATATAACAGGCCGGGATCGCCGGCCTTAGTCGTTTGTGCGGTGATCCTGAGCGGAAACGTCCGCTCAGTTCAGCTACTCATCCAGCATGACGACTTTGCCCACATAGGGCAGATGGCGATAGCGCTGCGCATAATCGATGCCATACCCCACCACAAACTCATCCGGAATAGTGAATCCCACATACTCGACGGCAACCTCTACCTCGCGGCGCTCGGGCTTGTCCAGCAGCGTACAAATGGCCAGTGATTTCGGCTGGCGCAGGCGGAGAATTTCACGCACTTTGCTCAGCGTATTGCCTGAATCGATAATGTCCTCAACGATCAGCACATCTTTGTCCCGAATGTCTTCATCCAGGTCCTTCAGGATTTTCACATCCCTTGTGGTGGACATGCCGCTGCCATAGCTGGAGGCCGTCATGAAATCGACTTCATGCGATACCTCAATTTTACGGCAGAGATCGGCCATAAACATAAAGGAGCCACGCAGCAGGCCGACCAGCACCATGTCGCTGCCGCTGTCGCGGTACTGTTCAGTAATCTGCTGGCCCAGCTCAGCAATACGCTCTGCGATCTCCGCTTCGGAGATCATCACTTCTACGGTATGTTTCATAACTTTTGTCGATTCAGATGGTTCAGGGAAGCAGCGAAGTCTATCACATCTTGTCGTCCCATTTCCTGTTGTTGCGCAAGTGTGGATGGCAATCTTAAAATAGACGTACAGACTTCCAAAACAGGTGTTAGCGATATTTCATCACGCAAAAGGTTTTAACCTTAGAACGATAATTTATTTATTCCCTCCCTCCTGCACAGGGTAACGTAAGCTGAACTTATCCCTCTCAGCATGCCTGTCGGCAGGAGATTGCATGGCTTCCTCTCATTCTAAAAAAACCCATATTGGCACGCGTGAGTTGCATCCGGAAACCCAGATGCTTAACTATGGCTATGATCCTACCTTATCGGAGGGCGCCGTTAAGCCGCCGGTATTTTTAACTTCCACCTTCGTGTTCACTTCAGCCGAAGAGGGAGAAGCTTTCTTTGATTATGTCTCTGGCCGGAAAGAGCCGCCCACAGGCGAAGCAAACGGTCTGGTCTATTCCCGTTTTAATCATCCCAACAGCGAAATCGTGGAAGACCGGCTGGCTATTTATGAACGGACCGGGAGCGCCGCCCTCTTCTCCTCTGGCATGTCCGCCATCTCCACCACCCTGCTGACCTTTATCGAACCCGGTGACGCGATTTTGCATTCGCAGCCTCTGTACGGCGGAACCGAAACGCTGCTCAGTAAAACCTTCCGCAAGCTGAACGTGTCGGCGGTGGGTTTTGCTAACGGTCTGGATGAAGAGATCGTGCAGGCAGCCGCAGAGCAGGCCATGCAGCAGGGCCGTGTCTCGGTGATCCTGATCGAGTCTCCGGCCAATCCTACCAACAGCCTGGTGGATATTGCGTTAATCGCGCGGGTAGCGGATGCCATAGAACGTAAACAGCAGCATCGCCCGATTATTGCCTGTGACAATACGCTGCTGGGGCCAGTTTTTCAGCGTCCGATTGAGCACGGTGCCGATCTGTCGCTCTATTCGCTGACCAAATATGTTGGCGGCCATTCCGATTTAATTGCCGGGGCGGTGATGGGCAGTAAAACCCTGGTGAAACAGATCAAAGCGTTGCGCAGCGCAACAGGCACGCAGCTTGATCCGCACTCCAGCTGGATGATTGGCCGCTCGCTGGAAACGCTGGCGCTGCGAATGGAACGGGCAAACGACAATGCTGTCGCTGTAGCGGAATTCCTGCGGGGACATACAAAAATAGCAAAGCTGCACGCCCTCTCCTTCCTGGAGCCAGGTTCACCAGCTGAACGGGTCTTCAGCAAGCAGTGCAGCGGAGCAGGTTCAACCTTCTCCTTTGACCTGGCAGGCGGTAAGCAGGCCGCTTTCAGGCTACTGAATACCTTGCAGCTGTTCAAGCTTGCGGTAAGCCTGGGCGGTACAGAATCGCTCGCCAGCCATCCGGCCAGCACCACCCATTCCGGCGTGCCTGCCGAAGTACGGGCAAGAATAGGCATCAGCGAATCAACTGTCAGGGTCTCTATTGGGATCGAGAATAAAGAAGATTTGATTGAGGATCTACGACTGGCGCTGGATCAACTCTGACCGCGCTGATTTATCAGTGTGTAAAGGCTGCGCGGGCAGCCTTTACACCGTTTTGCTACGCAGCTTTTTCGAAATAAACTGGTACGTTGAAACGGTCAGCCACCAGGAAGCCAGCAGCAGTTGTTTCTTACGCAGCAATTTTTTTGCGTAGTGATAAGACTCGAAAGCTTTTTTGGGCGGTTCCAGGGGAACATCTTTCCACGGCGACCTGCGGTACATATCGATATAATTTTTGTTATATCCCGTCTCTTCAATCGAGATACTCCAGGGCTTGGTTTGCCCGGCGTAATGAATGAAGATCGGTTCTTTCTGGGTGCTTTTGTTCTTGGGAATAAAGTTATACTCCTGTTCCAAAAAACAGACCTCATCATCCAGAATAATATTCAGGCAATCCTGATCCGGGAAGGTATATTTTTTATCTTTTATTTTAATAAAAAATTGCTCCGTTACCCCGCGCGCCATCCAGGCTTTGGTATTGATGATCATCACACCGGAATTAAAATACTTTTTCTCGCGATCCAGACCCAGATACGTCAGATACTCTTTATTCATCCCCTTATCCTGCACGGCAGCAATTGTATAGTCGGCCATATCAATCGCCAGCAGCGGTTTAATGCTGCCATTACAGACGATATCGCAGTCCATGAAGGTTTTTAGGATTTTTCATTAGGCGTTTGGCTAACAGCAGCTGCCGTTTCATGACGCCAGGGGTAACCCTGAGTTGGTGAGAAAGCACGGACTCATGTTTCCTCGGGGAATTATCATTCGGTGAACCGCACGATCCCCCGGTGCTCTTAAAGAGCTTTGATGCTTAGCTTTACTGCAAGTCAGGAAAAAATGCAGCCTGCCGATATGGTGACCAGAGCGCAGCAGGAAAGGGGTGCCGTTACAAAAAACGGACGAACGGCATTGATCTGTATGCCGTTCAATGAATTCCGCGAATATAAGCAGTTCAGTCTGGAGAGCCGGCATGCCAAACCGCCAATCCTGTTTTCATCAGGCGTGAAGTTTTCAGTCAGCCCCTTCATCACTCACGGTAAACCCGCTCATCATACCGGTATCCTCATGCTCCAGCAGATGACAATGCGCCATATAGGCGTGCTCTTTACTGGCGGTGTGGTCGAAACGAACCAGCACCTCGCTGCGCCAGCCTTCCACCCGCACGATATCCTTCCAGCCGCTGCGGTGCGGTGCCGGTGGCTTGCCGTTTTCCGAGAGAATACGGAACTGCATGCCGTGAATATGGAACGGATGCAGCATCTCATCCCCTTCACCAGAAATTGTCCACTTTTCGACAACGCCACGTTTTACGTCAAATGAAGGCTGCGACATATTGAAGGCCGCCCCATTAATCTTGTTACCGTTGTGGAAATCATAAGCAGCCGTCTGGGATTTGGCCTCTCCGGACGAATGATCTCTACCAGCCGCAGAATTCTGCTGCATCTGGCTGTGGTCCATGCCAGCCGAAGCACTCTGTTCCGCCATCGTACCGTGGTCCATGCCAGCCATCTCGCTCTCTCCGCCAGCAGCCTCATCATCATGCGCATCGCCACTCATACCCGCCATGGCCGCATGGCCATATTTTTCCATCAGCGCCAGCATGCCGCGGCGATCGAGTTCAGGGTCCATGGTCAGCTGAAGCCAGCGCTCTTTAACTCCCTGAGTAGCCGGTAAGGCTGGCAGATCGACCAGCTTATCAGGCAGCGTACCGCTGGCTAAAATTTGCAGCGGAAGGATATGCAGCACCGGCAGCGGCTGATTGAAAGGCGCCAGCGACATGCCCATCTGACGCACGGGCAGCGTTTGTAGATCGAAGGCTTTGCCGTCGTGAGTATCAACAAGGATTTCAAAGCGCTCACCGGGCATCATCGCCAGCTCGCTCATCCGCACCGGCTCAGCCAGCAGTCCGCCGTCGCTGGCAATCACATACATTGGACGACGATCGCTGGTAGTCAGATTCAGCGAGCGTGCATTGCAGCCGTTCAGCAAACGGAGGCGTAGCCAGCCCCGTGGCACCGCGTGCTGAGGAAAGATCTCGCCATTGGTAAGCATGGTATCGCCAAACCAGCCTACCGCCGCGCTCATAACGTCCAGCTCGTACTCTATTTTACTGCCGTCGTTGCTTAGCCGCTTGTCCTGCAAGATGACCGGAATGTCATCCACGCCCCAGATTTTGGGCAGCAGCAGCTTTTCACCCGCGATATCTTTAACAATGATCAGCCCGGCCAGCCCCTGGGCAACCTGATACCCCGTTCTGCCATGCAGATGGGGATGGAACCAGCAGGTAGCTGAGGGTTGATTAGGAGTGAAAGTCACCGTGCGGCTTTGGCCCGGCGCAATGACTGCCTGTGGCCCGCCGTCCACGTCGCCGGGAATAGCTAAGCCATGCCAGTGAACAGTGGTGGCTTCCGGCAGACTATTTCGCACGTTAAGCGTCACCGGTTTACCGCTTTCCAGCGCTATAGCCGGGCCGAGCAGATCGCCGTTGTAGCCCCAGGTTGGAACGGTTTTGCCACGCCACGCTTTACTGCCGGTACGGGCAGTAATATTCATCACGCCGCGTGGATCGGGCGTTAAAAGCTGGGGAATGGGCAGTTCCGGACGGCGATCGTCAGCGAGGGCGGTGCGGCTCCATAAAGGTAGCGCGCTGGCCGCACCCATTGCGGCGGTTAGCTTAATAAAATCACGGCGTTGCATAATTCTAATCCAGACTTAGCAGGAAATTCTTATCGGGAAGCATAAACCCTTCCCTACCGGGAAGGTCAAGCATTGCCGTCCGGCAGCAGATAAAATGACCTTATCCGGCGTTTTCTGCCGCAAAATTGTCTGAACCCTGCGAATAACTGTGCTAACGTCACTCTTATTACAATCGATTGAGATCAATTATGAAGAAGAGCATCAAGGCTCTGTTGTTACTGAGTCTCTTTGGCTTCTCGTCGACAAGTTTCGCACTTAGTGAGTCAGAAGCTGAAGATTTGGCGGATTTGACGGCGGTCTTTGTCTACCTGAAAAATGACTGTGGTTATCAGGAGCTGCCGGATGGCCAGATCCGCCGGGCGCTGGTCTTTTTTGCTCAGCAGAATCGTTGGGATTTAGCGAACTACAGCAGCTTTAATATGAAAGCGCTGGGTGAAGAGAGTTATCGTGATCTCAGCGGTATTGCCGTGCCTAACGACACTAAATGTAAATCTCTGGCACGTGATTCACTCAGCCTGCTCGCCTACGTGAAGTAATCCCCCCTTTTCATCCCCAACTGTTGATAATTTGACCGTGCAACCACGGTCAGAGTTAGCTACTATATTGCGCCCATTTTTTGTGGCAGTGATAAGGAGAATTCCACCTTGGCCGATAAAGAGATGTGGTATGAAACCCTTCATACCGGATTTGGACAATATTTTTCTGTTGATAAGGTTCTGTACCGTGAGCAAACCGGCCACCAGGATCTGATTATCTTTGAAAATGCCGCTTTAGGCCGCGTTATGGCGCTGGACGGCGTGGTCCAGACCACCGAGCGCGATGAGTTTATCTATCACGAAATGATGACGCACGTGCCGCTGTTTGCGCACGGTAACGCCAGGCGCGTGCTGATCATTGGCGGCGGCGATGGTGCCATGCTGCGTGAAGTGAGCCGCCATAAGGGGATAGAGCAGATCACCATGGTGGAAATCGACGCGGGCGTGGTGACCTTCTGCCAGCAGTATCTGCCGAACCATAGTGCAGGCGCTTATGACGATCCCCGCTTCAGGCTGGTGATTGAGGATGGCGTCAACTTTGTCAGCAGTTGCCGTGAAAAGTTTGATGTGATTATCTCTGACTGTACTGACCCGATTGGTCCGGGCGAGAGCCTGTTTACCTCTGAATTTTATCAGGGCTGCCGCCGCTGCCTTAATGAAAATGGCATCTTCGTGGCGCAGAATGGCGTCAGTTTCCTGCAGCAGGATGAAGCCGTTAACAGCCACCGTAAGCTGAGCCGCTATTTCAGCGACGTCAGCTTTTATCAGGCCGCGATCCCGACCTATTATGGCGGCATCATGACCTTCGCCTGGGCCAGCAACAACCCGGCGCTGCGCCAGCTTGATACGGCTACGCTGCAGTCGCGTTTCGACGCGGCAAATCTGACCTGTCGCTATTATAATCCGGCGATCCACACCGGCAGCTTTGCCCTGCCGCAATATTTGTTGAATGCGCTGGCTGACCAGCCGGGCGTTTAAGGGGGTGAACGAAATTGCAAAAGCTTAAACTACATGGCTTCAACAACCTGACAAAAAGCCTGAGTTTTTGTATCTACGATATCTGCTACGCCAACACAGACGCAGAGCGTGACGGATACATTGCCTATATTGATGAGCAATATAATGCTAACCGCCTGACGGAGATCCTGAGCGAGACCTGTTCGATTATCGGGGCAAACGTCCTGAATATCGCACGCCAGGACTACGAGCCGCAGGGTGCCAGCGTCACCATCCTGGTCAGCGAAGAGCCTGTTGATCCGAAAGATATCGATAACTCGGAACATCCTGGCCCGCTGCCAAACTCGGTGGTTGCGCATCTGGATAAGAGCCATATCTGCGTGCATACCTATCCGGAAAGCCACCCGGAAGGCGGACTCTGCACCTTCCGCGCCGATATCGAAGTCTCGACCTGTGGCGTTATCTCTCCCCTCAAGGCGTTGAACTATTTAATACACCAGCTTGAATCTGACATTGTCACCATCGACTATCGCGTGCGTGGTTTTACGCGTGACGTTAACGGCGTGAAGCACTACATCGATCACCAGATCAATTCCATCCAGAACTTCATGTCTGAAGATATGAAAGCGATGTATGACATGCTGGACGTCAACGTCTATCAGGAAAATATCTTCCATACCAAGATGTTGCTGAAAGAGTTCGATTTGAAACACTACCTGTTCAATACCCGACCGGAAGAGCTTAGCCCGCAGGAGCACAAGCGTATTACCGATTTGCTGTGGAAAGAGATGCGCGAGATTTATTACGGTCGTAACATTCCGGCTGTAGGATTAAAAACGCAGTAAGGGTGATAATTCTGAGAAGCGGGTGGCCTGAGGCCGCCCGTTTTTTTTGCTTCAGGAGTGGGTTAGCGTCAGGCTGAAGGCCTGCCCACGTAGCGCCGTAAGCCCCTCTTCGCTAAGATGCGAATCGGTAATGATATCGGTGAGATTTTGCAGCGGCGTAACGCAAAAGAGTGACCAGGAGCCATATTTGCTGCTGTCTGCCAGCAGCACGCGACGGCGGGCATTCCCCAGCAGATCCTCTTTCAGCACCGCCTTCTCCTCCGTTGGCGTGGTTATGCCCTTCTCCAGGCTCCAGGAGTTACAGCTGACAAAGGCCACGTCCGGATAGATATTTTTCAGCAGCCGGCGGCCATGATCGCCCACGCAGGACTGGCTGGAATCATCAATGCGTCCGCCAATAATCGTCACCTCAATTTGCTTAAATTCCGACAGGAACAGCGCAATATGCAAATCAGAAGTGATGACCCGCAGTTGTAAATGGGTCAGCTGGCGGGCCAGCTCCAGCATGGTCGTTCCTGCATCCAGAACCACAGAGTCGCCGGACTTCACCAGACTGGCGGCAGCCAGCGCAATGGCCTGCTTTTCAGCCAGATTGCGCTGCATTTTCTCAAGCGTGGTGGGCTGCGCAGGAATAAAACGGTTCAGCGTGACACCGCCATGCGAGCGGCTGATAACGCCTTCCCGATCAAGCTTGATTAAATCCCGCCGGATGGTGGCTGGTGAGGCAGAAATGGCTGCCACCAGCTGATCGACGGTTACCAGATTATGGCTTTTCAGATAGTCCATAATCTGATCGAGGCGACTTTGTCCCTTCATAGGTCCTTATGCGAGCTGCATGGCTAGCTGGATGGAAATCGCCATGCTCTCAGACTTCGCTTTTCCTGTCCAGGCAATATCAAAGGCCGTTCCATGGTCTGCCGATGTCCTGATAAACGGCAGTCCGGCGGTGATATTTACCCCGTCATAGAAGCCCAGAAGCTTCAGCGGGATATGCCCCTGATCGTGGTACATCGCTACCACAATGTCATACTGTCCTTCGTAACACTGCAGGAAAACCGTGTCCGGCGGGCAGGGTCCAGCCACGTTCAGTCCTTTGGCTTTCATCGCTTCAACCGAAGGGGCAACAATTTTGATCTCCTCATCGCCAAACAAGCCATTTTCGCCAGCATGCGGGTTGACCCCGGCGACGGCAATACGGGGATTTTCAAATCCGACGCGCCTCAGGAAGGTATCTGCCATGCCGATGACCGTTTCAATGCGCTCACGGCCCAGCGTGTCCAGGAACTTACGCAGCGCAATATGGGTGGTAACGTGAATGACCTTGAGACGGTCGGTGTAGAGCACCATCGCATAGTCTTTGCTGTTGGTCAGTTTCGCCAGCAACTCTGTGTGTCCCGGATAGATATGCCCGGCAGAGTGCAGCGCCTCTTTATTCAGCGGCGCGGTAGCGATCGCCTGAACTTCCCCCGCCATGGCCAGCTCCGTTGCGCGTTTTACGCAGCGGTAGGCTAAATCACCCGCCTCCTTCTGCACAACGCCTGGCTTCAGCGCCTCAGGATCGGCCAGCGGCTCGTCGATAATGTTGATAATGCCTGGCGCAAAATGCGCCTCGCTGACCTTATCCAGCACGCGTAGCTCCGCCTGAGGGGTAATGCCCATCGCCATGATGCGACGCAGCGTACTGGCGCAACCTACCACCACAGCTGGCGCCCCGGAAAGCTCGCCTTCAGCCAGTGATTTGATGATGATCTCCGGGCCAATACCTGCCGGGTCGCCCAGGGTAACCGCAATAATTTTACTCACTCGCCTTCTCCTCAATAAAACGAAAAACGTCCACCAGAGTGGTGTCATCACCAAAGCCGCCAGCCTTAGTAAGCACCAGCAGATCCTCTCTTACCTTCAGCAGATGGCCATACGGCACGCAGCCAGCCACCTGCCCTTTAATCTGAAAGCCCTCTGCGCCCAAACCTTTAGCGACGGCGATAGCTACGTCACCGCCTGAGAGATAGAGGGCCGAGGGGGAAAACGCCTGCAACAGCTCGCGCGTCGAATCAGCCAGAAAAGCGCAAATCCGTTCGCCCAACTGCCGGCGGCTCAGGTTATAACGCTCACAGAGTGCGGTAATGTCCTGCCGCTGGCCGGGCTGCTGACAGGTACGGATCACGCAGTGCTGCCCCCGTTGCAGGGCGCTCAACGCGCTCTGACGCCAGCGTCCGGCATCCGGCCAGCCGGTAAAAAGTTGCCGGATATCAACATCCACCACGGTAAAGGGATGATATGAACCAAGCCTGGCTATCTGCCGCTGGGAGATCTCACTCATCGACCCGATAACAGCCAGAACGGGCGCGCGCCTAATCGTGGGTGCAACGGTGGAGCGCGCATGACTTCCACCTGACAGAAAAAGACTCAGAGCATCGCTCAGCCCCGCAGCCCCCGCCAGTAATGGGCGCTGAGGAAGTGCTGCCGCCGCCGCCATGATGCGCTGCAAATCCTCTTCGCTTTCGGCGTCGATCACGATAAACCGTTCGCCACGCGCTATGGCGCTGGTCAGCGCGTGGCAGAGATCCGGCTGGCGAACCTGATGCAGTGAAATCAGCCCGCTGACGAGCCCGCTCTGCTCCGCCAGCCGCTTGCTGATGTTGGCATGGAGGACCGGGGTTTTAGGATCGCTGGCGTATTCCGTTTCGGTCAGCAGCACGCCGTTAATTAAGCACTGCCCTGCTACCGTGGTGCGCCCCAGCTTCGGTACCGCAGGCACCACCAGTGCGGCAGGCGCGCCGCTGGCAAGCAGCGCTGCTTCAATTTCCGCGCCCGGATTACCGCGAAGCGTGGAGTCTATTTTTTTGAATATCCAACCCAGCCGGGCGATATCATGCCAGCGATCGACTGCGGAACAGGTTCGTTCAGCGGCCTTCTCCGCGCTGACAGCCCGACTGTCGGTGCTGATCGCCCAGACGTCCGCCTGCTGTTGCTCAGCCTGCGTAGCAACGTCAAACAGGACGTTAACTCTTGCGCCCGCTCTGGCAAACCCGCTGCCGGCATCGTTGGCACCGGTAAAGTCATCAGCGACTACCAGCACTGGCGTGCTCCACTGCTGCTGCAACATTTCCTCTCCTGAATCGTGGCTGGGCGTGAGTCGCCTTCTCTGGTAATGATTATATTCAATCATGATTGATTATATGTGAGCAAGATCAAATTAATCAAAATCAATTTGTCCTATAAAATTAGGCACTGCTCGTGAGACTAAGGCGAGTAAATGACGAATTACAATCACCCAGCACTTCCGTGGCGTGGGCAGAGATAAGGTAAGAGGAATGAATATCAACAGCACGGTAATCAGTGGCTATCAGACGCTCAATGATATTGGCTATCTGCTTGAGCACAAACAACACGTCCTGTTAGTGACGGACAAAAACATTGCCGGGATCCCGGTTGTACAGGCGTTGATCAAACAGATCTGTGCCAAAGTGGCAACGGTAAAACTGATCGACTCCGTACCGCCAGAACCGAGTCAGCACGATGTCGCCGCTCTTCTCTCCACCCTTAACACCCGGGGCGTTGATATGGTGATCGGCGTCGGCGGCGGCAGCGTCCTGGACGTGGCTAAGCTATTGTCCGTGCTGTGCGTGGAGCAGCCTCCAACGCTGGAAGCGCTGCTGGCGGGTGAAAAACCGCAGAGCCGCACCGCTTCTTTACTGATCCCGACTACGGCAGGTACCGGTTCAGAAGCCACGCCAAACGCGATCCTCGCCATTCCGGAAAAAGAGACCAAGGTCGGTATTATCTCTCCGGTTATGCTGCCTGATTACGTGGTGCTGGCACCTGAGCTGACCACCAGTATGCCTGCCCACATCGCTTCATCCACCGGCATTGATGCGCTGTGCCATTTAATCGAATGCTTTACCGCAACGGTCTCTAATCCGGTCAGCGACAACTATGCGCTGATTGGCCTGAAAAAGCTGTTTACCAGCCTTGAGACGGCAGTGGCCGAACCTCACAACCTGGCGGCACGTCTGGATATGCTCTGGGCCTCTTATTATGGCGGCGCAGCGATTGCCCATGCCGGAACACACCTGGTGCATGCCATGTCCTATCCGCTGGGCGGCAAATACCATATTCCGCACGGCGTGGCAAACGCCATCCTGCTGGCTCCCTGCATGCAGTTTGTCCGTCCGGCCGCCGTAGCCAAATTCGCTCAGGCATACGATCTGATCCCAGGGGCAAATCTTTCGCTGAGTGAAGAGGAGAAATCCGTAGCGCTGGTGGACTATTTCTCTGCGCTGGTGAAACGCCTGCAGCTTCCTGCCAGCCTGGATGAACTGGGGATCAACGCCGATCATCTGCCCTACCTGGTGGAAGCAGCCCTGGAGGTGCAGCGCCTGATGAAAAATGTTCCGGCTCCGGTCACTGCCAGCGACGTCCGCAACGTCTACCTGACGCTGTTCCCGACCCTGACCCACTAACTGATTACGAGGACACCATGAGTAAAAAAATTACTGGCGTGCTGACCGCTATCGTCACTCCGTTCACCGCAGAAGGCGACTACAACGAACCGGCAATGCGCCAGCAAATTCAGCGTCAGCTGGCGGCAGGCAACGGCATTTTCTGCGGCGGCACCAACGGCGAGTTTTTCGTGCTGAATGAGCAGGAAAAGCTGGCCGTAACCAGAACCTGCGTGGCAGAGGTAGCGGGAAAGGCTTCTGTTGTGGCGCACGTTGGCGAGATTTCCACCCGGGAAACAATTCGCCTTGGCAGACAGGTTGCGGCGCTGGGCGTCGATGCCGTTTCGGTCATTACGCCTTATTTTGTCCCGCTTAAACAACAAGAGCTGATCGCCCATTACGAAGCGGTGGCAGATGCACTGGAGGTGCCGCTCTTCCTCTACAACATTCCGGCTCGTACCGGCAATACGTTGCAGCCAGAAACAGTTCGCAAACTGGCCGCGCACCCGAACATCATCGGCATCAAAGACAGCGCGGGCAGCTATGAAAGCCTGAGCGGCTTTCTGAAGGCGGCAGAAGGCATGGAGAATTTTGATGTGCTTAACGGCCCCGATTCGCTGATTCATCAGGGCTTTGTCGAGGGTTGTTCAGCCTGCATCTCCGGGCTGGCTAACGTCGCCCCGAAAGAGATCAATGCTATCTGGGCGCACTTCAGCGCCGGGGATATTGAGGGGTCACGTAAAGCGCAGGAGAACGTAACCGGCCTGCGTACCGATCTCTACAGCGTCGCCTTCTCCCCTGCTGCGGTGAAAAAAGCCGTGGCATTAATGGGCCATGATGTGGGCGAAAGCCGCTATGCCGTGCGCTTCAGCGCTGAAGAAGAGCAGCGCATTCGCCAGATCGTTAATCAGTATACCCAATAATTTTGCGCCAGCGCGCGAGTGCTGGCTGCCCGACACCAGGGAAACCATGATGAAAGTGATTTGTACTTCACCCTCATTCGCTAAATATGACGACCAGCCGATCAGGGATCTGCAGGCGCAGGGATTTGAACTGATCGCCTTGCCTGCCGATGCCCCGCTCAGCGCACTGGCGCCGCATCTGCCAGAGACCGTGGCGATGATAGTGGCGTTTACCGAGATTAACGAGGCGCTGCTGGCGCTGGCGCCGCAGTTAAAGATCGTCTGCAAGCATGGCGTGGGCGTCGACAATATCGACCTGAACGCTACCCAGGCCAGAGAGATTTTTGTTACCAACGTGCCGGATGCCAATAAACATGCGGTAGCTGACTTTGCCTTTGCCCTGATCCTCAATGCCGCCCGCCAGGTTACCACGGCAGCGACAGAGACCCGCGCAGGCAACTGGCCGCGTATCTTTGCCACCGATGTTTATGGCAAAACGTTGGGGATCATCGGCCTCGGTAACATTGGCAAACAGGTTGCACTGCGCGCCAGCGGCTTCGCTATGCGGGTTATCGCCTTTGATTTTTACCCGGATGAAAAGTTTGCCGCTGAACACAATATCGAGTTCGTCACCCTGGATGAGCTGACCGGACAGAGCGACTTCATCACGCTGCATACGCCGCTGACCGATGAAACCCGCAACCTGTTTAATGCCGCCCGGCTCCGGCGCATGAAGAAAACGGCATTTCTGATTAACGTTTCGCGCGGCGGCGTAGTCAGCGAAACCGATCTCTGTCAGGCGCTGCTCGACAATGTTATTGCCGGTGCCGCAGCCGATGTGTTCGACCATGAACCTCTGACAGAACATCCGCTGTTCTCGCTGCCAAACTTTATCCCTACCTCCCATATCGCGGGCTATACCGACGGGGCGATCAGCGCCATTGGCGAGCGCTGCGTGCAGCAGATTATTCAATGCATTAAGCAGCAGCAGCGTCCGCCGAACGTGATGAATGCGCTTTAACGATCCCGGAGCGTCGTTCCCGCTCCCGGCAAGAAAGCTGAACCACGATTCAGCCAATAATAACCTCTGTACCGGGCTATAACTATGAAGACTCAAGCAGGTAACACCCGTGTTCGCTGGTGGATCGCAGGCCTGATGTGGCTGGCGATCGCCATTAACTATATCGACCGTACCGTGCTCTCCGCCGCTGCGCCTCATCTGATTGATGAACTCAGTCTGGATCCGGAGATGATGGGCTTTATCATGGCGGCGTTTTTCTGGTCCTACTCGCTGCTGCAAATTCCGGCAGGCTGGTTTGCTGACCGCTTCGGCCAGAAGAAAGGCCTCGGCCTGGCCGTGGCCTGGTGGTCGATCGCTACCTCAATGATGGGCCTGGCCACCGGCTTTAAATCGCTGCTGGCGCTGCGTCTGGCGCTGGGCGTCGGCGAAGCGGCGGCCTATCCGAGCAATGCCGGGATTACCGCGCGCTGGTTCCCGGACAAAGAGCGGGCAACCGTCTCCGGCCTGTTCGACAGCGCCTCTAAGTTTGGCGGTGCCGTGGCTATGCCGCTGATCGTCTGGATGATCTACATGTTTGACTGGCGTCTGACCTTCCTGATTATTGGGGCGGTCGGCCTGTTCTGGGTTATCGCCTGGTACTTTATCTACTCTGAAAACCCGGAAGAGCATAAGAGCATCAGCGAGCAGGAAGTCCGGCTGATCCGCGACGGTCAGTTGCGCAAGCATGGCGACAAGGACGTCCGGCCAATGAAGTGGTATAAGCTGCTGCGCTACCGCAATATCTGGGCAATGTGTATCGGCTTTTTTACCATCAACTACACCTCCTACTTCTTTATTACCTGGTTACCAACCTATCTGGTGAAAGAAAAAGGCATGGACTTCATTAAGATGGGAATGATCGCCGCGCTGCCATTATTGTGTGGCATGGTGATTGAGGTGATTGCTGGCTGGGCATCGGACCGTATCGTGCATAAAAAGATCCTGTCGCTGACAGCTACTCGTAAGCTGTTCCTGACCATTGGCCTGCTGATGGCGCTGTGCATCGGCTTCGCACCTTTCACCGACTCTGTCTTTATGACCGTGCTGCTGCTCTGTATTGCCAAGTCAGGCACTACCGTGGCCGCTTCCCAGGTCTGGGCGCTGCCGGGCGACGTGGCACCGCAGAACAGCGTTTCTATTGTCGCCGGTCTGCAAAATACCGTTTCCAATATGGGCGGCGCTATTGGTCCTGTCGTCACCGGGGCTATCGTTGCCGCTACTGGCTCCTTCACCTGGGCGCTGGTGTTCTCCGCCGCACTGGTGGTGATCGGCATCCTTAACTATCTGTTCCTGATGGGCAAAGTCGAACCCATCGTGGACCTTGAGCAGATGCACAAACACCAGGCGGTGACCAGCGGGGCCTGATCGCCACCTGACCTGACGCCGCAGGCGTTCTGCCTGCGGTTTTTTCTGTATCCCACTATAAAAATGAATTGGAGGCGATGATGTCGCTGAATTCCAATGGATCGCCTGTTTCGGCAAGTAAAAGTACAGGGAAGTTTCGTTTCGTCATCCTGACGGTGCTCTCCGTGGGCATCGCTATTAACTATATCGATCGGGCAGCAATGAGCGTTGCCATCCCGTTTATGAGCCAGGATTTGCACTTTTCACCCACAGACAGTGGCTTGCTGCTGTCCGCTTTTTTCTGGAGTTACGTCCTGTTTCAGCTACCCGGAGGCTGGTTGGTTGACCGCCTGGGCCCGCGGATTACCTTTGGGCTGAGTAGTCTGGGATGGGGGCTGGCGACGGCAGCCTGCGGGCTGGCCAGCAGTATAGCGGCCTTAGTGGGGTTCCGTGTGGTGCTGGGCGCAGTGGAAGCGCCAAGCTATCCCGCCAGCTCCTCCACAGTGACCCGCTGGTTCCCCCGTCAGGAGCGGAGTTTTGCGGCGGCTACGTTTAATAACGGCAGCAAAATTGGCGGCACCCTCGCTATCCCAATTATCTCCTTCCTGATTGCTATGGTCGGTTGGCGCATGACTTTTGTGCTCTCCGGCGGCGTGGCGATACTCTGGGCGCTGGGATGGTATCTGTGGTATCGGGATCCCCGCGAACATCCGTCGGCAACCGCAGAGGAAGTGAATTTTATCGAAGCTAATCAGGACCCGGAAACTGGTGCCCCGATGAGCATTCGCCAGCTGCTTGCACAACGCACCGTGCAGGCGATGATGGCGGGCTTTTTCTGCATTAACTTCGTTTCGTACTTCTTTTTCACCTGGTTCCCGACCTATCTGGTGGAAACGTTTCATCTCTCGCTGATGAAATTCGGCCTGCTGGGCATGCTGCCCGGACTTGCTGCTATCGTGGGCGGCTGGTGCGGCGGCCTGCTGTCAGACAGCCTGGTTCGTCGCGACTACTCGTTGAGTACGGCACGTAAAATTCCGCTGGTGGGCGGCATGCTGGGCAGTGCCACTATCGGGCTGGCGGCCTTTTCACCCACGGTAGGCCTGGCGCTCACCGCGCTCTGTTTCGCTAACTTTGCCGCTACCTTTGCCTCCGCAGCGCTGTGGGCATTACCCTCGGATGTGGCTCCCAACCGCGCTAACGTGGCGACTATTGGTGGTATTCAGAATATGGCGGCGAATCTTGCCGGTATCATCTCGCCGATCATGATTGGCATCATCATGCAGTACACCCACTCCTTTACCCTCCCGCTTGAGATCGCCGGCGTGGTTGGAATTGCAGGTGCACTGATTTATGGCTTCTGGCTCCCCCGAGTAAAACCGATGGCGCTGGACACTACAGGTCCCGCCGACTCATCCGTAAGGAGTGGAATATGACAACCCGCTGGAAAAAACGTCCGCCGCTGTCAACCTGGGGCGATTTTGGACCCGACGATCAGTTGGGGAGGCTGAATTTACTGACTGCCGAAAAGGTAC
The DNA here is from genome assembly GCF_033657285.1 of Erwinia sp. MMLR14_017. Classification (NCBI taxonomy): domain Bacteria; kingdom Pseudomonadati; phylum Pseudomonadota; class Gammaproteobacteria; order Enterobacterales; family Erwiniaceae; genus Erwinia; species Erwinia sp. MMLR14_017. The sequence goes on along the minus strand of NZ_JAWVWP010000001.1, from coordinate 563,480 downwards.
TTGAAGGCGTTGCTGAAGTTCATGAAGGGCAAACGTTCTGCCTGAGTTTGCCGCTGGATTTACCCGGCGGAACCGGCATGAATCCTCGTCGCCCACCGCCGCAGCTGGCCGCCACTCGCCGTGGTGAGCATGCCAATATGACCTATCCCCTTTCGCGTGATGACGCGCGTCTCAGTGATGTAATTTGCGACGATACCGTGACCCTGGCGCTGCAATATTCCACACAGTGGGACAGCCTGGCGCATATGGGTCAATGGTTTGACGTCAACGATAACGGCAAGCCAGAGATGGTGTTTTACAACGGCTATAAAGCCGGAGTGGATATCGTGGGTGAGACGGACTACCGCAGCAGCTGTTGTAAAGGCGGCTCGCATCTGGGAGCGAAAGCGCTGGGAATAGAGAACATGGCGCAGCACGGGATTCAGGGCCGGGCGGTGATGATCGACATCAAGCGCCATTTTGGCATTAAGCGCTTCGCTTTTGGTTATGCTCATCTGCAACAGATCCTTGAGGCGGACAACATCACTATCCGCCCCGGCGATCTGGTCTGCTTCCGCACCGGCATGGATGAAGCCATTCTCGCCATGAACGGCGAACCGGATATGGCCTTTCTCAACGGCCATTTTGCCGGGCTGGACGGCAGCGATGCCCGGTTGCGCCAGTGGGTATATGACAGCGGCGTCGTCGCGCTGCTGGCTGATAACCCGGCAGTAGAAATCCTGCCCGCCACGCCGCTGAATGACGATTTCTATCCCTCTCATCCTTTGCACGACCTCTGCCTGTTTCGTCTGGGCGTTTACCTGGGCGAACTCTGGCTGATGAGCCCGCTGGCTGAATGGCTGGCGGCTAATCATCGGCATGCTTTCCTGCTGACCGCACCGCCTTTACGTCTGCCTGGCGCCGTGGGATCGCCGGCAACGCCTGTCGCTACCGTGTAGCGCTTTTACCCTAACCCCTACCGTGAACGGCAAAAGAGCACAATGCCATGCCGTTCGCCCTCATCGTGAGGTGTCACCATGAGTACATCGCAACAGGAAGTGAACATCCCGGCGGCAGATCACCACCTGCCCACCAATGTGCGCGGCTACGTGCGCAGTTTTGGGCCAGGATTAGTGCTGGCCATGACTTTTTTAGGCACCGGCGATCTCGTCGCCTCCACCGTGGCGGGCGCCAACTATGGCTATGACCTGCTCTGGACGCTGGTGATCGCCCTGCTGGCCCGCGGCTTTATGATCTCTTATATCGCCAAATACACGCTGATGAACCGCTTCGGTGATAATGACATCGTGCAGGGCTATAAGCGGGTCTGGCGGGGATTCCCGCTGTTTTTCGGTATCCTGATCGCCATCGTGGCGCTGGTGGTGCAGATGAGTTTTCTGCGTGCGGGCGCGGTGGGACTCTATCAACTTTTTAATAAGACGGGCGGAGAAACCTGGGGCGTCTTTTTGTGGAGCGTGGTGATTGTTGCCATCACGCTGCTGATGATGATGACCCGCAATCAGTATCGCCATCTGGAAACGCTGGCGCGCATCGCTTCGGTGATCATGATTGGCTCATTCCTGTTTGCGATGTACAAAGTCGGCCATTTTGATTTCAGCAGCTTTATGAAAGGGCTGACCTTCGGCCTGCCGGAAAATGCCGGTCCGTTTTTTGCGGTGTTTATCGCCGTCTCCACCATCGGCGCCATCGGTGGCTCCACCAGCAACCTGCTCTACCCGGGTTTTATGCGTGATAAGGGTTGGGTCGGCCCGAAATACCGTAAGCTTCAGCAGCTGGATCTGCTGTTTGGCATGCTGCCGATGCTGGTGATCAACGTGCTGTTCTGGAGCGTGGCGGCGGAGGTGATGCACGGCTCCGGCAACACTATCGCGGATGAAAATGATCTGTCGGCCATGATGTCCAGTGTGGTGGGGCCAGCCGGGCCCTGGCTGCTCTGGACGTGCATCTTCCTTGCCAGCTTTACCAGCTTCCCTTCTCAGGCGAGGGGCTTCTGCTCTCTGATTTTCAGTTGCGTGCACCATGCAGGCAAACTGAGCGAACGTTACGCCACGCCGGATGATAATCCCTGGTTCAAGCGGGTACAGATTGCGGTCTATATTATTCTGCCGGTGATCGTTACCTTGCCCGGTGCGCCAGATTTAGTGGTGCTTAATATCCTGGGCACCAGCGTGGCTACTTCGCTGGTATTGCCACCGCTACTCATTGGGCTGTTTCTCATGACCAGCCGTAAATCCTTTATGCTGCCGGGCCAGGCAAACCGTCTGTGGGAGCAGGGGCTGCTGGGGATTATCTCCCTGATTGGTATCTGGTCGACGTTCGAAATCGTGCGCAACTTCTTCCGGCAGGTGCTGCATATTCTTTAAGCGTCACGCCTTCGGCCCCAGCTTTATGCCTGAAGCCGTGATAACAGATCAGAGAGCGGATATCTGCTCTCTGTTTTAACGCCCCTGCAAAAACGCCCGGTAAGCGGCGATCACCGCCAGGAAATCCTCCACGCCGCAAAAGCAGAGGCTCTCTTCGTCATAGTAGTTCATTCCCTCCTCCATCTCGTCACCTTCCACGCTGAGCAGGTTGGCCCGGACGATGACCTCTTCCTCATCCAGCCACAGCGTATATTCATGGCCGATGCGCTGCCATTGCCGTTCGCTGCCTTTCACCTCTTTAACAGCGGCCTCTACCTCATCCAGCAAAGCCAGGTTGCCTTCCACTTCTTCATTAAACCAGTGGCCGACGGCTTCATGTCCCATCGACATGCGCACCTTCACACCGCCGGTTAGGTCGCGTAAAAATTCATATTCCATGTTGCTGTCCTCTTGCCTGCCTGACTTTTCCTGCACTGACAGAGTGCATTTTCCGCGCATTGTGCGCTTTTAATGGGGGATGTCCCGCATTATCGCAGTCTGACCGGCGAAAAACAGCGATTTCAGGCCGTTTCTCACAGTGGCGCGTTTTTTGCGTGTTTACTGCGTCAGTTGAAAACCCCTTCCCTTTTCATCCAGAACGAGGCTTTCCTATGGAATTGAAATGGTTCGAAGATTTCCTGAGTGTTGCACGCTGCTCTACCTTTACTCGCGCTGCCGAAGAACGGCACATTACCCAGTCCGCACTCAGTCGCCGTATTCGTCAGCTGGAGGAGTGGCTGGGCGTCCCGCTGTTTTGCCGTAAGACTTACCCGGTAACCTTAACGCCTGAAGGTCAGGCCTTCCTGATCACCGCCAGCGAAACGGTGTTCTCCCTGGGCCATCTGCGCAGCGATCTGCATCAGCGCTATGAAAAGCGTACCTCCGTGCTGCGCTTTGCCATGCTCAATACCCTGTCGCTGACCTTTTTCCCCGACTGGATAGAGCAGTTGAAGCAACAGAGGCAGTTGGGCTATATCCGGCTTTGCGATCAGAAACCCACTTTTGTAGAGCATATTGCCCTGCTGCACTCGGACGAGACGGACTTCCTGCTGACCTATGCCCACGACTCGGTGGCGTTGATCCAGCAGTTAAAACACTATCCGATGCTGCAACTCGGCACGGAGCGGGCCATTGCGGTCTGTCGTCCGGACGGTGCAGGCAAGCCGCTCTATCCCATTGGCGTGAATAACGATCCCATTCCGTTCCTCAGCTATGGTCATCACTCCTTCTTCGCCCATGCGCTGGCCCGCTCAGAGCCGATCAACTCGCTGCCGCTGGAAGCTATTTATGAAAACGGCATGTCGATCAACCTTAAGGCAATGGCTATGGCTGGCAGCGGCGTGGCCTGGCTGCCGGAGAGCCTGCTCACGGCTGAACTCGCCAGCGGTGCGCTGGTGCGGGCAGGCGGGACCTGCTGGGATATGCCGCTGGATATCCGGCTTTATCGCCAGCCGGTGCTTCGGGCGGGATCGGCAGAAACGTTCTGGCAATGCGCGCTGGAGTGCGAGCAAGCGCCGTCTGCCGCCTGACGAGCAAAAACTATGCAGTTCCGGAATGGGTCAGGCAAATTGCTCATTGGTAATTGGCCGCCTCTCTCTTGCATGCTGAAACCAGCCGGGCCATACCGGCTCCTTTCTCACCCAATCACGTTCTCTGGGGACAGCCATGCAAAACAAAGAGTTAGTCTGGAAGTTAGTGGATGAACACCGTGCCGAATTCTGCGACCTGAGCGATCGCGTCTGGGGTATGCCTGAGATTTGCTATACCGAATACCGGTCGGTGGCGGAACATACCGCCATGCTGAAACAGCAGGGCTTTCGCGTCACGGAAAATGTGGCCGATATTCCCACGGCTGTGATGGGCGAAGCGGGAGAAGGCGGTCCAGTGATTGCCATTCTGGGGGAATACGATGCGCTGCCGGGGCTGAGCCAGCAATCGGGCGTGGCTTATCACTCTCCATTACCAGGCAACGGTCAGGGCCACGGCTGTGGTCATAATCTGCTGGGTTCTGCCGCGATGCTGGCGGCAACGGCACTGAAAGAGTGGCTGGCAGAAAGCGGCCTGCCGGGGCGCGTTCGCTATTATGGCTGCCCGGCGGAGGAAGGCGGCGCGGCGAAATCATTTATGGCGCGTGCCGGCGCCTTTGATGGCGTTGACGTGGCGATCACCTGGCACCCCAGCGGGCATCATGAGGTGGCTAAAGCGCTGTCGCTGGCTAACACCCGCATGGACTTCTTCTTTACCGGCCGCTCTTCACATGCGGCCGCCTCTCCTCATCTGGGACGCAGCGCGCTGGACGGCGTGGAGCTGATGAACGTGGGCGTCCAGTTCCTGCGTGAGCATGTGCCGCAGGATTCGCGTATTCACTATGCAATGCTCGATTCAGGCGGCATTGCGCCGAACGTCGTGCAGGCTAAAGCGGCGGTACGCTACGCCATCCGCTCCCGCGATGTACAGGGTATGTTCGACCTGAACGAACGCGTGAAGCGTGTGGCACAGGGCGCCGCGATGATGACCGATACTCAGGTCGGGATCAGCATTATGAGCGCCGTCTCTAACCTGTTGGGCAACCGTCCGCTGGAAGAGGCGATGCAGCGTAATTTTGAAGCGCTGGGAACCGTGCAGTTTGACGAAGCAGATTTGGCATTTGCCGCCGAGATCCAGGCCACGCTCAGTGCGGAAGAGATCGCCAGCGATTACCGTAAAGCTGGGGTTAAGCCCACCCATCCAAAACCGCTCAGCGACTTTATCATTCCTCTGGATACCCACGGCGAAACCATGATCGGCTCAACTGACGTTGGCGACGTAAGCTGGGTGATCCCTACCGTTCAGGCGCACGTGCCTACTATGGCGCTGGGCACGCCGGGCCACTCCTGGCAGTTAACAGCGCAGGGAAAGATGCCTGCTGCGCATAAAGGCCTGACCCACGTTGCCAAGATTATGGCCGCTACGGCCATTGACGTACTGACCGACAAGGTTCTGCTGGCGCAGGTGAAAAAAGCCCATTTTGAGCAGACCAGCGAAACCCCTTATCACTGCCCTATTCCTGCAGAGGTGAAGCCGCCGGTTCAGCCGCGCCCCGAAACCCTGTAATTCGCTTTTCCTCCGGGAGTTATCAATGCCTAAAATAACGACGCTTGCCGCAGCCCTGATGGCTACGGCTGTTTTCAGCGCGGCCTCTGAGGCCGCCACGCCGCCAGATTCGCTGGTGATGGCCTGGAATATTGATGCAATCAGTACCTGGGATCCGGCACAGATTGGCGAAGTGGTGACCAATGAAATTGTGTTAAATACCTGCGATACCCTGGCAGCCTTTGACAGTCAGGATGAGAAGAAAGTGGTGCCGGATCTGGCGAAAAGCTGGGACGTTTCTGACGATCGTAAGCAGATCACTTTCCACCTTCAGCCCAACCTGAAATTCCCGGACGGCTCCGCCGCCAGCGCCGGTGATTTTGCCTGGTCGCTGCAACGCGTGGTGAAGCTGGGGTACGGCAACGCCGCTACCCTGAAGGAGTATGGCTTCACCAAAGAGAACGTTGACCAGACTATTATCGCGCCGGACGCCTCCACGCTGGTAATGAAGTTCGACAAAGCCTATCCGACCACGCTGATCCTCCAGGCCATTGCCGCGAATAACGTTGCTACGCTGCTGGACCGTAAGCTGCTGGAAAAACAGGCGGTTGGTAATGATCTTGGACATAAATATCTCTCCACGCACACCGCCTGCGTTGGCCCTTATCAACTGATGCGCTGGAATGCGGGCGAAGGGGTGGTATTACAGGCTACCGCTCACTACTGGGGCACGCAGCCGAAGCTGAAGCGCATCCTGATCCGCCACGTCGCAGAAACTGGCACGCAGCGCCTGCTGTTAACTCAGGGGGATGTGGATATCGCCCGCGACCTCTCCGCCGATGACCTGAAAACACTGGATGAAGGTGGCAAGGTGAAGGTAGAGAAAGTCCTTAAACCGCAGCTCTTCTTCTGGACCTTTAACAACGAAGATCCCATCTTCAAAAATGAGAGGGTCCGGCTGGCGATGCGCTATTTGATCGATTATGACGGTCTGGCAAAAAGCGTCATGCCTTATCTGGGCGTGCCACGCGCCAGCTTTGCGCAGCAGGGCGCATTTGGCGCACTGGATGCCAAAGAGGGGCAGCCGTTCAGGCTCGATTTGGTTAAAGCCAAACAACTGCTGACCGAAGCGGGCTATCCCGATGGCTTCTCAGCCTCGGTGATTTTCGGCACCCTTCCCCACTCCGCGCCTATAGCGCAAAGCATTCAGCAAAACGCGGCGAAGGTCGGCGTAAAGCTCACGCTGGAACGCATGGCGAATGCTCAGCTGTTCAGCCGTGCGCGCGGGCGGGAGTTTCAGAGTGCGATGATGGCCTGGCAGACCTCGGTACCGGACGCCTACGGTAACGCTTCCCGCCTGGTCTATAACCCCGATAATCGCAAAGAAGCCCGCGCCACGCAGTATCCGAGCTGGCGAGCCGCTTACTACGACGAAGCGATGAACAAAGCAGTTAACGCCGCACTGCTGGAGCCTGATGAGAGCAAACGTATCGCTAAGTATGCTGACTTGCAGCGTGAGCAGATGCAGAAAGGCCCGATGGCGATCATGTTCCAGATGTATAACTCCGCAGGCATCAGCCCGGCCGTGAAGAACTGGACGTGGAACGGGTTCCGCGTCTGGTACGGCGCTGCGGCTAAATAAAGGGGGCGGTCATGTCGCAAGTTTTTACTGAGGTGTCAGAACCTTCGCCGTTGTTCAGGCGGCTGAAACGGCTGCTGAAAGGCGCATTCTCCATCTTTTGCACGCTGCTGGGACTGGCGGCACTGACTTTCTTTATTGGCCGTTTGTTGCCGATCGATCCCGTTGTGGCGGTTATCGGCGACAATGCCAGTCAGGAAGCATACAACCAGATGTTTCATCAACTGGGGCTGGACCAGCCACTGTGGAAACAGTTTACCGACTATTTGTGGCAGCTGGCGCAGCTGGATTTTGGCACCGCGCTGACCACCAGCCAGCCAGTGGCGCAGGATATCGCCCGCGTCTTTCCAGCTACGCTGGAGCTGGCGACGGTGGCGGCTATTATCGGCGTGGGTCTTGGCATTCCGGCAGGCGTGCTTTCCGCTATGTATCGCAACTCCTGGTTTGACCATCTGATCCGCTTTATTGGCCTGCTCAGCTACTCCACGCCGCACTTCTGGCTGGGGCTGATGGGGCTGCTGCTGTTCTACGCCTCGCTGGGCTGGACCGGTGGGCCAGGCCGCATCGATTTTATCTATGAATTCGACCTGCAACCGGTGACCGGCTTCTGGCTGATCGACAGCGCCCTGAGCGGCAACATGGCGATATTCAGGAACGTCTTTGGCCATATCATCCTGCCTGCCGCCATTCTGGGTCTCAGCTCGCTGGCCTACATCAGCCGCATGGTACGCAGCTTTATGATCGAACAGCTGTCGCAGGAGTACATCATTACCGCCCGCGTCAAAGGCTTATCCTGGGCGCGCTGCGTTTGGGTTCATGCGCTACGCAATATCGCCGTTCCTACGCTCACCGTGGTCGCGCTCTCCTGGGCCTGGCTGCTGGAGGGTGCCGTGCTGACGGAAACGGTGTTCGCCTGGCCGGGATTTGGCCGCTATCTTACCAACGCCCTGCTGGCGGGAGACATGAATGCCGTTGTCGGCTGCACGCTGCTGACCGGGGCGATTTTCGTGGCGCTCAACCTGGTTTGCGACCTGCTTTATCGCCTGTTCGATCCACGTACACGTCAGGAGGATCAATGACCGACTCTGTGAACAAATCGCTGCCGGTAGCTGCCCGTATAACCTTACGCAGCTGGCTCAGCGCGCCCGTCCCCGGCACCCCTTTTCAGGCACGGATACAGCAGCTCTGGCTCCAGTGGCTGCGCTTTTGCGCCAACCACTCCGCGCTGTTTGGCCTGGTGGTACTGCTGGTGATTATCTTTGCCGCCCTGTTCGCGCCCTGGCTCAGTCATCACGACATCTTTACCCAGGATCTGGCGCATCGCCTGCAGCCACCCAGCGCCAGCTTCTGGCTGGGCACCGATGAGCTGGGGCGCGATATCTACAGCCGACTGCTCTATGGCGCACGGATTACGCTCTATATCGCCTGTCTGACCGCTGTCATCATCACGCCGCTTGGTCTGATTGTCGGCACCAGCGCCGGCTACCTGGGCGGCTGGGTGGACAGGGTGCTGATGCGCCTGGTTGATATTTTCCTCGCCTTCCCCAGCCTGATCCTCGCGCTGGCGTTTGTGGCCGCCTTAGGGCCGGGGATCGAGAATGCAATTATTGCCATTTCGCTCTCTTCCTGGCCGCCGATTGCCCGTCTGGCGCGGGCCGAAACGCTCTCAATCCGCAAAATGGACTATATTGCCGCCGTACGTTTGCAGGGTGCCAGCTCGCTGCACATCATCCTTCGTCACATCATACCCATGTGCCTGCCTTCGGTGGTGGTGCGCGTCACGCTGAATATGGCCGCCATTATTCTGACCGCGGCCGGACTCGGTTTCCTTGGACTGGGCGCGCAGGCGCCCAGTCCGGAATGGGGAGCGATGCTCGCCTCTGGTCGTGAATTTATGCTGAACAATGGCTGGATAGCCGCCATTCCGGGTCTGGCTATTCTGTTCACCAGCCTGGCCTTTAATCTGCTGGGCGATGGCCTGCGTGACGTAATGGATCTCCGCCATGACTGATACTCTGCTACAGGTTGAGAACCTGAATATCGTTTTCAAAGGGGCGCATCAGGATCACCACGCGGTGCGCAACGTCTCTTTTACCGTGGGCCGCGAGAAGCTGGCGATTGTAGGCGAGTCTGGCTCCGGCAAGTCGCAAACCTGCCGGGCGCTGCTGAAGCTGACGCCGAAAATTGGCCGCATCAGCGCCGATGTGATGCGCTTTGGCGATATCGATCTGCTGAACGCCAGTGAACGCCAGATGAGAACCGTGCGTGGAAACCGCATTTCGATGATCCTGCAGGACCCCAAATTTTCCCTGAACCCACTGATGCGCATTGGAGACCAGATCACCGAAGCGTACCGCCTGCACAGCAAAGCCTCTAAAAGCGTGGCGAAAGCGCGGGCGCTGGCGATGCTGGAGTCGGTTCACATCCGCGAAGTAGAGAAGGTTTATCGCCTTTATCCCCATGAAATTTCCGGCGGCATGGGTCAGCGCGTGATGATTGCGATGATGCTGATCCCCGAACCCGATCTGATCATTGCCGATGAGCCGACTTCCGCGCTGGATGTCACCGTGCGTCAGCAGGTGTTGAGTATTCTGGACGAGCTACTGGCGCGGCGAAATACCGGCCTGCTGTTTATCACTCACGACCTTAATCTGGTATCACGCTTTTGCGATAGGGTACTGGTGATGTACGCCGGACGCATTGTCGAAGAGATAGCCGCAAACCGGCTGCATGAAGCGCAGCATCCTTACACCCAGGCGCTGTTAGCCAGCCAGCCGCGCCTGCATCACCCCATCGCGACGCTGAGCGTACCAACGCGCGATCCCGCCTGGCTGAATGGCCCCGCTTTTCGTCATGGAGTCGCGCTATGATCCCCTCTCATCAACGCAGTATTGAAACCGTGGATCTCACCATCGCCTTTGGTCAGGGCAGCCAGCGCCGTCACGTGGTGGAGAGGGTCAGCTTTACCCTGGCTGCCGGAGAAGCTTACGGATTGATTGGCGAGTCCGGCTGCGGTAAATCCACTATCTTGCGCGCGCTGGCCGGGTTGAACAGCGATTATCAGGGCGCGATCCTCTTTGATAACAAAGAGCAGCAACCGCTGCGCGACAAACCTTTTTACCGCCAGGTGCAGATGGTGTTTCAGGACCCCTATGCCTCGCTGCACCCGCGCAAAATGGTCTGTAACGCCCTGCTGGAGCCGCTCAAGCTCCACGGCATGGACAGGCAGCAGGAACGCATCAGCGAGGTGCTGCACTCGGTTGGGCTGAGCGATGCATTTCGCTATCGCTATCCGCATCAGCTTTCTGGCGGTCAGCGGCAGCGCGTGGCTATCGCGCGCGCGCTGATTATGGAGCCTTCCGTATTGCTGCTGGATGAGCCTACCTCGGCGCTGGACGTCTCGGTGCAGGCGGAGATCCTTAATCTGCTCTCCAGCATGCGCAAACAGCGGCAGCTTACCTATCTGCTGGTGACTCATGACCTGGCCGTAGTTACCCATCTCTGCCAGCGGGTAGCAATTATGCACCAGGGAAAACTGCTGGAAGAGCTGACGGCGGAGGCCATCCGCCACGGCCACGCCCGTGAGGCTTACACACAGCGTTTCCTTGCCGCCAGCGAAGCCTGAGGAAACCATCCGCGGAACGGAAGTAAACCGTTTGCGGATGAGCCTACGGCAACTGCTGCTGAACGATCCTGAGGATGAAAAATGACCGTGATTGAAACCATTGCCGCCTGGTGTGCCCGTGAGCCTCGCTTCAGCACCACCGCTCACCGACTGGCACGCGAAGCTATCAGTGACACCCTGGCCTGTCTCTGTGCAGGAAGGAGAGACTTTTCCACCCTGGCGGTGAAACAGGCGTGGAAATATGATGCTCATTCTTCGCCAGCGGTCATGGCGCTGGTCAATGCCACCGCTGCCCATGCCATTGATTATGATGATAACTTTGGGCCGGGCATGAGCCACGCCTCGGCGGTGCTGGTTCCCGCCCTGCTGGCCGTGGCGCTGGAACAAAAGGCCAGCGGCGAGGCTCTGGTAAAAGCTTATCTGATTGGCCTTCAGGCTCAGGCCTTTGTCGGCGATGTGGTCAGCCCTTCTCATTACACCGCAGGCTGGCACGGCACCTCCACCATCGGCTGTATTGGCACCGCGGCAGGCGTTGCCTGGCTGAAAGGGCTGGATGAAGCCGGGATCGCCAGAACGCTCAGCATTGCCGTGAGCCTGGCCAGCGGCGTTAAAGGCCAGTTTGGCACACCGCTCAAACCTTTTCATGCGGGCATGGCGGCGCGCAACGCGGTGGAAGCGGCCCAGCTGGCGGCTACTGGCATGAGCGGGAGGCTGGATATCCTGGAAGGCGCAATGGGCTTCTGCCAGCTCTTTGCTGGCTCGCCATTTTCGTCAGAAAAAGTGCAGGCGTGGGCAGCAACCGATCAACATATTATTGAAACCGTTGGCGTGATGCCGAAAAAGCATCCCTGCTGCGGTTCTACGCATCGGGTGCTGGATGCGATTGCTGACCTGCAGGCACAACACCGCTTCAGTGCGGCAGAGGTGGAGTCGGTGAGCTGCAAAGTTGGCCTCTCTAACCTGCGCAATCTGGCCTATCCCGCGCCGGAAGATGAGATGCAGGCGCGCTTTTCCATGAACTATTGTGTGGTGAGAATGCTGGAGGCTGGCTCGCTGAGCGTGGCTGATTTCACGCCTGAGCAGGTAAGCATGCAGGCCGGCCATCCACTGATGAGGCGGATAACGATGCAAAGCTGGCAGCCGGAAGAGGAAGCGGAATCTGCGGATCTGCCGCATCTGGTCAGCATTACGCTGCTGGATGGGCGCGTACTGCACCATCAGCGGTTCAGCGCGAAAGGATCGTTGTCCGAGCCGTTTAGTGAACGTGAACGGCAGGAAAAATTCGCCGACTGCTGTGCGCCGTTATCGGGAGCGGAAGCGCTTTATCAGCGTATCGGGAAACTGGAGAAAGAGTTCGATCTCGCATTTCTGCAAGAAATGTTGGTCTGACAGGCGAAAAAAAGGGAGGTCAGCGACCTCCCTTCTCTGTTACACGGCGGTCTGGAAGATCACGCCGTCAGCTTTGTCCGTATACTGCGACAGCTGATCGAAGTTCAGATAGCGGTAGGTATCTACCGCCGTCTTATCAACCTGTAACATAAACTGCTGATACTCGTCCGGGGTCGGCAGCTTGCCTAACAGTGAAGAGACGGCAGCCAGCTCGGCTGAGGCCAGGTAGACATTGGCTCCCGTACCGAGACGGTTCGGGAAGTTACGGGTTGAGGTGGAGACCACCGTCGCACCGTCTGCCACGCGCGCCTGGTTACCCATGCACAATGAACAGCCCGGGATCTCAATACGCGCCCCGCTCTTACCAAAGACGCTGTAGTAGCCCTCTTCCGTCAGCTGCGCGGCATCCATCTTGGTTGGCGGAGCCACCCAAAGACGCGTCGGCAGCTGGCCTTTATGGCTGTCCAGCAGCTTACCGGCCGCACGGAAGTGGCCGATATTGGTCATGCACGAGCCGATAAAGACTTCATCGATCTTCTCGCCCTGCACATCAGAGAGCAAACGGGCATCATCGGGATCGTTTGGTGCGCAGAGAATTGGCTCTTTGATTTCCGCCAGATCGATCTCGATCACTGCCGCGTACTCTGCATCCGCATCGCCTTCCAGCAGCGTTGGCGCAGCCAGCCATTTTTCCATGCCCTGGATACGACGCTCCAGCGTACGACGGTCGCCGTAGCCTTCGGAAATCATCCACTTCAGCAGCACGATGTTGGAGTTGAGGTACTCGATAATCGGTGCCTGACCCAGCTTGATGGTACAACCGGCAGCAGAACGCTCGGCAGAGGCATCGGAAAGCTCAAACGCCTGCTCCACTTTCAGATCCGGCAGCCCTTCGATCTCCAGGATGCGGCCAGAGAAGATGTTTTTCTTGCCTTTCTTCTCAACGGTCAGCAGACCCTGTTTGATAGCGTAGAGCGGGATGGCGTGAACCAGATCGCGCAGAGTGATCCCTGGCTCCATTTTCCCTTTGAAGCGCACCAGCACTGACTCCGGCATATCCAGCGGCATTACGCCGGTAGCAGCCGCAAAGGCAACCAGACCGGAACCTGCCGGGAAAGAGATGCCGATAGGGAAACGGGTGTGGGAGTCGCCGCCGGTGCCAACAGTATCCGGCAGCAGCATACGGTTCAGCCAGCTGTGGATAATGCCGTCGCCAGGACGCAGCGAAACGCCGCCGCGGTTCATAATGAAGTCTGGCAGCGTGTGGTGCGTGGAAACGTCCACAGGCTTAGGATAGGCCGCGGTGTGGCAGAAGGACTGCATCACCAGATCCGCAGAGAAGCCCAGACACGCCAGGTCTTTCAGTTCATCACGGGTCATTGGACCGGTGGTGTCCTGAGAGCCGACAGAGGTCATTTTCGGCTCGCAGTAGGCACCAGGACGAACCCCTTCGGTACCGCAGGCACGGCCAACCATTTTCTGTGCCAGCGAGAAGCCACGGGTACTTGGCGCCACGTCTTTCGCTATGCGGAACACCTTGCTCTCTGGCAGCCCCAAAGCTTCACGGGCTTTGGTGGTCAGGCCGCGACCGATGATCAGTGGGATACGGCCACCTGCGCGAACTTCATCCAGCAATACTTCGGTTTTCAGTGAGAAAGTTGCCAGCACTTCGCCGGTTTCATGGTTCTTCACTTCACCTTTGTAGGGATAGATGTCGATAACATCGCCCATGTTCAGGTTTGACACATCCACTTCAATCGGCAGGGCGCCTGCATCTTCCATAGTGTTGAAGAAGATAGGAGCAATGTTGCTGCCCAGCACCACGCCACCGCCTTTTTTATTCGGCACGTAGGGGATGTCATCGCCCATAAACCACAGCACCGAGTTGGTGGCAGATTTACGGGAAGAGCCTGTTCCTACCACGTCGCCCACATAAGCCAGCGGGAACCCTTTTGTCTTCAGCGCTTCAATCTGTTTGATGGGGCCTACGTTGCCCGCCTCGTCTGGCTCAATGCCTTCACGGGCATTCTTGAGCATCGCCAGCGCGTGCAGCGGAATATCAGGACGTGACCAGGCATCCGGTGCCGGAGAGAGGTCGTCGGTGTTGGTTTCGCCAGTGACTTTGAAGACGGTAACGGTGATTTTCTCTGCCAGCTCGGGACGTGACAGATACCATTCAGCTTCAGCCCAGGATTTCAGAATTTGCTGAGCGTGCAGGTTATCGGCTTTGGCTTTTTCTTCAACGTCGTAGAAGTTGTCAAACATCAGCAGCGTATGAGAAAGCGCTTTTGCCGCGATAGGGGCCAGCTTCTCATTATCAAGCGCATCGATCAGGGGATGAATGTTGTAGCCGCCCTGCATGGTGCCCAGCAGTTCTACAGCTTTTTCCGGTGTAACCAGAGGAGAGGTTGCTTCGCCTTTGGCAACAGCGGCCAGGAAACCCGCTTTAACGTACGCCGCTTCATCGACGCCGGGTGGGACACGGTTGACCAAAAGATCGATCAGAAATTCTTCTTCACCCGCAGGTGGATTTTTTAGCAGTTCAACCAGCGCGGCCATTTGGGAAGCATCTAAAGGCTTAGGTACGATCCCTTCGGCTGCACGCTCGGCAACGTGCTTACGGTATTCTTCTAGCACGACGTTCTCCTCGCTCTCATTATGTAGGGCTTTCCGACCACCTTGCTCACTTATGGAGAACAACCTTCCCTTTTAATGTCCAGGTTGAGGTGCCCGGTTTCGCGGAGGGCAGAATAGCAGGATTTCGGGTGTTTGTTAATCTGTTTACAAAAATACAACATTAAATGCATATCCATTCCTGCCGGTTTATTCCCCCTGGCAGCAGGTGAGTTAAGCAGAGCGAGAGTCAGAAAATGAGGGTGGTAGGCTGGCAGACAGCGCGCTGGTTTAGCTGGGCGCCAGTCAGTTCAGGTCAGGGCTTAACAGGGACTTATTTATCTGAAATGCATAACGAGCAGGAATAGAACGCTGAACAGAATGAAATTTTTTGGCGACAAGCGAAAGGATAACCGCACTCATATCAAGCCAGCGGAAAGGGAAATGATGGATAGCAGGTTAACAGGAGATCTGTAATGGGCCGGGTTGTGCGGGTGCCCTTCTCTTTTAACACTTTTTTTACCTCAGCAGTCGGTTTTAAAGTCAAAGGCGTCATTGACGTCCTCAGCTACCGGTCTGTAACAGAGGATCTCTGTCGATAACGCCATTTTTCATTCTCAGCCATCAGAAGGACTCATCGAAAGCTCTTCTGACCCCGCTTAATTTTGCAGGTTGGCCGGGAAATCGGCAGGCAGCTCGCTTGCCGGGCAGGCAATCACAGTGTCATTATTTTCACCCGCGTCGCGGATAAAGGTCAGGGTCGCGAATTCATCAATAACGGTTTATCCCCGCATGCGCGGGGAACCCTTCGTCTGCCGCCAGCAGCCTGTCCGCGAATCCGGTTTATCCCCGCATGCGCGGGGAACCCCATTATTGAGGCACTGGAAAACGGCGTTAAGCCGGTTTATCCCCGCATGCGCGGGGAACCCGTAACCGGTCTGGAATAGCGCATTGTCCTGTAGGGTTTATCCCCGCATGCGCGGGGAACCCATGGCGGCCTGGACCTGTCCGGTTCGCGAGACCGGTTTATCCCCGCATGCGCGGGGAACCCTTAATTATCAGGTTGTTTATCGGGGGGAGCGCCGGTTTATCCCCGCATGCGCGGGGAACCCGTACAGACCAATCAGTGTATCAAATATCGTTTCGGTTTATCCCCGCATGCGCGGGGAACCCACTCTGGGAAAGCAAAAGGCCGGTTGCCACACCGGTTTATCCCCGCATGCGCGGGGAACCCTACGTCTGTATTACCATGGCCTGTACGCGCGGCGGTTTATCCCCGCATGCGCGGGGAACCCGTATAAGGCGCATCGCGATCATATACAAAGGGCGGTTTATCCCCGCATGCGCGGGGAACCCGTATAAGGCGCATCGCGATCATATACAAAGGGCGGTTTATCCCCGCATGCGCGGGGAACCCCCTGGATTCCGATTCCGGCGCTTAACGACAGGCGGTTTATCCCCGCATGCGCGGGGAACCCGCCGGTTTTTGCGTTTTTTTTTTGTCATGCTGCGGTTTATCCCCGCATGCGCGGGGAACCCAGGCCATCGTTCCACGCCTGTAGATAAACCCACGGTTTATCCCCGCATGCGCGGGGAACCCGTGATGCCGTGATGTTGCAGGAACCAGCGCCGCGGTTTATCCCCGCATGCGCGGGGAACCCCGGGCGCTACCGACGACATCAACCCTGAAAATCGGTTTATCCCCGCATGCGCGGGGAACCCCCGGCCGATGATGAACCGGAACAGGATAACGACGGTTTATCCCCGCATGCGCGGGGAACCCTCCCGGTAATACTCACGAAGCGTCTCTGGTTGCGGTTTATCCCCGCATGCGCGGGGAACCCTTCGCTTTGCTATGCGCGCAGACACTCCAGACCGGTTTATCCCCGCATGCGCGGGGAACCCACTGGCTGAACAAGTAACGCGAATCTCTAACGCGGTTTATCCCCGCATGCGCGGGGAACCCTTACCGGTACAGGCTCGGGAATAATCCCCCGCCGGTTTATCCCCGCATGCGCGGGGAACCCTAAGCGATGATGTTCTGGATCTACGCACGACTCGGTTTATCCCCGCATGCGCGGGGAACCCAATATTTTGCTGGAACCCGCCGGCAGTTTGATCGGTTTATCCCCGCATGCGCGGGGAACCCCAGGTAAAACAGTGACCTGGCGAGCGGTGAGACGGTTTATCCCCGCATGCGCGGGGAACCCATGTCCTGTATCCGTGCCTTGTCCTGCTCTGTCGGTTTATCCCCGCATGCGCGGGGAACCCCAGTACAGCAGCCGGGATGATTATTTTGAAACAGGTTTATCCCCGCATGCGCGGGGAACCCTCGGTTGCGATAAAATAGCGCTCCCGCGCCAGCGGTTTATCCCCGCATGCGCGGGGAACCCGCTGGGCCTCAAGCGTCGAGGGTATGAACCTGCGGTTTATCCCCGCATGCGCGGGGAACCCTCTAAACATAAAGAGCTAATTTATAAAGGTTTTTAGTCGTCCCAAAAATCTACCAGGTTATTTGTATTTTTCCAAAACAGTAACCTATTGATTTTCAAAGGGGCTAAATGACACCAACCTTATTCCATCCATCTCCACCGGCAACCGACGGTTTTCTCCCAGCGTTTGAAACTCAAAACCGGACTCGTTATTACTGGCCCAGGCCATAACCACATTGCCTGGCTCATATAAACGCACAATCTGCTGCCAAACCATCTCGCGGCTTTTGCGGGAGAGATCGCCCACATATACGCCCGCCCGCACCTCCAGCAACCAGATGGCAAGCCTTCCACGTAAACGCGGCGGAACATTTTCCGTTACAACCATCAGCAGACTCATAACGACTTGCTCCTGTGACCAGAATCACTGATAGATGCAGGCTCAGGAATGGCAATGGGCTGAACATATTCTGGAGGTGGTGGTGGCGAGATGCCTCCAGCAGCCAGAACCTCATCAATCAAGGGAATAAGTCTGGCTAAAGTTCTGCTGGTTCTAAAAAGATCGCGGCATGCGAGCCTGACCTGTTTTTCGGCATCCGCTGGCTTGCGGGCGGCAATCTGAAAAGCCAGAGGGACAACGGTTTCAAACTTAAGGATATCGGCAATATCATAAACAAAAGATAAGGGCTTACCGCTATGGATAAAACCGATTGCAGGTGCATAACCTGCCGCAAGCACGGCTGCTTCAGTGATCCCATATAAGCAGGCCGTAGCGGCACTGATGCACTGATTAATAATATCGCCTTTTTCCCAATCTTTGGGATCGTAACGGCGTCCCTGCCACCTGACGCCATATTGTTTCGCAAGCAATTGATATATTCCTTTAACTCTTACTCCTTCGATACCACGTAGCTGTTCAACGGAGCGACGCGCTGGCGCTTCTTCACCAAAACGCATTTCGAACATTTTACGCACGACTTTAAGCCGGAGGCTCTCATCCAGCGCCAGCTGCGCCTGGTAAAGCAGTTTATCGGAGCGCGCGCCGCCGGGCTGCCCGGAGGCATAGAGCCTAACACCCGCCTCCCCAACCCAGACCAACAGCGTTCCTGCTGTTGCGGCAAGCCGTATAGCGGCATGGGAAACACGGGTTCCCGGCTCCAGCATAATGCAGGCTACATTTCCTATCGGGATATGAGTGCGTATGCCGGTTCCATCAATCAGAACAAACGCCCCGTCTATGACGTCGATTTGTCCAAATCTCAGGAAAATCAGGGAAATACGATCTTTTAACGGAAGGGGAACTAAAGGCACCCAAGTCATGGCTAACATCCTGTTAAGGCGGCACAAGGCCGCCATATTTTCCCTTTCAGGCGCGGGCGAGAGAGAGCAAACCACAGCCCATACTCTTGGCAGGCCCGATGCCTGCTCGTACCAGCCCGGCAAAAGTTTCTGTCGACTGAACCCGAAGCACTCCTTCAAAGCAAAGGGGCTGGATTTTTCCGCTTATCCCTTTTTTATGGAATATCAGCGAAGGCTCTTTTTCTATTCTTGCAGACTTAAGCTCTGCTGCTCCCTCCAGTTTGCGTACCAGCCATGCCATACACTCTTCTTCTTTCAACAATGGCACCCGACAGGTTTTAATTTCCCCATGCCTGTTCATTCGCCCCTGAGCGTCCCTGATGGTTTTCACGGGATTAACACGCAGCCGGAAATAAAAATCATCTCCTTCAGGTAAAGCGAAGTTCACCGCTTTGCTTGCCAGTACAGTGGCTACCTCCGCCTGCTGTGGGGGTTGAACAGACTGGAGTAACACAGTCAGCCCCCTGCTTGCGTTCCCCTCTTCGGCCCGAAACAGAAAATCGCGCTGATCCTGCGGACGATCGGGAAACAGTTGCCACAGCGCACGATGCAACTGATAAGGATCTTTCGCCCAACGCCAGTTCACTATCACTTTGCTCAGGAACATGTTTTATCTCCCTGAATGACATACCAGTTTCGCCGGCCAAACTGACGCGGCAGATGAATCAGTGGTTCATCACGCACCGACAGACGTCGCTCTTTACCCGTTAAAGGTTCTTCGCTATAGACAGCACCGCTTCCGGGTGTCACAAGATCAAAAGCTGCACAGGGATCGGCTGCCTGCTGCACGCCTCTGAAGAGCGGCTTTGAAAGAGGGCAGCTGCGGCGGCCCAGATAAGGTGTGTAAACAGGCTTGATCACGGCTTCACTCAGTTGTCTCAGAGTGTACCCCTCCCGCTCAGCAGATGTCGTCCAGACCGCGACAGAGAAACTGGCGTCACACAGATAGTCCCGTCGGGTGATGATAGTGTCGTGCATGTTCAGCCCGCCATGCTGTTCCCTGGCTTCTTTCACTGTGTGGAAATCTGTCAGCGTTACTGGTTTGAATCCCTGGTGGTCATCACAGCGAACCGCAAAACGCGTGCCGCCAGCCAGTTTTTGTAGCAGGCTGCTCTGGTTTCGTTTTATTCCCAGGCACGCTCCCAGCAAGCCAAGCAAACCGCTGCGGGTGGGAAAAGGTGCGCAAGGTCGAATGCCTTCAAAAGTGGGAAGCCCCCAGAACTGCATAGGGCCAGCCAGCTGCAAAATCAGATAATCCTGCATCTCAGACCTCGCCGTTTTCACCAATCCATTTTTTAAGCGCATTCAAATCCGATACTTTTTCCACAAACTCTGCGCCAATGACTTCTCCAACCACAAATTGTGCAGCAGGGCCGGTCAGACCATAGCCACGAGAAATATCTCTCCAGTAACTATTTAACGCCGCTATTGAAGGTTGTAAGAACCCCTCTTTTTTTGCTGCTACCGGTTTTTCGAATGCATTAGCCAGGGAAACAGGCAAGTCGGAGAAATTAACCATGACAAGATCGGCCGGATTAAAGGCCGCAAAGCTGTGCTGTTTCGCGCCCGGAACCTCGGTAGCCAGCATATGCATCAGATGGGCAGCGACAGATAGCGCCTGCTGGCGTGATGCTCCTCCCAGATTCTCCTGTAACTGCCCAATATTAAGGCTGGCATAGCGATAGAAGACGCCTGAAGAGAATTCCTGAGTGTTTAAATGCGCTGCTCCGCCCCCATCATTTAAATCATCCACTGCCGAGAACCAGTCAATATCAGATTCTACGGCATGGGTGGTAATAGAGTGTGCCAGTGAAAGAGCGCCATCAATCTCACCTATCTTACTCATCAAGCCATTGGTTGCCATGCGCCCGCTTAATGCAATATCTACTGCACTATTTAACGTGGTTCGCAGACCCGTGAGCTGATCTTTAAGCACTTTGGCCCATTTCTTTTCATCAATGCCTAAAGAGGCATATTCAGGTTTACTTACCTGCTGACAAAACCAGTCGATCTCTTCAATCAACCAGGGAGAGATAGCGCCGCCATCAATTTTATCGGCGTTATCAATAGTTTTTCCACTCAGCAGAGTTAACGTTTTATCTATTACTTCAGGCGAATACTTTTCGCTTAAATGCTGATGAACCACGTCACGCAATAATTCAAGATGAATAGTACGGATACTCGATCCGCCTATATGGCGCTTATAATATTCGCTTTTCCGTATTGCACGTTTAAGGCTCTGGCTGGATATCCTTACGCGCCGCTTGCCGCCAAAAACCGCATCCTTTTGCATATTCATATCGTCGCGATTCAGGCAGGAAGGGCTGTGTGAAATCAGGACGTGGAAATTAATAAAATTGTTCATCGTGTATCCTTACGCGTTTGTTTTTTGAAAGAGGAGATAACATAGTTTTCGAGTAGCGAACGCCGATCGTATTTCCCCCACCACTCCAGCTGCTTTGCCAGCAAGGGCCAGTGCACATTTACCGGTTCAGCCTGAATCAGAAGACGTCGTAGCTGTATCATATCTGACGGAAACTCTTGCCTTATCAGCTGCATTACCCTCTGCTGGCTGATCTTGCCGTTGTAGCCCAACGCTCTGCCCAGACTCAGTGTCTCGTCCTCACTGTTTTGAATCGCGCCGCTGGTCAGACAAAAGACCATACGTTGTAAGGCATATCGCTGTTCAGGCCAGCCAAAGGGGGCAACCAGCAAGTAAAACTCGGGAATATCCAGCAGTTCCTCAGGCTTAGTGGCGCGCTTCATTTTCGCCCGGCTCCCCGGTTCCAGCTCAGTCCAGGCGGTATAAAGTTTCATTGCATCAAACGAGGGGTCCATCTGTTTGCTCTCCTTGCGTTTTCAAAATGGATAACTGTTCAACTAATAGTTTTCTGCTTTTAGCCAACGTCAATATCAACTTTGGATGATGATTATAGGGTTCGGTAACACTCTCAAATAATTTGTGGCAGAGAGAATAGAGTCGCTGATGCAATATCTGTAATTGCGGCAGTGGCTGTTCATAATTAATGGTCGCCAGAAGAGAGGTAATAAGGGTATTGCTCTGTTGGAAATAGCGAGGTTCTACCGTTTTATTTACCTGAACGCCAGCACCAGGGATGTGCATTTTGCTGTCTCCTTTAACGAAATAATTCAACGCTTTTTTAAGCGCGTCCAGATACGCCAGCCCCAACCGGGCAATCTCACCCACGATCTCAGGATGGCGCTCCCATCCCTGATTAAAAACCATGATTTCATGTCTTCGCTCCAGAATTGAAGCCTGGTTATTACGATAACCACCAATGCTGAGATGTAGCGTTCTGCCGTTTACCAGTTGGCGGGCTTGCACGACAACCAGTGCAGGAGTGCGGCCCTCCTGATTCCCCTCTAATTGCCGCTCCAACAGTAAACGACCTGTTTGTGTCCAGCAGGGTGTGGGAAGCGTAAAGCTGATATGACGCCGTTCAAGAATCTCTTTTTTAGACTGATGCACTACCGGGGAGTGGGGATGTAGCCAGAAGCCTTCGATGGTGTAATTAAATTTTGCTTTGAAAAAACCGGAATAACGTTGTTCAACAATTGCCCCACAGGCGCAGCACTTTCCACCTGAATCTGGCGAGCTTAACTCGATATGTGCCGGTTGCCAGAACAGGCCCCGCGCCAGGCCAATTTCATGAGCAAAAATACGTTGGCCGCTTACAATGGGTCGTTGCCAGGTAAAGTTGTGCCGGGGTTCTTCGCGCCAGCCGGAGTAGTGCTTATCCAGCATGCTTTGCGTTAAGACATTGGCCCAGACAGTAGTCCGCAGGCAGGGCTGCTGCACCAGGGTAGTAACCGGAATCTCGCCTCGTATTCCACTTTTAAATCCTCCACCGAACCCCGGCGCATTAGATGCCTGATTAAATAACGCGATGGCCGCACACCCACCACATACGGTATCGCCCTGCCCCGGCTGATTAAGGAAAGCACAGTTTTTGGAGCCGGTTAATCCCACCATTAGCTTGTCCATTGTGGTGTTTTTTTTGGCGACAACACCGCTGACCTGCATAAAGGGGAATTCGGGGTGGGCTAAATCAAAGTCATCTTCTCTTCCTGCTATGCCGGAGATGAACTCTTCTTCACTAAGAGGATCTCGAATACGCTGAAGCAGTTGGCTGGCATCGGCAGGTGGCCATAAGATTTGTACCAGGCAAATCAGTAGCTGACAGGCCGCCATCTCCATATCATCACGCGGCAGGCACAGCACATAGGGTTCCCTGGCGCACAACAGCGTTTTCAGTGTAATAGTGATAACGCTCGAGTCTGAAGCAGAGCGAACCGGAATCCAGGCTTCGGTGAGCAAATTCATCGTTTTCCTCCTTGAAATGTTTATCCTTTTAAATTCAATACCACTGTGATGTTGAATATTTTTTCATCACAGGTAAGTTATAAGCAGTTCTCCACTGATGGGGATAAACCGCATGTGTTCTCAGGCGGCCAAGCTTCCCCAATTTTTTGGGGATCAGGTGGGAATGCCAGCCATTCCCACCTCCTTCGAATAACGGAGCCTGCATTTAGATGTCCCGGCCTCCCACCAATCTTCTCGTTGTATGCCAGCTATCCAGACAAGGCCCTTTTCATCCGGTTCAAGTTTGAAGCGCTTTCTCCATTGTCCCGGCACGTTCACCCGATTTAACGCCAATGCTTCCGGTATCGCTAATTCGGGAAGCCTCTCCAGGATCTGCCCATCCAGAAGCCGTTTTCCTTCACTTGTCTCAACATAAGGAATCAGCGGCAGACTCATTTCGCCATCACGGGTGACGGCACGAATATGAATGTCATCGTCTCTGAAGGGAGAAGCCTGGTCAGACTCATTTAAAATCATCCGGGCACTATTGCGTTTTAACAGCTCCTGACATTCAAATTTCTCTATGCCATCCTTTACCCAGAGAGGCTCATCACGCGCTATTTCTTGCTGATAAACTTCTTCAATCCACAGGCGGTAAGCCTGTGGAAATTGCAACGGTGTAGAGCCTGCCCTTTCAAGAAGCTGCTGTGTACGCCACATTGCACGGGTGTTGGTATAGATGTGATTGCTCAAGCCGTAGTCCGTTTTATCAGGCAGTATTACGGTCAGAACCGGCTTCCTGAAAGTAGCAGGACGGGAATTCCGGGAATGCCTGTGCAGGCGTCCTGCCCGTTGAAACAGGAGATCGGCAGGACAATGCTGCGTTATAAGCCAGTCGAAATCCACGTCCAGAGATTGTTCAACCACCTGGGTAGCGACCAGAATGCGCCCGACAGAGCGATCGCCGGAAGGTGAAAAAGAGTCCAGGATATGTCGTTCTTTCTCAGTCCGATCTTTTAACGTGTAGCGCGAATGAAACAGGATCACGGGCAAATCGGTGTAGCCTATTAATTGCTGATAAACCTGCTGTGCAATATCCACCAGATTAAAGATCAGGCAAACTTGTGCTCCGGCCTTAGCAGCGGCAATCGCTTCGTTTAATAATTCCTGGTCCGGCTGCATGTCGCTAAGATAACGCCGGTCAATATTAAGGCTATAGGGTGTGGGTAAGTGCTCTGGAGTAGTGCTGAGATCGAAACTTAATTGTCTGTCCTGCTGCTGCCAGACGATTTGAGGATACTCTGCACCTGGCGTCGGCGTTTTCTCACTGCCATAGGTTGACAGTAAACGCTGCTTTAATCCTGAGGGAAGCGTGGCTGAAAGCAGAAAAGTGCTCTGGCCTGCCAGATATTGCTGATGCAATACCTCCTCAAGCAGACTCTGCATATAAGTATCATAAGCATGGACTTCATCAACGATAAGCACACTCCGGCTGATCCCAAAGCTACGGATAAAGCGGTGCTTTACCGGCAGCACAGAAATGAGCACCTGATCGACAGTACAAACACCTATCTGTCCCAGAAATGCCCGCTTATTACTGCTACTGAGCCAGTTACAGCACTGTGCCCAGGCTTCATCCGGTTGAGCGTTTGCACCACGGCTTTTTATTGCAGCAAATTCATGGCTAAAACGTGAATTACCGTGAGCCAGTATCAAGTTAGGTTTTTTAAAAAGTCGCGTCGCAAATTTTTCCAGGCGCTCTAACATAGCGTTGGCGGTTGCTTGTGAAGGTAACGCAAAAATAATACTGTCGGCGTAACCTTGAGCCAGTAACCGCCATGCATAACCCAGAGCTGTTTCAGTTTTTCCCGAACCGGTAGGTGCTTCAACAATTGTCAGCCCCGGCTCTTTGGGTAGCTCATCAACCAGTACCTGTAATTGGCGAGGCTTAAAACCAGGATCTAATAAAAACTGCCCCCCTTTCCAGGCATTAATACTTCCGTTTAACCCACTACGTTCCAAAACTACAGGTGCATCTTCGGCGTAGCGTTGCATAAAATAATCGGCCAGGGGTTCAAATTTTGACTGATAACGGAATGTCTCATCCGTACACCAGGAACCCAGCCAGTCGCAAACAGAGCAAAATCCAGCCAGAAGAGGTGAGCCGGGGGGAGGATTATCATTTTGCGATAGCCCAACGGGTTTTAAAAACAGCTCTTCCAGCGCATCAAGCCAGTCGACACGGGCCTGTTTATCTTTTCTTCCCCGCCCTTTAAGGGCGGGGAATAGCGCCAGGCTGTCGTCATAATAGATATTCTCATGACGTTGAATAAAACCATGATGCCCGGCCACAGCCTCCATCCAGCTAAGCCAGGTTAGTTTGGGATGCGATGCGTACTCAATTAACCCGAAATAGTTTTCCTCTTCCGTATCAAAGTCTTTTTTCAGCCAGTACAGGCCTCCCAACCCATGATCCCACTTCGCTTTAACAGGCGCACCTGACTCATTGGGATTCAGGCTCTGCCAGGCGGGCCAGCATTTAGACTGGAAACGGATATCCCATTTACCAAAATCGTGCAGCGCAACAAAAAATAGCATCCACGCTCTGTAAAGAGATTCAGAATATCCCTGACAGAATCGGTTTCTTATTCCGGGAGCATGATCCCACCAGTAAGCGGCAACAGCAGCTACATCCAGACAGTGGTAAGGAAGGAGATGACAGCTTATTTCAGTTCCCCCCTCGTTTCTTACTGCTTTCCCCCAATAACGATACATCTCCAGTACCTGGGAAACCATCAGTGCTATTTCCTTGCAATCTAAGATGCTTCAAAAATACCCATCAATTAGCAAATTGAAACTATTATTTAGCTCAAATTGTCATAATTTTGATAAAAATCTATTTTTTTATCATTTTCAGACAAACCACGAAAGTTGGGGTTGCCAGCGCGATCTCTTCTACCTTCTCCAGGCACCGTTCTAAACAACAGTACGAAGTTAATTTAATACAGACTAAAAAAAACCTCGCTTCCGCGAGGTTTGCTACTGAGAAAACATTGTATGTCAGGCATGGCCCACGCGTTCTTCAAGCGTTTCAATAATAAATGTATTCAACGACTTATTATTCTCAGCAGCAGCATGGGTAAGCCTCTCAGCAAGAGACTCGTTATAACGTAGCGTAAGCGTTTTGATTTTTTCTTTCCGGGCATAAGGATCTATTCCTGCTTCGCGGCAGTCCTCAAGATACTCACGTAACGAGAGTTCCCCTTCTTTAATTAAACCTTCAACGCTATCGGCAACAAAATCACAGTAACCGCTCAGACCTAAAAATTTCCCGCGAAACGCATTAATCTCTGGCACAAAGCTAATCACTGCGGGCTGCCCCGCAACTTCGTATTTCGGATTTACTGTGCTCATGGCTTTATTCCTGTACTTTCTAACCATTCACGGAGGCTGATAACCGCGCCCTTATCCGTCTCGGGTAAAGGATGCGGTCGATGAAATTTAGCAATACTTCCGTTAAGAATGAAACGACACCGGGAGCCTTTCCCTTCACTGATTTCGCCGCCCAAAGCCCGGATCAGTGATTCAATATCCGACCATTTGATATTAGCGGGCACTGGTACATCGAAAATTTTCTCTAATGTGCTCTGATGTTTTTTTCTTAGTTGCTTCATAGTTCACAGCCTTTCCATGGCTTCATATGATGAAGCTATTATGTTATTCAAGCAGGAATGAGTCAACTCTTGAGTATGATTAAGAAGGTGTCCTTAAGAGCATAAGGACGAAGATTTTCATCTAAACGCGCATGGAATAGCAGGCACCCGCTCTTTATGAAGAGCGGTTAAAGTGATTTTTTCCGTGCTTATGGGGAACACGCGAATGAGGACGCTGTAACCTGTGGGAGCTACGGTTTATCCCCGCGCATGCGGGGAACACCCGGTGATAAGGCCCGCATTGCTGATAGTGAACGGTTTATCCCCGCGCATGCGGGGAACACCGAGCATGGAAAGAAGGAGAAAGGTCATCTGGCGGTTTATCCCCGCGGTGCGTTCCACGGGAAAATTCCGGCAGGCGGTTTATCCCCGCGCATGCGGGGAACACTTCATAGATAGAGACTCAACTCTCTCCGATGGCGGTTTATCCCCGCATGCGCGGGGAACCCGGAGCTGCAAAGCATTCTGCTCCGTAATATGCCGGTTTATCCCCGCATACGCGGGGAACCCGCCCGCTGGCAAAATTGGTTCGATGTTGAATTCGGTTTATCCCCGCGCATGCGGGGAACACACCCCATTGCGAACCCACGGACACACCCAGGGCGGTTTATCCCCGCGCATGCGGGGAATACCGGTGAATATGCCAACCCTACCGCCCTGTAGCCGGTTTATCCCCGCGCATGCGGGGAATACCGAAGGCGACGCCCCCGGCAACGTGGGACGACCGGTTTATCCCCGCGCATGCGGGGAATACCCTGGCCTCAACCAGTTTAGTCGCGATATGTTCGGTTTATCCCCGCGCATGCGGGGAATACTTTCACCGCACCAGTTCATTCGGCGTGTTTCACGGTTTATCCCCGCGCATGCGGGGAATACGAACGCGTATTAACTACACGCCGGAACAGAAAGGGTTTATCCCCGCGCATGCGGGGAATACTCTAAATTTAACCTCTTGATTAAAATCATATTTTATGCACCATTAAAATCTACCACGTGAAGCCCTTAAATTAAACCCTGTCTGACCTCTCTGGTTTGATGCAAAACAGGACAGCGATATTTCCCATAAAAAAACCAAAAACAGAGAAGGTTGCGGATTCTTATTTAATCGGCAGCGTAGGCTCATCTGCCTACCCTGGCGGCATCAGATGCTTATCAAACTTTGAGCTGTGGTTTTTTAGCAATTTCCAGCGCATCACTGGTTTTGTCAGCGGGAGATTTGAAACAGAGTAAAGGCAGGAATTCGCGCGTTAAAAAACAGGCATAAAAAAATCCGGAAACGAGGAACGTTTCCAGATTCAGATACGGCTGCCAGGTTAACTTAACAGGTTAACTATGCAGCCGTAGACTCCCCAGGCGGCTTACTTCTTCTTCGCTTTCGGGTTTGGCAGGTCGGTGATGCTACCTTCAAAAATCTCGGCAGCCAGACCCACAGACTCATGCAGCGTCGGGTGAGCGTGGATGGTCAGCGCGATATCTTCAGCATCGCAACCCATCTCAATAGCCAGACCGATTTCACCCAGCAGCTCACCGCCGTTGGTGCCGACAACCGCGCCACCGATAACACGGTGCGTCTCTTTGTCGAAAATCAGCTTGGTCATGCCGTCTGCACAATCGGAAGCGATAGCACGGCCTGAAGCCGCCCACGGGAAGGTCGAGGTCTCATAGCTGATCCCTTTCTCTTTCGCTTCTTTCTCGGTCAGACCGACCCAGGCAACTTCTGGCTCAGTGTAGGCAATGGATGGGATAACTTTCGGGTCGAAGTAGTGCTTCTTACCGG
Organism: Erwinia sp. MMLR14_017; assembly: GCF_033657285.1. NCBI lineage: Bacteria > Pseudomonadati > Pseudomonadota > Gammaproteobacteria > Enterobacterales > Erwiniaceae > Erwinia > Erwinia sp. MMLR14_017. The sequence continues at coordinate 535,135 of NZ_JAWVWP010000001.1, read as the reverse complement.
AGATCACTTCAGCCGCTACGTGGCCTTCATGCACGCCTTTGTGGGCCAGCATCGGCTGACCAACAATGTCACCAATCGCATAGATGTGCGGCACATTGGTACGCATCTGCTTGTCGACGCGGATAAAGCCACGGTCGTCCACTTCCACGCCAGCTTTGCCCGCATCCAGACCTTTACCGTTTGGCACACGGCCAATCGCTACCAGCACCGCGTCATAACGCTGCGCTTCTGCAGGTGCTTTCTTGCCTTCCATCGAAACGTAAATGCCATCGTCTTTAGCTTCAACGGCGGTGACTTTAGTTTCCAGCATCAGGTTGAACTGCTTAGCGATGCGCTTGGTGAAGACTTTCACCACGTCTTTATCGGCAGCCGGAATAACCTGATCAAACATCTCAACCACGTCGATCTGCGAACCCAGCGCGTGATAGACGGTTGCCATTTCCAGACCGATAATGCCTCCGCCCATTACCAGCAGGCGCTCAGGCACCTCTTTCAGCTCCAGCGCGGCGGTAGAGTCCCACACGCGAGGATCTTCATGAGGAATAAACGGCAGCTGAATCGGACGGGAGCCGGCAGCGATAATGGCGTTGTCGAAGTTGATGGTGGTGGCACCATTCTCGCCTTCAACCACCAGCGTGTTAGCGCCGGTAAATTTACCCAGACCGGTGACCACTTTAACTTTGCGGCCTTTCGCCATACCAGAGAGACCGCCGGTCAGCTGGTTAATGACTTTCTCTTTCCAGGAGCGAATCTTGTTGATATCGGTTTGTGGCTTACCAAACACGATACCGTGCTCTTCCAGCGCTTTGGCTTCTTCAATCACTTTCGCCACGTGCAGCAGCGCTTTGGAAGGGATACAACCCACGTTCAGACAAACCCCGCCCAGGGTGCTGAAACGCTCAACGATGACGGTCTCCAGACCTAAATCGGCTGCGCGGAAGGCTGCAGAGTAGCCTGCAGGACCTGCCCCAAGTACCACGACCTGAGTTTTAATTTCTGTACTCATCATGACCTCTTAGTTAACCGCTGGGATATTCATTCATCCACCGGTACGTATTCACCGCAAGAGTTTACAGAATTGTTAATGAACTGCAAACCGCTTGATACGAAACGTTTTCAACTACCTTGTCGACTCAACACATCGCAAGTCGGCTATGAAAAGGCCGGCAAACGCCGGCCTTAAGACTTCTTACATCACCAGACGGCGGATATCAGCCATGATAGTGGCGATATAGGCCGCGAAGCGAGCGCCTGCCGCACCATCGATCACACGGTGATCGAAGGAGAGTGACAGAGGCAGCATCAGGCGAGGAACGAACTCTTTACCGTTCCAGACCGGCTCCATCGACGATTTGGAGACGCCGAGGATCGCCACTTCCGGCGCGTTGACGATTGGGGTAAACGAGGTACCACCAATGCCGCCAAGGCTGGAGATGGTGAAGCAGCCGCCCTGCATATCACTGGCGGTCAGCTTGCCGTCACGCGCTTTTTTGGAAATCACCGACAGCTCATTCGACAGCTCAACGATGCCTTTACGGTTCACATCTTTAAAGACCGGAACCACCAGGCCGTTTGGCGTATCAACCGCCACGCCGATGTTGATATATTTTTTCAGCGTCAGCTTCTGGCCATCTTCAGAGAGCGAGCTGTTGAAGCGTGGGAACTCTTCCAGCGCTTTGGCAGCCGCCTTCATGATGAACACCAGTGGGGTGATCTTCAGATCCAGCTTCTTCTTCGCGGCTTCTTCATTCTGTTGCTTACGGAAGTTTTCCACTTCGGTAATGTCAGCCTTGTCGTGCTGGGTAACGTGAGGGATCACGATCCAGTTACGGCTCAGGTTGGCACCAGAAATCTTCTGGATGCGGCCCAGCTCGACTTCTTCAATCTCACCGAACTTGCTGAAGTCGACCTTCGGCCACGGCAGCATGCCAGGCATTCCGCCACCAGCGGCAGCCGCTGGAGCTGATTCGGCACGCTTAACCGCATCCTTCACGTAAGACTGAACGTCTTCTTTCAGAATACGGCCTTTACGACCGGTGCCTTTAACCTTCGCCAGATTGACGCCGAACTCACGCGCCAGACGACGAACAACCGGCGTTGCGTGCACGTAAGCGTCGTTCTCTGCGAACTCAGCTTTAGCTTCCGCTTTCGCAGGCGCTGCTTCGGCCTGTTTAGCCGGGGCAGCTTCTTCCTGTTTCGCGGCAGGCGCGGCGGCGGGTGCGGCACCCTCCACTTCAAAGACCATGATCAGGGAACCGGTGCTGACTTTGTCGCCGGTGCTGATTTTGATCTCTTTCACGGTTCCCGCGAACGGCGCAGGCACTTCCATTGAGGCTTTGTCGCCTTCAACGGTGATCAGCGACTGTTCGGCAGCCACTTTATCGCCCACTTTTACCATCACTTCAGTGACTTCAACTTCATCGCCACCGATATCAGGCACTTCAACGTCTTTTACGCCGCTGGTCGCCGTTGGTGTCGCTGCTGCTTCTTCTTTCATCGCAGGTTTAGGCGTTTCGGCTGGCACTGCGCCTTCCGCTTCAAAGACCATGATCATGGAACCGGTGCTGACTTTATCGCCGGTGCTGATCTTAATCTCTTTCACAATACCCGCGAACGGTGCAGGCACTTCCATCGAGGCTTTGTCGCCTTCAACGGTGATCAGCGACTGCTCTGCTTCAACCTTGTCGCCCACCTTGACCATGATCTCAGTGACTTCAACTTCGTCAGAACCGATATCCGGCACGTTCACATCTTTGCTTTCTGACGCGGCGGCTGATTCTTTTTTCTCTTCAGCTTTAGCCGGTACGGCGGCTTCTTTTTTCTCTTCAGCTTTAGCTGGTGCGGCTTCGGCTGCACCCTCAGCGGCTTCGAAGATCATAATCAGTTTGCCGGTTTCAACTTTGTCACCGGTGCTGATTTTGATCTCTTTCACCACGCCAGCCTGCGGAGAAGGCACTTCCATAGAGGCTTTATCGCCCTCTACGGTGATCAGCGACTGCTCTACTTCTACCTTGTCACCCACCTTGACCATAATCTCGGTGACTTCAACTTCGTCTGCACCGATATCCGGTACGTTAATTTCGATAGCCATTAATCTTTACCTCTTATGCCAGACGCGGGTTGACTTTATCGGCATCGATATCGAATTTAGCGATCGCTTCCGCCACCACTTTTTTATCAATCTCACCGCGTTTAGCCAGTTCACCCAGAGCCGCTACCACCACGTAAGATGCATCCACTTCGAAGTGGTGACGCAGGTTTTCGCGGCTGTCAGAACGTCCGAAACCATCGGTGCCCAGTACGCGATAGTCGCTGGCTGGCATGAAGGTACGGATCTGCTCGGCGAACAGTTTCATATAGTCGGTTGACGCAACGGCAGGTGCATCGTTCATGATCTGAGCGACGTAAGGCACGCGCGGCTCTTCCGTTGGGTGCAGCATGTTCCAGCGCTCACAATCCTGACCATCACGCGCCAGCTCAGTGAAGGAAGTCACGCTGTAGACGTCGGAACCTACACCATAATCTTTCGACAGGATCTCAGCCGCTTCACGCACGTGGCGCAGAATAGAGCCGGAACCCAGCAGCTGCACTTTTCCCTTGCTGCCTTCAAGCGTATCCAGCTTGTAGATACCCTTACGGATACCCTCTTCCGCACCCTGCGGCATCGCAGGCATGTGGTAGTTTTCGTTCAGCGTGGTGATGTAGTAGTAAATATTTTCCTGCGCTTCGCCGTACATACGCACCAGACCGTCATGCATGATGACTGCCACTTCGTAAGCATAGGCCGGATCGTAAGAGATACAGTTCGGGATAGTCAGAGACTGAATGTGGCTATGACCATCTTCGTGCTGCAACCCTTCACCGTTCAGGGTAGTACGACCGGAGGTACCGCCCACCAGGAAGCCGCGCGCCTGCTGGTCGCCTGCTGCCCAGCACAGGTCGCCGATACGCTGGAAACCAAACATTGAATAGTAGATGTAGAACGGGATCATCGGCAGGTTATTGGTGCTGTAAGACGTTGCCGCCGCCAGCCAGGAGGCGCCTGCGCCCAGTTCGTTGATCCCTTCCTGCAGGATCTGCCCTTTCTCATCTTCTTTGTAGTAAGCAACCTGCTCGCGGTCCTGCGGGGTGTACTGCTGACCGTTCGGGCTGTAAATACCAATCTGACGGAACAGACCTTCCATACCAAAGGTACGCGCTTCATCGGCGATGATCGGCACCAGACGATCTTTGATCGACGGGTTCTTCAGCATCACGTTCAGGGCGCGCACAAAGGCGATAGTGGTGGAGATCTCTTTGTTCTGCTCATCCAGCAGCTGACGGAAATCTTCCAGCGCCGGCAACGAAAGCTTCTCGCTGAAGTTTGGCTGGCGGGTTGGCAGGTAGCCACCCAGCTTCTCACGCTGACCGTGCAGGTATTTGTACTCTTCAGACTCTTTGTCAAAGGTAACGTACGGCAGGGTTTCGATGCTGGCATCGTCAACCGGCACGTTGAAACGATCGCGGATATAGCGCACGCCATCCATGTTCATTTTCTTGACCTGGTGCGCGATGTTTTTGCCTTCCGCGGATTCACCCATACCATAACCTTTGATGGTGTGGGCCAGAATGACCACAGGTTTCCCTTTGGTATCCTGCGCTTTTTTCAGTGCCGCGTAGACTTTCTTCGGATCGTGACCGCCACGGTTCAGTGACCAGATCTCATCGTCAGACATATCTTTGACCAGCGCTGCGGTTTCCGGGTATTTGCCAAAGAAGTGCTCACGCACGTACGCGCCATCGCGGGATTTAAAGGTCTGATAGTCGCCGTCAACGGTTTCGTTCATCAGCTGAACCAGCTTGCCGCTGGTATCTTTGCGCAGCAGCTCATCCCAACGTCCGCCCCAGATAACTTTAATCACTTCCCAACCGGCGCCAGCAAAGATGCCGTCCAATTCGTTGATGATTTTGCCGTTACCGGTAACCGGGCCATCCAGGCGCTGCAGGTTACAGTTGATGATGAACACCAGGTTGTCCAGCTTCTCACGGGTGGCGATGGTGATCGCCCCTTTCGATTCTGGCTCATCCATTTCACCGTCGCCCAGGAAGGCGTAAACGGTCTGCTGGGAAGTATCTTTCAGGCCGCGGTGCTCAAGGTATTTCAGGAATTTCGCCTGATAGATCGCGCCGATTGGCCCCAGCCCCATCGATACGGTCGGGAACTGCCAGAAATCAGGCATCAGTTTAGGGTGCGGGTAAGACGAGAGGCCTTTACCATGCACTTCCTGACGGAAATTGTTCATCTGCTCTTCGGTCAGACGGCCTTCAAGGAAGGCACGAGCGTAGACGCCCGGAGAGATGTGGCCCTGGAAGTAAACCAGATCGCCGCCATCTTTTTCGCTACGCGCACGGAAGAAGTGGTTAAAGCACACTTCATAGATGGTGGCAGAAGACTGGAAGGAGGACATGTGGCCACCCAGCTCCAGATCTTTCTTCGATGCACGCAGAACGGTCATGATGGCGTTCCAGCGGATAGCGGAACGGATACGACGCTCTAAAGAAGTATTGCCCGGATAGTCCGGCTCGTCTTCAACGGCAATAGAGTTGACGTAGTTGCGGGCGCTGAGACCTGCCGCCACTTTTACGCCACCTTTACGTGCTTCATTCATGACCTGGTCGATCAGGAACTGTGCGCGCTCAACACCTTCTTCACGGATGACCGATTCGATCGCCTGTAGCCAGTCGCGAGTTTCGATCGGATCCACGTCATTGTGTAAACGTTCTGACATGGGGGTATTCCTTATCTGTGTCTAATACGTTGAATTGTCTGGAGCCTGTCTCGTTGTGCTAACTCTGAAGTAAAGCACACTGAGACAGGCTCGTCGTTTATGCCTTGCCTGCGACAAGGCACAGTTCCGCGTTATGGTTACGCGTTAGTCCTTACGTTGCTGTAATCGTCGTAAGGAGCGCTCTCGGCGACTCTGCTCGCGACTTCTGTCCAGCAATATTTCCTCAATAAACGCCAGGTGACGGTGTGAGGCTTCGCGGGCCTGTTCCGGCTCACGTGCCACAATCGCCTCAAAAATACTGGCGCGATGACCGCTCACTTTTGCCAGCATTTCCCGGCGCGAGTAGAGCAATTCAAAATTCTGTCGGACGTTCTGTTCCAGCATCGGCCCCATACTGCGGAGCAGATGCAGCAGTACCACATTATGCGCGGCCTCTGTGACAGCGATCTGATACTGCATCACCGCACCCGCTTCGGCATCAAGATCACCGCTCTCCTGCGCCGTCTGGATCTGAATATGGCAATGGCGAATGCGTTGTAAATCTTCATCTGTCCCACGCAGTGCGGCGTAATAGGCCGCTATCCCCTCCAGCGCATGGCGGGTTTCCAGCAGATCAAACTGTGATTCCGGGTGACCCGCCAGCAGCTCGACCAGCGGATCGCTCAGGCTTTGCCACAGGCTGGTTTGCACAAAGGTCCCACCGCCCTGACGGCGTAACAGTAAACCTTTGGCTTCCAGACGCTGGATAGCTTCACGCAGAGAAGGACGGGAGACATCGAACTGTTTAGCCAGCTCGCGTTCTGGGAGCAGCTTTTCACCCGGACGCAAGGTCCCTTCCATAATCAGGGACTCGAGCTGCTGCTCGATAGCATCGGATAGCTTTGGTTGGCGGATTTTGCTGTAGGCCATCATCCCTTCTTCTGCCAGTTGCATGAGTAAATTGGTAATACCAATTGCAAAAAGGTGCCCGTAAAGTAACAAAGTATTCACCTCATGTCCATATGGCAACCTGGTGAAACAGGACGCTGGTCTCGTTTTGCTATAAAGGTTTACCCCGCCTCAAACGCCGGAAAAACCGCCCTGTTTGAATGTTAAATTTTTTAACTTTTCTCAAATCCGGCAGACGTTTAGTGCGCAAAAAAACGGCTTACCATAAGAGAAAACTATGCCCTGAAGGGTGCCTTTGTAACCAAAACAGGTAATCTTACTGAGCGCTTTTTTTTTAAGCACTCTCCCGCACAAAAAGAGAAAGCGAGTGCATTAGAGGGCGCTTATCACTATTCTTGTCGCGAAGGTAGCCTGAACCTCTTTTTCATGCCTCTGGCACTGTAAATTTTTCAATACGTTACCTGGAAGAACTGACTTACGAAGGCGCGTCTTCGTAGAGAATAATAACGACATCATGAGGTTTACTATGGAACAACTTCAGGGCGACACGCTGAAACGGGGGCTAAAAAACCGCCATATTCAGCTTATCGCGTTGGGCGGTGCCGTGGGCACCGGCCTGTTTCTGGGCATTGCCGATACCATTCGTATGGCCGGCCCGTCGGTGTTGCTGGGCTATGCTATCGGCGGCTTCATTGCCTTTCTGATTATGCGTCAGCTCGGCGAAATGGTGGTGGAAGAGCCGGTAGCGGGATCGTTCAGCCACTTTGCCTATAAATACTGGGGCAATTTTGCTGGTTTTGCGTCCGGCTGGAACTACTGGATCCTCTATGTGCTGGTAGCAATGGCTGAACTCACCGCCGTGGGCAAATATATTCAGTACTGGTATCCCGAAATCCCCACCTGGGTTTCCGCAGCGGTATTCTTTGTGCTGATTAACGCCATCAACCTGACTAACGTGAAAGTCTATGGTGAGATGGAGTTCTGGTTCTCAATCATTAAAGTGGCTGCCGTGGTGGGCATGATCCTGTTCGGCTGCTGGCTGCTGTTTGGCGGCCATGCAGGCCCGGATGCGAAAGTTTCTAACCTCTGGGACCGGGGCGGCTTCTTCCCTAACGGCATTTCCGGGCTGGTGATGGCGATGGCGGTCATTATGTTCTCCTTTGGCGGTCTGGAGCTGGTGGGAATTACCGCCGCAGAAGCCGATAACCCGGAAAAGAGCATTCCCAAAGCGACAAATCAGGTGCTGTACCGCATCCTGATTTTCTATATCGGCTCACTGACCGTGCTGCTTTCACTCTACCCGTGGACCAAAGTGATTGGTGGCGCCAGCCCGTTCGTGATGATTTTTCACGATCTCGGCGACAGCCTGGTAGCGAATGCGCTGAACGTGGTGATCCTGACGGCGGCACTCTCGGTCTATAACAGCTGCGTTTACTGCAACAGCCGTATGCTGTTCGGTCTGGCGCAACAGGGCAATGGCCCGAAAGCGTTGTTGAAAGTCGATGCGCGCGGCGTACCGGTGACGGCTATTGGCGTTTCTGCCGCCGCTACCGCGCTCTGCGTATTAATTAACTACCTGATGCCGGGCGAAGCCTTTGGCCTGCTGATGGCGCTGGTGGTCTCTGCACTGGTGATCAACTGGGCAATGATCAGCCTGGCGCACCTGAAATTCCGCCGTAAAAAGGATCAGCAGGGCGTGGAAACCCGCTTTAAAGCGCTGCTCTATCCGCTGGGTAACTGGATCTGCCTGCTGTTCCTGGCAGGTATTCTGGTGATTATGGCAATGACGCCGGGCATGGCGATTTCCGTCTGGTTAATTCCGGTCTGGATAGCCATTCTGGGCGTGGGCTATATGATTAAGTCCCGCACGCAAAAAGCATAATGATCAGAGGGCACTTCGGTGCCCTCTTGCTGATTTGCTCGCCCCACTCCCGCACCTTTACCATCGCCTGGCTTCCCGCTGCCGCTTCACCTTTTACCTTTCACGCTCCCAGCTTCCTCTTCCTGATTCCTGCTTATTATCTTATTACCTGCCATATTCTCCAGCCGCTCTTACTAATGCCTTTACCTCCGTTAGCGGAAAGACTTAAGTGTTATCCTACTCACACTTTTAAACCCACAGGCGATTTGTCCATCTCTGTGACGCTTTCTGCCAGCGCAAAGCGGGCCTAAGTCATTAATAATGCACTTCATGATTCCAGTGAGAGAAAAATCCATGAAGAGCGCGGCGCTGACGGTTAGAGAAAAGATTGGGTATGGCATGGGCGATGCAGGCTGCAACATGATTGGCGGGGCGATCATGCTGTTCCTTAATTATTTCTACACAGATGTGTTTGGCCTGGCGCCTGCGCTGGTTGGCGTGCTGCTGCTTTCGGTGCGGGTACTGGATGCGGTTACCGATCCCATTATGGGTGCAATTGCCGACCGGACGCAGAGCCGGTGGGGACGTTTTCGTCCATGGCTGTTGTGGATCTCCCTGCCTTATGTGGTATTCAGCGTGCTGATGTTTACCACGCCCGACTGGACTTATAACAGCAAAGTTATCTATGCCTTTGTGACCTATTTTCTGATGTCGCTGACCTATACCGCCATCAATATCCCTTACTGCTCGCTGGGCGGTGTGATCACTAACGATCCTGGTGAGCGCGTCTCCTGTCAGTCCTATCGCTTTGTTATGGTCGGCATTGCCACGTTAATTCTCTCCCTTTCGCTCCTGCCAATGGCGGAGTGGTTTGGCGGCGAGAACAGAGCGCGCGGTTATCAGATGGCGATGAGCGTGCTGGCTCTTATCGGCCTCTGTATGTTCCTGTTCTGCTTTGCGACCGTGCGTGAACGTATCCGGCCCGCCGTGCCAAGCAACGATGACATGAAGGCGGATTTACGCGACGTGTGGAAAAACGATCAATGGGTACGTATCCTGCTGCTGACCTTTTGCAACGTTTGTCCGGGCTTTATCCGCATGGCCGCAACCATGTATTACGTTACCTGGGTGATGGGCCAGTCCACCCACTTTGCTACCCTGTTTATCAGCCTTGGCGTGATTGGCATGATGGTAGGCAGCACGCTGGCCAAAGTGCTCACCGACCGCTGGTGCAAACTCAAAGTCTTTTTCTGGACCAATATTGCACTGGCGATCTTCTCCAGCGGATTTTACTTCCTTGACCCGCAGGCTACCGTGCTGGTGGTAGTGATGTACTTCTTCCTTAATATCCTGCACCAAATCCCTTCGCCGCTGCACTGGTCATTGATGGCCGATGTGGATGACTATGGCGAATGGAAAACCGGCAAGCGCATTACCGGCATCAGCTTCTCCGGTAACCTGTTTTTCCTGAAGGTGGGCCTGGCGGTAGCGGGTGCCATGGTTGGCTTCCTGCTCTCCTGGTATGGTTACGATGCGGGTGCAAAAACCCAGGCGCCGAGCGCCATCAACGGCATCGTGCTGCTGTTTACGGTGATCCCTGGTGTGGGATATCTGATTACCGCAGGCGTAGTCCGTCTGCTGAAGGTTGACCGCCCGATGATGAGGCAAATCCAGCAGGATCTGGAAAAACGCCGCACCAGCTTCCAGGAGCTTAATGACTATCATGACAGCAAAGCCGCTGTTAAACCGGTGAATACATAATGACGACTTCCCTGTGGCAAAACCCGTTTATTGAGCAACGCGCCGATCCCTTCATCCTGCGTGAAAACGGCCAATATTACTTTATCGCTTCCGTTCCGCAATACGACCGGCTGGAGATCCGCAGTGCGGATACCCTTAATGGCCTGGCCTCTGCCCGACCGGTTGTGGTCTGGCGCAAACCCGAACAGGGGCAGATGAGCGAGCTTATCTGGGCGCCAGAGCTGCACAAAATCGGCGGAACCTGGGTGATTTACTTTGCCGCTGCGCCCACCAGGGCGATTAAAGATGGGCTGTTCCAGCACCGGATGTTCGCACTGGCCTGCACGGATAGCGACCCGATGACGGGGGAATGGCGCGAATGTGGGCAAATTGTCACGCCGATCGACAGCTTTGCCCTGGATGCCACCCATTTTGTGCATCAGGGTAAGAACTGGTATCTGTGGGCGCAAAAAGATCCGTACATTGCCGGCAACTCCAACCTTTATCTGGCCGAACTGGCGTCACCCTGGGCGATAAAAGGCCAGCCGGTGATGCTCAGTAAGCCAGAATATGAGTGGGAATGCAGAGGGTTCAGCGTCAATGAGGGGCCTGCGGTGATTCGACACGGAGAGCGGCTGTTCGTCAGCTATTCTGCCAGCGCAACCGATGAGAACTACTGCATGGGCTTATTGTGGATTGCGGCGGAGGCCGATCCGCTGAATCACGCAAACTGGCATAAATCCCCGCATCCCCTGTTCACCACCAGCTATGAAAACCGACAGTTTGGCCCCGGACACAACAGCTTTACGGTAACGGAGCAGGGAGAGGATGTGCTGGTCTATCATGCCCGTAATTACACAGAGATTGAGGGCGATCCGCTGTACGATCCTAATCGTCATACGCGCCTCAAAACCTTCAGCTGGAACGCGGAAGGCATGCCGGAATTTGGCACGCCTCCTGCCGATACGGTGTCAGACTAATGTGCCGTAGATCGTCAACAGCGCGACCACAACGACCATAACCAGCGAAACCTTCTTCGCCAGCGCCACGGCCACGCGAGGGGTTTCAACTTTGTCGGTATGCGGGTCGCGGGCCAGAGAGAACTGGGCAAGGCGTGTCAGTACCTGGTACTGCGGAGTATGACGATCGGTGAGTGAGGCAAACCAGGCCGGAAGCGCCCGCTCACCATGCCCTAACAGCGCATAGGCCACACCAACCAGCCGTACCGGCAGCCAGTCAACCACATGCAGCACGGCATCCACGCCGGACTGCGAGCGCTCCAGCGGCGAGTGGTGGCGCGCCAGCCAGGATTGCCAGGCGCGCAGAAAAGCGTAGCCCACCAGCAGCACCGGCCCCCAGGCGCCGCCGACCACAAACCAGAAGAGCGGTGCCAGATAGTAGCGGAAGTTAATCCACAGCAGCGCATTCTGCAGCGCACAAAGGTACTCACGCTCATCACATTCAACAGGCAGCCCATGGATCAGCGACAGCTCTTCCGCCATCGCCTGATGGGTATCCTGGTCGTTGCGGCTCGCCGCTTTAAGATAAGCATGATAGTGCAGACGAACAGAACCAGCGCCGATACAGAGCAGACCTACAGCAATCCAGAACAACAGCTGTAGCACGCCAAAAAATAGTCCTTTTAACGCCAGCAGGCACGCCAGCACCACAGCCATTGCTGCCAGTGTCATCAGCAAGGTGCGAAACAGGCTGTATTTATGTCGACGGCGAAACATCCCGGCAAGGTGGTGATCGAACTGCCAGTGCTCACCCATCTTGAAAAGACGTTCCCAACCCAGAACTAACAATAAACTAAAAAGCGTCATGCCTGTGGCTCCTGTACTGACGCATCCGGCGTTAAGCCTGACGCGCCCCGAAATCGGTTCCAGTCAAAAGCCGGACCGGGGTCGGTTTTTCTGACCGGCGCAATATCACTGTGTCCGGTAATATGCTCAGCCATTTGTGGATAGTGTGAGATCAGCAGTTGGGTGACGGCCTGCAGAGCCTGATACTGCTCGTCGGTATAAGGCAACGTATCTGTGCCTTCCAACTCAATGCCTATTGAAAAATCGTTGCAGGCTTCACGGCCCTGATAAGTGGAAACGCCGGCATGCCAGGCGCGGAGATGAAAAGGGACATACTGAATAATTTCGCCATCGCGGCGGATAAGGCAGTGTGCAGAAACCCGAAGATGCGCGATTTCGGCAAAAAAGGGATGAGCCTGCGGATCAAGGTTTCCGGTAAACAGCGCATCGATCCACGGACCGCCAAATTCCCCCGGCGGTAAACTGATGTTGTGAATAACCAGTAACGATGGCGTTTCATTGTCCGGACGCTCATTGAAATGCGGCGAGGGAACCCGCTTCACTCCTGCAATCCAGCCCGCTTGCAGCTGCATGCCCTGCTCTCCTTTTATAACGTAATCATCAGAGTAGCATGAATCATTTTCAGAAAAACAAACTTCTGGTGCGCCTGAAAAAGGGCGCTGAAAAATAAAATCGTTTTTTTTGCATCCGGTTTGCTGCCTCCGCCGTAAATAGCTTTGTAAGGCAACCCTGCCTTCTCTTACCCTCAAAGGAATAGATCATGAAAACACTCGTTCGTACGGCTCTTTGCGCGTCATTACTGTTCAGCGGTGTAGCAATGGCGGACTCAATGACCAGCACGGTAATGGTCGGCGGCTCTGCAATGTTTCCTTCAAAAAATATTGTCGAAAATGCGGTGAACTCAAAAGATCACACCACGCTGGTCGCGGCAGTTAAAGCGGCTGGTCTGGTAGATACGCTGCAGAGCAAAGGTCCTTTCACCGTCTTCGCGCCTACTAACGCTGCCTTTGCTAAACTTCCTGCGGGCACGGTAGATAACCTGTTGAAACCAGAAAATAAAGCGATGCTGACCAGCGTCCTGACTTATCACGTGGTCTCCGGCAATCTGGATATGAAGCAGTTAGAAAAAAAAATTAAGCAAGGTAATGGCCGTGCAGAGTTGAAAACCGTTAACGGGCAGTCGCTCTGGATCATGAACAACGGCCCGCACAATATTCAGCTAAAAGATTCCCAGGGAAATATCGCCAACATCAGTACCTATGATGTGCACCAAAGCAACGGCGTTATCGATGTTATCGATACTGTACTGATGCCAAAATAAGAAATAAACGTTATACCAGGTGCAGCAGGATTCATCAGAATTCTCTGCACCTTATTGACAGGAAGCTTCATGACGGACGACGTTATCGACAGTCAGATCCTTTTGCTTCAGGCGGTCGGCCAGGGTGACCGGCGAGCGTTTGAACAGCTGTACCGCCAACACTCTTCGTACCTTTTTGCTATTGCCCTGCGCATGCTGCGTCGACGCGGCTGGGCAGAAGAGGTGTTGCACGACACGATGCTGGCTATCTGGCAGCGGGCAGCCACTTACGATCCAACACTCAGCGCCCCAAAAACCTGGATGACAACATTCATTCGCCACCGGGCCATTGATTATCTCCGACTGAAAGCCAACCAGGTCACGCCGCTGGAAACGCTTGATGTGGCAAGAATGGAGGAGGCTGAAGGGCTTGCCTGCACGTTTGCAGACGCTCTGCCTTCGACATCTGAAGCGCGCCGGCTGGCGGGCTGCCTGGAGAATCTGCCAGGGGAACAGCGACAAAGCGTGATGCTGGCCTACTATCAGGGGCTTTCACACAGTGAGATTTCAGCGCATATGGAGCAACCGGCAGGCACGGTGAAAAGCTGGATCCGTCGTGCGTTGGCCCATTTGAAAGAGTGTGTGGGAATATGAAAACAGGCAACCATGTTGATTCGGCTCTCGCCGCAGAATATGCCCTCGGTACGTTACGCGGCCCCGCACGTCAGCACTTTGAGCGCCGCCTGCAGCAGGATCGCGCCCTGCAGGAAGAGGTCAGCCGCTGGCAAACTCAGCTTGGCCACATGGATACTTCCCTTAAGCCGGTGACGCCTCCTGCCGAGGTGTGGCAAAAAATTCTGCGCAGTTTGCCTGTAGAGCAACGCGTGCGGATGCCGTTCAGATGGCACTATCTGGGCTGGGCGCTGGCGGCCTGTTTTGCCGGTGCTTTGCTGGTGAATATTTATCAGCAGCCCGCCTCGCTGCAGGCGATTGCCGTGCTGAACAGCAGCGGCAGTCAGCACGGATCCTGGGTGGTTGCCTTTGATCGCGCCAAAAGCGAGCTGACCCTGCAAGCGGTTAATACCGGTACGTTGGCCGACCGTCAAAGTTTTGAGCTATGGCTGATCCCGCCGGGACAAAAACCGCAATCGCTGGGTGTGGTTAATCCTGCCAGCGTGACCCGCATCAGCGTGGATAAAACACGCCTGAACGTCTTGCCGCTGCTGGCTATCAGCCTGGAGCCAAAAGGCGGTTCGCCTACCGGTCAACCTACCGGACCGGTCGTATTCAGCGGGAAAGTCGCACAGAGCTAATTTGTCACCCAACGGCCCACGCTGGCTGGCAAGCCGACGTTAAAAAGGCTAGCATGACCGGACTCTCTTCCCGACTTTTCGGAGTTCGACCATGACGACCCGCCGCTACGATCCGGACAGCCGCCGCACGGCGTTGCTGGAACGTATTGAGGATGATATTCCACCAAGCGTTGCTCAGGCTCTGCGTGAAGACCTGGGTGGCGAAGTAGATCCCTGTAAAGATATCACTGCCAGCCTGCTGCCAGCTGAGGCTACCTCTCATGCCATCGTAATTACGCGTGAAGCAGGCATTTTTTGCGGCAAGCGCTGGGTAGAAGAAGTGTTTATTCAGTTGGGTAATAAAACCGAAATTACCTGGCATGTGGATGACGGCGATAAGATCATGGCCGATCAGATCCTCTTCGAAATTACCGGCCCCTCGGCTTTGATCCTCACAGCTGAACGCACCGCGCTGAACTTTGTCCAGACGCTTTCCGGCGTGGCGACCGAAGTTAGCCGTTATGTGTCAATTCTGGAAGGCACCCGCACGCAGCTGCTGGATACCCGAAAAACCTTGCCAGGTCTGAGAACCGCCCTGAAATATGCGGTGCTTTGCGGCGGTGGCGCAAACCATCGCCTCGGGCTTTCCGACGCTTTCCTGATCAAAGAAAATCACATCATCGCCACCGGCTCGATTCGGGATGCCGTAGAAAAAGCGTTCTGGCTGCACCCGGACGTACCGGTTGAAGTGGAGGTGGAATCGCTGGAGGAGCTGACTCAGGCTCTGGATGCGGGCGCAGATATCGTAATGCTCGACAACTTTACCGTTGACCAGATGCGTGAAGCGGTAAAACTAACCGATGGGCGTGCACAGCTTGAAGTCTCTGGCAATGTTACGGATGAAACGCTTCGCACCTTTGCAGAGACCGGCGTGGACTATATCTCCGTTGGCGCACTGACCAAGCACGTCCGTGCCCTGGATCTGTCGATGCGTTTCAAATAGACCCCTCTCACGCCATCCTTCTGTGATGGCGTGACGCTAAAGCGCGCTCTGCGCACTCGCTTGCAAAAATTTGCCTCCAACTGCAATAACCGCTGATTCTTTTCGGCACACCACGGCGTTGCCTGCTTTGCCGATGGTTCAGCGTTCCTGCTGAGGCTATCTTGCCAACTTCTTAACTACACGGAGGTTTAGCATGAAGCAGCAGCAAGGATTTACCCTGATTGAACTGATGATTGTGATTGCCATCATCGCCATCCTGAGCGCCATTGGCCTGCCCGCTTACCAGAACTACCTGCAAAAAGCCGCCCTCACCGATATGTTGCAAACCGCCATCCCCTATAAAACGGCAGTGGATCTCTGCATCATTGAGCAGGGAGGAAGCGGCACCTGTAGCGAAGGCAGCAACGGTATCCCTGCGGGCAAAGGGTCACGCTATGTCAGCGCCATTAACGTCTCCGCAGGTGTGATTACCCTTACCGGCCAGGAGAGCCTGAACGGGCTAAGCGTAGCGATGAACCCAACCTGGGATGCTGCGCAGGGGCAAATCAGCTGGCAGCGAAGCTGCACCAGCGAGCAGGCCAGCCTGAAAGAAGCCTGCCAGAGCGTCTTTCGCTTTGAAGATGATACGGAGGTGGCAGAGTGATCCCGCAATCCACTCAGCGGGCGGTAGAGGCCCTCTGTTTACGTCATCAGGCGGTGATTCTGGCATTTACGCCTGAAAAGCTCCACCTCGCAATGGCAGAGACGCCGGATGATGCGCTGATTGAAGCGCTACGCTTTGCCACGCAGAGCACGCTGGAGGTTGAATGCTGGCCGCAGGCGCAGCTGGAACAGTTTCGCCAGGTTGAGGAACCTGCTAATAAATTCACGCCGGAAAATGAATCGGGGGAAACCGCACCGGAGAAGATCCAGGCTCTGCTGCAACTTGCCATCCAGCGGCGCGCTTCCGATATCCATATTGAACCACAGCGGGATGCGCTGCGCGTACGGTTTCGTATTGATGGCGTACTGCAAAGCGTTGCCGGTAGTGAACATCATAATGTTGCGGCACTGCTCGCCCGCCTGAAAATTCTGGCCAACCTGGATATTACCGAGCGCCGCATACCGCAGGATGGACAATTTACCACTGAGATTGAGGGTAAATCCGCCTCTTTCCGCCTCTCCACCCTGCCGACACAGTACGGCGAGAAAGCGGTAATACGCCTGCTGCAAAGCGAACCTCATGCCGTTGCGCTGGAAAAGCTGGGCATGCCTCCTGCCGCGCTGAAGCTCTATCGTCAGGCGCTGGCCCGTCCGCAGGGTCTGATCCTGGTAACCGGCCCAACTGGCAGTGGCAAGACGTTTACGCTCTATAGCGGATTAAGCTCGCTGAACTCCCCGGCGCGCAATCTGTGCAGTGTTGAAGATCCCATAGAAATCCCGCTGGCGGGGATCAATCAAACCCAGATCCACACCAAAGCTGGCCTGGATTTCAACCGGGTTCTGCGCGCCCTGCTTCGTCAGGATCCGGATGTCATCATGCTGGGTGAAATCCGCGATCGGGAAACGGCAGAAACAGCCATCAAGGCTGCGCAGACCGGGCATCTGGTCTTATCGACGCTGCACACCAACTCCACGACGGAAACGCTGACGCGTATGGGGCAAATCGGCATTCCGGGCTATTTGCTGGCTTCCGCGCTGGTATTGATTATCGCTCAGCGGCTGGTCAGGCGACTTTGCCCGCATTGTCGTAAGCCGGGTGAGGCGGTTGCCCATTTTCCGTCAGCAATCTGGCCCGGCACGGTGCAGAACTGGCAGGCTGTGGGGTGTGAACGCTGCTATTCAGGCTTTTATGGCAGGCTGGCGCTGTTTGAAATGCTGCCAGTCACTGCCCGCCTGCAAAACGCCATTGCTGCTGAGAGCAGTGCTGAACATCTGACAGAAATCGCCCGTCAGCAGGGACGCAACTCACTTTTTGTAGAAGGACTTCACTTTGTAAACCGGGGCGATACCACCCTGGAAGAGCTTAACCGCATCGTGGGAGGAGATAATGCATGATTTCAGAGAGCGAGCGCTTTTTGTTTCGCTGGCAGGCGTTAACCAGCAAGGGAGAGCTGCATCGGGGCGCCTGTTTTTGTCAGGATCAACAGGAGGTGATGGAAAACTTGCTGGCCAGGGCGTTGACGCCGCTGACGCTTTCTTCCGGCAGGCGGGTCCGGGCCAGTGCGTGGCAACTACAGCATAAAATTTCGCTGTTTCGCCAGTTAGCGACTTTGCTTAAAGCCGGAATGACGCTCTCTGCCAGCCTGAGCCTGATTGCAGAGGATCATGCAATTGTATACTGGCAGGCTTTACTGGGGCAGCTTAAAGGCGACGTTGCTGAAGGCGTCCCGTTTTCAGAGGCGCTGGCCCGCTGGCCCGGAGTATTCCCTCCGCTCTATCCCGCTCTGATGTCTGTAGGGGAGATGACCGGACGCATTGATGAGTGCTGCCTTCAGCTGGCTGGTCAGCAGGAGCGTCAGCATCTGCTGCAGAAAAAGGTCAACAAGGCGCTGCGTTATCCGCTGTTTATTCTGGCCCTTGCGCTGGTGGTCAGTACCGGCATGCTGATCTTTGTCCTGCCTGAGTTTATGGCGGTCTATAGCGCTTTTGACGCGCCGCTTCCGACTTTTACAGCTGCCGTTGTTGCCCTCTCGCATTTGCTGCAGCGATACGGGCTGGCGTTACTGATGGTAGTTGCAGTATCCGGGATGGCTTTACGATGGCAAACCAGACGGTCGCCGCACTGGCAGAAGCGCCTACAACGTTGGCTGTTAGCGCTGCCTTTAATCGGCAGATTGTATCAGGGCGGGATGCTCAGCCAGATCTTTATGACCCTGGCGTTAACGCAGCATGCCGGGCTGACGCTGTTGCAAAGCCTGCAGGCTGTTGAGAGAACGCTGGCCGATCGGCTGTGGCGGGAAGCCGTCCAGCGGCTTCAGCATCATATTGCTGGCGGCCATCCTCTGCACCAGGCACTGAAACAGCACACCCTTTTTACGGCTCTGTGTTATCAGTTGCTGAAAGTGGGGGAAGAGTCTGGTTCGCTGGACAGCATGTTAACCCGGCTGGGAAACCTGCATGAGGAGACGACACAGGAGCTGGCGGATAATCTGGCAGCCGCGCTGGAACCGCTAATGATGGTGGTTACCGGCTTACTGGTGGGAGCGCTGGTGATCGCCATGTATCTGCCAATTTTCAATCTGGGTGATACGCTGGGATGATGTTTAATCCGGATGATGCGTCGGAGTTTTCCATGCAGATGATGCATCGATGAATTTTAATCCGGGTGATGCCGAGGAGGATTTTAATGGCTCTGAGGCATGGGTGATATGTTACAAGCGCGCATGCCCGACCCATCTTTAGGATATCGATCAGCCGGGCATGTAAGGGGTTAGCGATTAAACACGCGGTTTTCCTGCTCCGCCACACGGATAAACGTGGTGCGCTTGGTCAGCTCTTTTAAGCGCTCTGCACCTACATAGGTGCAGGCCGAGCGTAAGCCACCCAGAATATCTTTTGCGGTGAACTCCACCGGCCCCCGAACAGGAAGCTTAACCGTCTTACCCTCAGCGGCCCGGTAATCCGCCACGCCGCCGACGTGCCGCTTCATCGCAGACTCCGAACTCATGCCATAGAACAGCATAAACTGTTCACCCTGCTCCTCCACTACGGTGCCTTCACACTCATCGTGTGCAGCCAGCATGCCGCCCAGCATCACAAAGTCCGCTCCGCCGCCAAACGCCTTAGCCACATCGCCAGGGACAGAACAGCCGCCGTCGCTGACGATCTGTCCACCTAAACCGTGAGCCGCATCTGCGCACTCAATCACCGCAGAAAGCTGAGGATAACCCACGCCCGTTTTTACGCGCGTAGTGCAGACCGAACCTGGTCCAATCCCTACTTTAACGATGTCAGCGCCGGAGAGAATAAGCTCCTCGACCATTTCGCCTGTGACCACATTTCCGGCACAGATGGTTTTGCCAGGACAGGCTTCACGCGCCCGTTTCAGAAAATCAACAAAATGCTCGGAGTAGCCGTTCGCCACATCGATACAGATAAAGTTCAGCGCAGGCGAGAGCGCCAGAATTTGCTTCATTTTGATGAAGTCGGCCTCTGAGGTGCCGGTGGAAACCATCACATGCTGCAGCACATTTTCCGGCACGCGGGAGACAAACTGCTGCCATTGCTCAACGCTGTAATGTTTGTGCACGGCGGTGAGCACGTCAAATGATGCCAGCGCCTCTGCCATGGTGAAAGTGCCCACGGTATCCATATTGGCGGCGATGATCGGCACGCCAGACCAGGCAACACCGGAGTGTTTAAAGGTGAAATGGCGGGTGAGTTCAACCTGAGAACGGCTTTTCAGCGTGGAACGCTTTGGCCGAATGAGGACGTCTTTAAAGCCTAACTTAATATCTTCTTCAATACGCATGATAGATTTCCTGGTTGAAGGCGCAATAGTCAGCAGTAGCCAGCTCCAGTGACGCTATCATACGCACTAAATTCGCGCCGACAAGGGTGCGAATTCAGGTTTTTTTACGCTACACTCTGCTGACTGTATCTGCTATTCGCTCTTGTGAACTGTGCCTCATTTTTACACCCGTTGCTGCTAATCGTTTGCTACCAACCGCACTGACATCAGAGCCACGAGAAAAGAGGCTTATGCGCTATACTGTTGCGCTGACCGGTGGTATCGGCAGCGGAAAAACCACCATCGCCAACGCTTTTGCTGACCGGGGGATAGACCTGGTCGATGCTGACGTGATTGCCCGCCAGGTCGTTGAGCCAGGCCAACCTGCATTAGCGGCTATTGAATCCAGGTTTGGCCGGGAGGTCATCGTTGATGGCAGCCTCGATCGTAAAGCGTTGCGTCAACGTATTTTTACCTCGGCGGAAGACAAAGCCTGGCTCAATGCGCTGCTGCATCCGCTTATTCAGGCAGAAACACGCCGCCAGCTTGCACAAACCCACTCCGTCTGGTGCTTATGGGTAGTGCCGCTGTTGGTGGAAAATAATCTTCAGCATCTGGCAAACCGGGTGCTGGTCGTCGATGTGGATCGCGAGACCCAGATAAGACGCACCGCTGCCAGGGATGGTATCAGCCGCGAACAGGCAGAACATATTCTGGCCGCTCAGGCAACGCGCGAGCAGCGCCTTGCCGTGGCGGACGACATTATTGATAACGGCGGGTCACCCGATTCGGTGGCCGCGCGCGTTGCCCAGCTTGACCAGTATTACCGCCAGCTGGCAGGGGCAACTCACCAGGATTAACAGTATGAGCACAACCGTATTATTTGAATATCCGCTGAATGAAAAGATGCGGACATGGCTACGAATTGAATTTTTAACCAATCAGTTAGAGAGCAGCAAAACGATTACCGACCATCTTGGTGCGTTAACGTTCTTCCGCAACGCAGCGGAACTGCTGGATGTCTTTGAACGCGGTGAGCTGCGCACCGAAATTGTAAAAGAGCTGGAAAAACAGCAGCAGAAACTTCGCGCCTGGGCGGAAATTCCTGGGGTAGATATGGAGTTGATCGCTGCGTTGCGTGACAAACTCAAAGCCTGCTCCACCACCCTGATGGCTGCGCCAAGAATGGGCCAGCTGATGCGTGAAGAGCGCTTGATTGGGCTGGTGCGTCAGCGCCTGAGCATTCCCGGCGGCTGTTGCAGTTTCGACCTGCCTACGCTGCATATCTGGCTGCATATTGAGCAGTCACTGCGTGATGCGCAGGTCGCCGTCTGGATGGATTCGCTGATGCCGATCAAAGAAGCGCTCACCCTGCTGCTGGATTTGATCCGTCAGTCCGGGGAGTTCCGTATGCAAACCAGCCTGAACGGTTTCTTCCAGGATAACGCTGAAGGCGCTGAACTGCTGCGTCTGCAGCTGTCGCTGGAGGACTCGCTCTATCCGCAGGTTTCCGGTCACAAGAGCCGCTATGCGATTCGCTTTCTGCCGTTAGACAGCGAACGCGGCGAAGTACCGGCACGCCTGGATTTTGAACTTGCCTGCTGTTAAGGGTCTGCGCTATGAATAAAGATGATGTGATGGTTGTTAACTGCCCCACCTGCTCGAAAGAGGTGATTTGGGATGAACTGAGCCCGTGGCGCCCGTTTTGCAGTAAGCGCTGCCAGCTGATCGATTTAGGTGAATGGGCGGCGGAAGAGAAACGTATCGCCAGCAGCGGCGATCTTTCAGAGAGCGATGAGTGGAGCGAGCAGGAGCCACACCGCGATTAAAGCGCTCCCGCCCGGTCGGGCGGGAGAAGTGTTACTGGACTTCTGCTAACAGTTTCAGGACGATGCTGGCGTTGGCAGGAGGAAATTCCTCCGCCACCAGTTCCCGTTGCGCCACCCAGCGCTGGGGCTGTCCTTCACGGCCCCATGGCTCGCCCTGCCAGCGATCGACAATAAAGAAGTGCAGCGTAACGCGAAAATTACTGTCTGCATGCTCTCCCTGGCCATAAGCCATCGCATGTTCAACCTCAATACCGGTTTCTTCCTGTAATTCGCGTTTCAACGCCTCTTCCGGCGTTTCACCCGGCTCTATTTTGCCGCCGGGGAACTCCCACATATTCGCCATATGCGAACTGGCCGAACGCCGTGCCAGAAATATATTGTGTTGCCGATCGCGGATAATGCCGACCGCCACTTGCAGATGCTTCATTGCCTTTCACTCTGAGAAACTTAACACTCCGCCACTATTCCAGCGTTATGCCGGAATGGCAATAAAAAAGGGCTGGAGAGAAGCTCCAGCCCTTGTTGACTCACCTGCCGTTAAGCGAGGCGGCCATGGCACTGCTTGAATTTCTTACCTGAGCCACAAGGGCAGGGATCGTTACGGCCCACTTTACGTTCGCCCGTGGCTTCGGCGAGATCTATTGCCGCTTCGGTGTCCGTGTCCACATGGCTCAGCTGTTGCTGCTGTGCAAGGCGCTCAGCCTCTTCACGGCGCTGCTCTTCCATCGCTTCCACTTCTTCCGGCATACGTACCTGGACTTTGCACAGGGTGCTGATCACTTCGTACTTCAGGGATTCCAGCATGGCGGCAAACATGGCGAAGGATTCACGCTTGTATTCCTGCTTAGGATCTTTCTGCGCGTAACCACGCAGATGTATACCCTGACGCAGGTAATCCATCGCTGCCAGATGCTCTTTCCACAGTGAGTCCAGCGTTTGCAGCATTACCCCTTTTTCGAAGTTGCGCATCATCTCAACGCCGACCACTTCCTCTTTGCGATGATACTGCTCTTTCGCCTGCTCCATAATGCGTTCACGCAGCGTCTCTTCATGCAGCTCTGGCTCTTTGTCCAGCCACTCTTTCACCGGCATATCGAGATCGAAATCGTTTTTCAGGCGCTCTTCCAGACCAGCCACATCCCACATCTCTTCCAGTGACTGCGGTGGAATATAGGTATCGATAGTGGTTTTGAAGACATCGTCACGGATGCTGTTGATAGTTTCAGAAACGTCAGAAACATCCAGCAGTTCGTTACGCTGGCTGTAGATAGCACGGCGCTGGTCGTTAGCGACGTCATCATACTCCAGCAGTTGCTTACGAATATCGAAGTTACGGCTCTCTACTTTACGCTGTGCGTTAGCAATCGCTTTGGTTACCCACGGATGCTCAATCGCTTCGCCAGGCTTCATACCCAGTTTACGCATCATGTTAGAGACGCGATCCGAGGCAAAGATACGCATCAGCGCATCTTCCATCGACAAGTAGAAGCGGGAAGAACCGTTATCGCCCTGACGACCTGAACGACCACGCAACTGGTTATCGATACGGCGCGATTCATGACGCTCGGTACCGATAATGTGCAGGCCACCGGATGCCAGCACGGCATCGTGACGGATTTTCCAGGCGCTTTTGATAGCTTCAATCTGTTCAGCGGTTGGCGCTTCCAGCGCGGCGATTTCTGCCTGCCAGCTGCCGCCCAGCACGATATCCGTACCACGACCCGCCATGTTGGTGGCGATGGTGACCGCACCTGGCTGCCCCGCCTGCGCAACAATATCTGCCTCGCGGGCGTGGAACTTGGCGTTCAACACTTCATGCTTGATGCCCGCACGCGTCAGCTCCTCAGAAACCACTTCTGATTTCTCAATGGAGATAGTCCCCACCAGCACCGGCTGGCCGTTGGCGGTACGCTCACGAATATCTTCGATGATCGCATCGATCTTCTCTTTCTCGGTCATGTAAACCAGATCCGCCAGATCTTTACGCACCATCGGACGGTTGGTAGGCACCACAATAGTTTCCAGCTTGTAGATAGAGCTGAATTCAAAGGCCTCGGTATCTGCCGTACCGGTCATCCCGGCCAGTTTGTCGTAGAGACGGAAGTAGTTCTGGAAGGTAATGGATGCCAGCGTCTGGTTCTCATTCTGGATTTCCACGCCCTCTTTGGCTTCAATCGCCTGGTGCAGGCCATCGGACCAGCGACGACCCGACATGGTACGCCCGGTGTGTTCATCCACGATAACCACTTCACCATCTTTCACGATGTAGTCCACGTCGCGGGTAAACAGGACGTGAGCACGCAGCGCGGCGGTGACGTGGTGCATCATCATGATGTTACCAGGCGAATAGAGAGACTCGCCCTCTTCCATGATGCCTTCGCTAACCATCAGCTCTTCAATGGCGACCAGACCACGCTCGGTCAGGTGAACCTGGCGGGCTTTTTCATCCACAGAGAAGTGACCTTCGCCCTGGAAGGAATCTGAATCTTCTTTTTCCTGACGGATCAGGTTTGGAATGATTTTATTCACCCGAATATAGAGTTCGGAGCTGTCTTCAGCCGGACCGGAAATAATCAGCGGCGTGCGGGCCTCATCGATCAGGATGGAGTCAACCTCATCCACCAGCGCATAGTTCAGCTTACGCTGTACGCGGTCTTCCGGGCTGAACGCCATGTTGTCGCGCAGGTAGTCAAAACCGTATTCGTTGTTGGTACCGTAGGTGATATCGGCAGCATAGGCTTCGCGCTTGGCGGGAGCTGGCATGCCGGGCAGGTTGATGCCGATGCTCAGGCCGAGGAATTCGAATAATGCACGGTTGTTTTCAGCATCACGCTGCGCCAGATAGTCATTCACCGTTACCACGTGAACGCCTTTGCCACTCAGCGCATTCAGATAGGCTGGCAGCGTTGCCGTCAGGGTTTTACCCTCACCGGTACGCATTTCTGCGATACAGCGGTTATTCAGCACCATACCGCCCAGCAGCTGCACGTCAAAGTGACGCATACCAAACACGCGCTTACTGGCTTCACGCACGGTCGCAAACGCTTCCGGGATCAGGTTTTCCAGCTCTTCGCCTTTTTCCAGACGTGCGCGGAACTCACCTGTTTTCGCTTTCAGCTCATCATCAGAAAGCTTTTCAAAATCGGGTTCCATCTTGTTGATCTGATCAACGGTTTTGCGCATGCGGCGCAGGGTACGGTCGTTACTGCTACCAAAAACTTTGGTTAATAATTTGATTAACATAGTAAATAAATTCTCTCGGCCACCACCTGATGGGGTGAAGCACTCTGTTTTTCGAAGGGGTTAACTGAACGTAACGTTATGCGAGAGCGCCCGGCCCGGCACGAATGCCCTGAACCTGAGCCAGCCAGAGGCCTGTCTGGTGCTGCGTTTTTACTGCAACCTGACGCCCGGTAGTCTGACGAATGATCGTCGGTGGCCTGGCTTCATGGGTCAACAGCGCGTTCAGCGTGTCCAGCAGCGCCAGCTTTTGCACTTCGAGCGGGATAACCCGTTCGGCCGTGGGCTGTCTTGCTGGTGTCAGCGTGAAGGAGAGATGACGGATAACGGTGCGGATGGCGTGCTGATGCCAGTAATCCACGTTGAAATTAGGACGCCGGACGCTTTCATGCAGCAGCGCCAGGCTGTCGAAGCGCGCCACGCTGCTGATATTCAGACTTCTGGAGGCGGTTTCTGGTAAAGTTGTTCTCTCGCTGGCAGCGTGAGGCAGGCCAAGCCCGGCCGCGACCATCCCCAACAGGAGATGCGGCCAGAAATAACGTCTGCCAAATTGTCGCCAACGATTTAGAATACCGATCACTGTTTCCGCCGGAGCCTGCTATGCGTGATAGTCGCCCGCAATCAATTGAAAATTTATTCGAAACTACCGAAGGCCAGGGCGTGCTGCAAACTATTCAGCAGCGCGCGATTGCGCTCAATAAGCTTAACCGCGCCGTGCAGGGCATACTCCCTGCTCAGATGCATCCCTGGTGCCGTGTGGCGAATTTCCGCCAGGGCATTCTGGTGCTCGAAACCGCTAATGCCAGTTGGATGATGCGCTTACGCTACGAACAATCCAGCCTGCTGTCAGCTTTACGAGCGCAAATATTACCATCATTGACGGCGATCGACATCACCATAAATCCTTCACTGGCAGCAAAAGCGCAGGAAAGCGTGCAAAAAAGCGGCAGTCAGTCGGCAGCGGAAGAAAATGTGCCAGGGCGTCAGTTAAGCGAACAGAGTGCGGAAATATTGCGGAGTGTGGCGAGCCGAAGCCCTGAAAAACTCAAGAGGATAATAGAACGACTGGCCTCACTGGCCGGAGAGAGTACCAGCTCAACCAGTCGTAATAAGTAGTTCTGACTTATGCCAGAACCAGATTAGGCGCCCTGAAGGTCACCGGCAGCTCGGCTTCGTCTTCAAACGTTGCCCATTCCCAGGCTTCCTGCTTGGCCAACACCGCCTGCAGCAGCTTGTTGTTTAACGCATGGCCAGACTTGAATGCAGTGAATGCACCAATGATGTTATGACCACACATAAACAGGTCGCCAATGGCGTCCAGCATTTTGTGACGGACGAATTCGTCTTCAAAACGTAAACCATCTTCGTTAAGAACGCGGTAATCATCTACCACGATGGCACAATCAAAGCTGCCGCCCAGGCAGAGGCCACGGGACTGCAGTGCTTCGATATCACGCATAAAGCCGAAAGTACGGGCACGGCTGATCTGACGGGCGAAGGCTTCAGCAGAGAAATCCATGCTGTAGCGCTGTGAGCTGGCGTCGATTGCAGGATGGTTAAAGTCGATAGTGAAATCTAACGTAAAACCATTATGCGGACGGAATTCTGCCCATTTGTCGCCATCTTCAACCCGGACTGGTTGATTGATGCGGACAAATTTTTTCGCCGAATTCAGTTCTTCAATACCCGCGTCCATCAGCAGATAAACAAAGGGGGCGGCGCTGCCATCCATGATAGGAATTTCAGGCGCGTTCACTTCCACCACAATGTTATCAATGCCCAGACCCGCTAAAGCGGCGTTCAGGTGTTCGACTGTCGAAATACGCACGTCATGCTCATTAACCAGGCAAGTACAGAGCATGGTATCACGCACGGATTTGGCATCAGCCGGGAAATCAACCGGTGGATTCAAGTCAGTGCGACGATAGATGACCCCGGTATTAGCCGCAGCAGGGCGCAACGTAAGCGTGACTTTTTTGCCGGTATGCAAACCGACGCCAGTCGCCTGAACAATACGTTTTAATGTCCGTTGTTTGATCATCGTATTATCTCGCAAAATTACTCATCCGACCGCCAGTATAACTTACTGACGGGCGAAGACTTTAGCACAAAGAGCGGAGAATCCCAATTCTCAGGAAATTCTTAATCCGCCTGCTTACGCAGGAAGGCCGGAATATCCAGATAATCAGGCTCTTTGTTAGTTTGCGCGCCCGGATCGTTGACCACTTTTGCCGCAGGTTTTTGTTCCTGTGGCAGCGGCGCCATACCGTGCTGCTGATAACGATGATCCATCACTGGCTGAGTCTGCTGCTGCTTGTTGGTCACCAGGGTAATCTCTGGACGTTTGTCCATGCCAATACCGGTAGCAACCACGGTCACGCGCAGTTCGTCATTCATTTCTGGGTCGAGCGAGGTACCGATAACCACGGTCGCATTGTCAGAAGCGAATGCACGGATGGTGTTACCTACCGTTTCGAACTCATCCAGACGCAGGTCGAAACCAGCGGTGATGTTAACCAGCACACCACGCGCGCCAGAAAGGTCGATATCTTCCAGCAGTGGGCTGGAGATAGCCATTTCCGCCGCTTCTTCTGCACGGTCTTCACCGCAAGCCACGCCTGAACCCATCATCGCGTAGCCCATTTCGGACATCACAGTGCGCACGTCAGCAAAGTCGACGTTCATCAGGCCAGGACGGGTAATCAGCTCGGCAATACCCTGAACCGCGCCTTTCAGCACGTCGTTAGCCGCGCCAAACGCGTCAAGCAGAGAGATGCCACGGCCGAGCACTTTCAGTAGCTTGTCGTTGGGAATAGTAATCAGAGAATCGACATGCTTGGAAAGCTCAGCAATACCCTGCTCGGCAAACGCCATGCGCTTTTTGCCTTCAAAATTGAAAGGCTTGGTCACCACAGCAACCGTCAGGATACCCAATTCTTTGGCCACTTCTGCTACCACTGGCGCAGCACCGGTTCCGGTACCACCGCCCATACCGGCAGCGATAAACACCATGTCTGCACCTTCCAGTGCCTGACGCAGTGCTTCACGATCTTCTTCTGCAGAGTTACGGCCCACTTCCGGGTTCGCACCCGCACCCAGACCTTTGGTGATACCGTTACCGATCTGGATAGTCTGACCCACAGCCGTTTTACGCAACGCCTGAGCGTCGGTATTTACCGCGAAAAACTCTACGCCTTCGATGCGTTCGCGCACCATATGCTCTACGGCGTTACCGCCGCCGCCGCCGACGCCGATGACTTTAATCACCGCGTCATTGGTTAATTCCATTGGTTCAAACATAATTTCTCTCCGTTATGTGCCTGTCGCCTGGAGATCATAAATAACTCTAGCATGATCCCCTTTTCTCTAAATTAAAACTCTTTTCTCAGCCAGCTGTTGATTCGTTTGAACCAGTTGCCCACTGAGGCTCTTTTTTCTACATCCGCCTCACCGTTAAGATGAGACTCTTTTCCGTAGTGCAGTAAGCCTACCGCCGTTGAGTAGTAAGGCTCCTGCGCGTAATCCGTTAGTCCTGTGATGTTCAGCGGCTGTCCGATACGCACCTGGGTGTGGAACACACGCTGGGCGCAAGCCGCCAGGCCTTCAATCTGTGCCGCACCGCCGGTCAGAACAATGCCTGCCGCAAGATGGTGCTTAACGCCCTGCTGGCGAAGCTGCTCCTGCAACTGCAGAATCTCGTCGTTGACCAGATTCAACAGCTCGGTGTAACGAGGCTCAATCACCTCTGCCAGGGTCTGCCGCTGCAGGCTGCGTGGTGGACGCCCACCCACGCTTGGCACTTCCACGTTTTCGTCTTTGCCCACGATAGAACCCAACGCGCAGCCGTGACGGACTTTAATCGCTTCAGCATCGGTCGGCGGCGTACCAAATGCGTACGCAATATCGCTGGTGACCACGTTCCCTGCATAGGGGATCACTTTGGTGTGACGCAGCGCGCCACCGGTATAGACCGCGATATCCATCGTACCGCCGCCCACGTCCACCACGCAGACGCCCAACTCACGTTCATCTTCGGTCAGCACCGCAAAACTGGAGGCCAGACCGGCGAAAATCAGTTGGTCAACTTTCAGGCCACATCGTTCAACAGCTTTTACGATGTTTTTCGCCATATCATTGTGACAGGTGATCAAATGCACTTTTGCCTGCATCCGCACGCCGGACAAGCCGACCGGGTTTTTGATCCCTTCCTGATAGTCGATCGCATATTCTTGCGGAATAACATGGAGGATCCGGTGCTCATCACGAACACGAACGGATTTGGCGGTATGAACCACATTCTCCACATCTTCCTGCGTCACTTCCTCTTCGGAAATAGGAACCATCCCTATTTCGTTCTGGCAACTGATGTGTTTGCCCGATAATGCAAGGTAAACCGAGGAAATCTGGCAGTCCGCCATCAGCTCTGCCTGGTCGATGGCGCGCTGAACGCACTTCACCACCGACTCCAGATCGTTCACGCCGCCTTTATCCATTCCGCGGGACGGACAGCTGCCTACACCAATGATATTGACCATGCCATCGGGCAGAATTTCACCTACCAATGCGGCGACCTTTGCGGTGCCAATCTCGAGTCCAACTACCAGTTTTCTGTCCGTCGACTTGATCATTATTGTTTAACCTGTGCCTGATTCTGTTGCTGATTACTGTCGGGGGTCTTGATTTCTGCCGGTGCCCATCCAACTGCCGCGCCAGAGTCA
The DNA here is from genome assembly GCF_033657285.1 of Erwinia sp. MMLR14_017. Taxonomy (NCBI): domain Bacteria; kingdom Pseudomonadati; phylum Pseudomonadota; class Gammaproteobacteria; order Enterobacterales; family Erwiniaceae; genus Erwinia; species Erwinia sp. MMLR14_017. Next base: position 505,238 of record NZ_JAWVWP010000001.1, on the reverse strand, counting down.
TACCGCAGATCCACGTAACTGATACGCTTGTTTTCTGCCTGTGCCTGTTGCTGCAGCGTAGGATAGAGCTGAATGAAACGTTTTAGCCGTTTCATATCTTCGTTGCGTCCCAGCTCCAGCCGGACATCATCGCTCAACACCAGTTGCCAGGACCGCCGTGCGGTCATCGACGCCACCTTCAATTTAAATTTACTCGCCGCCAGCAGATCGCTCATCTGGTGATAACCGGTCAGCACTTCTGTCTCGCTGCCCTCAGGCCCATAGAGCATCGGCATCTCTTCCTTGCCGATGTGGCTGGCTGGCACCGTGAACGATTTACCCTCGGCATCAACCATATGCAGATCATTCCAGCGCGCCACGGGCACATACTCAACCAGATGGATCTTTAACTCGTCTGGCCACTGCTTACGGACGCTTACCTGCTGGATCCACGGCAGACGTTCAATCTGCTGTTGTATAATGTCCACATCCTGCGACATAAACGTACCTGGCGCGCCGAGCGATAAAATCGCCTGACGAATATCATCATTAGTGGTGTAGTGCGTCTGCCCGGTCACCACCAGCCGGGAGAGCGGCAGACGGGAAGCATCATCCATCCACTTAACCACCACAAAGCCACCGGCGAGCATGACGCCCAGTACCATCGTCAAAAAGAGGATACCCGCCAGCCGTGTACCATTACTGCGCCCGGATCGCGCCTTTTCCTGCGCTTCACGGTTTCGGACATTCAGAGCGGCCTGGGACATATCAGTCGGCCAGCTCCAGAATGCGCGCCACCAGCTGAGAGAAGCTCATGCCAGCTTGCTTTCCAGCCATCGGAACCAGACTGTGACCGGTCATCCCTGGCGAGGTGTTCACCTCCAGCAGATAAAACTGGCCATCTCCGCCCATCATGACGTCTACACGACCCCAGCCGCTGCAGCCTAATGCGCGCCAGGCTTTAATGACGATTCTGCTGAGTTCTGCTTCCTGTTCAGCAGATAATCCGCTTGGGCAGAAGTATTCAGTATCGTCAGAAAAATATTTTGCTTCATAGTCATAGAACTCAGAAACCGCATTTATTCGTATTGAAGGCAATATTTCGTCGCCAATCACCGCTACGGTATATTCAGGCCCGCTTAAAAAGGCTTCCACCAGCACTTCATCGTCGTGGCGGAAGGCTTCAGTCAGCGCAGCCTGAAGCGAGTCAGCCTGGTTAACGCGGCTGATGCCTACGCTGGAACCTTCGCTGCTCGGTTTAACGAAGAGCGGTAATCCAAGTGCAGCGATTTTCGCTTCGGTTTCCGCACTGAGTCCGGCATCCATCTCCTGGCGGCCAATAGCCACATAAGGGGCGATGGGCAGCCCACACCCCTGCCAGAGCAGTTTGGTGCGCAGTTTGTCCATAGTGATGGCAGAGGCCATAACGCCACTGCCGGTGTAAGGGATATTCAGGAACTCTAAGACGCCCTGTAGCGTACCGTCTTCGCCGCCACGGCCATGCAGCGCGATAAAGGCCTTTTCAAAGCCCTCTTCTTTCAGGCGCATGACCGGGAAATCACGGATATCAACAGCATGTGCGTCAATACCGGCTTCAATCAGCCCCGCCAGCACCGCTTTTCCCGACATCAGCGACACTTCGCGCTCCGCAGAGGTGCCACCCAGCAATACCGCTACTTTCTCAGCCATGATGTTCCCCTTCTTTCGTCTGCGGTTGTAACTTAAGTTCTGACAGCGTACGGGCAATGCGTCCGACGTTGCCGGCCCCCTGGACCAGGATTAAATCGTTGCCGGAGAGCTTAGGCGCCAGCATATCCAGCACGGTCTCATGGTCGGAGACCAGAATAGGATCTACCTTGCCACGTCCCCGAATTGTGCGGCAAAGCGAGCGGCTGTCCGCGCCCGGAATCGGCGTCTCTCCGGCGGAATAAACATCCAGCATCAGCAGGACATCTACCTGAGACAGCACATTGGCAAAATCGTCATATAAATCACGGGTACGGGTATAGCGATGCGGCTGGAAAATCATCACCAGCTGCTTGTCCGGCCAGCCCGCTCGTGCGGCCTGGATAGTCACATCGACCTCTGTAGGATGGTGACCGTAATCATCCACCAGCATTGCGGTGCCTGGCTTACCGTTCACATCCTGAATCGGGTATTCGCCGAGGAAATCAAAGCGGCGTCCCGTTCCCTGGAAGCTTTCCAGCGCGCTGAGGATCTCCTCATCCTCAATGCCTTCTTCCGTGGCCACCGCCACCGCAGCAGCCGCGTTCAGCGCGTTATGACGGCCTGGCGCATTCAGGGTGACGCGCATCAGCGGCTTGTCATGGCGGGCCAGGGTGAAATGTCCCTGAGCGCCATACTGCTCATAGCTTGCAATGCGCACGTCCGCATCTTCACTGAAGCCATAGGTGGTTATCTGCCGTCCGACGCGCGGGATCAAATCCCGGATAACCGCATCATCAACACAGAGCACCGCACGGCCATAAAACGGCAGGTTATGCAGGAAGTTGATGAACGTCTGCTTCAGGTTCTCAAAGTCGCCCTGATAGGTGTCCATATGGTCAGCTTCAATATTGGTGACAATCGCCACCATCGGCTGAAGGTGCAGGAAAGAGGCGTCGCTCTCATCCGCTTCAGCGATCAGATAGCGGCTGCTGCCCAGACGCGCGTGCGTGCCCGCCGCCTTGACCAGGCCACCGTTGACAAAAGTCGGATCCAGCCCACCTTCGGCATAAATACTGGAGACCATCGCCGTGGTGGTTGTTTTGCCGTGCGTACCAGCAACGGCGATGCCGTGGCGGAAACGCATCAGCTCAGCCAGCATCTCTGCACGGCGAATAACCGGAATGCGTGCTTCACGCGCGGCAATGATCTCCGGGTTATCCTGAGAAACAGCGGTAGAAACCACCACCACGCTGGCATTGCTGACGTTTTCAGCGCGATGATTAAAATAGATGGTTGCGCCAAGCTTGCTCAGATGCTGGGTCACTGCGTTAGGGGCCAGATCTGAACCGCTGATTTCATACCCTTCGTTAGCCAACACTTCGGCAATACCGCCCATGCCGGCACCACCGATGCCAACAAAGTGAATGTGCCGGACGCGACGCATCTCGGGCACGATAGAACGCAGTTTTGCCAGTTGTTGTGTATTCATCTCTTCTGCCTGTCAGCACCTGTGGGTGCCGGGTTGCGGGCCGAACTTTGTCGTCCCGTAAATTCTCAGTTAAAGCGCAGCCTTGCTGACTTCCAGGGCGACCCTTTCGGTCGCATCAGGGATCGCTACGGCACGGGCTTTGGCTGCCATCTGCAGCAAAGTCGGACGATCCCAGTGAGCCAGCGTCTCTGCCACTACCTCCGCAGTAAACTGCGGCTGTTCATAAATTTTGGCGGCGCCCGCCTGCTCCAGCGGCAACGCATTCCAGTACTGCTGGCGATCTTTATGCTGGAACGGCACAAAGATTGCCGGAAGGCCTGCGGCGGCCACTTCGCTTACGGTCAGCGCGCCGGATCGGCACACCACCACGTCAGCCCAGGCATAAGCCGCAGCCATGTCATCGATAAATTCGGTGACCTTATGCTGCGTCTGGTTAACCTGCTGATACGCCTGATTAACCTCAGCCAGTGCGCCCTTCCCTACCTGATGCCAGAGGGAGACCGCATTACCCAATTTCGCTGCAACCTGCGGCATCGTCTGATTAAGAATACGCGCGCCCTGGCTGCCGCCAATAATCAGCACGCGAACCGGGCCGCTGCGGTCAGCCAGGCGCGCTTCAGGAAGAGGCAGCGCCAGCACATCGGTGCGAACCGGGTTCCCCACTACTTCCGCATCGGGGAAGGCACCCGGAAACGCCTGCATCACTTTTTTAGCAATTTTTGCCAGCCACTTATTGGTTAAACCAGCAATGCCATTCTGTTCATGCAGCACCACCGGGACGCCGCAGCTCCAGGCTGCCAACCCGCCGGGGCCGGAAACGTAACCGCCCATACCTAATACCACATCCGGCTTATACGCTTTCATAATCGCTCTGGCCTGGCGCACCGCATTAAAAATGCGCAGCGGCGCGCTAAGCTGGGCTTTCAGCCCTTTGCCGCGCAGTCCGCTGATACGAATGAAATCGATTTCAATGCCATGCTTTGGCACCAGGTCAGCTTCCATCCGGTCTGCGGTACCGAGCCAGCGAACCTGCCAGCCCTGCGCCATCAGATGGTGCGCAACCGCCAGTCCGGGGAAAACGTGTCCACCGGTCCCGCCAGCCATCACCATCAGTCGCTTCCCTGTCATCGACTACCTCGCGTAAAGGCCTGTGCTTTCGCCAGGCGCGTTTCATAATCAATTCGTAACAAAAACACGATAGCCGTCGACATAATGATCAGGCTGGAACCGCCGTAACTAATCAGCGGCAGCGTCAGCCCTTTGGTGGGCAGCATACCCGCAGCCGCGCCGACGTTTACCAGCGCCTGGAAGCTGAACCAGACGCCGATAGAGCAGCCCAGAAAGCCGGCAAAACGCTGGTCGAGCTCAAGCGCACGACGGCCAATGGACATCGCGCGAAAAGCGACGAAGAATACCATTAACAGGGCTAAAACCACACCGATATAACCCAGTTCCTCCCCGATAATGGAGAAGATAAAATCGGTGTGCGCTTCCGGTAAATACTCCAGTTTCTGCACGGAATTGCCGAGGCCCTGGCCCCAGAATTCACCTCGTCCAAAGGCCATCAGCGACTGGGTCAGCTGATAACCGCTGCCGAAGGGATCTTCCCACGGATTCCAGAACGACGTTACGCGGCGCATACGATAGGGTTCAGCGACAATCAGCAGGCAGACAGCGAAGATCCCGGAGCCGATAATGGCCAGGAACTGCCAAAGCTTGGCACCCGCCAGGAACAGCATCGCCAGCGTGGTCACAAACAGCACTACCACGGTGCCGAGATCCGGCTGAGCCAGCAGCAGTACGGCCAGCACTACCATCACGCCCATCGGCTTACAGAAGCCCCAGAAGTTGTTACGCACCTCTTCTACCTTGCGCACCAGATAGCTGGCGAGGTAGCAGAACAGCGACAGCTTTGACAGTTCTGCTGGCTGAATACGCAAAGGCCCTAAAGCAATCCAGCGCGAGGCACCGTTTACCGAGCTGCCCACCACCAGCACCACCAGCAGCATCAGTATCGTCACCATCAGCATGATATTGCTGTAGCGCTGCCAGAACGCCATCGGGATCCGCAGAGTCACCAGCGCCATACCCAGCGCCAGCACAATATAGAAGGCGTCACGCTTGGCGAAATAGAAGGGATCGTCCGACAGACGCTGCCCTACCGGCATTGACGCGGAGGTCACCATAACAAATCCCAACACCGCCAGACCGATGGTCAGCCAAAGCAGCGTGCGATCATAAAGAACCATGGAGCTGGCGTCGCTCTCTCGTGGGCCCATGACCCACTCTTTCAGACGATTCGTGATGCCGCCGGCCAGGCTTAAACCAGGAACACGCATTAGCCAAGCTCCTTAGCCAGTTGAGTAAACGCTTCGCCGCGCTGCTCGAAGCTTTTAAATTGATCCAGACTGGCGCAGGCTGGCGACAGAAGCACCATATCGCCCGGTTTCACCTGGCGGGCGATCTGCGTCATCGCCTCAGCCAGCGTTGCGGTCTGAACAGCAATCTCGGGACGCAGCGCAGCTAACGCTTCCGCATCGCGTCCAAAGCAGTAAGTCCGTACGTTGTCGCCCTGCAGGTAACGGGCCAGCGGACTGAAGTCAGCAGACTTGCCGTCGCCCCCCAGCAACAGCCATAAGGTGCCCTGCACCTGTAATCCATTCAGGGCGGCTTCGGTACTGCCCACGTTGGTGGCCTTGGAGTCGTTGATCCAGCGCACGCCGTTACGATCCAGTGCGATCTGGAAGCGGTGAGCCAGGCCGTTGAACGAAGTCAAAGCCTGCAGGCAGGATGCGCGCGGCAGGCCAACGGCCTCAGCCAGTGCCAGCGCCGCCAGGGCATTGGTATGGTTATGCTGACCGACCAGCGTCATTTCGCGGGTGTTCAGCAGTTGTTCACCTTTAAACGCCAGCCAGCTCTCACCAGAGCGCATGCTGAGATGGTAATCCCCCTCTTGCACGCCAAAGCTGACGCAGCGGCTATCCTGGCCACGCACCGGCAGGGTTAGTGCATCATCAGCATTCATCACGCAAACCGCGGCTTGCTCATATACACGCAGCTTGGCGGCGCGGTACTGCTGCATGCCAAAGGGGTAGCGATCCATATGATCTTCGGTAACGTTAAGCACAGTGGCGGCTGCCGCTTTCAGGCTGTGCGTGGTTTCCAGCTGGAAGCTGGAGAGTTCAAGCACGTAGAGCTGTGCAGGCCGTTCGAGCAATTGCAGTGCAGGCAGCCCGATATTGCCCCCGACACCCACCTGCCATCCCGCCGCTTTCGCCATTTCACCTACCAGAGTAGTCACGGTGCTCTTGCCGTTTGAACCGGTGATGGCCACAACGGGTGCCCGCGCTTCCCGACAGAAGAGTTCAATATCGCCAACGATTTCCACGCCAGCTGCGGCGGCGTCCATAAGCGAGGGGTGCGCCAGCGCCATACCCGGACTGGCAATAATCAGATCGGCTGCCAGCAGCCAGGCATCATTCAGGGAACCGGTCCAGCGCTCAACGTTCTCTGGCAGCTTCTCCAGGCCTGGCGGGGAGACACGGGTATCCATCACGCGTGGCGTCACGCCGCGCGCTAAAAAGAACTCAACACAGGAAAGCCCGGTCAGGCCCAACCCGATGATGACCACTTTTTTACCCTGATAGTCAGCCATTCTTACCGCACCTTCAGCGTTGCCAGGCCAATCAGCACCAGCATCAGAGAAATAATCCAGAAGCGCACGATAACGCGCGGCTCCGGCCAGCCTTTCAGTTCGTAGTGGTGATGGATCGGCGCCATGCGGAAAATGCGCTGGCCGCGTAATTTAAACGAGCCGACCTGCAGGATCACCGACAGCGTTTCCACCACAAATACGCCGCCCATGATCACCAGCAGGAACTCCTGACGAAGCAGCACCGCGATGGTACCCAGCGCGCCGCCCAGAGCCAGAGAACCGACGTCGCCCATAAAGACCTGAGCCGGATAGGTGTTGAACCACAGGAAGCCGAGGCCAGCACCCACAATGGCAGTACAGACAATCACCAGCTCGCCCGCATGACGTAAATAAGGAATGTGCAGATATTCAGCAAATTTAACGTTACCTGTTGCCCAGGCCACCAGAGCGAAACCAGCCGCAACAAATACAGTAGGCATAATGGCCAGACCATCCAGACCATCCGTCAGGTTAACGGCGTTGCCCGTGCCCACAATCACGAAATAAGCCAGCACCACGTAGAACAGGCCCAGCTGCGGCATAACGTCTTTGAAGAAGGGGACCACCAGTTGCGTGGCCGGTGTCCCTTTACCGGCAGCGTATAACGCAAAGGCAACACCCAGAGAGATCACCGACATCCAGAAATATTTCCAGCGGGCGATCAATCCTTTGGTATCTTTGCGCACCACTTTGCGGTAATCATCCACGAAGCCAATGATGCCAAAACCTACCAGCACCACCAGCACGCACCAGACATAAGGGTTAGAAGGGTAAGCCCACATCAGCACGGAAACGGTGATGGAGAACAGGATCATAATCCCGCCCATGGTTGGCGTGCCGCGTTTACTGAAATGTGATTCCGGGCCGTCGTTACGTACCACCTGGCCAAAGGACATCTCCTGCAGGCGGGCAATCATCCGCGGCCCCATCCATAAGGAGATAAACAGAGCGGTCAGCAGGCTGACAATGGCGCGAAACGTCAGATAGGAAAAGACGTTAAAGCCAGAATAAAAAGTGACCAGATGCTCGGCCAGCCAGACTAACATGTTCCATTCTCCTGTAAGCTCTGTACTACCTGCTCCATGGCGGCACTACGTGAACCTTTAACTAAAATAGTGATAACGGGATGCTCAGCGAGCAGCGCCTGAAGGCGCGCCGTGATGGCCGCTTTATCCTGAAGATGTTCGCCCTTTCCGCTGGCCTCGCTGATGATATGGCTCAACTTTCCGGTGCTTAACACTTTATCGATGCCTGCCAGGCGAGCCGCTTCGCCCACCTCACGGTGACACTCTTCAGCTTCATTACCCAGTTCCGCCATGTCCCCTACCACCATTACCCGGTAGCCAGGCATCTCGGCAAGCACCTGAGCTGCCGCAGTCATCGACCCTACGTTGGCGTTATAGCTGTCATCCAGCAGCAGCTTATTTTCCGCTAACAGCACCGGGAACAGACGGCCGGGTACCGCTTTGAGATGGGTTAAACCTTTCTGAATGGCGCTTAACGGCGCATCGACCGAGAGGGCCAGCGCCGCTGCCGCCAGTGCATTGGCGATGTTATGGCGGCCCGGCAGCGGCAGTTGGATGGCAACGCTGCCCGCTGGGGTAATCATCATGAAATGCGTGCCGGTGCTGGTGACCTGGACATCCGTCGCGGTGAAATCGCTGTCGGCCTGCGGCTCGGATGAGAAACGCCACACGGTTTTACTGTGCAGGGTATGCTGCCAGTGCGGCCAGTCGTTGCTGTCCGCATTTAAAATAGCCGTGCCGTTAACCGGCAAGCCCTGAAAAATCTCCCCTTTGGCTTTCGCCACGCCCGCCAGCGAACCAAATCCCTCCAGATGCGCCGCCGCCAGGTTATTCACCAGCGCGGACTCAGGCCGGGTAATATTGGTGGTGTAAGCGATCTCGCCCTGATGGTTAGCCCCTAACTCAATCACCGCATAGAGGTGCTGTTGGTTAAGACGCAGCAGGGTAAGCGGAACGCCGAGATCGTTATTAAGATTTCCAGCGGTATAGAGGGTTTCACCACATTCCCGCAGAATAGCGGCGGTCATCTCTTTGACTGAGGTTTTACCGGAAGAGCCGGTCAGCGCCACAATACGTGCCTGGGATTGCTGGCGAACCCAGCCAGCCAGCTGGCCGAGCGCGAGACGCGTATCCGCCACCACCACCTGCGGCACAGCAACGGGTAAGTGCTTACTAACCAACAGAGCTGCCGAACCGGCGGCCATGGCATCGCCTGCGAAGTCGTGCGCATCAAAACGCTCCCCCTTGAGGGCGACAAACAGGCAACCAGCGGTAACTTTGCGCGTATCGGTTGTGACTTCAGCAATGGAAAGATCGCCGCCGTACAACGTTCCTCCCGTCAGCTCTGCCAGCTTTTGCAAAGTGAGTGCGATCATGCCATCACCCCCAGTAAACGGGCGACCGTGCTGCGGTCTGAGTAATCCAGCCGACGCGTGCCGACAATCTGGTAATCTTCATGGCCTTTTCCGGCAACCAGAACAATGTCGCCTTCCTGCGCCTGCATAACTGTGTTAGTGACAGCTTCTGCACGACCGGCCACCACGCGGGCACGGCCTGCATCAAGCAGCCCGGAGAGAATATCGGCCACGATAGCGGCAGGATCTTCGCTGCGTGGGTTGTCGTCGGTAATGACCACCACGTCAGAAAATTGCTCGGCAATGGCCCCCATTAACGGGCGCTTGCCTTTGTCACGATCGCCGCCGCAGCCAAAGACGCACCACAGTTTACCGGTGCAGTGCAGACGGGCAGCCTCCAGCGCTTTTTCTAACGCATCAGGCGTATGCGCGTAGTCGACCACTACGGTCGGCTTACCTGGCGCACTGAACACCTCCATACGTCCGGTCACCGGCTGAAGATGACTCCCCGTGGCGACTAACGATGCCAGCGGATAGCCCAGCGCCAGCAGCGTGCCCAGCGCGACCAGCAGGTTGCTGACGTTGAATGCGCCCATCAGGCGGCTCTCAATTTCCCCCTCGCCCCAGCTGGAGTCGAAGCGGAGGGTGGCGCCGTTGTCGTGGTACTTTACGTTAGTGGCTTTCAGCCAGCGTCCATGACAGCCGGGCTGCAGATTATCTTCCAGAGTTACGGCTACGGCGTCCGGCAGCAGCTGCAACCAGCGGCGGCCCACTTCGTCATCGGCGTTAATAATCGCCTGCCCTACCTGATGCTCGGAGAACAGCAGCCACTTCGCGGCTTCATAGCGCGTCATGTCACCGTGATAATCGAGATGGTCGCGGCTCAGGTTGGTAAAGGCAGCCGCAGCAAAAGGCAGCGCCGCCACACGGTGCTGAACCAGGCCATGCGAGGATATTTCCATTGCGGCCAGCGTCGCACCCTGCTCAACCAGTGAATGCAGCGTATGCTGGATATCCACTGCCGACCCGGTGGTATTTTCCGCTGGCACAAGATGACCATAGAGTCCGTTGCCAACGGTTCCCATCACCGCACCCGTTTCCCCCAGAAGCTGGCCCCACTGAGCCAACAGCTGAGTGGTAGTGGTTTTTCCGTTGGTGCCGGTCACGCCAATCAGGCGAAGCTTTTCGCCAGGCTGCTGATAAAAGCGGCCTGCCAGCGCAGAAAGACGCTGTGAAAGTTGTGAGAGATAAATAACCGGAACGCCATGTTTTTCAGTGATATGACCATCTTCGGCCTCACCTTCCGCTTCGGCAATCACGGCAGCTACGCCCTGAGCGATAGCCTGTGAAATAAAGCGGCGCCCATCTGCCGCATGGCCTTTAATAGCGACAAACAGATCGCCGGACGCCGCCAGACGGCTGTCGAGGATCATTTCATGCAGCGCCCGCTCAGGGGCCGCTGGCACCCACGGGGCAAGTAGGTCGCGCAGGCTACGATCGGTCACTGGATCCCTCTCTTCTGTTCTCTGCCATCTCGTTTTTATCCGTTGGGGCTGGCGGCAGCGCATCAGGTTCGATGTTCATGGTGCGCAACACGCCGCCCATGATGGCGCCAAACACCGGTGCAGAAACTGCACCACCGTAATATTTGCCAGCCTGGGGATCGTTGATCACCACCACCAGCGCAAAACGAGGACGGCTTGCAGGCGCAACGCCTGCGGTATAAGCGATATATTTATTGACGTAACGCCCATCCGGCCCAACTTTCTTCGCCGTACCGGTCTTGATGGCGATGCGATAACCTTTGATAGCCGCCTTCACACCACCGCCACCGGGGAGCGCTACGCTCTCCATCATGTGCATTACGGTGCGAACCAGCTCTTCAGGAAACACGCGCTGACCCGAAACAGGCGGGTCAACTTTGGTAATCGACAGCGGACGAAAGACGCCATAGCTGCCGATCGTGGCGTAGACTCGCGCTAACTGTAACGGCGTTACCATTAGCCCATAGCCGAAAGAGAAGGTGGCCCTCTCTATGTCAGACCACCGTTGTTTTTGAGGATATAAGCCACTGCTTTCTCCGACCAACCCCAAATTGGTCGCCTTTCCCAATCCAAAGCGCGCGTAAGTATCTACTAACGCTGAGGATGGCATCGCTAACGCCAGCTTTGACACACCGACGTTACTCGATTTCTGCAGAACCCCGGTTAAGGTCAGTTCGTTATAGCGCGCCACGTCTTTGATTTCATGACCGTTAACGCGATATGGAACGGTATTCAGTACGCTGTTTTCTTTTACCACACCGTGTTGCAGGGCGGTCATCACCACCATCGGCTTGACGGTTGAACCCGGCTCGAAGATGTCGGTAATGGCGCGGTTACGCATCACATCTTTGGTCGTACCGGTGAGGTTGTTCGGGTTATAGGCCGGGCTGTTAGCCATCGCCAGCACTTCACCGGTATTAACATCCACCAGTACCGCCGTGCCAGATTCCGCTTTGTTAAAAGCCACAGCATTGTTAAGTTCGCGGTAGACCAGCGCCTGCAAACGTTCATCAATGCTCAGAGCGAGATTGTGTGCAGCCCGGCTATCCACGGAGGAGATATCTTCAATAACGCGTCCAAACCGGTCTTTACGCACCGTGCGCTCGCCAGGCTGGCCGGTCAGCCACTTATCAAAGCTTTTTTCAACGCCCTCAATGCCCTGACCATCAATATTGGTAAAGCCGATCAGATGCGAAGTTACCTGCCCTGCCGGATAGTAGCGGCGGGACTCTTCACGCAGGAAGATGCCGGGCAGCTTGAGCTTTTTGATGTAATCGCCAATCGCCGGGTTCACCTGGCGGGCCAGATAGACAAATCGTCCTTTAGGATTGGCGTTGACGCGGGCAGCGAGTTGGTCGAGCGGGATAGAGAGCGCGTCTGACAGAGCTTTCCAGCGGCTGTCGAGCGTAATACCGCCCTTATCGTGAAGTTCTTTCGGGTCGGCCCAGATAGCATTAACCGGGACGCTAACCGCCAGGGGGCGACCCGCGCGGTCAGTAATCATGCCGCGAGCAGTGGGAACGGCCTGGACGCGCAGCGAACGCATGTCACCTTCCCGCACCAGCTTATCGGGATTAATAACCTGCAGATAAGCGACGCGGGAAAGCAGCCCACCCAGAGCCAGTAAAATGCAGCCGCACAGCAACGCAAAACGCCAGCTGACAAAGCTGGCCTGATCTTCATTGCGCTTTAACTTCTTAGCTGCGGATTTCATTCCATCCCTTATGGTTGTACCACAATGTTTTCCTGCGAGGGATCGACGTGCTGCATTTGCAGTTTTTCCGTTGCCGTCCTCTCCACACGGCTGTGATCGCCGAGGGCATTCTCTTCCAGAATCAGGTTGCGCCACTCAATATCGAGCGCATCCCTTTCCAGCACTAACTGTTCGCGCTGAGCGGTCAGCAGGCGCGTTTTATGCGCCGTGGTTACCACCAGAACCGCGGAAACCAGCACGGCTACGGCCAGGATAATGGGGATTTTACCGTGACGAAGAATATCGCCGCCGATAACGCCCGGCAGGCTGTGCCGCTCGTTACCAATCATGACGCCGTCCGTTCAGCGATACGCAGAACCGAGCTGCGGGCTCTCGGGTTTTCCGCCACTTCCCTTTCACCAGGCATCATTTTGCCCAGCGCCTTGAGATGACGGCCGCCCAGCTTGCTCAGTTGCGCTTCTGTCATCGGGATCCCGGCGGGGATCTGCGGACCGCGGCTCTGCTCACGCATAAAGCGCTTTACGATACGATCTTCCAGCGAATGGAAGCTGATCACCGACAGGCGCCCCGCGGGTGCCAGCGCGGCAAGCGATCCTTTCAGCGCTTTTTCAATCTCTTCCAGCTCGCTGTTCACCCAGATACGGATCGCCTGAAAACTGCGCGTAGCTGGATGCTTGAACTTGTCTTTCACCGGTGTTGCGACGTAAATCACATCGGCAAGCTCTTTTGTCCGGGTCATTGGCTGTTCGCGATTGCGCTCAACGATGGCGCGGGCGATACGTTTGGCAAAGCGTTCTTCACCGAACGTCTTCAATACAAAGGCAATATCGCTCTCTTCCGCCTGCAGAAGCCACTGTGCGGCAGAGAGGCCTTTGGTCGGGTCCATGCGCATATCCAGCGGGCCGTCGCGCATAAAGGAAAAGCCACGCTCGGCATCGTCAAGCTGTGGCGAAGAGACACCAAGATCCAGCAAAATACCGTCGATCTTGCCGGTCAATCCCCGCTCCTCAGCATACTCTGCCAGCGCAGAAAACGGGCCATGAATAATAGTAAAGCGTGGATCTGAAATCTCTGCGGCGGCGGCAATAGCCTGTGGGTCACGGTCAATAGCATAAAGACGGCCCTGCTCTCCCAGTTGTGAGAGGATCAGGCGCGAATGTCCACCCCGGCCAAAGGTGCCATCGAGATAGATGCCGTCAGACTTGATGTTGAGGCCGTTGACCGCCTCATCTAACAGCACCGTGGTATGTTTGAAATTTTCCTGCATAGCTATAATGACAAATCCTGCAAGCGCTCAGAAAGCGGGTCCTGAGTCGACTGCTCTGCGTCAATATCCTCCCTGACTTGTTGATACCAGGTCTGTTCATCCCACAGCTCAAATTTATTGAACTGCCCAACCAGCATCACTTCTTTGGTCAGGTTCGCATGCTGGCGTAGCGTGGTGGCTACCAGCAGGCGCCCTGCATTATCCATCTGACATTCGCTGGCATGTCCCAGTAACAGGCGCTGAACACGGCGCTCTGCGGGATTCATGCTCGATAAGCGAGCCAGTTTACGTTCAATAATTTCCCATTCGGGCAGGGTATAAAGCAGCAGGCATGGCTGGTGAAGGTCAATGGTACAGACCATTTGCCCCTGTGATTCCCCGATCAGCGTTTCGCGATAACGCGTTGGAACGGCGAGCCGTCCCTTACTGTCGAGATTGACTAACGTTGCCCCACGGAACATGCCAGTCTCACCCTCCGATTTCCCCTGTTCACCACTTTACACCACAAATTCCCACCGAGGGAGTTTACGGAGCGGAGGAAATCATTGTCAAGCCGCCAGCTACTGCAAAGAGAATTATTTCTTTAGCCGTTAAAATGAGGAAGGAGTTAAAAAGAATGGGATTTTGTAAAGAATTCAAAAATAAACTAATGAATAGTGGCAGGAATTTTTGCGCAAAAATGAGTTTGTTCAAAAATATACCACCGCTGCAATTTTAAGCCTGAGCCTGTAATGCTGCGACGTGAGGGGCATTTTAGGGTATTTCCTAAGGTAATCCTACCCTCTTCACGCCGCGCCTGCGCTTGAGCCGCACTGATTGTCCTGAATTTTTAATAATTGAACAAATTTAGATAAAGACAATCCGGCAGCCTTGTTGCCTTTACTTTTATTTACGTGAAAAAGTGAGAATGAAAAGTACAAAAACTTTCAAAGGAAAAATTTCATCGCTGGCGGGAAGTTAATTGAAAATGAAAAAAAGGCAGCGGGCTGCCTTTTTATGTCGAAATGTTAACTAACCTTACGGCTCAACCGCCCACGGCGATAAAGATTACGGCGAATTCTCGTTAATCCGGGTTTGGGTTTACGCGGTTCATCCAGGCTTGCCAGCACCAATTCCAGCACCCGTTCAGCTACGTCCCGGTGACGCTGGCCTACCGCAAGAACAGGACAGTCGAGGAAATCCAGCAGCTCGTGATCGCCAAAGGTGGCGATGGCTAAATCGCTGGGCAGACGCCCTTCACGCTTAAGCGTGACGTCCATTACGCCCTGGAGCAGACCAAAAGAGGTGGTAAAGAGCGCATCGGGCATCTCATGGGTTTCCAGCCATTTTTCAAACAGCGCAGCGGCGGCTGTCCGTTCAAAGCTATTAGCGTAGATATAGTCGATGGTTCGCTCATCCCCTTTCCACGCATCCCGAAAGCCCATCTCGCGCAGAAAACTGACAGAAAGCTCCGGTAATGCGCCCATAAACAGAACGGAATTTACCGGCTGCTTACGCAATTCAGCAGCCAGCATCTCGGCATCATCCTGATCGGCGCCAACCACACTGGTAAAGTGTTCACGATCCAGCGCACGGTCCAGCGCGACAATCGGTAAGGGATCGTTAACCCAGCGCTGATAGAAAGGGTGTTCAGGCGGTAAAGAGGTCGAGACAATAATGGCATCCACCTGCCGCTGAAGCAGATGCTCTACGCAGCGCATTTCGTTGTCAGGCTGATCTTCAGAGCAGGCAATCAGCAACTGATAACCACGCTGGCGAGCCTGGCGTTCCAGATAGTTCGCGATACGCGTATAGCTGGTATTCTCCAAATCGGGAATAACCAGTCCTATTGAACGGGTCCGTCCTGCACGAAGGCCTGCCGCCACCGCATTGGGATGGTAATTATGCTCTCGCACCACCGCCATAACTTTCTCGACAGTTTTGTCGCTGACACGATACTGCTTGGCTTTGCCATTGATAACATAGCTGGCCGTCGTGCGCGACACACCGGCCAGGCGCGCAATTTCATCCAGTTTCACAATATCCTCACGCTTACGCCAGAATGGCGCAGAAAATAGCCGCGTCGCGGCTATGGATAAGACATTTGTTACATCTAACAGCAGAATAGTTTAGTGAGCAACCGCTTTTACTTCTGCGACAGCTTTCAGACAAAAATAAAAAACCCAGCATTACGCTGGGTTAGCAGAAAAAAAGCGTTGCCGTGGCCGCTCTTACCGCATGATACGGTCGCCGCGGGAAACGCCAACGATGCCGGAACGGGCAACTTCGACAATTTCCGCCACCTCACGCACGGTGTTAAGAAACGCATCCAGCTTGTCGCTGGTACCGGCAAGCTGAACCGTATAAAGCGAAGGGGTGACATCAACGATTTGCCCGCGGAAGATTTCGGCGCTGCGTTTCACCTCTTCACGGCCATAACCCGTAGCCTGGATCTTCACCAGCATGACTTCGCGCTCCACAAAAGCGCCCTGGCCAAGTTCGGTAACGCGCAGCACGTCCACCAGCTTGTGCAGCTGCTTTTCGATCTGCTCCAGCACTTTCGCATCGCCTACAGTCTGGATAGTCATGCGCGAGAGCGTGGGATCGTCAGTGGGGGCCACGGTCAGGCTCTCAATGTTGTAGCCACGCTGAGAGAATAGCCCCACTACACGGGACAATGCGCCGGATTCGTTTTCCAGCAGTACTGATAAAACACGACGCATAATTAAGTCCTCTCCGTTTTGCTAAGCCACATTTCGTCCATTCCGCCGCCACGGATCTGCATCGGGTAAACATGTTCAGTCCCGTCGACATTGACGTCCACAAAGACCAGTCGCCCTTTGCCCAACTCTTCCAGCGCCTGCGTCAGTTTCGCCTCTAGCTCTTCGGGATGAGAGATGCCAATCCCAACATGGCCGTAGGCTTCCGCAAGCTTCACAAAATCGGGCAGCGACTCCATATAAGACTGAGAGTGACGGCCTGAATAGATCATATCCTGCCACTGTTTCACCATGCCCAGGAAGCGGTTGTTAAGGCTCAGCACCAGAACCGGCAGGCCGTACTGCAGCGCCGTAGACAGCTCCTGAATGTTCATCTGGATACTGCCGTCACCGGTCACACAGACCACGGTCTCTTCAGGCAGCGCCAGCTTCACGCCCAGCGCAGCAGGCAGGCCAAAGCCCATCGTGCCCAGGCCGCCTGAGTTGATCCACCGACGTGGCTTATCAAACGGATAATAGAGCGCGGCGAACATCTGATGCTGGCCCACATCCGACGTCACGTACGCCTCGCCTTTGGTCAGCCGCCAGATAGTTTCAATGACTGCCTGAGGCTTGATTTTCCCGCTCTCGCGATCGAACTCCAGGCAGTGACGCGAACGCCACTGGTCGATGCTTTGCCACCAGTCACGCAGGCTGTCGAAATCCTGCTCTTTATCGCTCTGCCCTAACAGCTCAATCATCTGCGTCAGAACCTGTTTCGCATCCCCGACGATCGGCACATCTGCCGCCACCGTTTTGGAGATAGAAGTAGGGTCGATATCGATATGCAGCACGGTAGCGTTGGGGCAATATTTGGCTAAATTATTGGTGGTACGATCGTCAAAACGCACGCCCACGGCAAAAATCACGTCGGCGTTATGCATGGTCATGTTGGCTTCATAGGTTCCATGCATTCCCAGCATGCCCACGCACTGGCGATGGGTACCCGGGAAAGCGCCAAGCCCCATCAGTGAACAGGCCACGGGCAGATTCAATGTTTCCGCTATCTGACGCAGTTCGCCGTGACACTCCGCATTCACCACGCCGCCACCGGCGTAGATAACCGGTTTCTTTGCAGCCAGAAGCGTTTGTAAAGCGCGCTTGATCTGGCCTTTATGCCCCTGAGTGGTGGGGTTATATGAGCGCATGCTTACTTCATCTGGCCAGGCGTAAGGGAGTTTATTCGCCGGACTCATCATATCTTTCGGCAGATCGATAACGACCGGCCCCGGGCGTCCGCTGGCGGCCAGCCAGAACGCTTTCTTTATAATGGTTGGGATCTCTTCCACCTGCTTCACCATAAAACTGTGCTTCACCACCGGCCGGGAGATGCCGACCATATCGCACTCCTGGAAGGCGTCATAACCAATTAATGAAGAGGGAACCTGCCCGGAGAGCACCACCAGCGGGATAGAGTCCATGTAAGCGGTAGCGATACCGGTAATGGCATTGGTCGCTCCCGGACCGGAGGTGACCAGCACCACCCCAACGTCGCCGGTAGAACGGGCATAGCCGTCCGCCATATGCACTGCGCCCTGCTCGTGACGGACCAGCACATGATCAATTCCGCCTACGGTTTGCAGCGCATCATAGATATCAAGTACTGCCCCGCCGGGGTAGCCGAATACATGCTTAACGCCCTGATCGATCAACGATCGGACGACCATCTCGGCTCCTGACAACATCTCCATTTTTGCCTCCAGGCTTTAAGGTGGTGATTTATCCGCTCAGCCCCGGAAAATTGAGAACGAGGGCGAATAAGGTCAAAACCTGTGTTTATGCAAAGACGCTGGAAATCATTTCCAGCGCCCAGGTACAGGGTGAATCCCTGGCTATTTTTATGCGTTGATGAAATACCATAACCGTAGAAAAGTTAGCAGGCAAACGCCTGACCTCCGCTTTTACTGAATATCTTCATCGCAAGGCACTACTGCTTAGCGGGAGTTGTCGACAATTACACTGAACAAAGGGCGAAAGAAAAGGGGTTTCTTCTGGTAACGAATTCTTTTGCAGTGCGATCGTTTTGTTATTACAGCGGCCAGCGCGCTAATTCAAGTTTACCTGTTCAAACATCGCCGCTTATTTAGTTTTATCTGCTGGCATGAATAATTTTTAAAAAACAATTATCTGAACGCACGGTGATTATCCCCTGGGTTTAACTATAAGCTTTTCCTGTGCAACCCATTGATTAAAAGGTTATTCTTATGGATTCGACTCCCTTCCCCACCTCTTCAAAGCGCTGCCGATAAAAGCGCTGCCTGTCTCCCTTCCTTTTTGTTCTGCCTTTAGCCGCAGCGCCAGAATAATTTTCCCGCCCCCTTACAAGCTGAACGATTTTAACCTTACTGCTCAGGTTGACATCACCCCCGCAAATCAAGTATCAATAAGGGAACAGCAAATTAATGAGGTCTGATTCAATGATTCGTACCGTTCGCCTACTCGGTCTACTACTAAACGCATCTTCATTGCGCGGTAGACTTGTGGGCGAAGAAATGAATCACTGATTCAGGCTTGCAAAACTAAAGAACCCGCGCCAATGCGCGGGTTTTTTTATGCTCGTTTTACGGCGAGGCAAACACGACAAGGAATATGCATATGAGCCAACAAGTTATTATTTTCGATACCACGCTGCGTGATGGCGAACAGGCCTTACAGGCCAGCCTGAGTGTGAAAGAGAAACTGCAAATAGCGCTGGCGCTGGAACGTATGGGCGTTGACGTAATGGAAGTGGGCTTCCCGATCTCTTCGCCTGGCGATTTTGAATCGGTGCAGACCATTGCCCGTCAGGTAAAAAACAGTCGTGTTTGTGCCCTGGCCCGCTGCGTAGAGAAAGACATTGATGCGGCCTATGAAGCTCTGCGCGTTGCCGAGGCTTACCGCATCCACACTTTCCTGGCGACCTCGCCGATGCATATCGCAACCAAGCTGCGCAGCACCCTGCCGGAAGTGATTGAGCGCGCCGTGACCATGGTGAAACGCGCCCGCAACTATACCAACGACGTAGAGTTCTCCTGCGAAGATGGCGGCCGTACGCCGATTGATGACCTGTGCCGCGTAGTGGAAGCCGCTATTAATGCCGGCGCTACCACCATCAACATCCCTGATACTGTGGGTTACACCCTGCCGGAAGAGTACAGCAACATCTTCACCCAGTTGCGCAACCGTGTACCTAACATCGATAAAGCTATTCTGTCCGTGCATACCCATGACGATTTAGGTATGGCAACCGGCAATGCCGTCGCAGCCATTCAGGCTGGCGCGCGTCAGGTGGAAGGCACGATCAACGGACTGGGCGAGCGGGCCGGTAACTGTGCGCTGGAAGAGGTGATCATGGCGATTAAAACCCGCAGCCAGTTGATGAACCTGCAAACCCGCATCAATCACCATGAGATCTATCGCACCAGCCAGCTGATCAGCCAGATTTGTAATATGCCTGTTCCGGCCAATAAAGCTGTAGTCGGCACCGGCGCTTTCGCCCACTCCTCGGGTATCCACCAGGATGGTGTACTGAAAAACCGCGAAAACTACGAAATCATGACGCCGGAATCGATCGGCCTGAACAAAATCCAGCTGAATCTGACTTCACGCTCTGGACGCGCCGCAGTGAAACACCGCATGGATGAGATGGGCTACCAGGAGAATGATTACAACCTGGACAACCTGTATGACGCGTTCCTGAAGCTGGCTGACAAAAAAGGCCAGGTCTTTGACTACGACCTGGAAGCGCTGGCGTTTATCAACAAGCAGAACGAAGAACCGGAATATTTCCGCCTGGATTACTTCAGCGTGCAGTCTGGCTCAAGCGTGATGGCTACGGCCTCGGTAAAACTGGCCTGCGGTGATGAGGTGAAGTCGGAAGCGGCTACCGGCAACGGCCCGGTCGATGCGGTTTACCAGGCGGTGAATCGTATTACGGAATTTGACGCGGAACTGGTTTCCTACCAGCTCACGGCTAAAGGCCAGGGCAAAGATGCGCTGGGTCAGGTTGATATTGTAGTGAAATACAATGGCCGCAAATTCCACGGTGTTGGTTTAGCTACGGATATCGTGGAATCCTCCGCCAAAGCGATGATTAATGCCCTGAATAACATCTGGCGTGCTCGCCAGGTCGAGCAGGAGCTGCAGCGCAAAGCACAAACCAACGATCAAAAGGAAGCGGTGTAATCATGTCAGGGACTTACCATATTGCAGTGCTGCCGGGCGACGGTATCGGCCCGGAAGTGATGGCTCAGGCCAGCAAAGTGCTGGATGCGGTACGTGAGCGCTTCAACATGCGCATCACCACCAGCGAATATGATGTGGGCGGCATCGCGATTGACCGCCACGGCGAGCCGCTGCCGCCCGCAACGGTGGCTGGCTGTGAACAGGCCGATGCGATCCTGTTTGGCTCTGTAGGCGGCCCGAAGTGGGAACACCTGCCGCCTGCTGAGCAGCCTGAACGAGGCGCCCTGCTGCCGCTGCGTAAGCATTTCAAGCTGTTCAGCAATCTGCGTCCGGCCAGCCTGCATCAGGGTCTGGAAGCTTACTGCCCGCTGCGTGCGGATATCGCGGCTAAAGGGTTTGATATCCTGGTGGTGCGTGAACTTACCGGCGGTATCTATTTCGGCCAGCCGAAAGGCCGTGAAGGCAGCGGTCCGCACGAACGCGCCTTTGATACCGAGGTCTATCACCGTTTTGAGATTGAGCGCATTGCCCGTATCGCTTTTGAATCCGCGCGTAAACGCCGCAACAAAGTAACCTCAATCGACAAAGCTAACGTGCTGCAGTCTTCAATTCTGTGGCGTCAGATTGTGAATGAAGTGGCGAAGGATTATCCGGACGTTGAGCTGAGCCACATGTACATTGATAACGCCACCATGCAGCTGATCAAAGAGCCTTCACAGTTTGACGTGATGCTCTGTTCTAACCTGTTTGGCGACATCCTTTCCGATGAGTGTGCGATGATCACCGGTTCAATGGGCATGCTGCCTTCTGCCAGCCTGAACGAGCAGGGCTTTGGCCTGTTTGAGCCTGCAGGCGGCTCAGCCCCGGACATCGCCGGGAAAGATATCGCCAACCCGATTGCCCAGATCCTGTCGCTGGCGCTGCTGCTGCGCTTCAGCCTGAATGCCGCTGAGGCCGCCGATGCCATTGAACACGCCATCAGCCGTGCGCTGGCGGAAGGCCACCGCACCGGAGATTTAGCCGGTGGCGGCGCCTCGGTCAGCACCGGGGAAATGGGTTCGATTATCGCCCGATTTATTCGCGAAGCCTGACTATGAAAACATTATACGAGAAGCTGTTTGATGCCCATGCGGTGGCAGAGGCGCCCGGTGAGACGCCGCTGCTCTATATCGACAGGCACCTGGTGCATGAAGTGACCTCGGCGCAGGCTTTTGACGGCCTGCGTGCACATAATCGCCCGGTGCGTCAGCCCGGCAAAACTTTTGCGACAATGGATCACAACGTCTCCACGCAGACGCGGGATATCAATGCCAGCGGCGAGATGGCGCGCATTCAGATGTCGATGCTGATCAAAAACTGTGAAGAGTTTGGCGTGCGGCTCTATGACCTCAAGCACCCTTTCCAGGGCATTGTGCACGTCATTGGCCCAGAACAGGGCCTGTCACTGCCGGGTATGACCATCGTTTGTGGCGATTCCCATACTTCCACGCATGGCGCTTTCGGTGCGCTGGCCTTTGGGATCGGCACTTCGGAAGTCGAGCACGTGCTGGCGACGCAGACGCTGAAGCAGTCCCGCGCGAAGACCATGAAAATAGAAGTGGTTGGGCAAACGGCGCCGGGCATCACGGCCAAAGATATTGCGCTGGCCATTATCGGCAAAACCGGCAGCGGCGGCGGCAACGGGCACGTAGTGGAGTTCTGCGGCCCGGCGGTGGAGGCGCTTAGCATGGAAGGCCGCATGACGTTGTGCAATATGGCGATTGAGCTGGGCGCAAAAGCGGGACTGGTTGCGCCCGATGAAACCACCTTCAACTATGTGAAAGGTCGCCAGTTTGCGCCAACAGGCGCGGAGTGGGATGAAGCCGTGGCCTACTGGCGCACGCTGAAAACCGACAGCGACGCGCGCTTTGATAAAGTGGTGACGCTGGATGCCGCCGATATCGCCCCGCAGGTGACCTGGGGAACCAACCCGGGTCAGGTTATCGCCGTCGATGAGCTTATCCCCGACCCCGCTTCTTTCCAGGATCCGGTTGAGCGTGCTTCTGCTGAAAAAGCGCTGGCCTATATGGATCTCAAGCCGGGCATCAAAATGACCGACGTCAGGATCGATAAAGTCTTTATAGGGTCCTGTACCAATTCACGCATTGAGGATCTGCGCGCCGCCGCGCTGGTAGTGAAAGGCCACAAAGTTGCGGCAGGCGTTCAGGCTTATGTTGTACCCGGCTCAGGGCCGGTGAAAGCGCAGGCGGAAGCTGAGGGTCTGGATAAAATCTTCCTCGACGCGGGATTTGAATGGCGCCTGCCCGGCTGCTCAATGTGTCTGGCGATGAATAACGACCGGCTGAACCCGGGAGAGCGCTGCGCCTCTACCAGCAACCGTAACTTCGAGGGTCGCCAGGGCCGTGGTGGACGGACGCATTTACTGAGCCCGGCAATGGCTGCCGCTGCTGCGGTCGCCGGCCACTTCGCTGATATTCGCGAGTTACGCTAAGGAAGCCCTATGGCAAAGAAATTTACCCGACATACCGGCATTGCGGTGCCGATGGATGCGGCAAACGTCGATACCGATGCGATTATCCCGAAGCAATTTTTGCAGATGGTGACCCGTACCGGTTTTGGCCGCAATCTGTTTTACGACTGGCGCTACAGCGATGCCGAAGGCCAGATCCCTAATCCCGATTTCGTCCTGAACAAACCAGCCTTTCAGGGCGCCAGCATCATGCTGACCCGTGAAAACTTCGGCTGCGGCTCCTCCCGTGAGCATGCGCCCTGGGCGCTGACGGATTATGGTATTCAGGCGATTATCGGCAGCGATTTTGCCGATATCTTCGCCAATAATTCGTTTAACAATCAGCTGTTGCTGGTGACATTAAGCGAAGAAGAGGTTGAAGAGCTGTTTCAGCTGGTCGCCCGTCAGCCCGGCGTTAGGATTACCGTTGATCTTGAACAGCAGGAGGTGATTGCAGGTGAAAAGCATTATCCCTTCACCACAGATCCCTTCCGCCGCCACTGCCTGATCAACGGGCTGGATAACATCGGCCTGACGCTACAGCATGATGCTGATATTACGGCGTACGAGCAGACACAACCCGCTTTTTTACGCTAAATCGGGGCGCGAATGAGGGGTGACTGAGAAAGAATCAGCCACTCCTTAAACATCCTTAACCTTCGCCGACATCGCCAGCGCCCCCAGTGCAAGCAACAGCGCCGCCCAGTAGACCGAATAGTGCCCAAACGTCTCCGCCAGCGCGCCCTGCAACAGACCGGCGAGGATCACGCCAGTTGAAATGCTGTTGGTAAACAGCGTGGTTGCTGCTCCTGGCCTGCCCGGCATCAAATCCTGAAAATAGAGCATGCCGATCCCGGCCACAATGCCAATAAAGATTGCGTTGAAAATCTGCAAAGCCATCAGCGCAGCACGCGACTGGAACAGCACGAGGCCCAGATAAAATAGCGCGCCAGCCGCCACGGCAAACAGCATCATATTTCGTTTGCCAAAGCGTTTTACATAGTGACCAGCCAGCAGCATGGCGGGAATTTCCAGCCCCGCCGCTACGCCCATCAGCAAGCCCGCCAGCCGATCAGGCATGCCCAGCACGCTGCTGATATAGAGAGGCATATCGATGATATACATGGTGTTGCAGGTCCACATCAGCAGCGAGGCCAGAAACAACAGCCGCACATCTCTGTTCTTCCACGCGCTGATTTGCGTTATCACCACTTCCGGCGGCTGTTCCACGCGAGGCACCGAAGGCAGCGCAAACCAGATTAGCGCGATACAGACCACAAACAGGCCTGCGGCGATCACAAACATGGTGGTAAAGCCGTAATTGAGCGCCAGCGCAAAGGAGAGCGGCGGGCCAATAACCCAGGCCAGCGACAGCTGCGCACGCATCACCGAGCTGAACATCACCACTTCCCTTGCGGAGCTGTCGGCATACTCACGCGCCAGCGCAAAAATTTGTGGCATCGACACGCTGGCCAGCGCAGAGAGCAGCACGCCGAAAGTGATCAGCGTCAGATAATCCCGGCTGAAGGCAAACAGCAGCGCATTGCCTATCGCCATCACGCAGCAAAACAGGATCAGCATACGGCGATCGCCACGGTTGTCTGACCGCTTCGCCAGCAGAATGCTCACCGCAATTCCCGCTATCGCATTCACGGTGTAGAACAGCCCGACCCAGAACGGCCGCACCGCAACCTCACGGGTGAGGAACAGGCTCAGGGTGGGTGCCTGCAGCGCACCCGCCACCCCGACCATAAACGAGACGGCCATAAAAGCCAGATACACAGGATTAATACGACGGCGACGCGTAAGCAGCAATTTCATGCCTGGTCCTTCAAGAAGATTAAGTCGCCCCAGCTGAGCGACAAACAGCAAGCATAGAAGAAAACATGAACCCATGAAAAAAGCCAGCCGGGGTAACCACGGCTGGCAGGTGAAACTGCACCTTACTCAGAATAATAAGTCAATGTCAGAGCGCCATTCCGGGGAATGCCTCCCGCTCTTTCATCTTCAGCCAGTATGATCTTAATATAGGGCAAGAAAAACAGACTGAATTTTGCCAAAGGTTCCCCTTTTATGTCTTCTGCCCGTCTGCAACAACAGTTTATCCGGCTCTGGCAATGCTGCGAGGGTGAGTCTCAGGAGACAACGCTCAACGATCTCGCTCTCCGGATGAGCTGTTCGCGGCGGCATATGCGTAACCTTCTCAACGCCATGCAGGCGGAAGGCTGGCTGACGTGGCACGCCGTAGCGGGCCGTGGCAAGCGTTCAACGCTCCACTTTCTCTGGACCGGCCTGGCTCTGCAGCAGCAGCGGGCTGAGGTGCTGCTGGAAAACGATCTTATCGACCAGCTGGTACCGCTGGTTGGCGATAAAAAAGCGGTCAGAAGCATGCTGCTCTCACATCTTGGCCGCAGTTTTCGTCAGGGAAAGCATATCCTCCGCGTGCTCTATTATCGGTCGCTGCTGAATCTGGCACCCGGTACGCCGTTACGGCGCTCGGAAACGCACCTGGCCCGGCAGATTTTCAGCAGCCTGACGCGAATAAACGAGGAAAATGGGGAAATCGAACCCGATATCGCCCACCACTGGCAGCAGATCACACCGCTGCACTGGCGCTTTTACCTGCGCCCCGCTATCCATTTTCATCATGGCCGTGAACTGGAAACGGACGATATCATCGCCACGCTTGAGCGTTTAAAACCCCAGCCGCTGTTTTCTCATTTCGATACCATCACCTCTTCAGCGCCCTGGACGCTGGATATCACCCTGCATCAGCCCGACAACTGGCTGCCCTGGCTGCTGGGTAGCGTCAGCGCTATGATCCTGCCGCGAGAGTGGCAATCCCTGCCAGATTTCGCCCGGCAGCCGATCGGAACAGGTCCCTATGCCGTGGTACGCAATCAGCCTTCCCAGCTCAGGATCCAGGCTTTTGATGACTATTTCGGCTTCCGCGCGCTAATCGATGAGGTCAATATCTGGGTCTTACCGGAAATCAGTGAAGAGCTGGTCTATTCCGGCGTGAAGCTGGAAGGCAGCAGCCTGGAGGAGAAATCGGAAGAGAGCCGCCTGGAGGAAGGGTGCTATTTTTTGCTGTTTGACCAGCGCTCTTCCCTGGGCCGGGATGAAGAGGTGCGACGCTGGGTCAGCATGCTCTTCAACCCTATTGCCCTGCTGAACCAGGCGGGGCCGGGCTACCAGCGCTACTGGTTTCCTGCCTGGGGACTGCTGCCGCGCTGGCATCATCGTCGGGAGGTGAATACTCCTGCTAAACCCGCCGGACTGACCACGCTGACCCTGACCTGGTATAACGACCACGTTGAGCATCAGGGCATCGCCAATGCGCTGCGTCCCCTGCTGGCGGAACAGGGCGTGGAGCTGATAGCCCGGCAGGTAGATTATGATCGCTGGCACCGTGGCGAAGCGGAAAGCGATATCTGGCTTGGCAGCGCCAACTTCACGCTGCCGCTGGAGTTTTCCCTGTTTGCGCTGCTGTATGAAATTCCGCTGGTTCATCACTGCGTGACGCTGGACTGGCAGCAGGATGCCAGGCGCTGGCGGGAGCACAAACTGCCGCTGGCGGAGTGGAGTCAGCAGCTTATCAACACCTGGACCCTGCATCCGCTGTTCCACCACTGGCTGCTGCTGGAAGGCCAGCGCAGCATGCGCGGCGTCAGGATGAATACCCTCGGCTGGTTTGACTTTAAATCTGCCTGGTTTGCGCCGCCGGAATCATGAGGCTTTCGCTAAAGCCGGGAAATCACTAGAATGAACCGTTCTCAACGGGGTGCGTTTGCGGTGTTTCATCGCCAATGCTGAGACAGACCCGTCGAACCTGATCCGGATAATGCCGGCGTAGGGATTTGAGAGTGTGTTACCCACTCAGATCCTTTGCGACCTCTCACCTTTAAGGAACGCAAAGTGTTAAAAAAAGTACTGCCTCTGCTGCTGCTCAGCGCCCCAGTTTTCGCGGCGAAACCCGTTTTAACCGTCTATACCTACGACTCCTTCTCTGCCGACTGGGGTCCTGGCCCCGCCATTAAAAAAGCCTTTGAAGCCAACTGCGGCTGCGAACTGAAATATGTTGCGCTGGAAGATGGCGTTTCGCTGCTGAACCGTCTGCGGATGGAAGGAAAGAAGAGTAAAGCGGATGTGGTGCTGGGTCTGGATAATAATCTGCTGGATGCCGCAGAGAAAACCGGCCTGTTTACGCAAAGCCAGGTGGATACCAGCCAGACAACCCTGCCTGGCGGCTGGCATGATAAAACCTTCGTGCCTTACGACTATGGCTGGTTCGCCTTCGTCTATGACAAAACTAAACTGCAAAACCCGCCCAAAAGCCTGAAGGAGCTGATCGAAACCGATCGCCCGATCAAGGTGATTTATGAAGATCCCCGCACCAGTACGCCTGGCCTGGGGCTGCTGCTGTGGATGCAGAAAGTATTTGGCGACCAGACGCCGGAAGCCTGGCAGAAGCTGGCGAAGAAAACGGTCACCGTGACCAAAGGGTGGAGCGAGGCTTACGGCCTGTTCCTCAAAGGGGAAGGTGATATGGTGCTGAGCTACACCACTTCTCCGGCTTATCATCTGATTGAAGAGAAAAAAGCGCAGTATGCGGCCGCTGACTTCAGTGAAGGGCACTACCTGCAGGTAGAAGTAGCCGGACAGCTCAAGGCCAGCAGACAGCCTGAACTGGCGCAGAAGTTTATGAAATTTATGCTGGAAAAGCCGTTCCAGCAGAGCATTCCAACCGGCAACTGGATGTATCCTGTGGTCAAAAGTACGCTGCCTGCCGGGTTTGATACGTTAACTGTGCCCGCCATTTCGCTACAGTACACGCCGCAAGAAGTCGCCAGCCAGCGCAGCCAATGGATTAATGCATGGCAACGCGCCGTCAGCCGCTGATCGCCGACTGGCTGGTGCCCGGCACGCTGGCAGCCTCGCTGCTGGTTGCTGTGGCCCTGCTGGCCTTTGCTGCGCTCTGGGGTAGCGCGCCGGAAATCGATCCGGGTGCACTCTGGCAGGATGACTATCTCTGGCACGTGCTGCGTTTCTCTTTCTGGCAGGCTTTGCTTTCCGCCATGCTGGCGGTTGGGCCTGCCATCCCTCTTGCCCGCGCGCTTTATCGTCGACGCTTTCCCGGCAGAGAGACGCTGCTGCGGCTTTGCGCAATGACGCTGGTGCTGCCGGTGCTGGTGGCCGTCTTTGGTCTTCTCAGCGTCTACGGACGTACCGGCTGGCTGGCGGATCTCTGCTCACTACTGGGCATCCCGTACACTTTTACCCCTTACGGCCTGCAGGGCATTCTGCTGGCGCATATCTTCTTTAATCTGCCTCTGGCTACCCGTCTGCTTTTGCAGGCGCTGGAGCAGATCCCTGCCGGGCAGCGTCAGCTGGCTGCGCAGTTAGGCCTGCGGGGCTGGAACCATTTCAGCGTGGTGGAGTGGCCCTGGCTGCGGCGGCAGATCCTGCCTGCGAGCGTGCTGGTCTTTATGCTTTGCTTTGCCAGTTTTGCTACCGTGCTGTCGCTGGGCGGCGGCCCCCAGGCCACCACCATTGAGCTGGCTATCTTCCAGGCGCTGAATTTTGATTACGATCCTGGTCGGGCCGCGCTGCTGGCGCTGATCCAGATGATTTGCTGTCTGGGCCTGGTGATGCTGAGCCAGTGGCTGAGTAAAGCGCTGCCTTCGGGCGCCGCCAGCCTTAGCGGCTGGCGAAATCCTGAAGACAGCTTGCCTGCAAAAATCTGGGATGCTCTGATTATTGCCTGTGCGCTGATTTTACTGCTTCCTCCCCTGCTCGCGGTGATTGCTGACGGCGTGAATCAGGGAGTCGCCACGGTGTTAACGCAGCCCGCGCTCTGGCAGGCGACTTTTACCTCTTTACGCATTGCGCTGGGGGCTGGCCTGCTCTGCGTGATCCTCACGATGATGCTGCTGTGGAGCAGTCGCGAGCTAAGGCTTCGTCAGCGCCTCGTGCCTGCCCACGCCCTTGAGCTTAGCGGTATGCTGATCCTGGCGATGCCGGGTATCGTGCTGGCTACCGGCTTCTTTCTGCTGCTCAATAGCACTGTGGGTCTGCCGGACTCGGCTGACGGCATCGTGATCTTTACCAATGCGCTGATGGCCATTCCCTACGCCATGAAGGTACTGGATAATCCGCTGCGCGATCTTGCCGAACGCTATAACCGCCTCTGCCTTTCGCTGGATATTCGCGGCTGGAACCGTCTCAGGCTGATTGAAGCCAGAGCGCTGAAGCGCCCGCTCGCTCAGGCGTTGGCGTTTGCCTGCGTGCTGTCGATTGGGGATTTTGGCGTGGTTGCGCTGTTCGGCAATGAGGGGTTCCGCACGCTGCCGTTTTACCTTTATCAGCAGATGGGTTCCTATCGCACCCAGGATGGCGCAGTCACCGCACTGCTTTTGCTGCTGCTCTGTTTCCTTCTCTTTACCCTGATTGAAAAACTGCCGGGACGCCATGCTGACGCTGACTAATCTCACTTATCTCTACAATCATCTGCCGATGCGTTTTTCCCTGAGGATGCAGGCTGGAGAAAGAGTGGCGATCCTGGGGCCTAGCGGTGCCGGGAAAAGTACGCTGCTCAGCCTGATAGCGGGTTTTCTGCCGATCAACAGCGGCGAACTGCGGTTGCATGGCGAAGATCACAGCCGTACGCCGCCCGCCCGTCGTCCGGTCTCTATGCTGTTCCAGGAGAACAACCTGTTTCCCCATCTGACGGTGGCGCAGAATATTGGCCTGGGCTTACACCCCGGCCTGAAGCTGAGTCAGGCACATAAGCAAACTTTGCAGGACATTGCTCAGCGCGTTGGGCTGGAAACCTGTCTGCAGCGCCTGCCGGATCAGCTTTCTGGCGGTCAGCGGCAGCGCGCTGCGTTGGCTCGCTGCCTGGTGCGTCAGCAGCCGATACTGCTGCTGGACGAGCCTTTTTCCGCCCTGGACCCAGCCCTGCGCAAGGAGATGCTGCATCTGGTTGATGAAGTGTGCCGGGAGCGGCAAATCACGCTGTTGATGGTATCGCACAGTATTGAAGATGCTGCGCGCATTGCGCCACGCAGCGTGCTGATTGTTGACGGACGGGTTTACTGGGACGGCAGCACCGAAGCGCTGCAGAAAGGCGAAGTTGCCGAAGCGGAAGTGTTGGGCATCAGCCTGCGCTGAAAAGGTGCGTTGCCCGGCAGCATAGAGCGAAACACCAAAGGGCTGGACCGTTTCATACATGGCGAAAACAGCAGTCCCGCAGCCGCCATTAACGCCCGATAAATACCTGCCACAACAGCTGGCGGAAAATCGGCATCATCGGATGAAATTGCAGGGCGACCAGGCTGGCAAGGGCTGTCACTATCATCACCGGAGCCAGCCAGCGCAGACGGCTTGCCGGCAGATAGCTCGTAGCCCAGTCACGCTGTTTTTTGGCCCGCAGCCAGCGCCAGCCAAGCCAGCCGCCCAGCCACACCAGCAGCGCTACCGCCAGCAGCATCCATTTAAACAGGCTGCTGCTGGCCCCTTTCGGCACATCAATCGCCACGCCAGCCAGAATGCCCGGCAACAGATAGAGCGGCGGCCACAGGATGCAGCCAATAATATTTGGCGGAATAAACTTCTTCACCGGCAGCTCCAGCATCCCCGCTACCAGCGGGATCAGCGGGCGCGTTGGCCCCACAAAGCGACCGACAATAATGGTAAACATGCTGTGCTGATGCAGCGCGTGTTCGGTTTTATCCATCAGCCCCTGATGCTTTTTGATAAAGGACCAGCGGTGCAGCGGCCCCTTAAACTGCCAGCCAATCAGATAGGAGACCCAGTCCCCCACCAGACAGCCGACCGTACCTGCCAGCCAGGCGGGATAAAGGCCAATCTGCCCGCTACCGATCAGGGCGCCAAAAGAGGCCATCAGTACGGTGCCGGGCAGCAGCAGGCCCACCAGCGCCAGCGATTCAAAAAAGGTGATCAGCCCAACGGCCAGCAGCGACCAGGCCAGCGATTGCGTGATTAAGTGTTCCAGCCAGGCTTCCATACTTTCCATCTTCTCTTTTTGTTTGAGGTCGGATTGTCCTGAGCCCCTTCCGATCCGTCAAGGTCTGATTTGTATGGAATACTGACAGAGCAGCCCCCGTTCATGAGCACTGTATAAATAAACATGCTATTATTGCTTATTGATTCAGCAAACGGGCATTCAGGTGAACGACGCACGCGCAGGCTTTCTGCTTACCCGCCACTGGCGGGATACGCCTTCCGGTACTGAGGTAGTGCTGTGGCTGGCAACGGACCAGGGCCCGCAGAGAGTGGTGCTGCCGCCGCAGGAATCCGTGGCGTTTATTCCGCAGATCTATCAGCAACAGGCTGAAGTCCTGCTACAACAGGAGCGCCAGATTCGTTTTGCGCCGCTGAACCTGAAAGACTTCCGTCAGCGTCCCGTCGTGGGGCTGTACTGTCGTCAGTACCGGCAGTTGCTTAAGCTGGAAAAGGTGCTGCGTGAAAACGGCATCATGGTCTACGAAGCTGACATCCGCCCGCCGGATCGCTTTTTAATGGAGCGGTTTATCACCGCGCCTGTCTGGTTCAGCGGCCAGACGGCGGGTAACAGCCTGATTAATACCCGCCTCAAGCCTAATCCTGACTATCGCCCGCCGCTGAAGTGGGTTTCGCTGGATATTGAAACTACCCGCCACGGCGAGCTTTACTGTATCGGGCTTGAGGGCTGCGGTCAGCGAGTCGTCTATATGCTGGGGCCTGAAAACGGCGATGCCAGCAGCCTGGACTTTACGCTGGAATATGTCTCCAGCCGCCCGCAACTGCTGGAAAAACTCAACGCCTGGTTTGCCCGGCACGATCCCGACGTACTGATTGGCTGGAACGTGGTGCAGTTTGACCTGCGCGTGCTGCAAAAGCATGCCGACCGTTACAATGTCCCCTTAAAATTAGGCCGTAATAATGAAGCGCTGGAGTGGCGGGAGCACGGTTTTAAGCCCGGCGTATTCTTTGCCCAGGCTACCGGCAGGCTGATCGTTGACGGCATCGAGGCGCTAAAATCTGCTTTCTGGAACTTTGACTCTTTCAGCCTGGAGGCCGTCTCGCGCGAGCTGCTGGGCGAAGGCAAAGCGATCAATAATCCCTGGGACAGAATGCAGGAGATCGATCAGCGCTTCGCCGAAGACAAACCTGCGCTG
The DNA here is from genome assembly GCF_033657285.1 of Erwinia sp. MMLR14_017. NCBI lineage: Bacteria > Pseudomonadati > Pseudomonadota > Gammaproteobacteria > Enterobacterales > Erwiniaceae > Erwinia > Erwinia sp. MMLR14_017. The sequence continues at coordinate 472,910 of NZ_JAWVWP010000001.1, read as the reverse complement.
GCTCATTACAACCTGAAAGATTGTGAGCTTGTCACCCGCATCTTTGAGAAAACGCAGATCATGCCTTTCCTGCTGGAACGCGCCACGGTGAACGGGCTGGCGGTAGATCGTCACGGCGGCTCGGTCGCGGCCTTCAGCCATCTTTACCTTCCCCGAATGCACCGCGCAGGCTTTGTGGCACCGGGCATGGGAGAAGTTGCGCCGGAGGCCAGTCCTGGCGGCTACGTGATGGATTCACGGCCTGGCCTGTATGATTCGGTGCTGGTGCTGGATTATAAAAGCCTTTATCCCGCAATTATTCGTACCTTTCTGATCGATCCCGTAGGCCTGGTGGAAGGCGTGGCGCATCCCGATGAGAAAGACTCTGTTGCCGGCTTCCGCGAAGCGCGCTTTTCCCGTACCACTCACTGCCTGCCGGAGATAGTCAACCAGATCTGGCAAGGGCGTGAAGCGGCTAAAAAACAGGGTAATCAGCCTCTTTCGCAGGCGCTGAAAATCATTATGAACGCGTTCTACGGCGTGCTGGGCACCAGCGCCTGCCGCTTTTTCGATCCCCGCCTGGCTTCCTCCATTACTCTGCGCGGGCATGAGATCATGCGGCAAACGAAAGAGCTGGTAGAAGCGGAAGGCTTTGATGTGATTTATGGCGATACGGACTCCACCTTCGTCTGGTTGAAATCTCCCCACGACCAGCAGGCGGCAGCAGCAATTGGTCAGCGGTTAGTGACTAAGGTCAATGCCTTTTGGCGTGACCATCTGCAGCAGACGCTTGGGTTGAAAAGCGCTCTGGAGCTGGAGTATGAAACCCATTTCAGCCGCTTCCTGATGCCTACCATTCGCGGGGCAGAACAGGGCAGCAAAAAGCGCTACGCCGGAATGATCCGGGAAGGCGAAACGGAACGAATGGTGTTTAAGGGGCTGGAAACGGTGCGTACGGACTGGACGCCGCTGGCCCAGCATTTTCAGCAGGAGCTTTACCGCCGTATATTTAAGAAACTGCCCTATCAGGATTACATTCGGGAAACCGTACGGCAGCTGCTGGACGGCGAGCTGGATGACCAGCTGATCTACCGTAAGAGGTTGCGTCGCCCGCTGGATGACTACCAGCGCAACGTGCCGCCCCACGTGCGGGCGGCCAGAATCGCCGACGAGCAAAATCAGAAGCTGGGACGCCCTTTGCAGTATCAAAAAGGGGGAAAAATTCGCTACGTGATGGCGACATCTGGTCCGGAGCCGCTGGAGGCAAGGATCACCCCGCCAGACTATGATCACTACCTCACAAAGCAGCTTCAGCCGGTAGCCGAGGGGATACTTCCTTTCCTTGAAGATGACTTTGCTACACTGGTAACAGGTCAGTTGGGGCTTTTTTGACAGGTGACGAACGCGCCACCTTCCAGTACCATAGCGCCCTTCCTGACCCTCTGAATATTTCTGCCGGGCACTGAATGCCGGGCGGTCGTGCTATTGCCTGCAATAACCTCTAATAGAATCGAGCCGAATATCTATGCCTTTTACACTTGGTCAACGCTGGATCAGCGATACGGAAAGCGAATTGGGATTGGGCACTATCGTCGCGGTTGATACGCGTATGGTGACCATACTGTTTCCTGCCACCGGCGAAAACCGTCTTTATGCCAGAAATGATTCTCCTGTCACCCGCGTGATGTTTAATCCGGGCGATACCATCACCAGCTATGAAGGCTGGCAGCTTGAAGTTGAAGAAGTCACCACGGAAAATGGTCTGATGACCTACATCGGCACGCGTCTGGATACCCAGGAAACTGGCGTGGTGATGCGTGAAGTGATGCTCGACAGCAAGCTGGTGTTCAGCAAACCCCAGGATCGTCTGTTCGCCGGTCAGCTCGACCGTATGGATCGCTTTGCCCTGCGCTACCGTGCGCGTAAATATCAGAGCGAGCAATATCGCCTGGCGGTCAGCGGCCTGCGCGGCATGCGTACCAGCCTGATCCCGCACCAGTTGCACATCGCCCATGACGTAGGCCGTCGCCACGCGCCACGCGTTTTGCTGGCGGACGAGGTAGGTCTGGGGAAAACCATTGAAGCCGGGATGATCATCCATCAGCAGCTGCTGGCGGGCCGGGCCGATCGCGTGCTGATTGTGGTGCCGGAAACGTTGCAGCATCAGTGGCTGGTTGAGATGTTGCGCCGCTTTAACCTGCGCTTTGCGCTGTTTGACGACGAACGTTATGCTCAGGCGCAGCTCGACAGCGACAACGCGTTTGAAACCGAACAGCTGGTCATCTGCTCTCTTGATTTCGTGCGCCGCAACAAGCAGCGGCTGGAGATGCTGGCCGATGCCTCCTGGGATCTGCTGATCGTCGACGAAGCGCACCACCTGGCGTGGGAAGAGGGCAAGCCGAGCCGTGAATATCAGGTAATTGAACAGCTGGCTGAGCAAATCCCTGGCGTACTGCTGCTGACCGCAACGCCCGAGCAGCTGGGGATGGAAAGCCATTTTGCCCGTCTGCGCCTGCTGGACCCCAATCGTTTCCACGATTTCGCTGCCTTTGTGGAAGAGCAGCAGCACTTCCGCCCCATCGCCGATGCGGTAACCGGCCTGCTGGCGGATAAAGCGCTGACCCAGGATGAGCTGAATATGCTCAACGATCTGGTGGGCGAACAGGATATCGAACCGCTACTACAAACAGCTAACAGCGACCGCGAAGGGAAACTGGAAGCCCGTCAGGAGCTAATCAGCATGCTGATGGATCGTCACGGTACCAGCCGCGTGCTGTTCCGTAACACCCGTAACGGCGTGAAAGGCTTCCCGAAACGCGAACTGCATCAGATTCGCCTGCCGCTGCCTTCGCAATATCAGACCGCGATTAAAGTTTCCGGCATTATGAGCGCGCGGAAAACTGTCGACGAGCGCGCCCGCGACATGCTCTATCCGGAGCAGATTTATCAGGAATTTGAAGGCGACAGCGGCACCTGGTGGAATTTCGATCCTCGCGTCGAGTGGCTGATGGGCTTCCTGACCAGCCACCGCGAGCACAAGGTGCTGGTGATCTGCGCCAAAGCCGCCACCGCATTGCAGTTAGAGCAGGTCCTGCGTGAGCGCGAAGGTATCCGTGCCGCCGTGTTCCACGAAGGTCTCTCCATCATTGAACGTGACCGCGCGGCAGCCTGGTTTGCTTCTGAAGAAGAAGGTGCACAGGTTCTGCTCTGTTCGGAAATCGGATCTGAAGGCCGTAACTTCCAGTTCGCTAACCAGATGGTGATGTTCGATCTGCCGTTTAACCCCGACCTGCTGGAGCAGCGTATCGGCCGTCTTGACCGTATCGGCCAGGCGCACGATATTCAGATCCACGTGCCCTATCTGGAAAAGACCGCGCAGTCCGTGCTGGTGCAGTGGTACCACGAAGGGCTGGACGCGTTTGAGCACACCTGCCCTACGGGCCGTGCCATCTACGACAACGTCTACGCGAAGCTGGTGGACTATCTGGCCTCGCCGGAAAACACCGAAGGCCTGGATGAGTTTATTGCCGACTGCCGTAAGCAGCATAACGCGCTGAAAAGCCAGCTTGAGCAGGGACGCGATCGTCTGCTGGAGCTGAACTCTAACGGCGGCGAGAAAGCCCAGGCGCTGGCTGAAAAAATCGGCGAGCAGGATAATGACACTGAGCTGGTCAACTTTGCGCTCAACCTCTTCGACATCGTGGGGATCAATCAGGAAGATCGCAGCGATAACATGATTGTGCTGACGCCTGGCGATCATATGCTGGTGCCGGACTTCCCTGGTTTGCCGGAAGATGGCTGTACCATCACCTTTGACCGTGGTCAGGCTTTGTCACGCGAAGATGCGCAGTACGTCACCTGGGAACACCCAATAGTGCGTAACGGTCTGGATCTGATCCTCTCCGGCGATACCGGCAGCTGCGCCCTCTCCCTGCTGAAGAACAAGGCACTGCCGGTCGGCACGCTGCTGGTAGAGCTGATTTATGTGGTTGAGGCGCAGGCGCCGAAACATCTGCAGCTCACCCGCTTCCTGCCGCCTACGCCAGTCAGAATGCTGGTAGACCGTAAAGGCACTAACCTGGCCGGCAAGGTGGAGTTTGAAAGCTTCAACCGCCAGCTTAATGCGGTAAACCGCCACACCGGCAGCAAACTGGTCAACGCTGTGCAGCAGGATGTTCATGAAATCCTGCAGCTGGCTGAAGAAGAGGCCGCAGCCCTGGCTCGTCAGCTGATTGACGTGGCCCGTCAGGAAGCGGACGAAAAGCTGAGCGCGGAACTCTCTCGTCTGGATGCCCTTAGCGCCGTTAACCCGAACATCCGTCAGGATGAAATCGAGGCGCTGGAGAGTAACCGCGAGCAGGTTCTGTCGGCGCTGAACGAAGCGGGCTGGCGTCTTGACGCGCTGCGCCTGATTGTCGTGACGCATCAGTAACCCACAAGGGGGCGGTTTACGCCGCCCCGGATAAATCAAGATGATGGAACCCTACAACCCTCCGCAGGAACCCTGGCTGCATATCCTCTATCAGGATCAGCATATTATGGTGGTGAACAAGCCCAGCGGCCTGCTCTCCGTGCCAGGCCGTCTTGCCGAATATAAAGACAGCGTAATGACGCGAATTCAGCGCGATTTTCCCGCTGCAGAGTGCGTGCATCGTCTGGATATGGCCACCAGCGGCGTGATGGTGGTGGCGATGACCAAAGCGGCGGAGCGTGAACTTAAGCGCCAGTTCCGTGAGCGTGAACCGCAGAAAACCTATGTCGCAAGAGTATTCGGGCATCCCGGGCAGGAAAGAGGGCTGGTCGATCTGCCGCTGATTTGTGACTGGCCGAACAGGCCTAAACAGAAAGTCTGCTTTGAAACGGGGAAAGCGGCGCAAACGGAGTATGAGGTGCTGGAGTATGCGGCAGATAACAGCGCTCGCGTACGGTTAAAACCGATTACCGGGCGCTCTCATCAGCTGCGGGTACATATGCTGGCGCTGGGGCATCCTATCCTTGGAGATAACTTTTATGCTCATGATGAAGCCAGAGCGATGGCGTCTCGTCTGCAGCTGCATGCGGAAAGGTTATCCCTCACCCATCCGCAGTACAAGACGCCCATTACTTTTCATCAGCCAGCCGATTTTTGATCTCATCGTGCGGGATTATTTGAACCCTTTCTCGCGCTTGATCAAATCATAAGCGGCCTGGATCTCCTGCGCTTTCTGCTTCGCCATCTCCATCATTTGCGGCGGCAAGCCCTTTGCCACCAGCTTATCCGGGTGATGTTCGCTCATCAGCTTGCGGTAGGCGCGTTTGATGGTGGTGCCATCATCGCTGCTTTTCACTCCCAGCACGCTACAGGCATCTTCCAGCGTCGGCCCACGCCGCGCCTGGCCAAAACCGCCCTGCGAGCCTGCTCCGCCCTGATAGTGACCGCCGCCGCCAAACTGCTGGCCGCCTTCCATCATGCGCAGGAACTGATCGAACTGCGTCTGCGAAATGCCCAACTCTTCGGCAATCACAAACAGCACTTTTCTCTCATTAGGATGCAGTGAACCATCCGCAAACGCCGCCTGGATTTGAATCTCCAGAAACATCCTGATCAGATCAAAGCGGCCAAAGCAGGCGCTGCGCAGCTCTCGCAATTTGCTGCGAAGGGGATAGTCACCCTCTTTTCCTTCACGAAATGCGCGCTGTGCCGAATTCCTGGCCTCGCCGTGCAGCTGCATACGATCCATTAACAGGGACGCCATCTGAATATCCGCATCGGTCACGCGCCCTTTTGACTTGGTCAAATGGCCCATTACCTGAAACGTGGTGCGGAAAAACAGCGTCTGTCGGGTTTGCTGATTCGCAAAATAGCCCTGTCCCTGAACCGCTCGCGCTTTATCAATCAGGTGGCCGATCAACAGGCCAAACGCTAACCCCCAAAACCCGGTGCCGCTCAATAATCCAAGCACAAGGCCAATTACTTTACCCCAATAGCGCATATACTCCTCAATTCGCCATGCTGAAGGCCAGAAATTGCATTATCATACCTGTCATTCATCCCAGAGCCTAACGCCCAGCTACCAAACACAGGGATTAACACTAGCGCAACGCAGTTGAGTACGTTAGTCTCTGACCGTTTGTCGGCATGATGCCAGTTATCACGGAATTTTCGATACCGCGTATGAAAAAACGACTACCTACTTTGCTGGCCACGCTTATCGGTTCAGCGCTTTACAGCCAGCAAGGTCTGGCCGACGACCTCGCATCACAATGTATGCTGGGTGTGCCAAGCTATACACGTCCTCTGGTTCAGGGAAAAAATACCAATGACCTGCCGGTAACGATTAATGCCGATAAAGCCAAAGGTAACTACCCGGATAACGCCGTTTTTTCAGGCAATGTCGATATCCAGCAGGGTAACAGCCGCATGCTTGCTGACGAGGTACAGCTGCATCAGAAAGAGCAGCCCGGTCAGCCAACGCCGGTGCGCACCGTCGATGCCTTGGGTAATGTGCACTATGACGACAATCAGGTCATCCTGAAAGGTCCGAAAGCCTGGTCAAACCTGAATACCAAAGATACCAACGTCTGGAATGGCGAGTATCAGATGGTTGGCCGTCAGGGCCGGGGCAGCGGCGATCAGATGAAGCTGCGCGGTCAGAACCGCTATACCATTCTGGAAAACGGCACCTTTACCTCCTGTCTGCCGGGCAACAACAGCTGGAGCGTGGCGGGGACAGAAGTGATCGAAGACCGCGAGGAGCAGGTGGCGGAAATCTGGAATGCCCGCTTTAAAATTGGCTCCGTTCCGGTGCTTTACAGCCCCTATCTTCAGTTGCCTATCGGTGACCGCCGCCGCTCAGGCTTCCTGATCCCGAACGCCAAATATGGTAGTTCCAACGGCTTTGAATTCATTCTGCCCTATTACTGGAACATTGCGCCGCAGGCTGATGCCACCATTACGCCGCACTATATGAGCAAGCGCGGGACGCAGTTGCAGAATGAGTTCCGTTACCTGACCCAGGCTGGGGCGGGCCTGATGGAACTGGATTATCTGCCGAGTGACGATCAGTACGAGAAAGATGCCACTTCGCGCAATATCAAAGATGGTGATGACTCCAAGCGCTGGTTGTTCTACTGGAAACACGCCGGTGTCTACGACAAAAACTGGCGCTTCAACGTCGACTATACCAAAGTCAGCGATCCCTACTACTTCACGGATCTCGACTCCACTTACGGTAACTCCACTGACGGCTACGTGACGCAAAAATTTAGCGTCGGCTACGCCGAGAAAAACTGGGACGCCACGCTCTCCACCAAACAGTTCCAGATCTTCTCTACCAACGCCAGCCGCGATGTTTACCGTGCTGAGCCGCAGTTTGACTTTAACTATTACCAGAATGACGTTGGCCCGTTTGATACGCACCTCTATGCACAGGCGGTGAAGTTCACTAACGTTAATGAAGAGCTGCCGGATGCAACCCGTTTGCATCTGGAGCCTACGATCAACCTGCCAATGTCCAACGGCTGGGGAAGCCTTAATACCGAAGCTAAACTGCTGGCTACGCACTATCAGCAGGATGATATCGAGTATTACAATAGCCTCAGTGCCAATCAGGACAACCAGTTGAAAAGCAGCGTGAACCGCGTTATGCCGCAGTTCAAGGTTGATGGCAAGATGGTCTTTGACCGCGACATGGACTGGTCCGAAGGCTACACGCAGACGCTGGAACCGCGTATGCAGTACCTTTATCTCCCTTACCGGGACCAGAGCGATATCCGCGCCTACGACTCCACGCTGCTGCAAAGTGACTATACCGGCCTGTTCCGCGACCGTACCTACAGCGGCCTGGATCGCATCGCTTCCGCTAACCAGCTGACCAGCGGCGTAACCACACGAATTTTTGATAACACTCTGGTTGAACGTTTTAACGCTTCCGTAGGTCAAATCTACTCGTTTACTCCGTCCCGTACCGGTCTGGACAGTGCAGACAGTGACGATCGGGGTAGCCTGGTGTGGGCCGGTGATACCTATTACCGTATCAGCGACCGTTGGAGCACCCGCGGTGGCATTCAGTATGACACCCGCCTTGATAACATTTCGCAAGGCAATGCCGTACTGGAATATCGCCGTGACGCCGACCGTATGGTGCAGTTGAACTACCGCTACACCAGCCCGGAATATATTGAGCAGACGTTGACCCGTATCAGAAATCCGGGTTATCAGGATGGTATTTCTCAGGTGGGCGCAACGGCAAGCTGGCCGATTGCTGATGCCTGGTCAGTGGTGGGCGCCTGGTATTACGATACCAAAGCAAAACAGGCTGCCGATCAGCTGCTTGGCGTGCAGTACAGTTCCTGCTGCTACGCAATCCGGTTGGGGTACGAGCGTAAAATTACCAGTTGGGACACCGACAACCTTAACAGTAAGTATGACAACAAAATCTCATTCAACATTGAGCTACGTGGCCTGAGTCCGTCTTATAGCCTCGGCACCGGTCAAATGCTGCGTCAGGGCATACTGCCTTATCAGCGCTCTTTCTGATGTTGTGATTATTAGTATGCAAACCCGCAGTGCGGATAGAAGAATGGAAAAAGTATGAAGAACTGGAGAATGCTGATCCTCGGTGCAGCGCTGACAGCCAGCACCGCGTTTGCAGCCCCGCAAGTTGTTGATAAAGTTGCCGCTGTAGTCAATAACGGCGTGGTTTTAGAGAGTGATGTAGACAGTATGATGCGCTCGGTGAAAAGCCAGGCACAGCAGGCTGGTCAACAGCTCCCCGATGACAAAACGCTGCGCCATCAGATTGTTGAACGTCTGGTTATGGATAATATTCTGCTGCAGATGGGGAAACAGGCCGGGATCCAGATTTCGGATGCGCAGGTCGATCAGGCGATTCAGAACATCGCTGCGCAAAACAAGATGTCCATCGATCAGCTGCGTAGCCGCCTGGCTTATGATGGCATGAATTACGGCTCCTACCGTGAGCAGATCCGCAAAGAGATGACGCTGTCAGAAGTGCGTAACAATGAAGTGCGTCGTCGCGTGACTATCCTGCCTCAGGAAGTGGATTCTCTCTCCAAACAGGTTGCGTCGCAGAACAACGCCAGCACCGAGTTAAACCTCAGCCACATTCTTCTGCCGCTGCCGGAAAACCCGACTCAGCAGCAGGTTGATGACCAGGAAACGCTGGCGAAGCAGTTAGTCAGCGAAAGCAAAAACGGCGCGGACTTTGGTAAACTGGCGATCACTTATTCAGCCGATCCTCAGGCGCTGAAAGGCGGCAACATGGGCTGGGGCCGTATCCAGGAGCTGCCGTCACTGTTTGCTCAGGCGCTGGTCACCGCGAAAAAAGGCGATATCATCGGCCCGATCCGTTCCGGCGTTGGCTTCCACATCCTGAAGGTGAACGATGTCCGTGGCGACAGCCAGAACATCTCCGTTACCGAGGTACATGCCCGTCATATTCTGCTGAAGCCCTCTCCGGTGATGACTGACGAGCAGGCTCGTCAGAAGCTGGAGCAGGTATCCGCAGAGATTAACAGTGGCAAAACCACCTTTGCCGAAGCGGCTAAACAGCTCTCGCAGGACCCTGGCTCTGCCAATCAGGGCGGCGACTTAGGCTGGAGCTCACCTGAGATGTACGACCCGGCGTTCCGCGATGCGCTAATGAAGCTGAAAAAAGGCCAGATGAGCACGCCGGTGCACTCTTCCTTTGGCTGGCATCTGATTCAGCTGCTGGATACCCGTCAGGTGGATAAAACCGATGCGGCCCAGAAAGAGCGCGCTTACCGCCTGCTGTTCAACCGTAAGTTTGCCGAAGAAGCCCAGACCTGGATGCAGGAGCAGCGTGCTGCTGCATATGTGAAGATTCTGGATGCCAATGCTCAGTAACGTACGCGTTGCGATCACCCCCGGCGAACCCGCCGGGATTGGTCCTGATGTGACCCTTCAACTGGCCCAGCGTGACTGGCCAGTTGAACTGGTCGTGTGTGCCGATCCAGCTTTGTTGCGCGAGCGTGCAGCAAAGCTGGGTTTACCCCTGACGTTAAAAGAGTACCAGCCCGGTCTTGCTGCCCAGCCGCAAAAAGCGGGAACGCTGACCGTGCTCCCTCTCTCCACGCCTCAACCGGTAAAAGCGGGTGAGCTATGCGTGGCCAACAGCCACTATGTGCTGGAAACCTTGACCCGCGCCTGCGATGGCTGCCTGAACGGCGAATTCGCCGCGTTGATTACCGGCCCGGTGCACAAAGGCGTGATTAACGATGCAGGCATCCCTTTCAGTGGCCACACGGAGTTCTTTGCCGATCGCTCGCAGTGCGAACGCGTGGTGATGATGCTGGCAACGGAAGAGCTGCGCGTTGCGCTGGCCACCACGCATTTACCGCTGAAAGCCGTTTCAGACGCAATTACCCGTGAAAGCCTGCATGAAGTTATCGCTATCCTGCATGCCGACTTGCAAAGCAAGTTCGGCCTGGCTTCCCCGCATATTTTTGTCTGCGGCCTGAACCCGCACGCGGGTGAAGGCGGCCATATGGGGCGGGAAGAGATCGATGTGATTATCCCCGCACTGAACGAGCTGCGTCAGCAGGGTATGCAGCTCACCGGCCCGCTGCCGGCAGATACGCTGTTCCAGCCAAAATATTTGCAGCATGCCGATGCCGTCCTGGCGATGTATCATGACCAGGGGCTTCCGGTGCTAAAATACCAGGGATTCGGGCGCGCGGTGAATATCACCCTCGGCCTGCCCTTTATCCGCACGTCCGTTGACCATGGCACCGCCCTTGAGCTGGCAGGCCAGGGCAACGCCGATGCGGGCAGCTTTATTACGGCGCTTAACCTCGCCATCACCATGATCAAGAGCAGTAATGAATAATCGCGTCCATCAGGGCCATTTCGCCCGCAAACGTTTCGGCCAGAACTTCCTTAACGACCAGTACATTATCGACAGCATCGTCTCCGCTATTCACCCGCAAAAAGGCGAGGCGATCGTTGAAATCGGTCCCGGTCTGGGCGCGTTAACCGAACCGGTTGGCGAGCGTCTGGATGCCATGACGGTTATCGAACTTGACCGTGACTTAGCGGCGCGTCTGCAAACCCATCCGTTTTTAGGTCCCAAGCTGACGATTTTTCAGCAGGATGCCATGGCCTTCGACTTCGCGGAGTATGCTCGCGAAAAAGGCCAGTCATTGCGCGTATTTGGCAATCTGCCTTACAACATCTCCACGCCCTTGATGTTCCACCTTTTCAGCTATACTAATGCGATCAAAGATATGCATTTTATGCTGCAAAAAGAGGTGGTAAACCGGCTGGTAGCAGGTCCGGGCAGCAAAGCCTATGGCCGCCTGACCGTGATGGCGCAGTACTACTGCCAGGTTATTCCGGTGCTTGAAGTGCCGCCGGAATCCTTTACGCCAGCGCCTAAAGTTGAGTCAGCCGTGGTGCGCTTAATGCCCCATACGAAGATTGCTAACCCGGTGCAGGATATGCGCTTGCTGAGCAGGATTACCACCGAGGCCTTTGGCAAACGTCGTAAAACGCTGCGTAACAGCCTGGGCCATCTTTTCTCTGCCGAAGCGCTGGCGGAGATGAATATTGACGCTACGCTGCGTGCGGAAAATATCTCTGTGGCGCAATATTGTCAGCTCGCTAACTGGTTGTCTGCGCATCCTCAGCCGCAGGAGAATTAAAACAATGAATGATACGCCCCGAGTTTGTGTGCACGTACAGAGTGCTTATATTGCCTCGCAATCTGTACCTGATGAAGAACGTTATGTGTTTGCTTATACCGTTACCATACGCAATCTGGGGCGTACCGCTGTGCAGTTGCTGGGCCGTTACTGGCTGATTACAAACGGTAACGGGCGCGAGACAGAGGTGCAGGGTGAAGGTGTCATCGGGGAGCAGCCCCACATCGAACCCGGCAGCGAGTTTCAGTACACCAGCGGCGCCGTTCTCGAAACGCCCATGGGCACCATGCAGGGACACTACGAGATGGTTGACAGTGAAGGGGAAACTTTTCAGGTCGACATCCCGGTGTTCCGGCTGGCCATTCCCAGCCATATTCATTAATTCACTTGATTGTACTGGCGCGCCCGGCTTTACGGCCCCGGCGCGTCCGTCGCCATTTCCGGAAAGGTTTAATGAGCACATATCTGATCGGCGACGTTCACGGTTGCTATGATGAACTTCACTCTCTGCTGGATCAGGTCGCGTTTGATCCGCAGCAGGATACGCTGTGGCTGACCGGCGATCTGGTTGCCCGCGGCCCTGGCTCGCTGGATGTCCTTCGCTATGTTCGCTCGCTGGGCGACTGCGTGCGGTTAGTGCTTGGCAACCACGACCTGCATCTTCTGGCGGTTTTTGCCGGCATCAGCCGCAATAAACCGAAAGATCGTCTTAATCCCTTGCTGGACGCGGAAGATGCTGATGAGCTGATTAACTGGCTTCGCCGCCAGCCGCTGCTGCAGGTGGATGAAGAGAAAAAGCTGGTGATGGCGCACGCCGGGATCACGCCGCAGTGGGATATTGAAACAGCGCAAATGTGTGCCCGCGAAGTGGAAGCCGTGCTTTCCAGCGATACCTATCCGCTGTTTCTGGATGCAATGTACGGTGATATGCCGAACAACTGGGCACCGGAGCTTACCGGTCTTGCCCGTCTGCGCTTCAGTACCAATGCGCTGACAAGGATGCGCTACTGCTTCCCTAACGGTCAGTTAGATATGATCTGTAAAGAGGCGCCGGGATCGGCTCCGTCCCCGCTAAAGCCGTGGTTTAACATTCCGGGGCCGGTCGCCCGTGATTACACCATTGTCTTTGGACACTGGGCTTCACTGGAAGGCAAAGGGACGCCGGAAGGCATTATCGGGCTGGATACTGGCTGCTGCTGGGGTGGACCGCTGACGATGCTGCGTTGGGAAGATAAAACCTGGTTCGCTCAGCCTTCCAACCGCGAACGGGCCGTGGAAGAGTAGTGGCAGGCTTCGCATCCTGCCAGCGAGACCGCAGGCAGGATGCGCTTCACTACGATAAAACTAGCGACGCTCCAGAATTTCGAAACAGTAGCTGTGACTGTTCTTTTCATCCGCATCGTGGAATTCGCTGAACGTTGACTGCCACTCTTCCGGCTCAAAGTCCGGGAAGGTGGTGTCGCCCACCACTTCAGCATCAATATGCGTCAGATAAAGCTTATCGGCCTGCGCCAGAAACTGCTCATAGATACGCCCACCGCCTATCACCATCACCTCTTCAGCCTCACCAGCTGCCTGCAAAGCTTCTTCGACTGAAGCGACCCAGATTACGCCCTCCGCTGTCGATGGCTGGCTGCTGATGACGATGTTCAGACGGTCCGGCAGCGGACGTCCGATGGACTCCCAGGTACGTCGCCCCATGATCACAGGTTTATTCAGGGTGTGGCGTTTGAACCAGGCTAAATCCGCTGGCAGGTGCCACGGCATGGCGTTGTCCATCCCTATCACACGGTCGGCCGCCATAGCGGCAATCAGGCTTATCATCTTGGAAACTCGGTAAGGTGTAAAATTGGCGCCATCATACGGAAAGGCGAAACTTTCGTCGATACCTCTGCAACGGGATTTGCGTAAAGCTTCTGCAGGGTAACGTTTGCGTGGTATTTGCGCTGGCCGATAGCTGAAAAATGGTGCAAACGTGCTAAAATCCGCCCCTTAATTGCTACAGGATACCACCATGTTAGAGACCAGCTTGATTATCGCCACAATTGCGGCCCTGGGCATGCTTTCCCCCGGCCCCGATTTCTTTCTGATTATCAAGAATGCCGCCCGTTATCCCCGCACGGCCGCTATGTTTACCGCGCTGGGAGTCACCTGCGCCGTGGCCACGCATATGGCTTATTGCGTGGCCGGTCTTGCCGTGGTGATCACCACCACGCCGTGGCTGTTTATGCTGCTGAAATATGTCGGCGCGGCTTATCTGATCTTTATTGGTATTCAGGCGTTGCTCTCACGCGGCAACAGCAAAATGGATCTCAGCAACGTAGCGCCGGAAACCACCTCGCTGAAGAAAGCGTTTCTGCAGGGCTACCTCTGTAATCTGCTGAACCCTAAAGCCACGCTGTTTTTCCTGTCGATGTTTACTCAGGTGCTGAATGTGCATACCGGCCTGGGTGAGAAGATGTGGTACGCGGGGATCATTATTGCTCTTTGTGCTCTCTGGTGGCCCTTGCTGATCGTTATTATTCAGAGCGCCCCGGTGCGCCGTGGGCTGGCGAAGGCGCAGAAGCTGATCGATAAGCTGCTGGGCGGCGTGCTGATAGCGCTGGGCATCAAGGTCGCACTTTCCTGATCTTCCCTTTCCCGCGTTATGAAGAGCGAAAGCATCTCAGCCAGCACAGCTGGCTGAGGTGAGGAGACCAAATCAGGCTCCTGATTTAGTCAGACCGGCAAACTCTGCTTTCGCTTTCTGTAACTGCTCTGCAAACGCCGGTTCAGCATGCAGCCTTGCAACCACAGCAGAGGCGACAAGGCGGGCGGCAGTGACGTCACTCTGCCAGTGATAGCCGCAAATTACCCGGCTTTGCCCCATTTCATACCCTCGCTTGAGGATCTCCCCTTGCCTGCTGATATTCACTTCCGCCAGTACCAGCGCCGTTGCCCAGCCAATGGTGGTGTGTCCTGAAGGATAAGAGCCATTTTTTGAGAGGGTGCTCTCTTCATCCGAGCGGCAGGTCGGTTCGTTATAAAAGGCAAAAGGCCGGATGCGCATATAGTGATCCTTGGCGGAACGGGTAGCCAGATCGCCAGCATCTTCGCGCATTTTCATCACCAGCCGGTAAATTTCAGGCGTTTTCTGTTTGTCGATGGTCATACCAAAGGCTTCTGATAACGCTTCCGCTACGCCGTCACCCGCCACATGGGCATCTTTCCAGGCCTGCTTACCTCTTGGCGTATTCCTCAACATTTTGCCCACGTCATATTGGGCTTTGTCATTGAGAAAATCCAGGCTGTCCATCGCGGGCGGCGGTGGCAGTAGCGCCAGGCTGTCTGGAGCCTGCCCCTCTTGCAGATAAAATCTGTCCGGCTGAGTGGTGACATCTTTAGCGGCCAGAGCCGACTGCCCTGCAGCCAGGCAGACCACTACCGTTAACAGTAATTTCTTCATTTTTTATTATCCCAGAGTAATGTTATGCCGCTTCAGTGCGGGATTATGTAACCCATTGAAAATATTGTGCCTGAGCAATAATAGCTAAGGGAGGACGTGGAAAACCGTAGCGGGATCACAGGCAAAAAAAATCCCTGCCTGAGCAGGGATTTATTCTGAGATCTGGCTTGCTGGCACCGGTTAACGCATTCCGCTCCCGGCAAAAGCCGGAGCCTGCGCTTACTTAGCCTTTGATCTGTGCATGCATTTCCTGCACGGAGATAACCTGCTCCGTTGGATCTGCACTCAGCGAGTTCGCCGTGGCGAAACCGCCGTTCAGCGTGGTGTCGTAATGCACCTTGTACTGCAGAGCGCTGCGGCGGATAAGTTTAGAATCCGCAATCGCCTGGCGTCCTGCCGTGGTGTTCACGATATAAGCGTACTCGCCATTCTTCAGACGATCCTGAATATGCGGACGCCCTTCATGCACCTTGTTTACCAGGCGTGGATTGATCCCCGCTTCACCCAGTACCACGGCGGTGCCGTGGGTAGCATCCAGCTCAAAGCCCAGCTTCTGCAGTCTGGCGGCCAGGTCAACGATGCGCTTTTTGTCGCCATCACGTACGGAGAGCAGCGCACGACCCGACTTCTTCATGTTGCTTTGCGCGCCAAGCATCGCTTTAGAGAACGCTTCTGCGAAGGTGCGGCCAACGCCCATCACTTCACCGGTTGAGCGCATTTCCGGGCCAAGGATAGGGTCAACGCCCTGGAACTTGTTGAACGGCAGCACCACTTCTTTTACAGAGTAGTAAGGAGGGATGATCTCCTCCGTCACGCCCTGCTCTGCCAGCGTCTTACCAGCCATAACGCGCGCGGCCACTTTCGCCAGCGGCATACCGGTTGCTTTGGAGACAAAAGGCACGGTACGCGCAGCACGTGGGTTCACCTCAATCAGGTAAACTTCGTTATCTTTCACCGCGAACTGGACATTCATCAGACCGCGCACGCAGAGCTCGAAGGCCAGCTTCTCAACCTGCTGACGCATCACATCCTGGATCTCTTTGCTCAGCGTGTAGGCTGGCAATGAACAGGCGGAGTCACCAGAGTGCACGCCAGCCTGCTCGATGTGTTCCATGATGCCGCCAATCAGCACGCGTTCGCCGTCGCAGATGGCATCCACATCCACTTCCACCGCGTCGTCCAGGAAGCGATCCAGCAGTACCGGGGCATCGTTAGAGACAGAGACAGCGGTGTGGAAGTAACGCTTCAGGTCGATTTCGTCATAGACAATTTCCATCGCACGTCCGCCCAGAACATAGGAAGGACGAACAACCAGCGGGTAACCAATGCCTGCCGCTTTCTCCACGGCCATTTCAATGGCTGTCACGGTGGCGTTGGCGGGCTGCTTCAGGCCCAGACGTTCAACGGCCTGCTGGAAGCGCTCACGGTCTTCTGCACGGTCAATGGCATCCGGACTGGTGCCGATAATCGGTACGCCAGCGGCTTCCAGTTCACGGGCCAGCTTCAGTGGTGTCTGTCCGCCATACTGTACGATAACCCCTTTAGGCTTCTCAATACGCACAATTTCCAGCACATCTTCCAGCGTCACCGGCTCGAAGTAGAGGCGGTCTGACGTGTCGTAATCTGTAGAAACAGTTTCCGGGTTACAGTTGACCATGATGGTTTCGTAACCATCTTCACGCAGTGCCAGTGAGGCATGCACGCAGCAGTAGTCAAACTCAATGCCCTGGCCGATACGGTTTGGTCCGCCGCCCAGCACCATGATTTTTTCACGGTCGCTGTTTGGATTGGATTCACACTCTTCCTCATACGTTGAGTACATATAGGCAGTGTCTGTAGAGAATTCTGCCGCACAGGTATCGACGCGCTTGTAAACCGGATGCAGGTTGTACTGCTCGCGCAGCTTACGGACTTCTGATTCAGAGACGCCAGCCAGCGCCGAGAGACGCGCATCCGCAAAGCCTTTACGCTTCAGCGTGCGCAGGAAGTCCGCGGTCAGGCCGTTAACGCCTTCATGGGCAACCTGCTCTTCCAACTGCACCAGCTCCTCAATCTGTACCAGGAACCAGCGGTCGATGTTGGTCAGGCTGAACACCTCTTCCACGTTCATACCGGCGCGGAAGGCGTCGGCAATGTACCAGATACGATCGGAACCGGCGTCTTTCAGCTCACGACGGATAAGCGTCATCGCTTCCGGATCGTTGCGGTCCACTTTCGGGTCGAAGCCGTGAGCGCCCACTTCCAGACCGCGCAGCGCTTTCTGCATCGATTCCTGCAAGGTGCGGCCAATCGCCATCACTTCGCCTACCGATTTCATCTGTGTAGTCAGACGGTCGTTAGCGCCCGCAAACTTCTCGAAGTTAAAGCGAGGAATTTTGGTAACAACGTAGTCGATAGAGGGTTCGAACGAAGCTGGCGTACGGCCGCCAGTAATATCGTTCATCAGCTCATCAAGCGTATAGCCCACGGCCAGCTTGGCGGCGATTTTTGCAATCGGGAAGCCAGTGGCTTTGGAAGCCAGCGCCGAAGAACGGGAAACACGCGGGTTCATTTCAATAATGATCAAACGGCCATTTTCCGGGTTTACCGAAAACTGCACGTTAGAGCCGCCGGTTTCCACACCGATTTCACGCAGTACCGCCATCGAGGCGTTACGCATGATCTGATACTCTTTGTCAGTCAGCGTCTGAGCAGGCGCCACGGTGATGGAGTCACCGGTGTGAATACCCATCGCATCGAAGTTTTCGATTGAGCAGACGATGATGCAGTTATCGTTTTTATCGCGCACTACCTCCATCTCGTACTCTTTCCAGCCAATCAGCGACTCATCAATCAGCAGCTCATTGGTTGGCGACAGGTCGAGACCGCGCTCGCAAATCTCTTCAAACTCTTCGCGGTTGTAGGCGATCCCGCCGCCCGATCCCCCCATGGTAAAGGAAGGACGAATAATGCAGGGGAAACCTACATCAGCGGCCACCGCCAGCGCTTCTTCCATGGTATGCGCGATACCGGAACGCGCGGTTTCCAGACCAATTTTTTTCATCGCCACATCAAAACGGCGACGATCTTCCGCTTTATCAATCGCATCGGCGGTGGCGCCGATCATGGTCACGCCAAACTCTTCCAGCACGCCCTGACGCTCCAGCTCCAGCGCGCAGTTCAGCGCCGTCTGGCCGCCCATGGTTGGCAGCACGGCATCAGGACGCTCTTTTTCGATAATTTTGCGCACGACTTCCCAGTGGATAGGCTCGATATAGGTTGCATCAGCCATGTCCGGGTCGGTCATGATGGTCGCCGGGTTAGAGTTCACCAGCACCACGCGGTAGCCTTCTTCACGCAGGGCTTTACAGGCCTGTGCGCCAGAATAGTCAAATTCGCAAGCCTGGCCGATAACGATCGGGCCAGCGCCGAGGATCAGGATACTTTTTATGTCGGTACGTTTTGGCATGTTGTCGCTCCTGATTATTTAGCGGTAGAACGGTAAGCTTCGATCAGTTCGATAAAGTGATCGAACAACGGCGCGGCATCGGCCGGGCCAGGACTGGCTTCAGGGTGGCCCTGGAAGCTGAATGCCGGCTTATCGGTGCGGTGGATACCCTGTACCGTATTGTCAAACAGCGAGGTGTGTGTCACGCGCAGATTGGCTGGCAAATTGTTGTCATCTACCGCAAAACCGTGGTTCTGTGCGGTGATCATAACGGTATCTCTCTCCAGGTCTTTTACCGGATGGTTGCCGCCGTGGTGGCCCAGCTTCATCTTCACGGTTTTCGCCCCGCTGGCCAGCGCCAGCAGCTGGTGGCCCAGACAGATACCGAATACCGGAACGTCGGTTTCCAGGAACGCTTTAATCGCCTCGATAGCGTAATCGCAAGGTTCCGGATCTCCCGGACCATTCGAGAGGAAAATACCGTCCGGATTCATCTTCAGCACCTCTTCCGCTGGAGTCTGTGCCGGAACCACGGTCAGGCGGCAGCCGCGATCCACCAGCATCCGCAGGATATTGCGCTTTACGCCATAGTCGTAAGCGACAACGTGGAAAGGCAGCTCAGCTTCCTGTTTCGCTTCCGGCAAACCATCCAGCGTCCAGCTGCCCTGCAGCCAGCTGTAGCTTTCACCGATGGTCACTTCTTTTGCCAGGTCCATTCCCTTCAGGCCGGGGAACGCCTTCGCCTGCTGCAGCGCAAATTCCGCATCTGGCGCATCACCGGCAATGATACAGCCGTTCTGCGCCCCTTTTTCGCGCAGCAAGCGGGTCAGCTTACGCGTATCGATATCGGCAATCCCCACAATGTTCAGGCGCTTCAGGTAGTCTGACAGCCCCTCTTCATTGCGGAAGTTGCTGGCAATCAGCGGCAGGTCGCGAATAACCAGCCCCTGAGCATGGACCTGAGAAGATTCTTCGTCAGCGGAGTTGGTGCCGACATTGCCGATATGAGGATAAGTAAGAGTAACGATCTGGCGGGAATAGGAAGGATCAGTGAGGATTTCTTGATAACCGGTCATTGAAGTGTTGAAAACAACTTCTCCCACTGCCGAACCTGTTGCCCCGATGGCCCGACCGTGGAATTGGGTTCCGTCTTCCAGAACCAATAGCGCTGACTTAATCAAAACATCCTCCTGAGAATAAACAGTCACATTATTTGCATATTAATTCATGATGAACCCATAAATCAATGCAAAAACCGCCTGAGTTCTCGATTTTTGGCAAATTGCGCGCATTCTAATGATCGCCCACCCCATTGTCTACCCTGGAGGTGAGTTTTTCATAGGTTTTTACTCAACTGGTGAGTAAATCGGAAGATTTACTGCAAAAGGAGCACTCATTGCGGGCATAAAACCGGTTGCGTTAACAATTGCGCATAAGAAAGGGCGTGAACAGAGGAAAAAGTGGACCAAATGGTCAAAATTAACCTTACCCTAAGGTAAAAAGTGAAGATAACTTATTTTAAAAGCAGCCATACTGCAAAATCATATCCAAACAACTATTATCACAAAATAAAAAGGGCAATAAAATTATTGCCCATCCAATCAGAAACTTATGATTGAAATAACCACATCACGATGGTGCACAACACTTATAAATCATCAAGATCAAGCACATTCCTCATATCATAAAGACCATGATTATAACCACTTAACCACTCAGCGGCACGAACAGCCCCTTTTGCAAAGGTCATCCGACTTGAAGCCTTATGGGTTATCTCTACACGCTCGCCAATATCAGCAAAAATCGCTGTATGCTCACCGACAATGTCACCAGCACGCACGGTTGCAAAACCGATGGTCTGAGCTTTGCGCTCACCGGTATGGCCTTCCCGGGCATAGACGGCATGGTCATTAAGATCCCACTCCATAGCATCAGCAATCGCTTCGCCCATGGCCAGCGCGGTACCTGAAGGCGCATCTACTTTATAGCGATGGTGCGCTTCCACAATTTCGATATCAGCATAATCACCCATCACTTTGGCGGCTTTCTCCAGCAGTTTAAGCACCAGGTTAACGCCCACGCTGAAGTTAGCAGCAAATACCACAGCAATATCCTGTGATGCTTCTTTGATAGCAGCTTTACCTGCCTCATCAAAACCGGTGGTGCCGATCACCATCGCTTTCTGGTGCTGGCGGCAGAACGCCAGGTAAGTCAGCGTGCCTTCAGGACGGGTGAAGTCGATCAGCACGTCAAAATCTTTTACTACCGCTTCCAGGCTGTCGCTGATTTTCACGTTCAGCGCTCCTGTCCCGGCCAGCTCACCGGCATCAACGCCCACCAGCGAAGAGCCTTCACGCACCAGCGCTGCACCTAAGCACACCCCTTCCGCCTCCTGTGCTGCCTGAATTAACTGACGCCCCATGCGTCCTGAGGCGCCCACAATAGCGAGGCGGATTTGTGCATTGTTCATTTTGAATCCCTGTATAAAGTCTGTGCATGCAAAGCGAAGACAGGTTAACCATGCGCTAACCCGCGCGCCACCTTAAAAACAGCATAATAAGAATTTTATGCCAGCCGCGATGGATTATCAGTAAAACAAATTTTAGAGGGGTTTGATCGGAGGGAGTGAGGGTAAGGTTAAAGGCAGCTGCGGTGGCACGGCGTCGGCACAGGGCGCGTTATCCGAGACGCCGTGAATCCTTCCATGGAGGCTTGGATGCCGCATCCCTGCGGCATACACTCGGCTAACGCGCCCTGTGCCACCACCCAATGACTTCAGTGCAGTTGGTAAGCCGGGTAAATACACAGTTCAAAATCGGGTTGGAAGAAAGGTATTGTTCCTCCAATTCGGTGCTGTATGTAAGCATGGCATTCATACAGGTCAGATTCGGGCTTTGAAACAGGCAACACTGAAGCCTTGTGGCAAGGAAGAGCGGGCTGATAAGCACAGGCTAAGCGGCATGGGAAGGGTTGACGACGTCTTTGTGTTCAGCCCGATCTTCCTGACCAGGCCACCATCAACACAGACGACATGCTTTTATTCAAAGGTAATACTAACGGGCTGATAGCTGTCCTGGCTATTACTCGACCTGACGCACTTCCACACGCAGCTCTTTAGGCACCTCGAAGACGATATTCTCTTCGCGGCCAATCAGCTCAATGGCTGCCTCACCACCCAGCTCACGCAGACGCTGGATCACTTCCTGAACCAGAATGTCCGGCGCAGAAGCACCCGCCGTCACGCCCACACAGCTCACGCCCTTGATCCACTCTTCCTGAATATCTTCCGCAGAGTCGATCAGCCGCGCCAGCTTCCCGGCACGCTGGGCCAGCTCCGCCAGACGGTTAGAGTTTGACGAATTACGCGAACCCACAACCAGCACCACGTCGGCATCTTTTGCCAGCGTGCGAACCGCTTCCTGCCGGTTGGTGGTGGCGTAGCAGATATCATCTTTACGTGGACCGATGATTTTCGGGAAACGGGCACGCAGCGCATCGATAACGTCGTAGGTATCATCGACGGAAAGCGTGGTCTGCGTCATAAAGCTGAGGTTGTTCTCATCCTTTACCTGCAGCTTGTAAACGTCTTCTGGCGCTTCAACGAGGTACATACCCCCTTTCGGGTTGCTGTACTGCCCCATGGTTCCTTCCACTTCCGGGTGCCCTGCGTGACCAATCAGGATCGCTTCCGTGCCCTTGCGGCTGGCGCGCGCCACTTCCATATGCACTTTGGTCACCAGTGGACAGGTCGCATCGAACAGCATTGTCAGATCGCGCGATTTGGCTTCTGCCCGCACCGCCTGAGATACGCCGTGCGCAGAGAAAATCAGGATCGAGCCATCCGGCACTTCCCCGATATCCTCGATAAAAATTGCGCCACGCTCGCGCAGACTGTTTACCACATAGCGATTATGCACCACTTCATGCCGCACGTAGATCGGTGCGCCGTACATCTCCAGCGCACGCTCCACAATGCTGATGGCGCGGTCAACGCCGGCACAAAAGCCGCGAGGATTAGCCAGCAGGATTTGCATTTTTCGCCTCCAGTACCGGATCGATTTCCAGTACTTCAACTTCGAAGTGAATAGTCTGCCCGGCCAGCGGATGATTGAAATCCACGGTGATCGAATCGCCGGAAATTTCGCGGATCACGCCCGGCATTTCGTTACCATCCATGCCGCTGAACAGCATGATGGCGCCGATTTCAGGCTCGCCCGCCTGGGTAAAATCGCGGCGGGAGAAGTATTGAATCAGGTCCGGGCTGCTCTGACCAAAGGCATCGTCTGCATCCAGCGAGAAGGCTGTTTTCTCACCGACTTTCAGCCCCAGCAGGTGCGACTCCAGCCCTTCAGAGAGGCTACCGTCTCCCAGACTGAACAGGGCTGGCTTGCCATTGTTACGAGTGGATTCCGCCGTAGAGCCATCTTCCAGCTTTAAGGTGAAATGCACCAGCACCGCGCTTTCGCGCTGCACAGAATCAGTCATACCCTGCCCTTAGTTTTTAGCCTGTTTGCCGGACGGGCTGAAAAAACCTTCCAGCACGATCAGTGCGGCACCAATACAGATGCCGCAGTCAGCGATATTAAAAGTGGCGAAATGCCAGTCGCCCACGTAGAAGTCGATAAAATCGACCACAAAGCCATGATACGCCCGGTCAAACAGGTTGCCCAACGCGCCGCCAGCAATCAGCGCGTAAGCAATATTGTTCAACTTATTGCTGGCTGCGGTGCGGTACATCATCACCAGCAGCGCCACGACTATCGCTACGGCAATGCCGGCAAAGAACCAGCGCTGCCAGCCGCCTTTATCTGCGAGGAAGCTGAAAGCCGCCCCGTAGTTATGCGCGTAGAAGAAGTTGAAAAATGGCATCACTGACATCGACTCATGCAGCATCAGCGTGTTCATAATCCACTGCTTGCTGGCGAAGTCGATGGCAATGACCACCACTATCAGCCAGACCCAGCGTAAACCGGTCGAGAAAATAGGCTTACTCATCAGGCAAACTTACGCTGTTCGCCAGCGCCAGCAATGTTAGTGGCACAACGGGCGCACACGTCCGGATGCTCAGCATTCTGACCAATATCCGTAGTGTAATGCCAGCAGCGTGGGCATTTCTCGCCTTCCGCTTTGTGCAGCGCGATTTTCAGACCTTTCACCAGTTCGCTCTGCTGCGCTTCTTCGTTAGCCAGCGCGTAGTCAGCGACCTGTGCGCCTGAAGTCAGCAGCACGAAACGCAGCTCATCACCCAGGCTGGTCAGCTTCTGCGCCAGATCGGCATCGGCATAGAGCGTCACGCCAGCTTCCAGCGATCCGCCCACGCGCTTGTCAGCACGCGCCTGCTCAATCACCTTGTTGACTTCACCGCGCACTTTCAGCAGCTCAGCCCAGTAACTGTCGTTCATCGGCTCGTTATCCGCCAGGCCAAACAGCCCGTCGAACCACTCTTCGGTGAAGACATACTTCGCGCGCTTGCCTGGCAGTTCACCCCAGATCTCATCGGCGGTAAACGACATGATCGGTGCCATCCAGCGCACCAGCGCCTCGGCGATGTAGTAGAGCGCGGTCTGGCAGCTACGGCGCGCCAGGCCATCCGCTTTCGCGGTGTACTGACGGTCTTTAATGATATCAAGATAGAACGAGCCCATCTCAATTGAGCAGAACTGCATCAAACGCTGTACCACTTCATGGAAGTCGTAGCTCTCGTAAGAGGCGAGGATCTCTTCCTGCGCCGCTTTCGCCCGTCCTACAGCCCAACGGTCCAGCACCACCATCTCTTCTGGCTTCACCAGGTCGGTTTCAGGATTGAAGCCGTTCAGGTTCGCCAGCAGGAAGCGCGCGGTATTACGAATACGGCGATAGGAGTCGGCAGAACGCTTAAGGATCTCGTCAGAAACAGCCATCTCACCCGAATAGTCGGTAGAGGCGACCCACAGACGCAGGATATCGCCACCCAGCTTGTTCATCACATCCTGTGGAGAGACGGTGTTGCCGATCGATTTCGACATCTTGCGACCCTGACCATCAACGGTGAAGCCGTGGGTCAGTACCTGACGATAAGGCGCTTTGCCTTTCATCGCCGTAGAGATCATCAGAGAAGACATAAACCAGCCGCGATGCTGATCTGAACCTTCCAGATACATATCCGGAGTATGGCCGCCAAATTCCGGACGGGCATCCACCACCGAGTAGCTGGTTGATCCTGAGTCAAACCACACGTCCAGGGTATCCGGGACTTTAACGTAGTTTTCTGCATCTTCGCCCATCAGCTCTTTGCTATCCAAATCCCACCAGGCCTGTATGCCATCCTGCTCAACACGCTGCGCTACTTTTTCCATCAGCTCCAGCGTATCGGGGTGCAGCTGCTCACTCTCTTTATGAACGAACAGCGCCATCGGCACGCCCCAGGTACGCTGGCGGGAGATGCACCAGTCCGGACGGTTAGCCACCATCGACTCAATACGCGCCTGGCCCCAGTCCGGGATCCACTGCACGCCTTTGATCTCTTTCAACGACTGCGCCCGCAGACCTTTCTGATCCATGCTGATAAACCACTGCGGGGTAGCACGGAAGATGATTGGCGTTTTGTGGCGCCAGCAGTGTGGATAGCTGTGCAGCAGCTTCTCAACGTGCAGCAGCGCGCCCTTTTCGCGCAGCAGCTCAACGATCATATCATTGGCTTTAAAGACGTTTACGCCGTCCAGCGTCGGATAAGTACCCGGCAGGAATCTGCCGTCCGGTCCGACCGGATTAGCGGTTTCGATACCATATTTCTGACCAATCACGTAGTCATCAGGACCGTGGCCGGGCGCAGTATGCACCGCACCGGTACCCGCTTCCAGCGTAACGTGTTCGCCCAGTACAACAGGTGAGATGTGATCCAGGAAAGGGTGCTGGAAAGGCTGCAGCTCAAGCTCTGCGCCTCGTGTTTCGCCAAGTACCCGCCATTGCGTAATACCGGCACGCTTCATCACGCTTTCAACCAGATCTTTCGCCAGGATCAGCGCTCGGCCTTCGATCTGCACCAGCTGATAGTCGAACTCCGGATGCAGTGAGATAGCGCGGTTAGCGGGCATGGTCCACGGCGTGGTGGTCCAGATAACCAGTGAAACCGGCCCTTCAACCTGGGTCACGCCAAATTTGGCCTGTACCACATCTTTATCAACCGCATTGAACATCACATCGATAGAGGGAGAGGTTTTGTCGTAATACTCAACCTCGGCCTCAGCCAGCGCAGAACGACAGTCCATGCACCAGTGCACCGGCTTGGCGCCTTTATGCAGATGGCCGTTACCGATGATCTTACTCAGCGCACGAATGATATTGGCTTCGGTTTTGAAGTTCATGGTCAGGTAAGGACGATCCCAGTCGCCCAGCACGCCCAGACGGATGAAATCTTTTTTCTGACCTTCAACCTGTTCGGCTGCGTATTCACGGCAGGCAGCACGGAACTCAGCCGCGGTGACTTTCTCACCCGGCTTGCCGATCATCTGCTCAACTTTGTGTTCAATAGGCAGACCGTGGCAGTCCCAACCCGGCACGTAAGGCGAGTCAAAGCCCGCCAGCCCTTTGGACTTGACGATAATGTCTTTCAGAATCTTGTTAACTGAGTGACCAATATGAATGCTGCCGTTCGCGTAGGGAGGGCCATCATGCAGGATAAAGGTTTTTTTCCCTTTCTTGGCTTCGCGGATGATGCCGTAAAGATTGTCATCATACCAACGTTGCAGCATTCCCGGTTCGCGTTTGGCCAGATCGCCACGCATCGGGAACCCCGTTTCCGGCAAATTCAGGGTAGATTTATAGTCACTCATCAGATTCTCGATTCCGTATTTCGGTTCGGTTTAAACCGGTGTTTTCAGCCCAAAAAACGTTCGGGCGCTCACCACATCTTTAGCAATTTGCTCTTTGAGCGCGTCCAGCGAGGCAAAACGCTGCTCATTACGAATTTTTTTAGCGATCGCCACCTCTATATGGCGACCATACAGATCCATTGCAACGTCCAGCAGATGAACTTCCAGCTGCTGACGCAGGCCGGCGACCGTCGGACGCGTACCAATATTGGCAACGCCTGGCAGCGGCTTATCGCCCAGGCCATACACTTCAACGGCATAGACCCCTTTCACCGGCGAAAGATAGCGTCTTAGCGGCAGGTTGGCGGTAGGAAAGCCTAACGTGCGGCCCAGTGCATCACCATGGACTACCCGACCAGAAATCGTGTAGGGATGACCAAGAAGCGCGGCCGCCAGCGGCAGGTCATCTTCCGCCAGCGCCTGACGAACGGCCGTACTGCTGATGCGTATGCCGCCGTCACAAAAGGTCTGGGTACTGATGACATCAAAGCCATAGTTTACGCCAGCCGTCTGTAATAGCAGGAAATCTCCCTGACGACCAGCACCAAAACGGAAGTCATCACCCACAGCGAGAAACTTCACGTCAAGCTTCTCCACCAACAAATCGGCGACAAAACTCTCCGCTGTCTGCGCGGCGAAACGACGATCGAAACGCACACAGAGCACCGCATCCACGCCCGCCTCGCTAAGGTAACGGACTTTGTCCCGCAGGCGGGTAAGCCTGACGGGCGCTTTGTCGGCCGCAAACAGCTCAAGCGGCTGCGGCTCAAAGATCATTACCACCACCGGCAAATTACGCTGGCGGCCCTCTTCACACAGTCGGGAAAGCAGCGCCTGATGGCCACGGTGAACGCCATCGAAGTTGCCGATGGTCAGTACGCAGCCGCGATGCTGCTCCCTAAGGTTATGTATGCCGCGGATAAACTTCATGGCTGGCTCAAATTTGTGGAAATCGGCGGATTATACCAACTACAGCCAGGAAGGTTAACCCGCGAATGCGGCTTTAGCCCGTTTATCCCGCCATTTTCTCCGGCAAACCCTGCCCGCGTGAGCCATTCACATTTATCTTGTGAATAAGCTGTATTCATTGGCATGAAGCTGGTAGAATCTTGCGCCATCGAAACGTAACCAAGTGTCGTTTTTTTAGCGACGCTTATTTGCACAAATCCATTGACAACCATGGGCGAAAGAGGCATATTCCTCGGCCTTTGAATTGTCCTCATAGAACTATTTGGGAGTTGGACCTTGGCTAATATCAAATCAGCTAAGAAACGCGCAGTAACGTCTGAGAAGCGTCGTAAGCACAACGCTAGCCGTCGTTCAATGTTGCGTACTTTTATCAAGAAAGTCTACGCGGCTATCGCTACTGGCGATAAAGCGGCTGCGCAGAATGCATTTAATGAAATGCAACCAATCGTGGACCGTCAGGCAGCTAAAGGCCTGATCCACAAAAACAAAGCTGCACGTCATAAAGCAAACCTGACTGCACAGATCAACAAACTGGCTTAATCGCCACGCTGTTAATCGGCTTTGATAAAGAAACCGGCGCTGCCGGTTTTTTTATGTCCGCTGTTCAAGAAAACAGCGCGGTGAAATCCTTGTTACAAATACGCTGCACGGCGGGATGCTGGATCATTCGCTCGGCAAAAATCACGTGATACTCCTCTACCACGCTCTCAATCCTTCCCAGTTCAACAATTTCTTTTTCAGCATAAATGTCATCACCGTAACGGGATGGCGCAACAAAAATCGCATTATGGCTCGCACCAAAGGCTGTCATCAGCGCGGCATCATCAAACTCGCCCAGAATATCCACCTCCAGCCCCTGCGTCTGAAACCAGTTCAGTAACTGGCGTCCCAGCATGTAACGCCGTCCAGGGATCAGCAATTTACACTGCTCCAGGCAGGCAGGGAAAGGCAAATCGGGAACCGGTGCCTGACACCAGAAGCTGACGCCACACTCGCCCAACTTGACGGAAAACAGCCCGGCCTGCTGCGTGGAGTCTATCGGGCAGTCGGAGAGGATCATATCCAGCTTGTGCTGGCTGAGCTGCTCCAGCAGCATCTCATGGGTGGACTCAAAACAGCGAAGATGGATGTTTTCATCCTCCACTACCGCCGTTTTCAGTACCTGGCTTACCAGCCGCTTGGAGAGAACATCCGCTACGCCAACATCAAACAGCAGGCTCGCCTCTTTGCGGTAGTTAACGATATCCAACATTTCCTGACTGAGCTGGAACATCCGGTCCGCATAGCGAAAAACTAACTGCCCCAGCTCAGAGGGCACCAGCCCTCTTCCCTGCCGTTTAAACAGTTTGCCCTGTAGCCGCTCTTCCAGCGCTTTGATCTGGCCGGTAATGGTCTGAGGCGTCAGATTCAGGGCATCTGCCGCCCCTACCACCGACCCGGCTTTACAAACCTGCCAGAAATAGTAGAGATGATTGAAATTGATGTGTGACATACGCGCCTCCCTGATGGCGATATCAAGCGCGGCCAGCAGAAGCTGGCCGCTATCTCATTACCTGAGTTTGACCCGCAACAGCGAATAGCCCACGACTGCTGACACAATCGAACCGGTAAGGATACCCAGCTTGGCCAGCGTCACCATCTCTTCATGTGCGGCATCAAAGGCCAGCGAAGCGATAAAGATCGACATGGTGAAACCAATACCGCACAGCAGGCCCACGGCAGCGATATCCTGCATTCGGGTTCCTTCCGGCAGTGCGGCAACCCGCACCTTGACCGCCAGCCAGCAGATCAGCGTGATCCCCAATGGCTTACCGATAAACAGACCAAGAATGATCCCCAACGGAACATCAGAGAACAGCCCGTTAAGAGAGACGCCAGCCAGCGAAACGCCCGCATTGGCGAAAGCAAACAGCGGTAAAATCAGCCAGCTCACCCAGGGAGCCAGACCATGCGCCAGATGCATGGCTGGTGAATGGCCATTCTCTTTTTTCAAGGGTACGCAGAAGCCAATGATAACGCCTGCGACCGTGGCATGAATGCCCGATTTCAGCACAGCCACCCACAGCACCATGCCTACCAGCATGTAGAGCGAAATGCTGCGCACGCCCAATTTGTTCAACAGGATCAGCACTGCCGTTGCGGCACCGGCCACGGCCAGCGAGGTCAGAGAAAGATCCTGGGTGTAGAAGAAAGCGATGATCAGAATGGCGCCGAGATCGTCAATGACCGCCAGCGCCATCAGGAACATTTTCAGGGCGGGCGGCACGCGGCTGCCTAACAGAGCAAGGATACCCAGCGCAAAGGCAATATCGGTTGCGGTAGGGATTGCCCAGCCGTTGCTGGCAAGCGGATCGCTATGATTCAGCGCCGCGAAGATCAATCCCGGTGCCAGCATACCGCCTAAGGCAGCAATCAGGGGAAACATTGCCCGCTCGCGAGTGGCGAGCGATCCTGATACCAGCTCATGTTTTACTTCGAGGCCAATCATCAGGAAAAAGATCGCCATCAGTGCATCGTTGATCCACAACAGCAGGTTTTTACTGATATCCAGGCTGCCGAAGCGAAACTCAACCGGCACGTTCAGGATTGACTGGTAAATCTGCTGCGTCCCGGCATTATTCGCCAGGAACATCGCAATTGCCGCGGCGATAATCAGAACCACCCCGCCGGTGGCTTCATTTTTCAGTAATCTTTTTAAAGCTGAATTCATCAGAGCATTCCGTTAACAAAGTGATGAAAGAAAGTACCGCCAGCATACTCGTTTTAACCGATCGTAAAAAACAGTTTATACCCGCTTAACACTTCACTATTTCCGAAGTATAGCGGCGAGCTGACCAACAGGCGGTTCTCCAGCGGCGACAAAACATAAAAAAAAACGGACAGCCTGAGCTGTCCGTTTTCTCTGTCTGACCTGAAGTTAGCGGGTCAGATCGTCGAAGAATTTCTTCACGCCGTCAAAGAAGCTTTTCGAGCGTGGACTGTTCTTCTCGCCGCTTGGGCCGCCGAAGCTCTCTTCCAGCTCGCGCAGCAGCGCTTTCTGCTTGTCGCTGAGGCTGACCGGCGTTTCTACCACTACGCGGCAAAGCAGGTCACCCTGCGCACCGCCACGGACAGACTTAACGCCTTTCCCGCGCATGCGGAACAGCTTACCGGTCTGCGTTTCTGCCGGTACTTTCAGCTTCACACGGCCATCCAGAGTCGGCACTTCAATTTCACCGCCCAGCGCTGCCATTGCAAAGTTGATTGGCACTTCGCAGTAGAGGTTATTCTCTTCACGCTCGAAGATTGGGTGCTTGCGCACCTGTACCTGAACGTAGAGATCGCCTGCTGGTGCACCGTGCTCTCCCGCCTCACCTTCACCGGTGAGACGAATACGGTCGCCGGTGTCCACGCCTGCCGGAATTTTCACCGACAGTGTTTTAGACTTCTCAACGCGGCCGTGACCGTGGCAGGCGTTACAAGGATCTTTGATAACCGATCCACGACCGTGACAGGTCGGACACGCCTGCTGCACGGTAAAGAAGCCCTGACGCATCTGCACCTGGCCCTGACCGTGACAGGTTGAACAGGTCTGCGGTTTAGTGCCTGGTTTTGCGCCGCTGCCGTCGCAAACTTCACATTCTTCCAGCGTAGGAATGCGGATCTCTTTGGACACGCCGCGGACAGCTTCTTCAAGCGTCAGCTCCATGTTATAGCGTAAATCGGCACCGCGCGCAGCACGCTGCTGACGGCGTCCTCCGCCGAAGATATCGCCGAACACGTCGCCAAAGATATCACTGAAATCTGCTCCGCCGCCGCCGCCAAAGCCGCCGCCGCCACCCATGCCACCCTGTTCAAAGGCTGCATGACCGTACTGATCGTAGGCCGCACGTTTCTGGCCGTCGGTCAGGATCTCGTAAGCTTCCTTCACTTCCTTGAATTTGGCTTCCGATTCTTTGTCCCCTGGATTACGGTCAGGGTGCAATTTCATCGCCAGACGTTTATAGGCCTTTTTGATTTCACGCTCATCCGCTGAATTGGAAACGCCTAAAATCTCGTAATAGTCTCTCTTCGCCATTCTGGTGGTCCTGCCCTTAATATGCATGAACGGGCGTGGAGAAAACTCCTACGCCCGTCAGGTTTCATCAGTGGCCTTTTTCAGGCCACCGTGCCCGCTCAAGGGCGATTATTTTTTGTTGTCTTTCACTTCTTCGAATTCGGCGTCAACAACGTCGTCATCTTTCTTAGCGGAAGCATCACCGGCATCGGCTGCGCCGCCTGCGGCCTGCTGCTGCTGAGCGAACTCCATCAGTTTGCTGGAGACTTCCATCAGCGCCTGCATTTTCGCTTCGATTTCAGCTTTGTCTTCGCCTTTCAACGCCGTGTTCAGCTCGGCCAGAGCCGCTTCGATCGGTGCTTTGTCGTCTGCTGGCAGTTGCTCACCAGCTTCGTCCAGCTGCTTACGGGTGCTGTGCGACAGATGATCGGCCTGGTTACGGGTCTGCACCAGCTCTTCAAATTTGCGGTCAGACTCAGCGTTAGCTTCGGCGTCACGCACCATTTTTTCGATCTCTTCGTCGTTCAGACCGGAAGAAGCTTTGATGGTGATCTTCTGCTCTTTTCCGCTATTTTTATCTTTCGCGGAAACGTGCAGGATACCATCGGCATCGATATCGAAGGTGACTTCGATCTGCGGCATGCCGCGTGGCGCTGCCTGAATGCCGTCCAGGTTGAACTGGCCCAGCGATTTGTTATCAGCAGCACGTTTACGCTCACCCTGCACCACGTGAATGGTCACGGCAGACTGGTTGTCTTCAGCAGTAGAGAACACCTGGCTGTGCTTGGTCGGGATAGTGGTGTTCTTGTTGATCAACGCAGTCATCACGCCACCCATGGTTTCGATACCCAGGGAGAGAGGCGTTACGTCCAGCAGCAGCACGTCTTTCACTTCGCCCGCCAGAACACCACCCTGAACCGCAGCACCTACTGCTACTGCTTCATCCGGGTTCACGTCTTTACGTGGCTCTTTGCCGAAGAACTCAGCCACTTTCGCCTGCACCATTGGCATACGAGTCTGACCACCGACCAGGATAACGTCGTTGATATCAGACACAGAAAGGCCTGCATCCTGCAGCGCAACTTTCAGAGGCGCAATAGAGCGGCTGACCAGATCTTCTACCAGTGATTCCAGCTTCGCACGAGTCACTTTGATGTTCAGGTGCTTAGGACCGGTTGCATCAGCAGTGATGTACGGCAGATTCACGTCGGTCTGCTGAGCGGAGGAAAGCTCAATTTTGGCTTTTTCTGCCGCTTCTTTCAGACGCTGCATCGCCAGCGGATCGTTGTGCAGATCGATGCCTGAATCTTTCTTAAATTCAGCGACCAGGTAGTTGATCATACGGCTGTCGAAGTCTTCGCCACCCAGGTGGGTATCACCATTGGTAGCCAGTACTTCGAAGGTTTTTTCGCCATCTACTTCATCGATTTCGATGATAGAGATATCGAAGGTACCACCACCCAGGTCATAGACCGCGATAGTGCGGTTGCCCTGACCTTTATCCATACCGTAAGCCAGCGCGGCTGCGGTTGGTTCGTTGATGATACGCTTAACGTCCAGACCTGCGATACGGCCGGCATCTTTCGTTGCCTGACGCTGCGCATCGTTGAAGTAGGCTGGTACGGTGATAACCGCTTCAGTTACTGGCTCGCCCAGATAATCTTCCGCCGTTTTCTTCATTTTTTTCAGCACTTCCGCAGAAATCTGCGGCGGTGCCATTTTCTGGCCCTTCACATCGATCCAGGCGTCACCGTTGTCGGAACCGGCAATTTTGTAAGGCATGATTTTGATATCACGCTGCACTTCTTCGTCCTGGAAGCGACGGCCAATCAGGCGCTTGATCGCAAACAGGGTATTCTGTGGGTTGGTCACAGCCTGACGCTTAGCCGGTGAACCGACCAGAATCTCGCCGTCCTGGGTGTAAGCAATAATAGAAGGGGTGGTGCGATCGCCTTCTGCATTCTCCAGCACGCGCGCTTTACCGCCATCCATAATAGCGACACAAGAGTTAGTCGTACCCAGGTCAATACCAATAATTTTACCCATTACACTTCTCCCACTTAAATTCATGTCAAATCAGTTTATGAACACTTAATGCGGGCTTTTTTTGCCGTTTCAACTGCTGGCGCCGCGCTTTTTTTCCAGGTCCATACCCTTGGATGCCAACTAAGATGGGGCCATCCACCACGGCATCAAGGGGCAGCGGAAAAAAAAAGTCTTTTTTACCGCTCTTCAGATCAATGTTTCCCCTTCCGCGGATCTTTATGATGCCGCGCGACCTGAGAACACCGGAAAAAATATTTCGATAAATCAGCAAGATTCACCCAACAAATTCACTTTTTATCTTTATTACGGGAAACATATGCATAACAACAGGCTGGCCAACCCGGGACCACTGGGATTAATGGGATTCGGGTTGACCACGGTTTTACTCAATCTTCACAACGCGGGCTTTATTCCGCTGACTTCCGCCATCATCAGCACGGGCATTTTTTTCGGCGGGCTGGCGCAAATTCTTGCGGGCCTGCTGGAGTACAAAAAGGGCAATACCTTTGGCCTCACCGCTTTCACCTCCTATGGCTGCTTCTGGCTGAGCCTGGCAGGCATTTTGCTGCTGCCTGCGATGGGGCTGGCGGAACCCACTGATGCCACCGTGCTCGGTATCTGGCTGGCGTTGTGGGGCGTGTTTACGCTGTTTATGTTCTTTGGCACGCTCTCTGCCAGCTATGGGTTACAGAGCGTTTTTGCCAGCCTGACGCTGCTGTTCACGCTGCTTGCCTGGGGCAATATCGCCGGGAATAAAACGGTGCTGATGCTGGCGGGATATGAAGGCCTGCTCTGCGGCGCCAGCGCAATCTATCTGGCGATGGCTGAAGTGATCAACGAACAATTGGGTCGAACCGTGCTGCCGCTGGGCGGCGCTAAGCAGATTTAACATTAAGCTGGAAGTAAAAAAAGCCCTGAAGGGCCTTTTTTAACGGACATTATTTAATGAGCGTTGCGCTTAATCTTTTATTCCCCTGCGGTAATCGCTTGTCGTTAACGCTACTTTTCATCAACCTCTGCTCTGGTTAACTACAAGAGGGTGACGGACGAAGTCGCGCTTAAGGCAGAGGCCAACCAGTAAGCCGATGGCGGAGAGTGCCAGCACGTAATAAGCGGGGGCCAGCGGCGTCACCTTCATAATCAGCGTCACGAATATCGGCGTCAGCCCACCAAAAATGGCATAAGCCACGTTATAGGAGAAGGCGATGCCGGTGAAACGCACTTCGGCAGGAAATGCCCGAACCATCACGTAAGGTACGGCACCCACCACCCCAACGCTAAAGCCCACCAGCGCATAACAGGGGAAAAGCATCTCAGGGTGTCCGCCAACAGTGCGGTAAAACAGCCAGCTGCAACCGGCCAGAAGCAGGCTGCCAACGATCAGCGTTTTGCTGGCACCAAATCTGTCAGCAGCCAGCCCGGAGCAGATACAACCAACCAGTAACATCACCGTAGCAAGGCTGTTAGCCTGAAGCGCCGACGCTGCCGCAATGCCAAACTGTTTTTGTAACAGGGTGGGCGTCATCAGGATCACTACCACAATTCCTGCCGACAGCAGCCAGGTCAGCAGCATGCTTATCGCGACCTCTTTTTTGCAATTCAGAATGACCGTTTTGAGGGGAAGCTCAGCAGCCAGCGCTTTACGTGACTGCAATTCGACAAAGATCGGCGTTTCATGCAGCCAGCGGCGCAAATAGAGGGCAATAAAACCAAATACGCCGCCCAGCAGGAACGGGATGCGCCAGCCACCTTCAGCAATTCCCTTAGCACCCAGAGTGGTGTTAACAAGGGTCGCCACAACTGAGCCAAGCAGGATGCCTGCAGTGAGTCCCGCAGTCAGCGTACCGCAGGCGAAGCCGATGCGTTTTTCCGGAACATGTTCAGCCACAAATACCCAGGCACCCGGCACTTCTCCGCCAATCGCCGCGCCCTGCAGAACGCGCAGCAGCAACAGCAGGATCGGTGCGGCAATGCCAAGTGTGGCATACGTAGGCAACAGCCCCATCGCCAGCGTAGGCAGGGCCATCAGCAGAATACTGAGACTGAACATTTTCTTACGGCCCTGGCTGTCACCAAAATGGGCCATGATCAGGCCGCCTAACGGGCGCGCCAGATAGCCTGCGGCGAAAATGGCAAAAGTCTGGAGCTGGCGCAGCCAGTCAGGGATATCTGCCGGGAAAAAGAGGTCGCCAATTACGGCGGCAAAAAAGACAAAAATAATGAAGTCGTAGAACTCCAGCGCGCCGCCCAGCGCCGCCAGAGAGAGGGTTTTATAATCCTGTCGGTTTAACCGACGCGCGTTATCGGGAGGCATAATTATTCAGGCATATCCAGAAGTAGAAGAAAAAAGTATAGTTCGCTAATGTAAAGCTATGCGTACTATACCGTTCATTCTCTGCCACACCAGCGCCGCTGGATCTTATGCCTGAATTACGCCATTTTTAGCCGTTTGTTTCGCGCCTGGCACTTTTGGGACGAAAAGCTGCTACTACAGTCTCATGGGTTTCTATATAAGGGCCTTCCAGCAGCTGAATACAGTAAGGCACGCTGGCAAAAATGCCGTGAACTTTGGTTTTGCCCTCCGCATCCTTAAGCCCTTCCAGCGTCTCCTGAATCGATTTTGGCTGGCCCGGAAGGTTAATAATCAGTGACTGTTTGCGGATCACCCCTACCTGTCGGGAGAGGATCGCTGTAGGCACGAAGTTAAGGCTAATCTGGCGCATTTGTTCGCCAAAACCCGGCATCTCGCGGTCAGCAATGGCCAGCGTCGCATCGGGCGTCACGTCACGACGAGCCGGGCCGGTTCCGCCCGTCGTCAGCACCAGAGGGCAGAATAATTCATCTACCAGTTCGCAGATGGCCTGCTCAATCATCGGCTGTTCATCCGGCACCAGTCGCTTTTCAATGGTAAACGGCGTAGCCAGCGCCTGCGAAAGCCAGGCCTCAAGCGCAGGCAAGCCCTGATCCTGATAGATGCCGTTGGCGGCGCGATCGGAAACCGAAATCAATCCTATACGTAGTGTATTCATCGTGTCGTCACTGTAGTTACGGCCACGCTTTAAGGGCGGACGCGGGTGTCGGGGGAGATAAGAGGGAAGGATAAACTATTGCAAAGCGGGATGTACAGCGAGTGAAAAGAGTGGCCGGTGTGCCAGCCACCCTCAGAGGTTTACAGCAGCTCGGCAATCATCTTGTCGAGTTTGCCCTGGTCGAGCGCAAAGTTACGAATGCCCTGAGCCAGTTTATCCACTGCCATCGGGTCCTGGTTGTGCTGCCACAGGAACTCAGATTCGGTCATCTTCGCCGGGCGCGCTTTCACTTCGCCAGCCCAGGAGAGTTTAGGCTCCAGCGTGCCTTCAGTTTCCGCCAGCTCTTTCAGCAGAGCCGGGGAGATGGTCAGACGGTCGCAGCCAGCCAGCTCAATGATTTCGCCTACGTTACGGAAGCTGGCACCCATCACCACAGTTTCATAGCCGTGCTGCTTGTAGTATTCATAGATTTCAGACACGGAAACCACGCCCGGATCTTCATGCGGCGCGTACTCTTTTTTGTCGGTATTCGCTTTGTACCAGTCCAGAATACGGCCAACGAAAGGTGAAATCAGGTAGACGCCAGCTTCCGCACAGGCACGAGCCTGAGCGAAGGAGAACAGCAGCGTCAGGTTACAGTTGATCCCTTCTTTCTCCAGCTGCTCAGCGGCACGGATGCCCTGCCAGGTGGATGCCAGTTTGATCAGGATACGGTCGTTGCTGATGCCCGCGTCGTTATAGAGTTTGATCAGGGAACGGGCTTTTTCGATGCTGCCTTCAGTATCGTAAGAGAGGCGCGCATCAACTTCAGTTGAAATGCGGCCCGGCACCAGCTTCAGGATTTCCAGACCGATATTGACGGCCAGTTTATCCGCGGCAAAGTTGATCTGCTCTTCTTTTTTGCTGCTCTGATCGCGCGCCCAGCTCACCGCATCATCAATCAGTTTGCGGTATTCAGGGATCTGCGCGGCGCTCAGGATCAGGGAAGGGTTAGTGGTCGCATCTTGCGGCTTATAGAGCTTCATCGCTGCAATGTCACCGGTGTCGGCAACAACGGTAGTGAGTTGACGCAGGGAAGTCAGTTTGTCCGTCATGGTTGTCATTCTCATCAGAGTGTAGAGTTATCGGGTTCTTGAAAATCTCTGCCACGGATAATATCACGCGAAACCCGCCATGCAAGGTAAGGTTTCCCGCAGGCCACGCAGTGCTAAATCGTCGATAAATGCGCAGAGAAATCAGCTGGAGCAATGGCAGCGATTACTGCTTTCACCGCGCGTTTTTTGCTAAAGTAGCGCGCTACTTCGGCTTATTCATACAAGGACTCAGGCATGTTGATGGTTATCTCCCCAGCCAAAACGCTGGATTTTGACAGCCCGCTGGCGACCAGACGCTTCACCCAACCGGCGCTGCTGGACGATTCCCAGAAACTGATTGAGATTGCGCGGCAGCTCACGCCTGCCCAGATCGGCTCGCTGATGAGCATCAGCGATAAGCTGGCGGAACTGAATGCCAACCGCTTCAATGACTGGCATCCCCCTTTTACGCCAGAAAATGCCCGCCAGGCCATTCTGGCGTTTAAAGGCGATGTCTATACCGGCCTGCAGGCAGAAACCTTTAGTGAGAAAGAGTTCGATTTTGCCCAGCAGCATCTGCGTATGCTTTCCGGTCTGTATGGCCTGTTACGGCCGCTGGATTTAATGCAGCCTTACCGGCTGGAAATGGGCATCAGGCTGGATAACCCAGCCGGGAAAGATCTCTACGCTTTTTGGGGCGACAGGCTGACCGAAGCGCTGAACGCCGCGCTGGCCGAACAGGGTGATGATGTACTGATCAACCTGGCCTCCGACGAATACTTCAGAGCGCTGAAGCCGAAACAGCTCAATGGCCGCATTATCAAACCGGTATTTCTTGATGAGAAAAATGGCAAATTTAAAGTCATCAGCTTCTACGCTAAAAAAGCGCGTGGCCTGATGAGTCGCTATGTCATCCAACAGGGTCTGACGAAACCCGACCAGCTGAAAAACTTTGCTGTTGCTGGCTACGCCTATTCGGCTGAAGAGAGTAATGAAACCGATCTGGTCTTTAAACGCCGCGAACAGCCATAACTTCTGCCAATAGATCGAGCGGCGTAGCGCCCTTTTGCGCCGCAAATCCTCCCCTTTTCCCCTCCAGCCATAGCCTTTTTTTATAAGCCCTTTTGTGACAGAACCATTACAACCTGCGGGTCACTCAAGGCGTAATCAGCTATGAGGGGAAGAGTATGGATCAGCAGGGGTTAGAGAGAACCATTCGCGATCGGATGTGGCAGGCCAGCCATCAACAGGATAGGAACGTCCGGACAGACGGCTGGCAAAATCCTCTGCCAGATTCGGCCAAAGAGTGGCTGATAGCCGCGGCGGCGCAGTTTGGTGTGGATGAGGCGCAGCAGCAGCATTTTGCCTCCACCGGTTTGATCCGGCTGGATGCCCTGCATTTTATCCTGATTTGCCAGAGCGAAAAACCGGTGCCAATGTGGCTGGCGGTCGGCATTCTGCCTGCGCCAGACGCGCTTCATCCTGAGGTCTGGCAGGAAGCGCTGCTCAGAACCAACGATGTGGCGATGGCGATGAACGGTATCAGCCTTTCTCTCGATCGGCAGGGTTCAGCCCTGCTGACCAGGCCGCTGGCATTTGATCTGCCGGGTCAGCCGGAGGCGCTGGCGAACGTGATGAATGATTTCAATTCACTCGCTTCCAGCCTTATTGATCTGCTGTTTTCGTTGGGTCAGCCAGGAGCCACAGTTGCGCCAGAAGAAGCGCCCCCGCTTCCCGGCTGGATTGCTGGCTGGCAGCAGCAGTTGACGGAGCGTATGGATGCGCTGGCCCGGGAGGCCGTCACCACCGACTGGCATTATCCCCTTCTGCAACAAACTTTCGCCCTGTTGGGCCTGG
The DNA here is from genome assembly GCF_033657285.1 of Erwinia sp. MMLR14_017. Lineage (NCBI taxonomy): Bacteria > Pseudomonadati > Pseudomonadota > Gammaproteobacteria > Enterobacterales > Erwiniaceae > Erwinia > Erwinia sp. MMLR14_017. The sequence goes on along the minus strand of NZ_JAWVWP010000001.1, from coordinate 433,535 downwards.
CGCGGGAAAGCTATCTGCTGGATGGCTGCTTCTGCAAATTATCCTTTCCGGAACGTTCCATCTCTGTGCTTGCCGACGGCGATCGCCGCCACCTGTTGATCTCTGCGCCGCTGGATCTGGAGATATCTCCAGGCGATGAGCAACGACACTATCTGATTGCCAACCAGCAGCTTCGGCTGTTCACGCACTGCTCGCTGGCACTGTGCGGCGAGAGGATCTGCCTGGTCAGCCGCTGGGATTCGCTGGGGCTGGAGGCCGCCGATCTCGCCGGCTGGCTGGCCGACTTTATGACGCTTACCGTGGCGTTTGATCGCCGTCACCAGAGTGCTGCCTGAACTGAGGAGAGACGCCATGAGTAATTCAATTCAACAGGTTCCCGGTCAGTTTCAAATGACCAGGCCCGGTTCACGCGGCGATGAGGAGAGCGGACCCCGGCCCGACCACGGCTCCGGGCGCGCCGCCAGGGCCGCCGCCAGCGCAGGAAAGTTTTTCTCCGGACTGGCGGAAGGGAGCAGTGCGCTTGTGGGCCAGGGATCGACTGCCGCGTGGAACGGCATAAAATATGGAGGAAATGCTGCCTGGGGAAGCACGAAAACGGTGGGAAGTGCCACCTGGAGTGGCGTCAAAACTGGCGGCAACCTGGCTTTAACCGGTGCCAAAGTAGCGGGTAACGCCGGTCTGAAAGGAGCGAAATCAGCCGGAACAACAGGCTGGAACGACACCAAATCGTCGGCTGTTGCCCTGGGTAAATTCACCCTGGCTCCGCTGCAAAATAAGGCATGGGGGGCGCTGGGCGGTCATGCTTTGCAGCAGATGATTACCTGCGGGTTGCCCACCATGATGCGCGAAGAGGCTTTTATCGAAGCCTACAATATGCTGTTGCCCCATCTGGCAGAAAAACATCCTGCGGCTGCCGTCGGCCTGCAGGCTGCCGTCTCGCTTGCCAATATCGCGGCTCACATCCATGTCCGTGAACCCCGTCTGGCAAGAGACCCGCAGCACAATCAGGTGGCGGTGCGCGGGCAGTTTGGCCTCAGCCCCGATCGGGCAGAGGTGATGCGCCGCGATAAGCCTGCGGAATGGAATCGTCTCAGCGCACAAACGCAAACCGACTCAAAACGCGTTACCGGGCAGCAGATTGCCGCTGAACTGCTGAATGTCGGCATGTCGCTGGCGGGTGCGCTGACCGGCAATCCCGGCCTGACGGCGCGGGTGCTCAGTACGCAGCTGCGTAATGTTATCTACGCCGGTACGCGGGAATCTCTGCAGGCCACGGGCAGCATGGTCGCTTCCCGTGACGGCAAAGCCAGCTACGGCGTCAGCGATGACAATATGAGCACCAATGGCGCCTGGTACACGCTGAATACTCTGGCGATGGGCATGCTACAGGATGGTCTGATTCAGAAGGCGCTGCCGAAAGGTTATACCGTCTCCGGCCCGGAGATCCGCGATGCGGCGGGCAAGCCGTTGAGCGGTAAAGCGCTGCATGAGATGGGCGCAATCGTCTCCGCGCTTCGCGCCGCCTGTAATACGGTGATTGAAACCGGCGATGCTTTTTTAGGTAAGCATTACGACGCTAAACAGGTTGGCGATGGGCAAAAGCTCTCCCCTTCCCTGCCGATGAAAGATTATGGTCGCCTGCTGGACCACTCCATTGCCCGTCTTAGCTGGAACAATTTTGCCAACGGCAGCACGCTGGCCTCCCAGCAGATTATGGCTGCCATAACCAAAGGGAAGATGTCGCCGCTGCTTTCCAGCCTGTTCAACAATGCCGGAACCGCCGCCGCGTTTGGGCTGACCTATAAGGTGGTAAACCAGATTTATCAGGCACACAGCAAGGTTCGCGGCGCCGTTGCCGCAGAGAGTCAGGCCAGCGCCACTACCAGCAGCCAGGCTCCGCTCACTGCATCCGCTGCTGCAACCAACACGGGCAATCAGAACGCGGCTACGCTTACCGCCGCCCCGGGAGATCAGCCCACGCCCACGGGCGCGCTGGCCTCATCGGGGCAAAATCCCACAGGTAATTCATCAGCCGTGGCAACAGGCGGTGGCGGCTCATCAGCTACAGCACAGCAGAGGATTACTGGGGGATCGGACAGCTGAAAAAACGGCCCGTGCAGGGCCGTTGAAGATCGTTGACGCGGTGTGGTGCGGTTAAGGTTACTTGTGCAGCAGGAAATCACGCAGCGCGGCAAAATCCGCTGCCATCTTGTGCGACAGCAGCGGCAGGTTAGCACGATCCGCCAGCTCCTGAGGAACAGGCAGCTTGCGGTCGAGGATCTCTTCCACGCTTTCGATAAACTTAGCCGGATGCGCGGTGCCCAGAAACAGGCCAAACTCCCCTTCCTGCAGCTGATCGCGCAGCATACGGTAAGCGATGGCCGCGTGAGGTTCAGAGATATAACCCAGGTCGGCCAGTTCGCGCATGGTCGCTTTGGTGGTTTCATCATCCACCGCGCCATAGCCCAGCTCGGTCAGTTTCCAGGCCTTACGGCGGAAAATCTCTTCCACACGCGGCCAGTTGTTTGGCTGGCTGACGTCCATGGCGTTTGACAGAGTGGAGACGGTGGCGTTAGGCAGCCATTCGCTGTTCACCAAAAAGCGCGGCACGGTGTCGTTGGCGTTGGTCGCCGCGATAAAGCGCTTCACCGGCAGGCCAAGAGACTTCGCCAGCAGCCCCGCAGTCAGGTCGCCAAAGTTACCGCTCGGAACGGAGATTACCAGCTGGTTGCGCTTCTCCTGCGGCAGTTGGGCAACCGCTTCAAAGTAATAGCAAATCTGCGCCAGCAGACGGCTGATGTTGATGGAGTTAGCGGAGTTCAGGCCAATGGTTTTTTTCAGCGGCTCGTCATCAAACGCCTGCTTCACCAGAGACTGACAGGCGTCAAAGTCCCCCTCAATGGCGATAGTCTGGATGTTGCCGCCCAGGGTACAGAACAGTTTTTCCTGCAACGGGCTGATTTTGCCCTGAGGATAGAGGATCACTACCCGTACGTTATCCATACCGTAGAAAGCATGGGCAACCGCTGCGCCGGTATCCCCGGAGGTGGCGGTAAGGATAGTAATCTTCTCATCGGCTCCGCTGACATAGGAGAGCATCTGCGCCATAAAGCGGCCACCGAAGTCCTTAAAGGCCAGCGTTGGCCCATGGAACAGCTCCAGTGCGGAGATATCATCAGTGACTTTTTCCACCGGTGCCGGGAAGCTGAAGGCCGTTTTCAGGCGATCGTGCAGCTGATGCGGCGCAATTTCATCACCAATATAAGCAGAGAGAATTTTGCTGCTGCGGGTAACGAAATCCATTTCCAGCATCTCATCGATGTCGGTGAGTTCAAACTCCGGCAGCTCCAGCGGAAAGAACAGCCCCTGCTGGCTACCCAGACCCTGTTTAACGGCCTGCGAGAAGCTGACCTGCTCGTTGTGATCCTTCAGATTGTACAGTTTCATGCGTTATCCCAGTTTACGTGCGCCTGCCGTATCGATACGGCAGATGTGAACGAAGCCTTCATCATTTTGCAGATAGTGCTGGCTGAGCCAGTCAGCCATGCGCTGTGCGGTGTCCGGTTGGTCACAAACCGCGAACAGCGTAGGGCCGGAACCCGATATGCCACAGGCCAGCGCGCCAATATCCTGTGCAGCCTGGCGAGCCTCTGCAAATCCCGGTAACAGTTTGGTGCGGTAAGGCTCGGCGATCACATCACGCATCAGCTTTGCCGCCAGCGCTGGCTGCTGCGTGTGGCAGGCATGAATAAACCCACCCAGGTAGCGACCATGCTTAATAATCTCTTCTTTACGGTACTGTGCGGGCAGAATAGCGCGCGCTTCCGCCGTAGAAACCTTGATGCCGGGGTAAGCCATCACCCACAGCCACTGATCAAAGCCTGGCACCTGCTGACTGATAATCCCATTTTCCTCCAGCATCAGCTGAATGCCGCCGAGGAAGCATGGGGCGACGTTATCATAATGCACGCTGCCGGAAATACGCCCTTCCAGCTCGCCCATCAGCGACAGCAGTTCTGTGTCGCTCAGCGGCTTGCCGCAGTGTTCGTTCATCGCCATCAAACCCGCCACTACGGAGCAGGCGCTGGAACCCAGGCCCGATCCGATCGGCATATTTTTTTCCAGTGTCATCGCCACCGGCACGCGCTTGCCAATCGCTTCACAGAAGCGATCCCAGCATTGCCAGACAATGTTCTCTTCTGCTTTATCAGGCAGCTTGCTGACAAAGCGCCCCTCGTTGCGCAGGCTGAATTCGCTGGCTGCCTCCACCGTGACGCAATCCCCCAACAGGGAGCCGTCCACCGGTGATACTGCCGCACCCAGTACATCAAAGCCCACGCTGACGTTGCCAATTGAGGCAGGGGCATAAATCTTGACCATTCTTAAACTCCCAACTTCCATGACAAGGTGCGTAACAGGTCGGCAAATACGCCTGCTGCGGTCACATCGTTACCCGCGCCATAGCCCCTGAGTACCAGCGGGATTGGCTGATAGTAGCGGCTGTAGAACGCCAGGGCGTTCTCGCCATTTTTCACTTTATACAGGGGATCGTTGCCGTCCACGGCATCAATTTTCACCCGGCAGCGCCCGCCTTCTTCAATGGCACCGACAAAGCGCAGCACTTTGCCCTCTTCACGCGCTTGTGACACGCGGGAAGCAAACGCCTCATCCAGCTCCGGCAGGCGCGCCATAAAGGCTTCCACATCCGTTATTGCGGTTAATTCTTCCGGCAGCACGGCCTCAATATCAATGTCGCTCAGCTCCAGTTGATAACCTGCTTCGCGGGCTAAAATCAGCAGCTTACGCGCCACATCCATGCCGGAGAGGTCGTCACGCGGGTCCGGTTCAGTGAAACTCAGTTCCCGCGCCGTTTTGGTGGCTTCAGAAAGCGACACGCCCTCATCCAGCTTGCCAAAAATATAGGAGAGCGAACCGGATAAAATACCGGAGAAGCGCAGCAGTTCGTCACCCGCATTCAGCAGATTTTGCAGGTTTTCGATAACCGGCAAACCCGCACCTACGTTGGTGTCGTAAAGGAACTTACGGCGCGACTTCGCGGCGGCGGCACGCATCTGCTGATAGTAATTGTAGGAAGAGGTATTGGCCTTTTTGTTCGGCGTGACCACATGGAAGCCTTCAGCGAGGAAGTCAGCATACTGATCGGCCACTGCCTGGCTGGAGGTACAATCCACAATCACCGGGTTGAGCAAATGGTACTCTTTCACCAGCCGGATCAGCCGTCCCAGATTGAACGGTTCATTGGCTTTCGCCAGCGACTCCTTCCAGTTCTCCAGCGGAATACCATGCACATTGGTCAGCAGTGCTTTTGAATTAGCAATGCCGCAGACGCGAAGATCGATATGCTTATTCTTCAGCCAGGTCTGCTGGCGGTGGAGCTGGTCGATTAACGCTGCACCCACGCCGCCGACGCCAATAACGAAGACTTCAATAACCTGATCGGTAGCGAACAGCATCTGGTGCACCACACGCACGCCGGTAGTGGCCTGATCATTATCGACCACCACAGAAATAGAGCGTTCGGAAGAGCCCTGAGCGATAGCAACGATATTGATATTGGCTCTCGCCAGCGCCGAGAAGAATTTGGCGGAGATGCCGCGCAGGGTACGCATGCCGTCACCCACCACGGAGATAACCGCCAGATGCTCCATCACGTCCAGCGGCTCAAGCAGGCCATCCTTCAGCTCCAGGTAGAACTCCTCTTCCAGCACCCGACGGGCACGGGCCTGATCGCTTTGCGGCACGCAGAAGCTGATGCTGTATTCGGAAGAGGATTGGGTAATTAACACCACGGAGATGCCGCTGCGTGACATCGCGGCAAAGACTCTGGCAGCCATACCCACCATCCCTTTCATCCCAGGGCCGGAGACGTTAAACATCGCCATGTTATTCAGGTTGGTGATGCCTTTAACCGGGTTGTCTTCATCCGAACTGTCACCACCGATAAGGGTGCCGGGGGCCTGAGGATTGGCGGTGTTTTTGATCAGGCAAGGGATCTGGAACTGGGCAATAGGAGTAATGGTGCGCGGATGCAGAACCTTAGCGCCAAAATAGGAGAGCTCCATCGCTTCCTGATAGGACATCGACTTCAGCAGCCGGGCGTCAGGCACCTGCCGGGGATCGCAGGTGTAGACGCCATCGACGTCAGTCCAGATTTCACAGCAGTCCGCCCGCAGGCAGGCGGCCAGCACGGCGGCGGAGTAGTCTGAACCATTGCGCCCCAGCACCACCAGCTCACCCTTATCATTACCGGCGGTGAAACCAGCCATCAGGATCATATTCTCTGCGGGGATCTGGCTGGCGACGATGCGGCGGGTGGATTCAGGAATATCCACGGTGGATTCGAGATAGTGGCCCACAGCCAGCAATTTTTCTACCGGGTCGATAACGGTAACGCCATGTCCACGAGCCCGCAGCAGCGCTTCCATTATCACAATCGACAGCTTTTCGCCGCGACAGATGATCGCCGCATTGACGCTGTCCGGACATTGCCCCAGCAGGCCGATACCGTGCAGGATCTGCTTAAGCTGTGCGAATTCCTGATCGACAACCGTTTTCAGCTTGTCGTAGTGAAAACCAGGCTGCGCTTCTGCGAGGCCTTTCAGCAGTGAGGAGAAAATGTTTTCCGCGTCGCTGATATTAGGCAAGGCATCCTGACCGCTGATGGTTTTCTCAATCATCGCCACCAGATGGTTAGTGATTTTCGCTGGCGCGGACAATACGGTAGCAACCTGTCCCTGCTTAGCATTACTTTCCAGAATGTCAGCCACGCGCAAGAATCGTTCCGCATTGGCTACTGAGGTTCCACCGAATTTCAGCACTCGCATTATCAACATCTCCTGAATTTTTGCCGAAAAAAAAGCCCGCACTGTTCAGGTGCGGGCTTTTTTTTGATTTTTCCTTTACGCGTCAGCCCGCACCGTTACCTGGGGTAATGGTGGTGGTAATAATGATTGTTGTCATCAGGCTCTGTTTACGCATTTTAGATTTATCGTCTGTCTGTCTTTGAATTCTGTCGGCTTTCAGAAGTAAAGCAAACCGCCAGCCAAGTCAATTTTTTTATCTCCTGGCGGCGGTCGCTAATCCCATCAACTCGCAGGGGATTTAAAACAAAAACAGATCCATTCTGTTAGTGGTCGAAATAAACCCAGTAAGACTCACTACTGTGGCGCTATTATTCAGCTTTTTTATCTATAAGTTTTTTTTCTACATCGTGCAGCAGGCGGTGCAGCATCGCGCTGTCGCGCTGTTCCAACAGGCCCAGACGCTGGGAGAGCCACTCTGCCAGCTTGCGGTCATTACTGACTTCAAGGCGTGCAAGCAGCCGATCGAGCCTCTGGCGCAAGGCTGTTAATTGCAGGACGTCAGCCGGGGCCTCTTTAGAGGCGCTCACCTGTCTGATGGCAGAAAGTTGATAACAGTAGACCATTACCGCCTGCCCCAGATTCAGCGAGGGATAGTCTGCCGCCATCGGAATTCCGGTTAACAGATCCACCAGCTCAAGCTCTTCATTGGTCAGGCCCGTATCTTCGCGGCCAAACACCAGCGCCACGCTGCTGACCCACTGCTGCTTCTCTTCTATTATCGTTTCTACCTGTTGAGGCGTAGCGTAATAGCGGAACTTTGCCCGGCTGCGGGCGGTGGTGGCGATGCTGAAATCGATATCTGCGAGGGCATCGGCCAGCGTCTCCCAGTGCGTGATACCGTCCAGAATCTCCCCTGCGCCATGGGCTACCCAGCGTGCCGCAGGTTCAAGATAAGCCTGGCTGTTGACGATCCGCAGTTCGTTAAACCCCATGGTTTTCATGGCGCGGGCGGCCGCGCCAATATTTTCTGGTCGATGCGGAGAAACAAGAATCAAAGGAAAGCGCATAACGTCCTTAATCAGATGGCCTGCAACGTGGCCTCACGCCGCAGGATGTAAAAATAAGCTGGTTGATAGCAACAAATACATAACATTTCAGGAGCATAGTGTAACCGGGCATAATCAAATTATATGACGGCTTTGCACTGAATACCTCAATAAAAACAATTATCAAGATATAAACCCATATGCTTCAAGTAATTATCAAATGTTAAATTTGCTGCCGGTATCTTTTCGGGCGCTGGCTTTGTTAGCGCTAAAAAGAGCATATTTGTGAGCTAAGCTGGCATTCTGGTAAGAGTTTTTCACAAAACGGTTAACGTGCTACAATTGGTTTGATATAAGTCAAGTTAGCGTTGTTTATTACATTTTGGCCAGGTCTTGTACTGTTATATTGCTGTTAATGCGGTTAAGATATACCCCCATTTTTAAGCGTGCCGGGACAGGGTGCAACCAGGATTTACAGGATGCGCAGCCTGGTCTTTAATGACTCAAGAACATATTCTGTACAGCTGTTGTTTCTATACCCGATAACTTCCCTGCTTTATCTGGTTTCTTTACAGCTGTATGCCCTGTTTCGATTTTGTTGGCAATTTTAGGTAGCGAACACATGCAGACCCCGCACATACTTATCGTTGAAGATGAATTAGTGACTCGCAATACTCTCAAAAGTATTTTTGAGGCCGAAGGCTACATGGTTCATGAAGCTACGGACGGTGCTGAGATGCACCATATATTGACCGAGAATGACATCAACCTGGTGATTATGGATATCAACCTGCCCGGGAAAAACGGTCTGCTGCTGGCTCGTGAACTTCGCGAACAGGCGAACGTTGCCCTGATGTTCCTGACCGGTCGTGATAACGAAGTGGATAAAATTCTGGGCCTGGAAATCGGCGCTGATGACTACATCACCAAGCCGTTTAACCCGCGTGAGCTGACTATCCGCGCGCGCAACCTGCTTTCCCGGACCATGAATCTGGCGCCGCACAGCGAAGAGCGCAAGCTGGTTGAGAGTTATCGCTTTAATGGCTGGGAGCTGGACATTAACAGCCGCTCGCTGGTCAGCCCACAGGGAGAGCAGTATAAACTGCCCCGCAGCGAGTTCCGCGCGATGCTGCACTTCTGTGAGAACCCTGGCAAAATCCAGACCCGTGCTGATTTACTGAAAAAAATGACTGGCCGTGAGTTAAAGCCGCATGACCGCACGGTTGATGTGACCATTCGTCGCATCCGTAAGCATTTTGAATCCACGCCGGATACGCCAGAGATCATCGCCACCATTCATGGCGAAGGCTACCGCTTCTGTGGCGATCTGCAGGATTAAACCTACTCAGCCTGTGCTATAAAGGGCCGGAATTCCGGCCCTTTTCTATGCAGCGCGTTATTTCCACGGCATAATAGGTACTGCGCTCAGGGCGTTTTTAGGCGAACCATCCACCACTTTATCGGAATAGCTCAGATAGATCAGTGCATTACGTTTTTGATCGTAAAACCGCACCACCTGCAGCTTTTTAAAGACCAGTGAAGTCCGCTTACGGAAGACTACCTCGCCTTCAGCTTTACCTTTGGCAATTTTATCGCTCAGTTCAACCGGCCCGATCTGCTGACAGGAAATGGCAGCGTCAGAGGTGTCTTCAGCTAAACCAAGACCCCCTTTAATGCCGCCGGTTTTGGCCCGGCTGATATAGCAGGTTACATTTTTTACGTCCGGATCATCAAAGGCTTCCACCACAATCTTATGATCGGGGCCGAAGACTTTGAACACGGTATCCACGGAACCAACCTGCTCAGCCCGTGCTGCCAGTGACGTTAAAATTACCGACGTGACTATTAACAATTTTTTCATTGTCATAACGTTACCATTGCTTAGAAAATAGATGACATTGTAAGGTAACCTCTTCAGGTACTTGCCGCATGGTAACACCTCCCCGCGGTTTGATGTGTACTGGCAGAGGCTATTTATCAGTTCAACAGGCAGTACGTTATATGAGTCAGTAGTGGAATTTTTCCCTGCACCACTTTTATCAGGTAAGGATGATTTATGGATCAAGCCGGTATCATTCGCGATTTGCTTGTCTGGCTTGAAAGCCACCTCGATCAGCCGTTGTCTCTCGACAACGTGGCGACCAAGGCTGGCTATTCAAAATGGCATCTGCAAAGAATGTTTAAGGAAGTCACCGGTCATGCGATTGGCGCCTATATCCGTGCACGGCGCCTCTCTAAGGCTGCGGTGGCGCTTCGCCTGACCAGCCGTCCGATTCTGGACATTGCCCTGCAGTATCGTTTCGATTCTCAGCAGACGTTTACCCGGGCATTCAAAAAACAGTTTAATCAGACGCCCGCCTGGTATCGCCGCTCTTCTGACTGGAACTCCTTTGGCCTGCGTCCCCCGATCCGTCTGGATGATTATCGCCTTCCGGAAGCGGCCTATATTACGCTGCCTGAGACCGTGCTGGTTGGTCAGACGCAGAGCTATACCTGCACGCTGGAGCAGATCTCCAGCGCACGCGACGAGATGCGGTTGCATTTCTGGCGGCAGTTCCTGACGGAAACCGATATGATCCCGCCCGTGCTCTATGGCCTGCATCAGTCGCGCCCAAGCATGGAGAAGGATGATGAGCAGGAAATTCTCTACACCACGGCGGTGCCAATGGACCAGCTTTCACAAGCGATGCAGTCCACGCAAACGGTGCTGCTGGAGGGAGGAGAATATGTGCAGTTTTTCTACGAAGGGCCTCGCGCCAGTCTGCAGGAGTTCATTCTGCTGATCTACGGCACCTGTATGCCCATGCTGCAGCTGACCCGACGTCATGGGCAGGATATTGAACGCTTCCTGACGCACGGCGGCAAGAAACGCCCGGAGCCGCCAGTGGATATCCGTTGCGAATACCTGATCCCAATTCGCAGCACTACGGAAACGGTCACGGCATAATATAATGGGCAGAACTTCTTTCTGCCCGCTGCCACAATCGTAAGCGCTTATGCTGCACTCAGAGGCGGCCTCGCTCGCTCCGCCCTGTTTACAGCACTCTTAACGCTGTAGTTCGTCCAGCGCAGGCTGGTCGAGATGCGAAATATCTCCCGCCGTCTCCACTACCCAGCCTTCCGCCAGCCAGGCGCTTTGCTGGTGATCCACACGGGAGATGGAGCAGTTACGCAGACGCAGTCGGCGTTCCGCATAGGCCGGCAGGCCCAGCAGCGTACTCACCAGCACGCCCAGCGCCATGCCGTGACTGACGATCAGCGGGCGGCTGCCCTCAGGCAGTTCCAGACAGGCATTCAACGCCTGCTGCATGCGCTCAGCTAACTCAGTCATCGACTCGCCCTGAGGAATACGACCGTTTTCGGTACCGTCGACCAGCGTTTTGCGCCAGCTCTCCTCCTCCTCACTCAGCTCGTCCAGCGGACGCTGCTCCAGCACACCCATATTCAGCTCACGCAGCCGTGGGTCGAGCTTTACGCCGCAACCACAGGCATCAGCAATGATTTCCGCGGTGTGTCTGGTTCGCCCCAAATCACTGGAAATAACGTGGGTGATGCCGAGGTGTTTCATCCGCTCCCCCACCTGATGTGCCTGCTGCACTCCTTTCTCTGTCAGCGCGCTGTCCGACTGTCCCTGAATGCGTCGCGCTGCATTCCAAAGCGTTTCTCCGTGGCGAACAAGGTAGACCTGTAACATGCGATTTTCCGTTATACTGCGACAAATTTGCCTGAAGGGTTCAAACAATTATGTACCATGTTGTCGCTGCCACCATCAATCCAGCCAAAATTAAGGCAATTTCTCAGGCATTCAGCGATGTATTCGGGGAGGGATCCTGCCATATAGAGGGTGTCGAGGTCGACAGCGGCGTGGCCGCGCAGCCGGTTACAAACGTTGAAACGAGAACTGGCGCACGTCACCGCGTGATGAATGCCCGTCAGGTTCGGCCTGAGGCGGACTTTTGGGTCGCCATTGAAGCGGGGATTGAAGAAGAGAGCGCCTTTGCCTGGATGGTGATCGAAAACCACAAGCTGCGCGGTGAGTCGCGTTCTGCCAGCTTCACTCTGCCCGCTATCGTGCTGAAAGGCATTCATGAAGGCCGTGAACTGGGTGAAGAGATGGCCAGGCTCACCGGCATTGAGAATATCAAGCACAAAGGCGGCGCTATCGGCGCTTTTACGGCCGGGCTGTTAACGCGCACCAGCGTCTATCATCAGGCGCTAATCCTGGCGCTCTGCCCGTTTCATAATGATATCTACCAGATGAAGCCTGGGGCAGGATCAGACTTTATCTGACCCTGTCAGCAGCTGCGCTTCCAGCCATGCCTTCAACGCTGGCGGCGCGCTTTTCAGGCTGTTAGAGCCGCGCGTGATGGTAGCGATACCCACGCCCAGATCGTTTTTCAGCTCGCGCTGGCTCAGTTCACCCCGCATCAGCTCTTCAATGATCCGCAGCCGGGTGCCCAGCGCCTCGCGTTCGTCTGGCGTCATCATCAATTGCAGCAGCGGCAGATGTAATCCATTGCCAAAGGCACGTTGCAGCAGCGTCACAAAACGCTGCCACTCTTCATTGTGCGGTTCCATGGTAACAGGAACGGAAGATTCGCTCATAGGTGGCCCATACTATTTAACTAGTACAGTAGCATAGCATAGCCCCGAGGGGATCAGTAGCGCCGTTCCCATTCGCTATCCGCCAGGATCTTATCCGACTTGCCCATGAAATGGCGGTAATAGGCGTCGTAAGCCAGCACATTTTTCACGTAGCCGCGCGTCTCAGAGAACGGGATAGTTTCGATAAAGGCTACCGAATCGATCCGGCCTGCACTGTTGCCCAGCCAGGTTTTCACCCTGGAAGGCCCTGCGTTATAGGCGGCGGACGAGAAAATACGGTTCTGACCAAACTGCTGATAAACCGACTCCAGATACTGCGTACCAATCTGAATATTGGTTTCCGGGTCCAGCAGCTGGCTGCTGTTACTGTAGCCCGGCAGGCTGTACACCTTCACCGTATGCTGTGCGGTAGCAGGCATCACCTGCATCAGGCCCGAAGCGCCCACCGGCGAACGGGCTTTAGGATTCCAGGCGCTCTCCTGCCGCGCTATCGCCATCGCATAGCTCACAGGAATAGCCTTACCGTCAGCATAACGCTCAAACTGTTCCTGATAGGCCAGCGGGAAACGCTCTTTAAGGTTATCCCACAATTTGCCGGTAATGGTGGCCTGCACGCTCAGCACCCACCAGTTTTGTTCCCAGGCGAAACGGGCAAGCTGCTGCTGCTGAAGGCTTGGTTTACTGGCTACCAGATAACTCCACTCGGTCCGCGCCAGGTTATCCATCCCCCAGTACATCAGCTCCCGCACGCGGGCGATTTCCGCACCCTGCGTCAGGCTGCTCTCTGGCTCAGGCGCTTTATTTACCTGCATCTGGTAATCCTCACCCAGACGCTGCGCGGCTACCATGGGGTAAAATCCGCGCTCCTGCATCAGCGTATGAAGGATTTGCTGCGCTTCCTCTTTACGTCCCTGCTCCATCAGCAGGTCAGCCTGCCAGTATTGCCACTCATCCTTCTGTTTCGCTTCAACCGGCAGGCGGGCGATCCAGGTATTAAGTCCCCGACGATCGTTGATCCCAAGCGACATTCTTACCCGCCGTTCAATCAGAGAAGTAGAGCCGCTGCGCATCACCACATTGTCGCGCCAGCGCGCCTGTTCCGACGTCACATCATTTCCCATCAGACGCCAGGCAACGGCTTCATTGAGATCCTGCTCCTCCTGCTCGCTCATCTTTTGCGCACTGACCAGCGAGGGGATCATCGCCCGCGCATTTTCTGCATCCTCACGCGCTACTTTGGCGAAGGCGAGAGAGGTAGCCTGACGGGTAAAATTGGTTGGCCCCACGGCGCGGGCAAACGTCACCACGTTCTGCGGATTGTTTTGCAAATCCATCACCGCATTCGCCATCGTCTGGTAATCTTCCGGCAGCTGTTTAGCGAGGAAATTCACCAGGCTGGTATTCCCCTCTTTCATCGCCAGGCGGATCCGCTCCAGCGTGGTAATAGGCGTTTGCTGACCGGCAGCCTGCCAGACGTTGAACAGCTTGTCGCAGGTGGCGGGCAGCGAGGTTCCGCGCAGCCAGATGCTTTTCGCCCCTTCCCAGGCAACCTGCTGTTGGCCGGTGGCCCATTTAGCATAATACCAGTTACAGCGCGCCGAAACGGGCTTAGGCTCCTCCGGGCTGAATACCAGCAATCCCCGCCAGTCTTCACGGCGGGCCAGTTCATTAACGAAGCGGGTTGAAAGAGAGCGAACCGGCGGCAGCGTAGGATAGCGTTTGATAAAGGCGTTTACCGCCAGACCGGTTTCCTGATCGAGATGCTGTGCAAACTCGCGGTATTCAAGATAGGGATAGAGAGGATAGTCACGCAGCGTGGGCATCAGCTGCGCCACGGTCTCCATTTGATTGCTGTCCCAGGCCTGTTTGATTTCAAGATAACGACTGCGCTGGGCATCCAGGGAGTCCGCCTGTGCCATTCCTGTTACGGCCGTTAAACAGGCCCCTGCTATCCACAACTGCCACTTGTCGGCCATGACTTTCCCCACGTTACCGCCTCTCTTTATCCTGAACTTACGAAAAACCTCCTTCATGCTAACCAGGCTTACGCACTCCTGCACGGTTCTGCACAAAAATTTACTTAACTCCGGCCCTGTAACTTATAAAAAGAGGCGGATAAAGCGTTTACGCTCATCATTCCGTTAAATTCAATCCTTCAGAGAGAGCCTTTCCACGCATTTGAACTCGCCTCTATTTTTGGTTACCCGCAAGATATTGGCGGCAGTAGTATCTCCGGCCAGAGCCGTATCATTGGGTGCCGTGAGGGTTCCGGCAGCAGCTAAGCATAGCCCTGGCTGTGTAAGGTTTACCGTTGTGCAGCTGTTCGCCCCTTTTTTGTTCATTCATTGCCCACTGAACGTGCATCCCTTTCGTGCTGGTGATTATAAATTCTTTAAATACATGAAGTTATAATAATGGCACAGCTTTTGCTGTAGTGAATTCAATCTTGTATACCAGATGGAATTCAACTCATGGCCCTGACCACCGGATTCACCCTTAGCGACTGGCAGCAGCATTACCGGCAGCAGCCGGAAGCCGTTCTTACCACGCTGGAAAGCGTGCTGGACACGCTCACTACGGAGGATAACGCCTGGATCTACCTCGCCACACCGGCGCAGATCCGCGCCCAGGTGGAACCGTTGCTGGCCGCCTGGCATCAGGACCCGTCGTCGCTGCCACTGTTTGGCGTGCCCTTTGCCGTGAAAGACAATATCGACGTTGCGGGCTGGCCCACTACCGCCGCCTGTCCTGCCTTCTCTTATCAAGCCGCCGCTGACGCCACCGCCGTTGCCAACCTCAAGGCCGCCGGTGCCGTGGTAATAGGTAAAACTAACCTTGACCAGTACGCCACCGGGCTGGTCGGCACGCGATCTCCGTTTGGCGCGGTGAAAAACACCTTCAATGCTGACTATGTCAGCGGCGGTTCCAGTTCCGGTTCCGCCTCTGTTACCGCGCGCGGGTTAGTCTGCTTTGCGTTGGGGACGGATACCGCCGGATCGGGACGCGTTCCGGCTGGTTTTAACAACATCGTGGGCCTGAAGCCGACCAAAGGGTGGTTATCCGCCACGGGCGTGGTGCCCGCCTGTCGCCTTAACGATACGATCTCTCTGTTTGCCCTGACCGTTGAAGATGCATTTCTCGCCGCCAGCTGCGCGGGGGGCTACGACGCCAGCGATGCTTATTCACGCCGTAATCCGGGCCTGGCCCCCGCGGCTTTACCCGCCGCCCCTCGTCTGGCCGTACCCGCCACGCTGGAGTTCTATGGCGATGCCCAGGCTCAGGCAGCCTGGGAAAAAGCTGTCGCCGCGCTGCAGGCTACTGGCGCCACGCTCCATCCCATCGACTTCTCTGCCTTCCATCAGCTGGCCGAACAGCTCTATTACGGCCCCTGGGTGGCCGAGCGCACCGTTGCGGTGGGCAACATGTTGGATCGCCCGGAAGAGATGGACCCGGTGGTATATGGCATTGTCGCCAGCGGCAATAACTACAGCGCGGTTGATGCCTACAAAGCGGAATACCTGCGTGCGGAACTGACCCGCCAAATCCAACAGACGCTCAGCCAGTTTGATGCGCTGGTGGTGCCCACCTCACCCACTATTCATACGCTGGAAGAGATGAAGCAGGAACCGGTGCGCTTTAACTCTCAGTTTGGCACTTATACCAATTTCACCAACCTGGCGGATTTGTCCGCTTTGGCGCTGCCTGGCCCGTTCCGTGAAGATGGCTTACCGGCGGGGATCACCCTGATTGCTCCCGCCTGGTATGACCGCGCACTGGTCACTTTCGGTCAACGCTGGCAGGCCAGTCAGGCGCTCAGCCTGGGCGCTACGGGCAGGAAGAATACCGCCGTACATGTAACCCTGCTCCCTTCTTCCCTGCACGTGCGCGTGGCGGTAGTTGGCGCTCATCTCACCGGCATGCCGCTGAACCACCAGCTCACCAGTCGTGATGCGGTACTGGTTGAAGAGACAACCACCGCAGCCTGCTACCGCCTCTATGCCCTGGCTAACACCAAACCACCGAAGCCTGGTCTGGCGAAAGGCAGCGACGGCGCGGCAATCACCGTTGAGCTGTGGGATATCCCGCTGGCGCGCTTTGGCGAATTTGTTGCGGAGATCCCGGCACCGCTGGGTATCGGCACTCTGGCGCTGGCCGATGGCCGTCAGGTGAAAGGCTTTATCTGTGAACCCGCCGTGCTAACTGAGGCGACTGACATCACTGAATTTGGCGGCTGGCGTAACTGGCTGGCACGCAAGGAGACCCCGAATGTTTAATACAGTTCTGATCGCCAACCGTGGCGAAATCGCCTGCCGGGCCATTCGTACTCTGAAACGTCTGGGTATTACCAGCGTGGCGGTCTACTCCGCAGCCGACAAAAATGCACAGCATGTGAAAGATGCCGACATTGCCATCGCGGTGGGCGGCGAAAAAGCCAGCGACAGCTATCTTCGCATCGATAAAATTCTGGCTGCGGCCAGGGAGACAGGCGCACAGGCGATCTGGCCCGGTTATGGCTTCCTGTCAGAAAGCCTGCCGTTCGCCGCCGCCTGTGAAGAAGCGGGCATCGCTTTCGTGGGGCCAACTGCCCAGCAGATTGGTGAGTTTGGCCTTAAGCACCGCGCCCGTGAACTGGCCGCGGTGGCAGGCGTACCGATGACGCCAGGAACGCCACTGCTGGCTTCTCTCGAAGAGGCGCTTAGCGCGGCCGACACCATCGGCTATCCGGTGATGCTGAAAAGTACTGCGGGCGGCGGCGGTATTGGCCTGACACGCTGTGCGGATGCGCAAGCGCTGAGCAACGCATGGGAAAGCGTGCGCCGCCTTGGCGAACAGTTCTTCAGCGATGCTGGCGTGTTCCTGGAGCGCTGTATCGATCGCGCCCGCCACGTGGAAGTGCAGATTTTCGGCGATGGCAAAGGCAAGGTCGTGGCCCTGGGCGAGCGCGACTGCTCACTGCAACGCCGTAACCAGAAAGTGGTGGAGGAAACCCCAGCGCCACAGCTGCCGGAGGCGACCCGCGCGGCGCTGCTGGCGTCTGCCGTAAAGCTGGGCGAGCTGGTCAGCTACCGCAGCGCGGGCACCGTAGAATATATCTATGATGCTGAACGTAATGAATTCTACTTCCTGGAAGTGAACACCCGACTGCAGGTTGAACACCCGGTAACGGAGTGCGTGACCGGGCTGGATCTGGTGGAGTGCATGCTGCGGGTTGCCGCAGATGAAGAGACAGACTGGGCGCGGCTGACGCAGGCTCCCCAGGGCGCTTCAATTGAAGTGCGTATCTATGCGGAAGATCCGCTGAAGAACTTCCAGCCAAGTCCGGGCGTGCTGACCGAAGTCTGTTTTCCTGACAACGTGCGCGTCGATGGCTGGATCGATACCGGTACAGAAGTTTCCGCCTACTACGATCCGATGATCGCCAAACTGATCGTACATGCGGAAAATCGCGAGGCCGCGCTGATCAAAATGCAGCAGGCGCTGAGCGAAACGCGCCTGCACGGTATCGCCACCAACCTGGATTATCTGCGTCAGATTGTGGCGACCGAAGCTTTCCGCACGGGTCAGGTCTGGACGCGTATGCTGGACAGCTTTACGCCGCTGTCGCCAGTAGTTGAAGTCGTACAGCCTGGCACCTGGAGCAGCATTCAGGATTACCCCGGCCGCCTGGGCTACTGGGATATTGGCGTGCCTCCTTCCGGCCCGATGGATGATTTTGCTTTCCGTCTGGCAAACCGCATTGTGGGCAACGCCGAAGAGGCCGCCGGGCTGGAATTTACGCTGCAGGGGCCAACGCTGCGTTTCCACAGCGACACGCTGATAGCTCTGACCGGGGCGGAATGCCCTGCCACGCTGGATGGCGAGAGCGTGGCTTACTGGCAGCCGGTTGCCGTACAGGCGGGTCAGACTCTGACGCTGGGTCGTGCCCGGATGGGCTGCCGCACCTACCTGGCGGTGCGTAACGGGTTTGACGTGCCGGAATATCTGGGCAGCCGTTCGACATTTGCGCTGGGGCAGTTTGGCGGCCACGCCGGACGCACCCTGCGCGTTGCTGACATGCTGGCAATCTCTCAGCCAGCGCTGCCGGCCTGCACCACGCCCGCGCCGGTCAGTGAACCGCAGGCCGTTGATGCTTCGCTGGTGCCACGCTACGGCGACGAGTGGAAAATCGGCGTGCTGTACGGGCCACACGGCGCGCCGGACTTCTTTACCCAGCAATCTGTCGACGAATTCTTTGCTGCTGAATGGCAGGTCCACTACAACTCCAACCGACTGGGCGTTCGCCTTGTGGGGCCGAAACCAGGCTGGGCGCGCGCCAACGGCGGCGAAGCCGGGCTGCACCCTTCTAACGTCCATGACTGTGAATATGCCATCGGCGCGGTAAATTTTACCGGCGATTTCCCGGTGATCCTTACCCGCGACGGACCAAGCCTGGGCGGCTTCGTCTGCCCGGTGACCATTGCCAAAGCGGAATTGTGGAAAGTCGGTCAGGTTAAACCTGGTGACCGCATTCGTTTCCACCCGATCAGTTTTGAACAGGCGCACGCGCTGGAACAGGCGCAGGCGAAAAACGTGGAGACGCTGCACGCCACCACGCTGCCCGCTTACGAGGTGCCATCGCTGGCGGAAACCGAACAGGGTTCAGCTACCGTATTGGCGGCCATTAAAGCAACTGCCCTCACTCCCACCGCCGTTTACCGCCAGGCGGGCGATAACTACATCCTGATGGAATATGGCGACAACGTGCTGGATCTGGCCCTGCGCCTGCGCGTTCACCTGCTGATGACGGCGCTGCGTGAAACCGGCCAGCCGGGAATAGAGGAGCTGTCGCCGGGCGTGCGTTCGCTGCAGATTCGCTACGACAGCCGCATTCTCAGTCAGAAACAGCTGCTGACCCTGCTGCTCACTCTGGAGAAAGAGCTGGGTGACGTCAGCCAGATGAAAGTGCCTTCGCGCATTGTGCATATGCCGATGGCGTTTGAAGACAGCGCCACGCTGGGTGCGGTAGAGCGTTATCAGCAAACGGTGCGGGCAAACGCGCCGTGGTTGCCGAATAACGTTGATTTTATTCAACGAATCAATGGGCTGAGCAGCCGTGAAGAGGTTCGCCAGACGATTTTTGACGCCAGCTATCTGATCCTGGGCCTGGGCGACGTCTATCTGGGCGCGCCGTGCGCGGTGCCTGTCGATCCCCGCCATCGGCTGCTGAGTTCGAAATACAACCCGGCACGAACCTTTACCGCAGAGGGAACGGTTGGCATTGGCGGCATGTATATGTGCATCTATGGCATGGACTCACCTGGCGGCTATCAGCTGGTTGGGCGCACGCTGCCAATCTGGAACAAATTCCTGAAAAATGAGCAATTTGCCGCCAGTGAACCCTGGCTGCTGCACTTCTTCGACCAGGTACGCTTCTACCCGGTCAGCGAAGCGGAGCTGGATGTGCTGCGCGAAGATTTCCGCGAAGGCCGCGCCACTATCACTATCGAAGAGACGGTGTTCGACTTTGCCGAACATACGCGCTTCCTTAGCGAAAATGCCGAGTCTGTTGCTGAATTCCGCGCCAGCCAGGCCAAAGCCTTCGAGGCTGAAGTGGCGCTGTGGGCGCAGGAAGAGGAAGGCGCACCGCTGACCAGCGAAGAGACATTAGAGCCGGAAGCGGCAGAAGATGACGCGCTACAGGTCAGTGCAGACCTGAATGGCAACATCTGGAAAGTACTGGTGAAACCGGGCGATGTGGTGGCTGCCGGAGAGCCGCTGATTATCGTGGAAGCGATGAAAATGGAGCTGGTTGTCCACGCCCCTCAGGCCGGACGCGTGAAGCGGATCGCCTGCCAGCCTGGCCGCGCCGTCAGCCCGGGTGATGCCCTGCTGTGGCTGGAATAAAGGAGGCAGTATGCAGGAACTCCACTCCAGACGCGGCAAGGCCAGACCGGAAGCGCTGGCCGGAAAGGTCTACCAGACGATCAAGAACGACATTTTCGACTTTCGCCTGATGCCGGGCGACCGCTTCAGCGAAAGCGAAATGGCCGCACGTATGGATGTCAGCCGCACGCCGGTGCGGCAGGCCCTCTTCTGGCTGGAGCGGGAGGGTTATGTCGAAGTCTGCTTTCGCAGCGGCTGGCAGGTTCGCCAGTTCGACTTCGAATACTTTGAAGAGCTTTACGATTTAAGAATTGTGCTGGAATGCGAAGCGGTACGCCGCCTCTGCAGCATGCCGCCGGGGCGCGCCAGCGAGTTGCTGAACGACCTGCAGCTTTTCTGGGTAGCCGCGCCGCGCCTGGAGGAGGGAAAGGCCGTTTCACTACAGGACGAAGCCTTCCATATGGCGCTGGTTGCCGCCGCAGGCAACAGCGAAATGGCACGCATTCACGCCGATCTGACGGAAAAAATTCGCATCATCCGCCGCCTCGACTTCACCCGCGAGGAGAGGATTGACGCGACCTATAGCGAGCACGCCCGGATTTTGCTGGCGGTTTTGCATCAACACACTGAGGAGGCCCAGCGCATTCTGACCGACCACATCTCTGTGAGTAAAGCCGAGGTCAGAAAGATCACATTACACATGCTGCAGCAGGCAAGACTTCAACCGGATTCACCAACATAAACAATAAAACTCAGGGGTTCGCCAGATGAAAAGACGTTCATTGCTCAAGGTGTTTGCACTCTCCGCCACGGTTGTCAGTATGGGTTTAGCCTGGGGTGCGCAGGCGGCGGAGACCATTAAAGTCGGGATACTCTCCTCGCTCTCCGGCACGATGGCGATTTCTGAAACGCCGCTGAAAGATGTGGCGCTGATGACCATTGATGAAATTAATGCCAAAGGGGGCGTGCTGGGCAAAAAACTGGAACCGGTGGTAGTTGATCCCGCCTCCAACTGGCCGCTGTTTGCGGAAAAAGCCCGCCAGCTGCTGACGCAGGACAAAGCCGCCGTGGTGTTTGGCTGCTGGACGTCAGTTTCCCGTAAATCGGTGCTGCCGGTATTTGAAGAGCTGAACGGCCTGCTGTTCTATCCGGTGCAGTATGAAGGGGAAGAGATGTCGCCAAACGTGTTTTACACCGGCGCGGCACCCAACCAGCAGGCTATTCCAGCGGTGGAATACCTGATGAGCGAAGATGGCGGCAGCGCCAAACGCTTCTTCCTGCTGGGCACCGACTACGTCTATCCGCGTACCACCAACAAAATCCTGCGTGCTTTCCTGCACTCAAAAGGCGTGAAGGAGAGCGATATTGAAGAGGTGTACACGCCGTTTGGTTACAGCGATTACCAGACTATCGTGTCGAACATCAAGAAATTCTCGGCTGGCGGCAAAACGGCGGTGATCTCCACTATCAACGGGGACTCCAACGTTCCCTTCTACAAAGAGCTGGCGAACCAGGGCATCAAAGCCACGGATGTGCCGGTGGTGGCCTTCTCCGTGGGTGAAGAAGAACTGCGCGGCATTGATACCAAGCCCCTGGTAGGTAACCTGGCGGCGTGGAACTACTTCCAGTCGGTTGAGAATCCGGTGAACAAGCAGTTCGTTGCCGATTACCGCGCTTACGCTAAGTCGCACAACCTGCCGAACGCCGCCACTGCTGTGACCAACGACCCGATGGAAGCGACCTACGTCGGCATCCATATGTGGGCGCAGGCGGTAGAGAAAGCGGGCACCACCGACGTGGATAAAGTGCGTGCGGCAATGGCGGGACAAACCTTCAAAGCGCCGGATGGCTTCACCCTGACCATGGATAGCACGAACCACCACCTGCATAAGCCAGTAATGATTGGTGAAATCGAAGACAACGGTCAGTTCAACGTAGTCTGGCAGACCGACAAACCAGTTCGCGCTCAGCCGTGGAGCCCGTACATTGCCGGTAATGACAAAAAACCCGATCATCCGGTGAAATCCACGCAGTAATCCCGGTAACGGGCGGCGTCTTTACCGCCCGTTCAGATACGCGCCGGGCGAAAGTATCCGCCCGTGTGGGTTAACTCTGTGGGGGCCGGTGTACCGGCCCGTTTCCTGCACCCCTGACATGGAGGGGCATTGCGATGACGATTCGCCCTTTTCTTACCCTGCTGTTTGCGCTGTGCCTGCTGGCACCGCTGGCAGCGTCTGCCGGCCCGGCAGCGGATTTCGCCGCAGCCAGCCGGACAGGCCAGATTAAATTATTGCAGGCCTGGGCGGCAACACCGGACCCCGCTCGCCTGCCCTTTCTTCAGGCGCTGCGTAAAGAGAATGTGGTGCTGGATGAGAACAAACAGCCTTTCAGGGAGACCGCAGGCAAGCTCACGCCGCTGGATAGCGCGGCACAGCCTGCTGGCGGCACCAAAAAGCTGTTTATGAATAACCGCCTGCGGGTCATGGTGGCCACCACGCTGGCTGCCCATCAGCTGGTGAGCGACGACGTGGCGACTCGTCTGGGCGCGGCACGTGCTTTGCAAAACGACGCGCAGGCAGACCAGCTGCCGCTGCTGACCCAGCGTCTGGCGGCAGAGAAGGATGCTGACGTGCACAGCGTGCTGGCGCAGGCTGTTGCGGGGCTGCAAATTGCTGATGCCAACCCTCAAATCCGCCTGCAGGCGGTAAAGCTGCTGGGTGAAACCAGCGATCCGCAAACTCAGGCAGCGCTTGAGCGCTTAACGCAGCCGCAGAACGAGCCGGATGCTGACGTTCGCGCCGCCGCCGCCGGGAGCCTGAAGCAGATCAAACAGCGCCTGATACTGGGCGACCTGCTCGGCCAGGCCTTTACCGGCCTGTCGCTTGGTTCGGTGCTGCTATTGGCGGCTCTGGGTCTTGCCATTACCTACGGCCTGCTGGGCGTCATCAATATGGCCCATGGCGAAATGCTGATGCTGGGCGCCTATGCCACCTGGATGGTACAGACGCTGTTCCAGCGGTTTGCTCCTGACTGGCTGGCCTTCTATCCACTGCTCGCGCTGCCGGTGGCCTTTTTCGTTACCGCAGCCACAGGGATGGCGCTGGAGCGCACCATCATTCGCCATCTGTATGGCCGCCCGCTGGAAACCCTTCTCGCTACCTGGGGCATCAGTCTGATGCTGATCCAACTGGTGCGTGTGCTGTTCGGGGCGCAGAACCTGGAAGTTGCCAACCCGCCCTGGCTCTCTGGTGGCGTGCAGGTGCTGCCAAACCTGGTGCTGCCTTATAACCGCCTTGCGGTGATCCTGTTTGTCTTTGGCGTGCTGTTCCTGACCTGGCTACTGCTGAATAAAACCCGGCTGGGCATGAACGTGCGTGCCGTGACGCAGAACCGCGCCATGGCTGCCTGCTGCGGCGTGCCAACGGGCCGCGTGGATATGCTGGCGTTTGGGCTGGGGTCCGGCATTGCCGGTCTGGGCGGCGTTGCGCTGTCGCAGCTGGGCAACGTCGGGCCGGAGCTGGGCCAGGGCTACATCATCGACTCCTTCCTGGTGGTGGTAACCGGCGGCGTGGGTCAGCTGGCCGGTACCGTGGTCGCCGCTTTTGGGCTGGGGATCCTTAATAAAGTGCTGGAGCCGCAAATTGGCGCGGTGCTCGGCAAAATCCTGATTCTGGTGCTGATCGTGCTGTTTATTCAGAAACGGCCGCAGGGGCTGTTCGCCTTTAAAGGAAGGGTGATCGACTGATGACGCAACCCATAACGCTTACCCTGGTGCAGAAAGCGCCACGCCTCAGCCTGGTCGTTGGCCTGCTGGCGCTGGCAGCGCTGCTGGTGCTGCCTTTTCTGGCGCTGCTGCCGGGAGATAATCCGCTGGCGCTCTCCACCTACACGCTGACGCTGATCGGCAAGATCCTCTGCTACGCCGTCGTGGCCGTCGCGCTGGATCTGGTCTGGGGCTATGCCGGTCTGCTCTCCCTCGGTCATGGTCTGTTCTTTGCGCTGGGCGGCTACGCGATGGGCATGTATCTGATGCGGCAGGCTTCCGGCGACGGGCTGCCAGCCTTTATGTCCTTTCTCTCCTGGAACGAGCTGCCGTGGTTCTGGGTCGGCACCCAGCACTTTGCCTGGGCGCTCTGCCTGATCGTGCTGGTACCGGGTGTGCTGGCGCTGATCTTTGGCTGGTTCGCCTTTCGCTCAAAGATCAAAGGCGTTTACTTCTCGATCATGACCCAGGCGCTGACTTACGCCGGTATGCTGCTGTTCTTCCGTAATGAAACCGGCTTTGGCGGCAACAACGGTTTTACCGGCTTTACCACGCTGCTGGGCTTTCAGGTCACCGCCACCAGCACGCGGATCGGCCTGTTTGTCGCTACCGTGCTGCTGCTGATTGCCAGTTTGGTGATTGGCTTTGCGCTTGCCCGCAGCAAATTTGGTCGCGTGCTGACGGCAGTACGCGATGCGGAGAACCGCCTGATGTTTTGCGGTTACGATCCCAAAGGCTTCAAGCTGTTTGTCTGGACGCTTTCCGCCGTGCTGTGTGGCCTGGCGGGCGCGCTCTATGTGCCGCAGGTGGGCATTATTAACCCCAGCGAGATGTCGCCGACCAACTCCATCGAAGCCGCTATCTGGGTTGCGCTGGGCGGAAGAGGCACGTTAATTGGCCCGCTGCTGGGCGCAGGGATCGTGAACGGGGCCAAAAGCTGGTTTACCGTCGCCTTCCCCGAATACTGGCTGTTCTTCCTCGGGCTGATGTTTATTCTTGTGACTCTGTTCCTGCCTCGTGGCGTTATTGGGTTACTGCGCAGGAGGCGTCATGACTGATCAACTTTTCACCCAGCCGCACCCCGCAGATCGCCACAGGGAACAAACCGATCCGGTACTGCTGCTGGAGAATATCAACGTCTCCTTTGACGGTTTCAGGGCGCTGACCAATCTGTCGCTGGAAATTGGCGTTGGGGAATTACGCTGCGTTATCGGCCCCAACGGCGCAGGAAAAACCACCCTGATGGATGTGATCACCGGCAAAACGCGGCCCGATAATGGACGGGTGCTGTACGACCAGAATACCGACCTCACTACCCTCTCTCCGCCAGAAATTGCCCGCATCGGTATTGGCCGTAAATTTCAGAAGCCGACGGTCTTTGAAGCGTTGACGGTCTTTGAGAACCTGGAGATCGCGCTGAAAACCAACAAGTCCGTCTGGGCATGCCTGCGCAGCCGCCTCAACAGCGAACAGCAGGATCGCATTGACGAGGTGCTGAAGCTGCTGAGGCTTGGCGCGGAGCGTTATCGTCCGGCGGGCTTGCTCTCTCACGGGCAGAAGCAGTTTCTGGAGATCGGCATGCTGCTGGTACAGGATCCCCATCTGCTGCTGCTGGATGAGCCGGCGGCGGGTATGACCGATGCTGAAACGGCGTACACGGCAGAGCTGTTTCGCAGCCTGGCCGGACAGCATTCGCTGATGGTGGTGGAGCACGATATGGGCTTTGTGGAAACCATTGCCGACCATGTGACCGTGCTGCATCAGGGGCAGGTTCTTGCCGAAGGCTCGCTGCGCGACGTACAGGCGAACGAGCAGGTTATCGAAGTTTATCTGGGGCGCTAAGATGTTACAGGTATCGCAACTCAACCAATATTATGGCGGCAGCCATATCCTGCGCGGCCTCTCTTTCGAGGCCAAACCGGGCGAAGTCACCTGCCTGCTGGGACGAAACGGCGTCGGCAAAACCACGCTGCTGAAATGTCTGATGGGGCTGATCCCGGCGAAGTCCGGCACCATCAGCTGGCAGGATAAACCGATCAACAACCGCAAACCGCACCAGCGCGTACAGGCGGGGATCGCCTATGTGCCGCAAGGGCGCGAAATCTTCCCCCGGCTGACTGTGGAAGAGAATCTGCTGATGGGGCTGGCGCGCTTTTCCGGTGCCGACGCCAAACAGGTACCGGCAGAGATCTATCAGCTCTTTCCGGTGCTGAAAGAGATGAAGCAGCGTCGTGGCGGCGATCTCTCCGGCGGTCAGCAGCAGCAGCTGGCGATTGGCCGCGCCTTAGCCTGTAAGCCACAACTGCTGATTCTGGATGAACCTACCGAAGGCATTCAGCCTTCGGTGATCAAAGAGATTGGTGCCGTGATCCGCCAGCTCGCCCAGCGGGGTGATATGGCGATTCTGCTGGTTGAACAGTTCTACGACTTTGCGGCCGAGCTGGCCGACAGTTATCTGGTGATGTCGCGAGGCGAAATCGTCCAGCGTGGCCTGGGCGAGAATATGGCAGCAGAGGGCGTTCGGGGTTTAGTGGCTATCTGACGGGCTTCGCAGCCCGGCCTGAGTAACAAAACGGGAGCCGCTGAATGAGCGCTCCCGTACAGCCTCCTTAATCCACTATGATCAAGCGCTTCGCTGACGCCATCAAACAGCGGGCTGCGGTAAGGGAGGTGAAACTAATAGTCACAGTCTGAAACCGTTACCATGGGGCAATTGCCAACCAACATTACATCCAATATGTAATGTTGGTTTAGGGGCTGGTAGTATTGGAAAACGAAAGTTTTTTCAAGTTGATGGGTCTAACCAGTGAAATTAATTCAGAAATGCGGCTTTGATGCCTCATCGTAAAGATTTCGACATGGTTAGACCAATTGCAGTCATGATACCAGGGATATGCCAGAACGAAATTTAAGCGATCCTCTGTCAGAATGCGTTCAACAGGACACAGCCCGCCTGTGGCGGGCTAAATCATAAAGCGATAACCTTCCAAAGCTCTCACCGTCATAGGTAATCCGAGCTTTAACAGTGACGCCAAATATTCATCTGCCTCCATTGGCGGATTTTTAAGGCTTGTTCGCTGAGTTCGCGCAGACTGCAAAACCAGCGCCAGATTCAAATCAATTAAATCTAATATGAATTCATCCGGGTGCATCGCTTCTATGTCCAGTGCATCCAAACTCTCAGGCGGGAAGTCCTTTAAGTTGAACGTCACGATAACTTCAGCATTGCACTTTATGGCAGCAGCCACTACATGCCTGTCATCTGCATCAGGTAACGATAATCCTGCAATCATTGGCTCAAAGCCAGTAACAAGGGCATCAGGAAGCGCTCTGTTCATCAGCACCTCCACATGCTTAACCTTTTCCAGATTTACTCCTGGCATATTCTTAACTAAGTTTCTTTGCCATTCATCATGGATAATAGCGGTCCATTTTGGCTGGTATAAACCACTTAATCCAAGCCGCATAAGCAGGTCACGCAGCATGTTTGGATAGATGACACAGGCATCCAGTACAACCGGATAAGGCGAATGAGTCATTAGTAAAAACCGAGTTCCTGGCTTAGATCAGCCAACTCCTGCATAGCATCATTACTTTCACTTTCGCGCTGAGCTTTATAGCGCATCAGATCTGCAAACAGTATGCGGCGATGGCGGCCAGTTTTATGATAAGGAAGCTTGCCCTCTTCCAGCAGTTTCACCATATGAGGCCGTGAAACATTTAGAATGTTGGCAGCTTCCTGTGTGGTTAATTCAGCATGAACCGGCACTACCTGAACCGCATTTCCTACAGCCAACTCTCCCAGAACCTTCATCAACAACGTCAGAGCTGAGGTTGGTAACTCGATTTGGTGCGTTTCGTCGTTTGCATCCTGAATTGATATTTTTTGTGTTTCAAGCTTGGTGGAGAGAAACGTCGCCAGTTCTCTTTGTCCACGTAAAGCGACCTCAATTTCCTTCTGAGCCGGAAGGCTTACACTGTCCAGAATTGAGCTAGTCATGTCGTTTTCCAATTTCTAAGTTCAAAAGTTTCAGAGTTTTCAGAGTTTTCAGAGTTCAAGTTTCAAAATTTTTCGAGATTCAAGTTTCAGCATTTTTCAGATTTTCAATTTATCGATTCTACTGCCCACCCACTAAATCAGTGTCAGCCGATATATAGTAATCGAAATAAACGAAACCCACAACATTCGAAACAAACGAAAAGGATGGATTGTGCAGATATGAAGAAACGCTATTTTTATAAATTGGATTTGGTTCACGTGCCAATAATTCACCGCAGCCACTTAAAATCAGGCAACGCTACGCGATTTCTTGCGATCTGATACCCCCGCTGGCGGATAGAATTGACGCAACACGTCTCATTTTTTAGTTAAACGCTGTCAAAGGCGCACCAGTACATGGCTAACGCTGTTTCTGCTGATGATATGATTCAAGGATGAAGGCCGCAAAATTGTCATCGACAGTGTAGAGGTAAGATTCAGGTACATCGAGGCTTTCATCCCCGGAATTCATCCACGCTGATACCATGCTTTTTGAGCTTGTTGTAAAGCCCGGCGCGGGAGACGCCAATCGTCTGGGCCGTGCGGCGCAGGTTGCCTTTTAACGATGAGAGAACAGAGATGATATGCGCACGCTCGCTGCTCTCCAGCCGCTGCGGATCGCACTGCTCCGGACTGCTGCCGATCTCCTCCGGCAAATCTTCGGCGTGGATCAGCTGTTTGTCGCTGAGGTTGATCGCCCGTTCGACAATATTCTCCAGCTCCCGCACATTGCCAGGCCAGGGATAACAGCTTAATGCGGCCATCGCCCCGGAGGTAAACTGCACGCTGGCTTTCTTCAGCCGGGTGCACATCTTTTCGCTGAACCACTCCACCAGCTGAGGCACATCCCCAGTACGTTCGCGCAGCGCGGGGATGCGCAGAGAGAGGACGTTCAGGCGGTAGAAAAGATCGCGCCGAAACGCCCCTGTCTCCATCGCCCGCAGCAGATCGCAGTTAGTGGCCGCAATGATCCTGACGTCGACTTTTACCGGGCGCTGCGCGCCAATGCGCATCACTTCCGCTTCCTGCAACACCCGCAGCAGGCTGGTCTGCGCCTCCAGCGGCATATCGCCGATCTCATCCAGGAACAGCGTGCCGCCCTCAGCCAGCTCGAACTTTCCTGCCGCGCCGCCGCGCCGGGAGCCGGTAAAGGCACCGTCCACGTAGCCAAACAGCTCGCTCTGGACTAAATCACGCGGCAGCGCAGCGCAGTTCACCGCGATAAACGGCCCGCCCTGACGATCGCTGCCGTTATGGATCGCCTGCGCAAACAGCTCTTTTCCGGTGCCGCTTTCACCGGTCAGCAGCACGGTGCTGTCGCTTCTGCTGCTGGTTCTTGCCTTCTCCAGCGCTTCGGTTAGCGCCGGTGAACGACCACAAATCATCTCAAAGGTATAGCTGGCGCCGATGCCCATCACCTGACGGGTAATGGCGCGAATACGCTGATTATCGCGCAGTGAAACGATGCGTCCGCCATCCGGAGCGGGCATTACCGAGACCAGACAGGCCACGCGAGGCCGGTCCGGCGGCTGAAATATCACCTCTCTGTCGTTACAGAACGTAATATCGGTCAGCCTCAGCCCCTCCGGGAGCAATGCCTTATCCAGATCCCTGCCGGTCAGCTGCAGGCCGCGAAAAATCTGCCGGGCATAGCGGTTGATGGTTTTGATGGTGCCGCTGGCATCGGTCACGATCACCCCTTCATTCAGGGTTTCCAGAATGGAGCGCTGCTCGGCCAGCAGACTGCGCAGCACCAGCTGGCGACCAATGGCTTCCGCCGCCGCCTGCACCGTGCCCAGCGTGTGATAGTGGAAATTGTCCTGACTGGCGGTCAGCGTCAGTACGCCGATCATCCTGCCTTCGGCATTACGCACCGGCGCGGCGGCACACTGCCGGTGCCGCTGGCGCAGCTCCTGTTTCCAGTTTTCGCCGCTCAGCAAATAGACCAGCCGCTGTTCATTCAGGCAGCGCCCGGTGCAGTTGGTCCCCATGACTGACTCGCGCAGAATACTGCCTACTGGCGTCATATCCAGCCCGCAGTAGCAAAGGGTTACGCCATCGGCATCGGTCAGATTGATGTGCCCGTCCGGATTGTAAGCCAGCAGGCTCTGCATGATGCTTCCTGCCACCTCAATCAGCTCAGCCTGTTTTTGCAGGATCGCCTTCAACTCTGCTTCAGCAGGAAAAACATAATTGACTGCGCCAGGATCGATCGCCGCCTCACGACTCGCCTGCCATGAGCGCCGGATCGCCGGGCGGACAGAGTCGGGTTCCAGTCCGGCATTGAAATCCTGCCAGCCCTGTTCCAGCTGCGCGTCACGAAGGCTCGCCTCTGCCCCTTCCGGCAGGCTAACCAGGCCCTCGCACTCTTCGCCCATCACACTGAGCAAATCAGGTATATGCATTTTATTTCCCTCCATTATGGAATGTCCATTTTATCTGCATGTTGAGTTTACATGTCTATTTTGTGTGCACTTTGTGATCGAAAGCCCGCAGATAAGCCGCTGAGCGTGGGCTTTTGTGGCTGGCATAACATTTGCTACTCTCCCTGTGGCCGCGTGGCCTTGTGATTTTGCTGTTAACTGCGGAGGCAGAAGATGACCCTTTTTACTCTTTCCGTATGCGCTGAAATGGTTTTTCTGGAATTGCCGTTTATTGAACGGGTGAAGCGCATCCACCAGCTCGGTTTTGGCGTGGAGATCTGGAACTGGCAGAACAAAGACATTCCGGCGTTAAAAGCCACGGGGGCAAAATTTACCTCTATGACGGGGTATCTTTCCGGCAACTTAACCGATGAAGAGGAGATAACAGCGCTGCTGGCGAGCGCCGAAGTGTCGCTACAGGTGGCAGAGCAGCTGGGTTGCCCTTCGCTTAATCTGCACGGCACCGGGCTGAATGAGCGCGGTCTGCCGGTGAAGCCGGTGGAGCATGTGAGCGGCGCAATGTGGCTGAAAGCGGCAGAAACGCTGGGCAAGCTGGCGGCCCTGGCGGAACGTGCCGGGAAAGTCTTTACCCTGGAGAACCTGAATACCGCCGTTGACCATCCCGGCACGCCGTTTGCCAAAGCCAGCGAGGTGCTGGCGTTGGTTGAAGCGGTCAACAGCCCGCATCTGCGTATTAATCTGGACCTCTATCACGCCCAAATCGGAGAGGGAAATTTAATCGAGCTGGTAAGACGTGCCGGCAACGCGATTGGTGAAATCCAGGTAGCGGATGTGCCAGGCCGCCAGGAACCTGGCACCGGAGAGATCAACTACCGGGCCATCGCCAGTGCGCTGAGAGCAATGAACTATCGCGGCGTGGTGGCGATGGAAGGCTGGGCCTCAGGTGATAGCGAGAGCGCCCTGATGCGTTTTAAAGAGCAGTTTTTATCCTGACCTCATAAATAAAATTTCCCTCAATGAAGGGATGTACCCTACAGGAAATAACACCATGAAAATGACTAAACCTTTACTGCTGATCTGCACCATGCTGCTGACGCCTCTCAGCCAGGCCAAAGAGCAGACCGTTGGCGTGGCGCTGGCGAACTTTGACCTCAAT
The DNA here is from genome assembly GCF_033657285.1 of Erwinia sp. MMLR14_017. NCBI lineage: Bacteria > Pseudomonadati > Pseudomonadota > Gammaproteobacteria > Enterobacterales > Erwiniaceae > Erwinia > Erwinia sp. MMLR14_017. Next base: position 401,855 of record NZ_JAWVWP010000001.1, on the reverse strand, counting down.
TTTGTCTCTATCCTGCGCACGCAGATGATGAAAGAGCTGGCGCGGGAGAAGATGGCCGGTCAGTTTGAAGATGCCAAAGGGGATGTGGCGATCCAGGTGCAGCAGGTGGAGAACTTTATCAATCAGGGAGTGGATGCCATCATCCTGAATCCGGTAGATACCCAGGCGGTGAAGCCGATGATGGAAGCCGCCAGACGGGCAAAAATCCCGCTGATCTTCGTTAACCGCAAGCCAGAAATCCCGCTGGGTGAGAATATGGCCTACGTCGGCTCAGACTCGGCACTGGGCGGCAAAATGGAGATGGAAGCGCTGGCGAAAAAAATGAATTACAAAGGCAACGTCGCTATTCTGATGGGAGCGCTCTCTGCTGAGGAAGCCCGCCAGCGTACCAAAGCCACCGAAGAGGTGATTGCCAAATATAAAGATATGAAGGTTGTTGAGAAGCAGTCTGCACAATGGATGCGTAACGAAGCGGTGGATGTTACCTCCGGCTGGCTGCTCAACGGTGACAAAATTGATGCTATCGCCGCCAACAACGATGAGATGGCGATCGGCGCTATCATGGCATTGCAACAGGCAGGCAATAAAGAGGTGTTGGTGGCGGGCATTGATGGTACACCCGATGCGCTACAGTTCGTGAAGACTGGCAAACTTGCGCTGACCATTTTCCAGGACGCGGCAGGCCAGGGCATTGGGGCGGTACAGACGGCGAAGAAGTTGCTGTCTGGCGAGAAAGTCGAAGGGACGATCTGGATCCCTTACCAGACCGTCACGCCGGAAAACTACACCAGCTTTATGACGAAAAACGTGAAGTAGACTGCCGCGCTGTGAAGTTCTGAAAAAGGCTGCCGGTTTCCCTCACCGGCGGCCTTTTACGCTTCAGTCAGCCCGGTTTCTATCCTGAAGCTCCGCTGTTCGCCAGGCTCAAGGGTAATCAGGGTGCCCGCCTTTTTAGCTGCACTGGCGCCTTCCGGGCGGCAGGTCGCCGGTAACACAAAGGCTGCAACCTGCTGATCGTTATTATGCAGGATCCAGCGGGTGGCAAAATTGAACTGTGCCGTATCGAAGCTGGTGCTGAAGCCGTAGCCATCGGGAGAATGCAGCGAAAATGTGGCCTGCCTGCCGTACTGCGCCAGATTATCCGCAAAGAAGACGATTTCCGGGTCGTACATTTCCGGACGCGTCAATCCACCGAATGCCTGCGGATCTTCCTGGAGTTGACGGGTATATTCCAGCCAACCCGGCGTGGGGTGGACGTGACCCGGAATGGATCTGCGGAGCTGGAAGGCGCTCTCCGGAATAGTCTGGCTGAAGGTGCCATTTTCTACATACGCATAATTCATATGGCACATGTACTGCAACGGCATGGCAGCGCCGGAAAGATTGGTCACCGCCATTTCAATGATGACTCTTGGTCTTTCCGCCAGCAGCGTAACGCCCGGCAAAGCGCGATAATGGTGCCCGAAGCCTTTGATATATTCCGCTTCTCCCCGCAGTGCAACACTCTCTTCCTCCAGCACCAGCCAGGCGCTGTCCATGCGCGCGCAGGCCATTTCACCGTGTAGCGGATGCTCGTCCTCTGCACCAGGACAGCCGTTAGCCAGCAGGCCGGAGTGAAACGCAAAGCAGCCATAAGTATCGATAATATCCTTACCGGGCAACGGCTGTTTAAAACCGCTGCCCATGCTCAGCCTCTGGCCGTCAAACACCGCGTCCCAGACCATCTGACCGTAAAAAGGCAGCACTATGATAAAGCCCCGACTGTTTACCATCCGCACCGCTTCAATCCCTGAAGGATAACGGAACAGCTCAACCTTAAAATGGGCGTTATCCAGCAGCGTGCGCGGCGTGTCGCCAAACAGCGCCGGGCTTAATGGCAGCGTAGTTTTCATCGAGCCTCCTCAGCCAGGCGACCCCGGGTGGCAACCGGCTGTTTTTTGTGGCGCAGTTCGCCCCAGAAATAGAATCCTACCCAGGCAAAACAGAGTAACGAGACGCCGAACGCCATCTGCATTGAACCCAGACGGTCAGAGACCAGCCCCTGCAACGCCGGAACGAAGGCGGCACCCACAATCGCCATCACGATAAAGGCACCCGCGACCTCAGTATATTTGTTGTCCACGGTGGAAAGCGTTCCTGCGTAGATGGTTGCCCAGCAAGGCCCGAACAATACGCTGACAAAAACGGCGGCATACACAGCGGTGAAATTTGGTACCAGCATCACATAGGCCAGCGTAATCACCCCGACCACCGAATAGGCAATCAACACCTTTTCAGCGCGGAAACGGGTCATCAGGAAGTTGGCGACAAACTTACCGATAAAGAAGCAGATAAAGCTGTAAATCATAAAGTTAGAAGCGTGGCGCTCGTTAGCTGCCCCCAGGTTCAGCGCCAGACGGATGGTGAACGACCAGACGGCAACCTGCATACCCACATAGAGGAACTGAGCAATGATCCCACGCCTGAAGTGGCGGTTCTTAGCCAGGTAGCTAAAAGTTTCTCCCAGGCTCGGCAACTTTTTCCCGACGCTCTGCGGCTTGCAATGTGGGTAACGTGTCACCAGGAACAGCACCATCACTACCACTAAGACCATCACCAGATATTTATAAGGCTCCAGCGTGTGCTCCAGCATGCTCAGCCGGAACTGGTGCAACTGCTCCGGATTCATGCCCGCCATCTGGCTGTGCAGGCTGTCGCCATCCTGAAACACCAGATATTTGCCCAGCACAATGCCCATCAGCGCCCCTACAGGATAGAAGGTCTGACTGACGTTAAGGCGCAGCGTGGCGTGATCCCGATGCCCAATCATTGAGCTGTAGGTATTTGCCGCCGTTTCAAGGAAGCTCAGGCCAATGGCGATGGCGAAGATGGCCGCCAGAAACATGGTGTAAGTTGCCATGTGAGAAGCGGGATAGAAGAGCACGCACCCGACAATATAGAGCGCCAGGCCCAGCAGAATAGCGACCTTATAGCTGCTGCTGCGGATCACCAGCGAGGCCGGGATCGCAATCAGGAAATAGCCACCGTAGAAGGCGCTCTGCACCAGCGCGCTGGCAAAATCGCTGAGCGCAAACACGCTTTTGAACTGGGTAATCAAAATGTCATTCAGGCTGGCTGCGCATCCCCACAAAGGGAAGAGGCAGGAGAGCAGAATAAACTGCAACAGCGGGGTCTTAGTTAAATAGCCATCAGGCTGCTGAACGATGTTCGGGTGCATAGCGGATCCTCAGTTAACGGGTGAGAAAACGGTGAAAGGTATCGGCATCGGGATAGGAAAGCTGGGTTCCCCGTCCGGTGACGCTGCAGGCGGCATAGGCGGAGGCAGACGTCATCGCCTTAGCCACATCGCCATGCTGGATCAGGAAGTGGGCAAAGCAGCCGATAAAGGCATCTCCCGCTCCGCTGGTATCCACAGCCCTGACCGGCGTTGGGTCAACGCGGTGGACTTCATCGCCATGCATCCAGACCGATCCCCGGCTTCCCAGGGTAATGATCAGGTTTTTCAGGCCGCGTCCCAGCAACATTTGCCCTGCCCTGATCACTTCCTCATCCGTACTGACGGGCAGGCCGGTGAGGATCTCCAGTTCGGTTTCGTTGGGCATGAAATAGTCGCACTGACAGGCATACTGAATATCCAGCTCCGCTACTGCCGGAGCAGGATTAAGGATCACCTGAATACCGTGCTGACGCGCAAAGTCGATGGCGTAATAGACCGTCGGCAGCGGAATTTCCAGCTGCAACACTATCAGCCGACAATGCTTCAGCGCTTCAGAGGCGGCATCGATATCCGCTGGCGCAAGGTGTGCATTCGCCCCTTTGATAATCAGAATGCGGTTTTGCGACCGATCGTCGACAAAGATTGGTGCCACCCCGCTTGAAGTGCCTGCGGCAACGGTCACGTTGTCAGCGTTCACGCCAAACTGCCGTAAATTTTTAACCGTGTTCTCCGCAAAAAGATCTTCGCCAACCTTGCTGACCATCATCACCGCAGCGCCAAGCTTCGCTGCCGCAACGGCCTGATTTGCCCCTTTGCCACCGCAGCCCAAAGCAAAATCGGGCGCTTCTAAGGTCTCACCGGCTTTTGGCATCGTGTTGGTATAGGTGATCAGGTCGACCATATTTGAGCCAATGACGGCAACATCCATAACATTTTCCCCGTGTAAATTTTCTTCATTAAATGTTGCAGAAATAACAATAACAATCATCTTGTGTTATTTTTGTGACACCCGTCTCAGCCTGAAAATCGCGTCATCAGAGTAATGATTGGAGATTGACGGTCAGCGTAAAATGTTATTATTTTAACAAAACACCCTATCTGCTGAGGAACTCCCCCGTGCAAAACCTTGACTATGCCCGCTACATTGACCACACGCTGCTGGCGGCTAATGCCACCGTGCAGCAAATTACCGCCCTGTGTGAAGAGGCGATTGCCCATCGCTTCTACGCCGTTTGCGTCAACTCGGGTTATGTGCCGCTGGTAGCAAAAACGCTGGAAAACAGCGGCGTGAAAGTCTGTTCCGTAATCGGTTTTCCGCTGGGCGCGGGACTGACCAGCGCTAAAGCGTTCGAAGCTAAAGCGGCTATTGAGGCAGGAGCGGAAGAGATCGATATGGTGATTAACGTCGGCTGGCTACAGAGTGGCGAGATTGCCGCTGTGCAGGCCGATATTCAGGCGGTGCGCGAGGTTTGCGGCCCGATCCCATTGAAGGTAATATTAGAGACCTGCCTGCTCAGCGATGCACAAATCGTTCAAATCTGTGAAATTTGTCGCGCACTCAGCGTAGCCTTCGTGAAGACCTCCACTGGTTTCAGCACCGGCGGCGCACGCGAAGAACATGTTCGTCTGATGCAGCAAACAGCTGGTCCGGACGTGGCGGTGAAAGCGTCAGGCGCGGTTCGCGATCGTCAGACAGCCGATATCATGATCAACGCGGGCGCCACCCGCATCGGCACCAGTTCTGGCATCGCCATCGTCAACGGCAGTCATCCCGCCGGCGAGGGATATTAACCGTTCTTTAAGGAGTGACTGACCATGGAAACCCGGCGCGATGAGCGCGTAAACAAGCTGTCGTCTGCGCTGAAGCGAACCGACAAAATCCACCTGCGGGAAGCCGCGCGCCTGCTGGGTGTCTCTGAAATGACCATCCGGCGGGATCTCAACGAACAGCCTTCGGCGGTGGTGTTACTCGGGGGCTACATTGTCAGTGACCCTAAAAACAGTCAGGGACACTATTTTGTCACTGACCAGCAGGCGCACAACGTCGAGAAAAAGCGGCGGCTGGGGCAGCTGGCGGCTTCGCTGATAGAAGCTGGCGACACGGTATTTTTCGACTGCGGCACCACCATGCCGTGGATTGTCGATGCCATTGATAACGAGTTAGCTTTTACCGCTATCTGTTGTGCCATGAATACCTTTCTGGCGCTGAAAGAGAAGCCAGCTTGTCAGGTTATCCTTAACGGCGGCGAGTTCCATGCCGACAATGCCATCTTTACCCCACTGGGGCACGGCTCGGTAATGGACAGCCTCTGTCCCGGTAAGGCGTTTATCTCTGCCGCAGGGATTGATGCCATTCAGGGTGCAACCTGCTACAACCTTAACGAGCTGCCGATGAAGCATCAGGCGATGCAGCGCGCCCACCAAAAAATTCTGGTGGCAGACAGTAGCAAGTTTGGCAAAGTGCTGCCCGCCCGTATTGACGAGCTAAGCGCCTTCGGCACGCTGGTCAGTGATGAGATGCCGCCAAAGGAGCTGACGAACAAACTGAAAAGTCTGGGAATTGAGCTGATCACGGCGCAGAAGTGAAGGATTCAGGCTGGATAAAAGCTGCTTCCAGCCGCGCTGCAAAGTGAATGAAAAACAGAGATGTAACCAGCCGCGCAGAATGCTGAACGGAATATGTATCTACTCAGCAACTGAATAAAACTTATATAAAATCAGAAGCGCAGCATGCTTAATGCCATGCTGCGCCGACAAAATATTATACAGGTTGCACCAACCCGCTTCAGGCCCAACGGTTAAGGATCTCCTTTCCATCACGCAGGCGGCGAAGATTTTCACAGACGCCCGCGACGTTGCCACTCAAAGAGTTATCCGTGACGCCGCCAATATGTGGTGTGGCGATCACATTGTAGTGAAACAGCGGGTCCTGTGGGTCCGGCGGCTCCTGCCAGAAGACATCCAACCCGGCGCCCGCCAGGTGCCCTACTTCCAGTGCGGCCAGCAGCGCCTGTTTTTCAATCAGCCCACCGCGTCCCAGATTAATCAGGAAACTGCCCTGCTTCATCTGGGCCAGCGCCGTTTCATCGATGATATTCCGCGTCGCGTCGTTATCCGGCAGGCTGAGGATCACAAAATCCGCCTCGCTCAGCAGCGCGGGCAGATGCATCATGTTGCCCAGCCAGTCCAGCTGATGCGCTTTGGCAAAACTCTGGTCGGCGGTTCTTTTCACGCCAATCAGGCGAACGCCAAAGGGCACCAGCCGCTTCGCCAGCGCCTTACCGATGCCGCCCAGCCCCACCAGACCGACGGTTTTTCCCGTCAGCCCCATGCCTACCGGCAGGCCGAGCTGACGGGTGGCGATCATCTCCGGCAGTTCGCTGGCCTTGCGCGCCAGCCCAATCATCATCCAAATACCGAGTTCTGCAACGGAGTCGGCATTGCCGGAGCTGTCGGAGGGGACATTCGCCACCTGCACGCCCTGGGCCTTTGCGCTGGCAATATCCACACCCTCCAGCCCGGCACCGGCCTGCTGAATAAGCCTGAGCCTGTCGGCGGTTTTCAGCAGCTCCGGCGTCACCTTCGCCATCCCAGGGATTAGCACATCATAGCCTGCCAGGCTTTCTGCGGCGTGGCCTGCAGAAGCGGTGAACTCGACGTCGGGCAGCATCTGACGACACTGCTGAATCATCCCGCCCCAGGCACTCTCTTCGGCCGCTATCAGAACTTTCATCGATATGCTCCTGCTTTATAAGGCAAAAAATCAGCATAATCTGCTCAGCTCGAAAATCAAACAGTTATCTGATAAATCCTTTTTATCACCAAAATGATCCGCGCGGCAGAAAGAGAGCCAGCAGGCAACCTCCCGAAAGTTTACTTAAGTCAGCGGCAGAATGGTGCGCATGCAGGCAACGGATTTGCGGCGGGAAGTATGACGGATATCGGCATAATCCGCGGTGGATGGCTGTGATTACCTGCCGAAACCAGTTAAACTTCGCTATCTGAGTGGGCACCCGCTGCCCCAATTAACACACAGACACCAAGAGGCTCATCCTACGTGGCTCAATTCGTCTATAGCATGCATCGCGTCGGCAAAGTCGTCCCGCCGAAGCGTCATATCCTGAAAAACATCTCCCTGAGCTTTTTCCCGGGCGCCAAAATCGGCGTGCTGGGTCTGAATGGCGCAGGTAAATCCACCCTGCTGCGCATCATGGCGGGCATCGATAAAGATATCGAAGGGGAAGCGCGTCCGCAGCCTGGCCTGAAAATCGGTTACCTGCCGCAGGAGCCACAGCTGAACCTGGAGCACACCGTCCGTGAATCCGTTGAGGAAGCGCTGGCGGAAGTGGTTGGCGCGCTGAAGCGTCTGGATGAAGTGTACGCACTCTACGCTGAAGAGGATGCGGACTTCGACAAGCTGGCCGCAGAACAGGGTCGGCTGGAAGAGATTATCCAGGCCCATGATGGCCACAATCTGAACACCCAACTGGAACGCGCAGCCGATGCGCTGCGTCTGCCAGACTGGGATGCAAAAGTGGCTAACCTCTCCGGTGGTGAACGCCGCCGCGTTGCGCTCTGCCGCCTGCTGCTGGAAAAACCGGACATGCTGCTGCTGGACGAACCGACCAACCACCTGGATGCAGAATCCGTGGCCTGGCTGGAGCGCTTCCTGCACGACTTCGAAGGCACCGTGGTGGCGATTACCCACGACCGTTACTTCCTTGATAACGTGGCGGGCTGGATCCTGGAGCTGGACCGTGGTGAGGGCATTCCGTGGGAAGGCAACTACTCTTCCTGGCTGGAGCAGAAAGATGCTCGTCTGGCGCAGGAAGCGTCAAGCGAAGCCGCCCGCCGCAAATCCATTGAGAAAGAGCTGGAGTGGGTGCGTCAGGGTGCGAAAGGCCGTCAGTCTAAGGGCAAAGCCCGTCTGGCACGCTTTGAAGAGCTGAACAACACCGATTACCAGAAGCGTAACGAAACCAACGAACTGTTTATTCCACCAGGCGCACGTCTGGGCGATAAAGTGGTGGAAGTCAGCAATCTGCGTAAGTCTTACGGCGACCGCTTACTGATTGACGATCTGACCTTCTCGGTGCCGAAAGGGGCCATCGTCGGGATTATCGGTCCGAACGGCGCCGGTAAATCCACGCTGTTCCGCATGATGTCTGGTCAGGAAGAGCCTGATTCCGGCAGCATCGTACTGGGCGATACTGTAAAGCTCGCCTCTGTCGATCAGTTCCGCGACAGCATGGATAACAGCAAAACAGTATGGGAAGAGGTTTCGGGCGGCCAGGATATTATGCGTATCGGCAATACCGAGATGCCAAGCCGCGCCTACGTGGGCCGCTTCAACTTTAAAGGCGTGGATCAGGGCAAGCGCGTTGGCGAGCTTTCTGGTGGCGAGCGTGGCCGTCTGCATCTGGCTAAGCTGCTGCAGGTTGGCGGCAACATGCTGCTGCTGGATGAACCTACCAACGACCTGGATATCGAAACCCTGCGAGCGCTGGAAAACGCCCTGCTGGAGTTCCCCGGCTGTGCGATGGTTATCTCGCATGACCGTTGGTTCCTTGACCGTATCGCTACCCATATCCTCGACTATCAGGATGAAGGCAAGATCGAGTTCTTCGAGGGTAACTTTACCGAATATGAAGAGTACAAGAAGCGTACGCTGGGCGCCGAAGCGCTGGAGCCAAAACGCATCAAGTACAAGCGCATGACCAAGTAATGAAAAGGGCGAAGCGAGTCGCCCTTAACGTTTCTGGCAGGGCGCTCTCTTCGCCCTGCTCTGTTTCCCGCTTCCCTGCCTATTGATAAAATTCCCGGAAAATGGGTGACTGCAAGGCGAAATCGATAAAGCGTGCCAGCGCGGGCGAGTTCAGCTTGCGGCTTGGGTAGACCAGCCACAGCTCGTTGCCTTCTACCTGCCATTCCGGCAATACCTGCACCAATCTCCCGTCCGCTACAATATCGTCGGTAAGAAATCTCGGCAGCAGGGTGATACCTGCATCGCCCAACGCGCACTCGCGTGCATAAACCAGGTTATCGGTCATATGGATGGGCGGCAGCAGCCAGCGGTAATACTCCTCTTCCCGCTTCAGTAACCACTCGCTCCATGCCCGATGGGCAATGCAACGATGCGTTGAAAGCTGCTGCGGATGGGTTAACGCTTCATGTTTATCCAGATAACCTTTTGAGGCCACCAGCAGCCTTTCGCAGTAGCCGATGCGCCGTCCAATCAGCGATGAGTCCTGCGGCTGCCCGGTACGCAGCGCCACATCGTAGCCCTCCTGCACCAGATCCCGCACCTCATCAGAGACGGAAACTTCAAGCGTGACGTCCGGATATTCCTGCTGAAAAGCCGCATTGAAGCGCGCCAGCAGCGTGGCACCAATCCCCGCCGGAGAGGTAATGCGCAGACGTCCGCTGGGGTTATCCCGCAGACGTTGTATTGCCATGTTGGCGCGCTCGCTGGCCTGCATCATCTCCTGGCAGTGCACCAGGTAGCGTTCGCCGGCAAAGGTCAGATTAAGCTGCCGTGTAGTCCGGTTGATCAGGCGAATGCCGAGAGCCTGCTCAAGCTGACTGATGCGCTGGCTGACACTGGACTTGGGTAATCCGGCGCGCTTTGCTGCCCCGGTAAAGCTGCCACATTCGGCCACCAACGCAAACAGGGCCATATCCTGCAGCTGTTTAAACATAATTGTTCACCTGAAACGAACACTTCGTTAGTTATTGTACGGCTTATCATTAGTCCGCTTAGCTTCTACACTGAATATCACACCTTAAAGGAGATGCGCCATGAGTATTAAAGCGATTGCTATCAATCCAGAAAAACCGCAGCAATTTATTGAAATTCAGCCGGAAAAACCGACACCGGGCGAATACGATCTGCTGGTCGAAGTCAAAGCCGCTTCGGTCAATCCAGTCGATACCAAAGTCCACAAAGGCGCGCAAAAGAGTGGCCTGCAGCAGCCCCGCATCCTCGGCTGGGATGCCAGCGGCGTGGTGCTGGAAGTGGGCAGCAAAGTCAGCGGCTTTAAGGCTGGGGACGAAGTCTATTACGCAGGGGATATTACCCGTCCGGGCAGCAATACCACGCATCAGCTGATCGATGCCCGCATTACCGGCCACAAACCTGCCTCGCTGAGCTGGGCGGAAGCGGCGGCAATCCCGCTGACGGCTCTGACCGCCTGGGAAGGCCTGTTTGACCGCCTGCAGCTTGATAAGGTGGAAGAAGGGAAAACCTTACTGATTGTTGGCGGCGCAGGCGGCGTAGGCTCGCTGGCTATCCCGTTTGCTAAACTGCACAGCAAAGTAAAGGTCATTGCCACCGCTTCCCGTCCGGACTCCGTACAGTGGTGTAAGGATCGCGGCGCGGACCTGGTGATCGATTACAAAGATATGGCCGGGGAGCTGGAGAAGCACGGTCTGAAGCAGGTCGATTACATTTTCTGCCTGAATGACACCGATGGTCACTGGGAAACGATGGCAAAACTGATTGCGCCTCAGGGGCATATCTGCACCATCGTAGAGAATGAAAAGCCGCTGGAGATGAATGAGCTGAAGCTGAAAAGTGCTGCGCTGCATTTCGAGTTTATGTATACCCGCAGCATGTATAACACGCCGGATATCGCCCGTCAGGGAGAGATTCTGGATGCCACGGCGAAGCTGCTGGATGCAGGGAAAATCACTACCACGCTGAACAAAACGTTACAGGGGCTGAGCGTGGAAACCCTGACTGAAGCCCATCAGCTGGTGCTGGAAGGCCATATGCGTGGGAAAGTGGTGATGGTTTACTAGAGTGTCAGGGATACATGGCCTGGTTATGGGCCAGCAAAGTTAAAACCAGGTCTGGTGCAGGGCGTCACCATGTCATTTAATTCAGTGTTCACACAGTTCAAAACCGGCTGCGGTGGAAGGCGTCACCATAGAGCACGTTATCCGAGACGTCGTGGTGCAAGATGTTAACCTTGCTATTCAGTGCAGTATTAGCGCCAACCTGGATGCCGCATCCCTGCGGCATATACTCGGCTAATGCGCTCTATGGGGCCACCCCGAATATTCAGAGTTGCCATTAAGTTTTTTGCTCACATGGGTCAAAATAAAATTCGACGCTGCCATTGGCATTGACAATAATTTTTTGGATTTGGATTTGGATTTGGATTTGGATTTAGAAGTTGGTTTTCTTTAACAGGCAACACCATGGCTATGGGGAAGGGAGAGTGGGCTGATAAGCAAAGGCTAAGCGGCATGGACGCCGCTTCGCAGCCCCCACGGATGGGTTCACGGCGTCTTTGTGTTCAGCCCACTCTTCCTGACCTTAACACCCGAACACAGAGACAACTTGCTATGTCCCAGAAATCTCTTCTGCCTGATACAAGCGGCAGAACAAAAAACAAAGCGCCTTGCCGCCAGGCCTCAGATCCTTAAGCGCCCAGCATCTCCTTTACCAGCTCGACGCAGCGCAGGAAGCGCTCATCGTAGCTATCCTGCTCAACGTGCACATAGCTGATGTTGTTCTCTTCCAGCATCGACACCAGCAGCGTCTGAAACTCTTTGCGGTCCACCGAGCTGCCCAGGCTGCGCAGGCCATCCGCTACCCACGGCACGTTGTTCTCCACCAAAATCACCAGATCAAAGCGATACTCATCAATCAGTGCCTGCACAAACGGGTGCTCACGCCCCTCATATTTCTTGCAGAACGCCTGGGTAGTGACGAAATCGGTATCGATAAAGGCAACTTTATTGGCGTACTTCACCGCAAAATCGATGTACTGCGCCTGGCCCAGCGCGATCTTATCGTAGTCGGAATATTGCAGTGCCATCTCATCGCCGCCAAGATGCGAGAAGACATAATCACGGCCAAATTCCCATGCGCTGGTTGTATTGAAGATATTCGCTAACTTATTGACCAGCGTTGATTTTCCGCTCGACTCGCCGCCCAGAATTGCCACCGTACGCACAAAGAACGGCTTGACCTCGGTGGGAATATATTCCCAGTAGCGGAACGGGTCCTGACGAATTTGCGCGCCGCTGATGCTCATAAAAGATCGTTTGGGATCGATAACCACCGCCTCGATCCCCAGATGTTGCTGATATTGCGGCGCATCAAGCTCTTCGCTGGTATAAACCCGGTTCGGCACGATACCGTGATTTTCCATAAAATCGTTGATGCCCCGGCTCCAGACATCCCAGCCGTGCGGATAAGGCTCCATGCCCTCTTCGTTAAACGAATGGATACGAATGTTCTTCTGGTATTTGAACGTCTGTAGCAGCCAGCGCAAGCGGTCGCTGATGGTGGGCTGTTGCGACATGGCGCTGGCTTCAAACAGCTGGCGGTCACGCGCCTCATCATAGCCCATGATGATATGCAGCTCGTCAACCTGGCTACAGGCGCGCTGGATCAGATAGATATGGCCGGTATGCAGCGGATAGAATTTCCCGAACACCACACCGATGGTTTTTTCGCGGCGGGGAAACTCCAGCCCCAGAAAACGGTGCAGGGCTTCCAGCTTCTGTGCGCTGGGACTTTTGATTTTGGCGTTAAGGAGCTGGCTGAGATAGCCTTTGGTCATGCCGCTGGCATCCGCAACCTGCTGCAGCGTACACCCCTGCTGGCGGATAGCGGTCTTGAGATAATCGAACGTCGACATCAAATGCCTCCTGCATAACGGGCGGAACCGCGTCCGCCACTATGATGAAAATGCGCTTCAATAAGATAATGTTAAGCCGGGTCAGGCTCCGGCCAACACAGGCCGTAACCCTTAAAGATCTTCCAGGATTGCCAGCGCATCGGCCAGTTTTTTCACGCCATAGACCTTCATATTCTCCGGCGGTTTTTTCGGCACGTTAGCAGCCGGTACGATGGCACGACGGAAGCCGTGCTTCGCCGCTTCAGAGATTCGCTCCTGCCCGCTCGGCACCGGGCGGATCTCGCCTGCCAGCCCCACCTCGCCAAATACCACCAGATCCTGAGGTAAAGGGCGATCGCGCAGGCTGGAGACCATCGACAGCATCAGCGCCAGATCGGCACTGGTCTCCGTGACCTTGACGCCGCCGACCACGTTCACAAACACATCCTGATCGGCCATTTGCAGGCCGCCGTGACGGTGCAGCACCGCCAGCAGGATCGCCAGGCGGTTCTGCTCAAGCCCCACCGCTACGCGTCTGGGATTGCCCATCATAGAATGATCTACCAGCGCCTGGATCTCCACCAGCAGCGGGCGCGTTCCCTCCCACAGCACCATCACCGAGCTGCCGGAAGTCACCTCCTCGCCACGGCTGAGGAAAATAGCTGAAGGATTGCTGACTTCCCGCAGCCCCTGCTCCGTCATGGCGAATACACCCAGCTCATTCACCGCACCAAAGCGGTTTTTATGGCTGCGCAGCGTACGGAAGCGGGAATCCGCATCGCCATCCAGCAGCACGGAGCAGTCGATGCAGTGCTCAAGCACCTTCGGCCCGGCCAGCGAGCCATCTTTCGTGACGTGACCCACCATCACGATCGCCACGCCACGGGTTTTTGCAAAGCGGGTCAGATACGCAGCCGTTTCGCGCACCTGCGCCACGCTGCCTGGCGACGACTGGATATCGGCCATATGCATCACCTGAATGGAGTCGATCACCATCAGCCTCGGCTCTTCCTGCTCGGCGATCTGACAGATCTGCTCGATGCTGGTTTCCGAAAGCATATTAAGGTTTGCCGTCGGCAGGCCCAGACGGTGCGCGCGCATCGCCACCTGCTGAAGCGACTCTTCGCCGGTGACGTAGAGCGTTTTCATGCCCTCGGCGAGTTTGCACAGGGTTTGCAGCAGCAGGGTACTTTTTCCTGCACCGGGACTTCCCCCGATCAGAATTGCACTGCCCGGCACCACGCCGCCGCCCAGCACGCGGTCAAACTCTTTAAAGCCGGTAGAAAAGCGCGGAAGTGCTTCAAGGCTGATTTCAGAAAGCTTCTGCACACGGCTGGGGCCTGCGCTGCCCGCATAGCCGGAGAGGCGCTCGTTACGCGCCACAACAGGAGAAGCTGCTAAACGCACTTCCGTAATGGTGTTCCAGGCTTGACAGGCGCTGCATTGCCCCTGCCAGCGTGGATAATCGGCGCCGCATTCGTTACAAACAAAGGCGCGTTTTGCCGCTTTGGCCAAATCGGTTCCTTAACGTTCTTCGTGGATCAGGCTGCCGCTGAGAATGCAGAACACGCCCATTAAATCCGCATGGCGGATGATCACTTCGGTTTGTTCATTAACTTTCGGCTTGGCGTGATAGGCAATGCCCAGACTGGAAGCCTTAATCATCAGTAAATCGTTGGCGCCATCACCAATGGCGACGGTTTGATCGGCTGCAATTTCAAAGCGTTTTGCCAGCTTATGCAGCGTATCCGCTTTATATTTTGCATCAACGATATCGCCCAATACTTCGCCGGTCAGCTTACCGTCGCGAATTTCCAGCACGTTGGCGGCAATCGCAGAGAGGTGCAGCTTATCCCGTAGGTACTCGGCAAAGAAAGTAAAGCCACCGGAAGCAATCGCCACATGCCAGCCCAGCGCCTGCAACTTGTGCACCAGCTCGGTCAGGCCAGGCATCAGCGGCAGCGCATCACGCACTGTACTAAGGATAGTGGCATCTGCATCTTTCAGCGTGGCGACCCGCTGGCGCAGGCTGGCGGCGAAATCCAGCTCTCCGCGCATTGCCCGCTCCGTCACCTCTGCCACCTGCTCACCGCAGCCAGCGAGTTTGGCTATTTCATCAATGCATTCAACTTCAATTGCCGTGGAGTCCATATCCATCACCAGCAGGCCCGGCGTTTTCAGATGCGGGATCTTGCCCAGCGGCGCCACATCTAACCCAGCCTCGTGAGCCAGTTGCATAGCCCGTGGCGTGAGAGAACCGGCCAGGCGCACCACGTGATACTCTTCAACGCGCCAGGCGCTGACAATCACCATCGCCGCACCTAACTGATGCTGAAGCTTTGTCAGGCTCTCTTTCGTGAGTTCGCGCCCGTACAGAAGCCAGCCGGTGCGGCCAGCGCGGTAGTCCAGCGGCATCACTTCATCGCCACTGAGAGAGAGAGGTAAACCCGGCCAGAGAGAGATATCGGAGGGCAGATCGCACCAGGTCAGACTATTTGGCATTACAGCTCCTGTAGGGACATATTAACCACGCAAGAGGCTACCTTGTCAGCCCCGCTTCTGGCAACATAAAGCTAAGAGCCAGGGTAGTTAGTTAAGCGTGAAGGGTAAAGATGGCAAAGGCCAAACTAAAATTTCGTCTGCATCGTACGGTAATAGTACTGGTCTGCCTAACCTTACTGGTGGTATTGATGCAGGGTGCCTCCTGGTTCAGCCTCAGCCATCAGATGGCACGTTCTGAGCAGGTGGATGAGCTGGCCCGCACCCTTGCGCGGCAGGTGGCCTTCAGCCTGACGCCGCTGATGGAAAATAGCGATGACAATCATCAGCAGATCAGCGATATCATCAGTCAGCTGACCCGTGACAGCCGTATTCTGGATGCCTCGGTTTATGACGATGACGGCACGCTTTTAGCCCACAGTGGCGAAACCATTAACGTGCGCGACCGGCTGGCGCTGGATGGACAGCGTGCAGGCAGCTACTTCAACCATCAGCTGGTGCAGTCGCTGGACAGCGCAGAAGGCCCGCGCGGTTTCCTGCGTGTAACGCTGGATACGCATGTGCTGGTAACGGAATCCAAGCAGGTAGATAACACCACCAACATCCTGCGGCTGATGATGCTGCTGGCGCTGGCTATCGGTATTATCCTGAGCCGAACCCTGCTGCGCGACCGCCGCACCCGCTGGCAGCAGTCGCCCTTCCTGCTGACGGCCAATAATCCGGTTAAAGAAGATGATGATGAGACGAGCGAAGAGGCCACTTCGCCAGCGAACAAACCCTGACTGGGCGCGGTGAACAGATCCTTATAACTTAACCCATTGAAATAAAGCAAAGATAAGCGGCGACGCGCTGAGATATCAACAGATAAGCGGGCAGGTCTGAGAGGCCAATTCTGGCCGGATTGCCCGGCCAGTTTTACAGCTTAATCAGGCTTTGTCGCCCAGCAGCACGGACTCCAGCGCAATCTCAATCATTTCGCTGAAGGTGGTCTGCCGTTCAGCGGCGGTAGTCTGCTCACCGCTGCGGATATGGTCAGAAACGGTACAGATAGCCAGCGCTTTCGCACCAAATTCTGCGGCCACGCCGTAGATGCCAGCCGCTTCCATTTCCACACCCAGAATGCCGTATTTCTCCATAACATCAAACATCTGCGGATCTGGCGTGTAGAACAGATCGGCAGAAAAGATGTTACCCACACGGGCGCTCACGCCCAGCGCTTTGGCTGCATCCACCGCGTTACGCACCATCTCAAAATCAGCAATGGCGGCAAAGTCATGATCCTTGAAGCGCATGCGGTTCACTTTGGAGTCGGTTGATGCGCCCATGCCAATCACCACATCACGCAGTTTGACATCAGCACGTACCGCGCCACAGGAGCCTACGCGAATGATTTTTTTCACGCCAAAATCGGTGATCAGCTCTTTCGCGTAGATGGAGCAGGATGGGATACCCATACCGTGGCCCATTACGGAGATTTTGCGGCCTTTATAGGTGCCGGTGTAGCCCAGCATGCCACGCACGTTGTTCACTTCTACCGCGTCCTGCAGGAAGGTTTCTGCAATGTGTTTAGCACGCAGCGGATCGCCCGGCATCAGAACCACATCAGCGAAGTCACCCATTTCTGCATTAATATGAGGCGTAGCCATCATTCATCCTTTTTAAGTCTTGCCAGCGTCGGTGCGCTGGCCGGTTACGTTTTCGCTGATTACAGCATGCTTTTGCCATATTCCATATCGGAAAGGCCAAAATAGTGGGCAATGGTTTGGCCAATATCGGCGAAGGTCTCGCGATAACCCAGCGAGCCTGGCTTCACGCCTGGTCCATACATCAGCACCGGAATATGCTCGCGTGTATGTTCGGTCCCTTCCCAGGTTGGGTCACAGCCGTGGTCAGCGGTGAGGATCAGAAGATCGCCCTCTTTCACCAAAGCCATCAGCTCCGGCAAACGGCGGTCGAACAGCTCCAGCCCACCCGCGTAACCCGGCACGTCGCGACGGTGGCCCCAGGTGGAGTCGAAATCCACAAAGTTAGTGAAAACTATGCTGTTGTCCGGTGCGATTTTCATCTCTTCAATCGTGGCGTCAAACAGCGCATCCAGCCCGGTCGCCTTCACTTTTTTGGTGATGCCGACGTGTGCATAGATATCCGCAATTTTCCCCACCGAAATGACCTGACCGTTCTGCTCCTCTACCAGCTTTTTCAAAATGGTCGGCGAAGGCGGCTCAACGGCGAGATCGTGACGATTCCCGGTACGTTCGAAGTTTCCGGCTTTATCACCCACAAACGGACGGGCAATCACGCGGCCAATGTTATAGCCGCCTTCGGTCAGGGCCTCACGGGCGATTTCACACAACTTATAGAGGCGTTCCAGTCCGAAAGTCTCTTCGTGGCAGGCAATCTGGAACACTGAGTCGGCAGAGGTATAGAAAATCGGCTTGCCGGTTTTCATATGCTCTTCACCCAGTTGGTCAAGGATCACCGTGCCGGAGGAGTGGCAGTTTCCCAGATAGCCCGGCAAATCCGCTTTCTCTACCAGCAGATCTAACAGCTCCTGCGGGAAGCTGTTCTCTTTGTCACTGAAGTAGCCCCAGTCAAACAGCACAGGAACACCGGCAATTTCCCAGTGGCCCGACGGCGTGTCTTTGCCGGAAGAGAGTTCGCTGGCGTAGGCGTAAGCCCCGATAATCTCGGCGTTCTCGTCCAGTCCGGCGGGGAATTTACCCGTAGACTCTTCTGCGGCTTTGCCCAGGCCTAATGCGGTGAGATTCGGCACATGCAGCGGCCCTTTTCGGCCTTTGTCAGCTTCACCCTTGAAGCACGCCTCGGCAATGTGTCCGAGAGTATCCGAACCATGATCACCAAATTTGTCGGCGTCTTTGCTGGAGCCGATCCCGAAGGAATCAAGCACCATAATAAATGCACGTTTCATTCTGATCTCCTGCGTCTGTTACGCGATGAGCTTAAATTTTATCGATCGGAACAGTATGACGCTTATCCGGTAATTCTGCGATAGATAACGGGCGTCTCCTGCGGTGCCGTTTCACTAAGTGTGATGGCGCGTGTGACGGCCAGCGCCGCTTCCTGCCAGTCTGCTTCTGTTGCAGCATGGATTACGGCCAGCGGACGCTGGCTGTCGGCCACGTCGCCCAGCTGCGCCATCTCGCTTAAGCCAACGCTGTAGTCAATCTGGTCACTGGCCTGACGGCGACCGCCGCCCATCGACACTACTGCCATCCCTAATGCCCTGGTATCCATACCACTGATAATGCCCGGTTTTTCGGCATAGAGCGCTTTGCTGAGCATCGGCGCAGGCAGGTAGCGATCCATGTTGTCAATAAAGTCAGCCGGACCTTTCTGCGCTGCCACCATCTTCGCGAAACATTCTGCGGCTTTGCCGTTGTCCAGCACTGCCTGGAGTTTGCGGGTGGCTTCCGCCGTGTCGGTTGCCAGCCCGCCGGAAACCAGCATCTCTGCACTCAGAGCCAGCGTGACCTCCAGCAGACGTGGGTTGCGGTATTTCCCGGTCAGGAAGTTAACCGCTTCACGCACTTCCAGCGCGTTACCGGCCGTGGAGGCCAGCACCTGATTCATATCGGTCAGCAGGGCAGTAGTTTTGCAGCCCGCGCCGTTTGCCACGCCCACAATGGAGCGAGCCAGCAGCTCAGACTGCTCAAAGGTCGGCATAAAGGCGCCCGAGCCTACTTTGACATCCATCACCAGCGCATCCAGCCCTTCCGCCAGCTTTTTCGCCAGGATAGAAGCGGTAATAAGCGGGATGGAATCAACCGTTGCGGTGATATCACGGGTAGCGTAAAAACGCTTATCGGCAGGGGCCAGCGAGTTAGTCTGACCAATAATCGCTACGCCCACCTCTTTGATGATCTGTCGGAAGGTTGCATCATCAGGAAAAATATCAAATCCGGGGATCGCTTCCAGCTTATCCAGCGTGCCGCCGGTATGGCCCAGCCCCCGGCCTGAAATCATCGGCACGTAGCCGCCACAAGCGGCCACCATCGGCCCCAGCATCAGCGAGGTCACATCGCCCACGCCACCGGTGGAGTGTTTGTCCACCACCGGACCATTGAGGTTAAGCGCCTGCCAGTTGAGTACCGACCCGGAATCACGCATGGCCATGGTCAGCGCCACCCGCTCCTGCAATGACATATCGTGGAAATAGATGGTCATCGCCAGCGCAGCGATTTGCCCTTCGGAAACGGTATTATCACGTACACCGTTGATGAAGAAACGGATCTCTTCTTCGCTCAGCGCCAGGCCGTCTCTTTTTTTACGAATGATTTCTTGTGGCAGGAACACGTTGCCCCCTGGGGTTTATCTTTGATGAGGACGGCAGATCTGCCGCCCTGATGCCAGTTACAAGGGCGAAAAGCTCGCCCTGCACTCAGTAAGCTGAATCACTTTTTGCGCCGCTATGGCCGGCAGCCGTCAGCAGGCTGGCTAACAGGCTGGAAGCACCAAAACGGAAATGACGCGCATCAGCCCAGTCACTACCCAGAATGTCATCGGCCAGCTTCAGGTAAATAGCCGCATCTTCGGCCGTGCGTACGCCACCAGCAGGTTTAAAGCCAACCTGATGCTTGACGCCCATTTCAGCAATGACGTTCAGCATGATCTCAGCGACTTCCGGTGTGGCGTTAACCGGCACTTTCCCCGTTGAGGTCTTGATAAAATCGGCACCCGCTTTGATAGCGATTTCGGACGCTTTGCGGATCAGTTCAGGATCTTTTAACTCGCCGGTTTCAATAATCACTTTCAGCAGAACGTCTGAATCTTCGCAGGCCTCTTTGCAGGCGCTGACGATGTCATAACCAATATCTTCATTACCGGCCATTAAGGCACGATAAGGGAACACCACATCCACCTCATCAGCGCCATAAGCGATGGCGGCATGGGTTTCTGCCAGCGCAATTTCTTTATCGTCGTTACCGTGCGGGAAGTTGGTCACAGTGGCGATGCGGATATCTGGCGTCCCCTGCTCACGCAGCGTTTTGCGCGCAATCGGGATAAAGCGTGGATAGATGCAAATTGCAGCGGTATTACCCGCCGGGGATTTAGCCTGATGGCACAGAGCGATCACTTTCTCGTCGGTGTCATCGTCATTCAGAGTAGTTAAATCCATGAGTTTGAGCGCGCGTACGGCAGCTGCGGTGACGTCGGTCATAGTGTTCTCCAGGCATTGTTCAGGCGGCTTGCCCGTTTCGCGCAAGCGAAAACCGGGATCCTTGCCGCCAGCGCCCGTTTACCGGGCGGGAATGTTAAAATAATAACGGAAAAGGCAGTCCCCTTCCGTGATGAAATTCACGATCTACAGAAATAACACTGCAAGAACAACCCTTTTAATGTGACTAATATCACATAAAATCCGCTCTCTTTACCTGTCCGGCACCCTGAACCGTCTGAAAAACGGGCTGAAACGGGGCTTCATCAAGGAATGTTATAATAATAACATTTTTAGCACAGTGTGGCAGAGGCAAATGTTACCTCGCGCAGCGCGCTTGTCAGCCAGTCTGATTGAAGAGTTTAGCTACTCAGAGATTAAAAAGGGTGCGGGTGTTCTCACGGAGGGTTTCGGCAATCTCCTGCGGAGATTCTTCCCGCAGTTCACAGAGGCTTTGCCAGACGTTTTTCACGCGCTCAGGGCGGTTCGCCTGCCCCTGAAAGCCCTGTAGCGGCATATCGGGCGAATCCGTTTCCAGCAGTAAGGAAGAGAGGGGAAGCCGGGAAATTGTGTTGCGGGTTTTACTGGCGCGTTCGTAGGTAATAGTGCCGCCCACGCCGATGGCGTATCCCGCACGGATAAACGCCAGCGCCTGCTGTTCGCTGCCGGCAAAACCATGTACTACGCCGCGACGCGGCAGCGCCAGACGCTTGAGATGCTGCGCTAATTTGTCATGAGTACGGCGGGAATGAAGGATCACCGGCAGGTCATAGCGTTTTGCCAGCCGTAGCTGGGCATCCAACAGCTGCTCCTGCCTGTCGAACTGAGGATCTTCAATAAAGAGATCCAGGCCAATTTCACCGATCGCCACCAGCTTTTCCGGCTTCTGCTTTAACCAACTTTCAAGCTGCTCAAGGTGCGATTCATGATGTTGAGCGATCGCCATGGGATGCGTGCCCAGCGCGGCGTAGAGAGGCGGCCAGCGTTCCGCCAGCGCCATCACGCCGGCAAACCGGTCTGCTGAGACGCCAACCACAATGATTTTCTCCACGCCAGCGGCGGAAGCGAGCTTCAGGCTCTCCTCCTCGCATCCGCGAAATGGATCGAAATCAAAATGACAGTGCGTATCAACAAATCCCGGAGTCATGCCAGCGAACCCTCATCATAATCAGCATCGTTTCCCGCCAGCGGATCCAGAATAACGCCATCACGCACCGGCTCATTCGCCACCGGTGCAGGCGGGATCACCGGCTTCTGGCTGGTCAGCGTATTGTTCTCATTCAGCCATTGACCCAGTGTAGCCAGGAAATAACGCCCGCAGCGACGACCCAGATGATAATCCTGGTTCAGCGACGCTACGCGGCTGCCCAGCGCCATGCTGGCGAGCGCATGCGGCGGGAAGATCTCAATGATATTCAGCTTACCCGGCGGGTTATCAATAAACGCCTGCGTGGCCCGATAGCTCTCTTCATGCAGATGCATGATATTCACCAGCGGCTGCAGCGCGCTATCCGTAAGCCAGCGCTCAATTCGCTTCAACCACTGCGGCGTGTAGGTCATCTGTGACGGTACGGTACGAATAACCACGATAGTTTCGGCCCCCCGGCGCGCCGCTTCCCGTACCGGAATGGCATCGCTGATGCCGCCATCCAGATAGCTGATCCCTTCCAGATCCACGCCGGGACGGTAAAACCCAGGGATGGCGCTGGAAGCCTTGATGATGTTCAGCCAGTTCGCCGCTGTCGGGGCAAAATAGCCTGGCGAATAGTCATCGCTGCGGCAGGCGCACATATAAAATTCCCGGCCGGAAGCGAACATCTTCTCCGCCGCTTCCATCGCCAACGGAAACTCCTGCGCGGTGACATCTACCAGCCAGTCAAGATCGATCAAATGGCCACCACGCACAAAACGCAGCGGATCGAAAAAGAGTTTACTGGTTGTATAGCGCGTAATGACCCGGCGGGCATAACCCGGCTGACCGCAGATATACGCTGATAAATTTTGTGCGCCCGCAGAGGTGCCCAGCATCAGGTCGAAGGGATTGAAGTTAGCCCGCTGGAACTCATCCAGCACGCCAGCGGTGAATATACCGCGCTGCCCACCGCCTTCGCACACCAGGGCGAGTTTACCCGGACGAAAAGGCGTTAACGCCAGCGGCTCGATGTTGCCGAGGGTAACAGGGATGCGTCTGCCCAAAGTCGGTATCCTGATGAGGGGGAATAAGGTGAGGATACAGGGGAAAGAGAGGAAGCGTTTGGCGTAATTTGCGATTAAACAATTTTTGCCTTAAAACGCCGGAGGCCAGTCAGTGACTGGCCTCCGTTGTAGCTGCTTTTATTCTCGGGTCTATAACTTCTTGCGGCCGGTGAACAGGCTGATCAGGAAGATAATGATACCGACAACAAAGACGATTTTAGCTGCCCATGCGGCTGTACCAGCAAGACCACCAAAACCTAACGCTGCTGCAATGAGCGCGATAATCAGAAAAATAATGCCCCAACGAAACATAAGCTTCTCCTTACCCTATTGTAGAAATCTTGCTGTCTGATTTATTAAATCCGCCTTGTCCGGCGTGACTCGATTATTGTCTTCAACACTATCGATTCAGGCCGCCCAGGGCGGCCCGTCTCAATTTTATGACTTCACAGTCAGATCGTTTTTAACGCTTTTCACGCCATCAATGGCTTTGGCAATCCCTTCGGCACGTTCAGACTGTGCCTGACTTTTCACCGTTCCGGAGAGCTGAACCACACCGTTGGTGGTTTCCACTTTCACATTACGTGACGGGACAATGTCGTCTGCTAATAGTTTAGCTTTAATTTCGCTGGTCGTTGCTGCATCTCCAGCATAACCGCTTACGCTCGATTTTGTGCTGTCTTTAGCATGCAGTTTATCGCTTACAGACTTAACGCCTTCAACTTTTTTCGCCGCCGCTACAGCCTTTTCGGCCTGATCCTGCGAAGGGACAAAACCACTCAGCGTCACCACGCCAGAATGGGTCTCTACGGAAATATCTGTGCTTTTGATTGCGTCGTCATCTACCAGAGCGGCTTTCACTTTAGCAGTCACGCCGCTGTCATCCATGAACCCACCGACTTTTTTCATAGAGCTATCGATTTTTGAACCCGCGCTGTCGGTAGTGGACTGCACTTTAGGGGTCGTAGTGTCTTCTGCCATTGCAGCACCACTTACCAGGGCAGA
The DNA here is from genome assembly GCF_033657285.1 of Erwinia sp. MMLR14_017. Lineage (NCBI taxonomy): Bacteria > Pseudomonadati > Pseudomonadota > Gammaproteobacteria > Enterobacterales > Erwiniaceae > Erwinia > Erwinia sp. MMLR14_017. The sequence goes on along the minus strand of NZ_JAWVWP010000001.1, from coordinate 378,130 downwards.
ACCAACCAGTACAGCCATCAGAGTTTTAGTCATCTTAGTCGTATTCATCGATCATTCCTTCTTCATGTAATTGCACTCACAACTGTGAGCTTTCAGCCACAAACGGCGTGACTGTAGTAGGTAAGACGTTGCAGCAACCGCGCCGCATATTTTGCGTCCGTTAGAAATCAATATAGACGCTAATCAGGATTTCACCGCTGCTTGTGGTTGATATGATGGATAAATGCGCAATAAGAAGGTTTTTTAAGAGCAGTCTGTATAATCAGGACCAGACAGAACCAGACAGAGGGGGCGAAAAAAAAGCGATGCGCAGGGCACCGCTTTCTCAGTACAAACGAGGAACTCCCTGCTGTTAGTGTTCGCGCGTTTTGCGGAACACCACTTCAGGGTAACGCTCCTGGGTGATATTAAGGTTAACCATGGTCGGCGCTATGTAAGTGAGATTATCCCCGCCATCCAGCGCCAGGTTCACTTCGTTTTTACGCTGGAACTCATCAAACTTCTTCACATCACTGCACTCCACCCAGCGCGCGGTAGAGACGTTGACGGACTCGTAGATAGCTTCCACGTTGTATTCACTCTTCAGGCGCGCCACAACCACATCAAACTGCAGCACGCCCACGGCGCCTACAATCAGGTCATTGTTATGCACCGGACGGAATACCTGCACCGCGCCCTCTTCCGACAGCTGAACCAGCCCTTTCAGCAGTTGCTTCTGCTTGAGCGGATCGCGCAGGCGGATACGACGGAACAGCTCCGGCGCGAAGTTCGGGATACCGGTGAACTTCATGTTTTCGCCCTGAGTGAAGGTATCACCGATCTGGATGGTGCCGTGGTTATGCAGGCCGATGATATCGCCAGGATAGGCTTCTTCAACGTGCGAACGGTCGCCTGCCATAAAGGTGAGCGCATCGGCAATCACCACATCTTTGCCCAGACGAACCTGACGCAGCTTCATGCCTTTTTCATATTTGCCGGAAACCACGCGCATAAACGCCACGCGGTCGCGGTGTTTCGGATCCATGTTTGCCTGGATCTTAAACACGAAGCCGGTGAACTTCTCATCCGCAGCAGTAACGGTACGCAGATCGGTCTGGCGCGGCATGGGTGGCGGTGCCCAGTCAACCAGGCCATCCAGCATATGGTCCACGCCAAAGTTACCCAGCGCGGTGCCGAAGAATACCGGCGTCAGCTTGCCCGCCAGGAAGGCTTCTTTATCGAACTCATGGGACGCGCCCTGCACCAGCTCCAGCTCTTCACGCAGCTGGCTGGCAAGCTCTTCACCGATAGCTTTATCGAGATCCGGGTTATCCAGACCTTTTACAATACGCACTTCCTGAATGGTGTGCCCTTTACCGGTCTGATAAAGGTAGGTTTCGTTTTTGTAGAGATGATAGACGCCCTTAAAGAGCTTGCCGCAGCCAATAGGCCAGGTAATGGGCGCACAGGCAATTTTCAGCTCGCTCTCCACTTCATCCATCACTTCCATCGGATCACGAATATCGCGGTCCAGCTTGTTCATAAAGGTCAGGATTGGCGTATCGCGCAGACGGGTCACTTCCATCAGTTTGCGGGTACGATCTTCAACGCCTTTCGCGGCATCAATCACCATCAGGCAGCAGTCCACCGCCGTCAGGGTACGATAGGTATCTTCAGAGAAGTCTTCGTGCCCCGGCGTATCCAGCAGGTTTACCAGACTTTCGCGGTAGGGAAACTGCATCACCGAGGTCGTGATCGAGATCCCACGCTGCTTTTCCATTTCCATCCAGTCCGATTTGGCATGCTGGTTAGAGCCACGCCCTTTTACCGTACCGGCAGTCTGAATAGCCTGTCCGAACAGCAGCACTTTTTCCGTGATAGTGGTTTTACCGGCATCCGGGTGAGAAATAATGGCAAAAGTGCGGCGACGGGCCACCTCTTGCATAAAGGGTGCATTTGACATGAAAAAACTCAGTTAGGTGCTGTGCCGCCGCTGCGCAGACGGCGCGGGGCGTATCACAGACGATTAATCATTAATGGCCGGCATTTTCGCCGATCCGGCGGTTATAAACAATGCAGAACGCCGCGTAATCCCCATAAATGCGCGCACTGCTGAAGGCACGGGGCCTCAGCTGCGGTTTTTTTCACCCATTTTGCGGCGGGGATTCGGGATCTACACTGGCACGGCCTCTTAATGACTGGACGGAGAGGTTAGCATAAGGGATTCAGCCAGGACGGTTAAGCGTTTCCCTGTCCTGTTCAAACTTTTCCCGACACTGGCAGCCTGCAATATGGTCGTTGATCAAGCCTGTCGCCTGCATCAGGGAATAGGTGGTGACCGGCCCAACCCACGTCCAGCCTCGCTTTTTCAACGCTTTCGACATGCGGATTGATTCGGGCGAGGTTTTCGCGCTCTGCCACCAGGCCAGGTCCACGACCGGCGGTCGATCTTTAGCTGCCGGCTCAAACTGCCAGAACCAGGCTGCCAGCGAACCCGCTTCCTTGATCAGCTCCTGAGCGCGCTGCGCATTATTGATGGTGGAGAGAATTTTCGCACGATTGCGCACAATACTTTTATCTTCCATCAGCCTGGCTACATCTTCATCGGTAAACTGCGCCACCGCGTGGAAATCAAAATCCTTAAAGGCACGGCGGAAGTTCTCCCGTTTGTTATAGATTAACTGCCACGACATGCCGGAGTGAAAACCTTCCAGACAAACCTTTTCGAACAGGCGGCGGTCATCCACCACCGGCTTACCCCATTCGTTATCGTGATAATCGGGCATAGAGGGCTGCCAGTAACAGCAGACGCGGCCATCTTCGGTCAGGGTCAGACCCGCTTCTTTCAGGTCTGCCAGATAGTGTTCATCCATTCTGTGTTCCTGTTAAGGCTGCTAAGAGTGCTCTGTAAAGATAAACGGCGGTCACAGCCCGATGCTATACCTGACATCCGGTGTAACAACCGCATTTGGTTTTTTGCTGAGACAGCAGCTATTTTTAGACCATCAACGGCGAGACGTCTGTGGACTTTGCTCCAGGATGCGCCATTTTATCAGAAAGAGGACTTTCGGTTATGAGCAACACGGATTATCAGCCAGCAAAAGTATGGTCAGAAAACAAAGAAGCGGGCGGAACCTGGGGAAGCATCAACCGACCCACCGCCGGTGCGCGTCAAGAAGCAACCTTGCCTGTAGGCAAGCACCCGCTACAGCTCTATTCCATGGGAACGCCAAATGGCCAGAAAGTAACTATCCTGCTGGAAGAGCTGCTGGCGCTGAACGTGAACGATGCAGAGTATGACGCGCATCTGATCCGCATCAGCGAGGGCGATCAGTTCTCCTCTGGCTTTGTGGAAGTGAACCCTAACTCCAAAATTCCTGCGCTGCTGGACCGCTCAACCACGCCGCCAACCCGCGTGTTTGAGTCTGGCGCTATCCTGCTTTACCTGGCAGAAAAATATGGTCATTTCCTGCCGAAAGATCCCGCTGGCCGCACGGAAACGCTGAACTGGCTGTTCTGGCTACAGGGTTCTGCTCCTTACCTTGGCGGCGGCTTTGGTCACTTCTATAACTATGCGCCGGTAAAAATCGAGTATGCGATTGACCGCTTCACCATGGAGGCCAAACGTCAGCTCGACGTGCTGGACCGGCAGCTGGCGGAACATCGTTATATCGCCGGTGAAGATTACACCATTGCCGATATCGCTATCTGGCCGTGGTACGGCGCGCTGGTGAAGGGAATGGTGTATAACGCCGCAGAATTCCTGGACGCAGGTTCCTATAAAAACCTGGTGCGTTGGGCGGATGAAGTGGCACAGCGTCCTGCCGTTCAGCGTGGCCGCATCGTTAACCGCACATTTGGCGAGCCTTCCGAACAGCTGCACGAGCGCCACGATGCGTCAGATTTTGATCTGCGCACTGAGGATAAGCTGGCTAAGTAGCGACGAGCTTGCGGCAAAAGCTGCTGTTATCCCGCAAAGGTTACAGCAGCTTTTTTATCAGCCAGACTCAGCTCTGACTACCAGCCCGAATCAGGCTTTAAGGATCGCTTCCAGCTCCTGAAGCGTTTTAACCTGCCATGTCGGCTGAAGGCCTTCCGGTCGCGGACGGTTATCCGCATTCAGCCAGCAGGTTGCCAGACCGGCGTTAATGCCGCCAAGAATGTCTGAGTCCGGATTATCCCCTACCATCATCACGCGGTTGCGCGGCGGGTTGCCCATCTGATTGAGGGCGTAGTCGAAGATTGCGGGATGCGGCTTGGCATGCCCGACCTGTTCAGAGATCACCAGCAGATCAAAATAGTCCAGGAAACCTGTACGCTTTAGTCTTGCCTGCTGAAGGGCGGTGAAACCATTGGTGATAATGCCCATTTTCACCTTCCCTTTCAGGGTATTGAGCAGATTCACCGCACCGGCAAGCGGAACGCACAACTCAGCCATAGCGGCAAGAAACCCGTCATTGAGATCCAGCGGCGTGACCTTTAGCTTCTCTGCCCAGCTCTGAAAACGCTGGTGTTGCAGTTGTAGCGCGCTGATGGCGCCATTCTGATAATCCACCCACAACGGTTTATTGATCGCCTGATAATCGTCGTAATCGTCAGGACTGAAGACCACGTCATACTGCTGAAACAGACGCTGCAAACCCGCAAAGGCGTCGAAATGAAACAGCGTATCGTCAGCGTCAAACAAGATCCAATCCCACTCTTTAAGCATCTCTCACTCAATCCTTATAGGGTCAGTGCCATGATAATGGCATCTTCTTTGCCGTCCGCCGTCGGGTAGTAATTACGGCGTACCGACACTTCGTTGAAATCCAGCTGTTCATAGAGCGCAATAGCGGGACGGTTTGACGCTCTGACTTCCAGCCACAGGGTCTGGATGCCACGGCTTTCAAGTTCCGCAATCACATAGTCGAGGAGTTCACGCCCGATGCCGCGACGCTGAAAGGCGGGATCCACAGCCAGATTAAACAGCGTGGCCTCGTCCAGCACCACCTGGGTGATAGCAAAACCAGCCATCTGTGCGTCTACCCGAAGCTGATAGTTCAGATAACGTTCACCCTGGTTGCTGGCAAAGGTTTTTTCACTCCAGGGAAAAGCGTGGCTGCGCTGCTCAATGGCAAACGCTGGCTCAAGATCTTGCGGGGTCAGTAAAGAAATCTGATTCATGTTGAGAAATCTGCTGCCACAGGGCGCGTTTGGCACCGGCATTATGATAAAGCTCCGCAAGAACAGGCGAAGCGATCTGCGATCCGTTCAGTGCAGCCGGGGGCGCAATGCCCAAATACCAGCTTGCACAACGGGTCTCTGGCAACATCGCCAGTTGGTCAGGGGTCAGAACGGCGACCTCATCTTCACGCATCAGCATGGCCTGCAGCACATCGCGAATCAAAGGATCGGTCAACAGCGGCGGGACTTCCGCCACAATCAGCAGGCGCGTGTGCCCGGGTAAAGAAACCGCAACTTCCCCCTGCAAGGCGCGCGGACGCCGCAGCGTATACTGCGTGATGCCCATTTGCTCTAATAACCAGTCACGTCTGGAAGACATCATTATTCCTGTCTGGTCGCCCGATTGCGACGCTATGCTAGCAAACCCATCGCCTCTGCGCCAACGTTGCCATGCCCTGTGAGAGCAACTCTGAATAAAAAGGAATGCAGGTTCTCCGCAGGCTTTGCTGCAACTCCGGCTAATTTGGGTATAATCGCCGCTCTGATTCGTAAGGAGCCACCGATGTCTGCATTTAGCCCGGCCAGTGAAGTGATACTGCGCCACAGTGATGAATTTACTCAACGCCGCGTACTGTTTGCTGGCGATCTGCAGGATGACCTGCCCGCCCAACTGGACACCGCATTGAGTCGGGTACATACCCAGCAATATCATCACTGGCAGATCCTGAGCCGCACGATGAATGAGCAGGCTCAGTATGGGCTGGTGGCGACAGCGGAAACCGTGGCCGGGTGCGATACGCTGGTCTACTTCTGGCCGAAGAACAAACCCGAGGCGCTTTTTCAGCTGGAAAACCTGCTTTCCCTGCTGCCGGTGGGAAGCGATATCTTTGTGGTGGGGGAAAACCGCAGCGGCGTGCGCAGCGCAGAACAGATGCTTGAATCCTGGGCAACCCTGAACAAAATTGACAGCGCCCGCCGCTGTGGTCTCTATCACGGCACTCTCGACAAACAGCCAACGTTTGATGCTGAAGCTTACTGGGATGAGTATCCGCTGGCGCATCTGACCATTAAAACGTTGCCCGGCGTATTCAGCCGTGACGGTCTTGACGCTGGCAGCAACCTGCTGCTTTCCACGCTGCGCCCGCATATGAAAGGCAAAGTGCTGGATATCGGCTGTGGCGCTGGCGTGCTCTCTGCCATGCTGGCCAGCTTCTCACCCAAGGTCCGTCTCTATATGACCGACGTTAATGCCGCCGCTGTGGAGGCGAGTAAAGCTACGCTGGCGGCTAACGGCCTGGAAGGCGAAGTGTTTGCCAGTGACGTCTACTCTGAGGTGAATGGCCGTTACGATATGATTATCTCTAACCCGCCGTTCCACGATGGGATGCAGACCAGCCTGGACGCAGCACAGACGTTGATCCGTGGCGCGGCGAAGCACCTGAACATGGGCGGCGAACTGCGCATTGTAGCCAACGCCTTCCTGCCCTATCCGCAGGTGCTGGATGAAACCTTTGGCAGCCATGAAGTGCTGGTGCAGAACGGCCGCTTCAAAGTGTATCGTGCTGTCCTGCAACGCGCAGCGAAAGCGAAGCGCTAAAGAGAGAGCGGCGAAAAAATCGCCGCTGTTTTACTCAGCAAGTTCCTGATTCCCCACCTCAAGCCGCAGAATGTGACTTTTTACAGCGATTCTGGCAACAGCGCTAAATAACTGTTGACGTCCCCCGGAAAATCTCTAGAATGCGCCTCCGTGGTTGCAATACAGTTTATCTGTATTGAAGGTATGCGAAGGTGGCGGAATTGGTAGACGCGCTAGCTTCAGGTGTTAGTGTCCTAACGGACGTGAGGGTTCAAGTCCCTCTCTTCGCACCAACAATCACGTTGTTCATATTACGCAGCATTAGAGCGATGGTGGCGGAATTGGTAGACGCGCTAGCTTCAGGTGTTAGTGTTCTTACGGACGTGAGGGTTCAAGTCCCTCCCTTCGCACCAATGCGGTGATATGAATAAACAAAGTTCAACAGGATGCGAAGGTGGCGGAATTGGTAGACGCGCTAGCTTCAGGTGTTAGTGTCTTAACGGACGTGAGGGTTCAAGTCCCTCTCTTCGCACCAAGTTGACTCTCCTTGTTTTTCCCTCTTTACTGCCTCTTATACCTTCCGTAACAGCTTCTTTTTCTTAAGCTTTGCCAGTCCCTTTCTCTATCCCTGCTCATTCTCGTATTTCAGTGCCCTTTCTCCCTATTTATAGCGATCCATAGTTCAGGGTAATGGCTGCCACGCCTCCGGCCAGCGCCAGACAGGAAGGTAACAGCAGATAGTGACGCAGACGTTGGTGAAAAAGCATCACTAACGTGGCTAAAAGAGCAATCACCATGACCACTCTCCAACTGGAGAACGAGAGATTCATCAGAGGGATAAGAGGCATCACTGCACAGGGCAGCAACACTCCCCAGCCGCTATCAAGCCGTTTACCTGACATCCAGCTTATTCCCCAAAGTCCGCATGCGGTGATCATTGCTATCAACATCGCCGTACCCACACCTTTTCAAATGATAATGATTCCCAATAGCATATAAGAATATTTATCAGTATGCAGCACTTTTGTTGTCACGCTGCTGAAACTTTGCGCTCGCAGATGACACTCCTGATGTTAAGTGATAGATTGAAACTGATTACTATTAAGAAAATACTAATAATAACAGACAGAAACTATTCCAGGCACGAAATAGTCCACCCTACAGGTTAGCGGTGCGGCTTGTTTCAATGCAGTCACGAGTAGAAAATAATGAAATTACAAAGTTATGATGAATTGCTTAACAGCAAGCATCGGCTGTCGCTGATGCTCTTTCTTTTTTTAAACTCAGCAACGTCCTTATTTTGTTTATGCGGTATCAATGGAAAAATGGCTACTTTCCAGTATTCACCGCCCACGGCAATTATTGCGCTATTCTGCGCCTTAATTGTGGCGTGGATGCTTTTAAAGCCTTCAGGCAAATTTCCGATATTAAATATCGTGGCGATCATTACCGGTTTACTCTGGACATGGCAAATATACCTTAAGTATGAATCGGTGTTTTATTTCGACGGCAGCTTTTTGGTGATCAGTCTGGTAAGCGTCTTTTTTATCAGCGCGATTGCGTTAGGCGATCACCTGCTTGCTTTCTGCCTGCATACGGCACCGCCCTCGGTGGCGGTACTGCTGCTGGATCGTGGCCAAAACACGATACTTATTCTGTTCACCATCGCCCTGCCGCTGATAGGCTTTACGCTGCACCATCTGATGCAGCGTCGCCGCGACAGGTTTACCCGCCGTCTGATGCGCCAGCTTTATGAAGAGAAAGAGACCTACAGCGATCTCAGTATGCTGGACCCGCTGACCGGCCTTTATAACCGCCGGGGTTTAAAAAACCGGCTGGAAAATATTCTTGAAAATCATGCAGGAAGCCACTTTGTCCTGCTGCTGGATATCGACCATTTTAAAGCCTATAACGACAACTATGGCCATGCGATGGGCGATCAGGCGCTGGCTCGCGTCTCTGTCGCCATTCGCGATGCCGTGCGTTCCAGGGACATCGTGGCGCGCTATGGCGGAGAAGAATTTCTGGTGCTGTTAACTAACGTCAATGAGTCGATTGCCCGCAGGCTTTCAGAGCGTATCCGGCAGTATGTCCTTAACCTTGAGATCCCCCACCGCTTCAACGATCGGGTGGCGACTCATGTCACGGTCAGCGCCGGATTTGCACCCTTGTATGAAGAAGATTTTGACAGTGCGCTGGCTAATGCCGATCGCGCGTTATATCTGGCTAAGAATCGTGGGCGTAATACTATTCTTTCCTATGAAGATATTGCCAAGGGCAGCCTGGCTCAGCCAGCGGATGCCATGTAGTTTCTTGTTATGGCCCAGGGACGGGCCAATACTTTTATTAATCTGATCATTAATTTTAATGCAAATGCCATAAAGAAAGGCGCAGTTTGGGTTAATGAAGCCCGGACGCAGAAAAATACATTATTAACCTGAATCAAAAATAACGCTCTGTTGGATACTTGTTATTGAAAATGTATCCCATTTAATGATGCCCGTAAAAATATTACTCTTCATTATTCCTTAAACATGGAATTAATGCTGAGATCCCTTTTATTTCCCTCCCCTCATTTTTGCCAGCATTGTTATAGAAGAAATAAAAATAACCTTTTCTCTGCATTTTGCCTGTCGCTTAACCACCCCCACCCGATCGCTCCTGACACAAAATGAGGCTTGTTTGTGCAATTCGCCTCAGATAGAATCAAGAACGATTATCGTTTGCACTTCGATTCACTCTGGAAACCTCATGGCTACTCTCATCCGTCAGGCAGTTGAGTATGGTTCACATCCGCTGATCTTTTTACAGAGCAGCCGTCCGCTGGCGCATTCCCTGCGGGCACTGTTCAGTGAAAACCGTGCATGGTTTCTGGAAAACGTGAAGCTGGGAGAGGAAGCGCCCGCCAGCACGATGACGCTGGATCGCTGGTCTGCTGCTGAGAGTTTTGCCCGGCTGAATGCACAATACGGTGATTTTATCTATCGTGAGCAGAACGATCTGCCGCGCGAGCATAAGCCGTTGCAGTCGCTCTGGGCACAGTGGTACTTCGGCCTTGTGCTGCCGCCGATGATGATGGCGCTGCTGCTTGAGGAGCGCGCGCTGGATTGCTCACCTGAGCACTGCCACGTTGAATTTCATGAAACCGGCAGACCGGCGACCTTCTGGTTTGACGTCCGCGAAGATGAAGAGGCGCGTTATCTCTCTCCTCGCCGCCGGATGGATCGCCTGATCCAGCAGCATCTGATCCCGGTAGTACGCGGCATTGAGCAGCATGGCGAGATCAACGGCAAACTCATCTGGAGTAACACCGGCTTCTCCGTCTGGTGGTTCCTGGGCGAGATAGCTCCCCTGCTGGGCGAGCCGCTGCGGGTCGAACTGGAACACGCCTTCTTCTTCTCTAAAACCCTGCTCGACGGATCAGAAAATCCCTTCTACCGTACTATGCTGCCGCGTGAGGGTGAAATGCAGCGGCGCACCTGCTGCCAGCGCTATCGCCTGCCTGATGTCCAGCGCTGCGGTAACTGCACGCTAAAACCCGTCTGATTTCACCCTTCCCGTTTACAGTTAGTCTGCTCTGTGGCAACTTTATGCGCTTCGTTATGTGGGAGAAAAGCATGAGCCTGGAGTCTGTACGGCAGTTCTTTGCCGAGCGCGCCCCTGAAATTGGCATTATTGAACTGAGCGAGAGCACCGCTACGGTTGCGCTGGCAGCCCGCGCCCACCATGTGGAACCCGGCCAGATTGCCAAAACGCTGTCGTTAAAAGTGAAAGATCGGGTGATCCTGATTGTGACTCGCGGCGATGCCCGACTGGATAATCGCAAGCTGAAGGCGACCTTGGGTGCCAAAGCACGCATGCTGAGCACGGATGAAGTGGTGAACTGGACAGGTCATCCGGTGGGTGGAGTTTGTCCCTTCGGTCTGGAAACGCCGTTGCAGGTATTTTGCGATGTGTCGTTAAGGCATTATAAAGAAGTGTTGCCTGCCGCAGGCTCCATCAACAGCGCGGTACGCATCGATCCGGAAACGCTGGCTAAGCTGACCGACGCCACCTGGGTTGACGTCTGCGAAATCCCTGCCTGACTGGCCGGGCAGGCTTCAGAATGTAAACAGCCTTACCCTCTTATATCAGATGCATCATTAGCTGGTTGACTGCCGGATAGCTTCCCGCATGCCATCAAGCTGCGTGTCCTCCGAAGGCGTAACCAGCGCATAGTTGTAGTGGTTGTCACTCCAGTATTGCGCCATCAGGTCGCTGGCCCGGCGTTCGCCATGAGGCAGCTTAACGGGTTCGATCGGGCGGATATACCAGGCGACACGGGTACCTTCCGGGCTTTGATACATCACCAGCGCCGCCGGACCGTTATCGGTCGCCATCAGTCTTGCACCCAGCAACCGGTAGCCAAACTGTTCAAGATTGGGCGGCAGCGTGCCGTTGATAAAATAGCGCTGCACCCAGGAGGCCAGTTCACCTTCCCCTGCCGAGACCACATCCAGATTAGCCGCCGTAGCGCTGCCGAAAAGCTTGTAGGCCTGCATTGCATCTTCCATCGGTAAACGGGTTTGCGCCATCTGCACATTCTTCAACTGCCAGCCAGACCAGCCGCCCACGCCAAGCGTCATGACCAACGCAAACGCTGCGGCAGCTTTCCACTGCCGTTGCTGACGAACACGTTGACGAAGCTGCGAAGGCTGCGGCGTTTCCATAGGTACTGGCTGCTGATGAAGTGCAAGGCGTAGCTGCCTGGCATCCTGCCGCCAGCCTTCCACTTTCGCCGCTTCTGCAGGATGCTCCGCCAGCCAGCGTTCCACACATCGTGCGGTTTCTGCATCAAGCTGGCCATCCAGCCAGGCGTGCAGTTGCTCTTCATCAGGTTGCTGGCCCCTCATTTTATCCTCCTGAATGCGACGGCAGACGTTTGCCCGTCAAGATGCTGATGCAGTTGTTTACGTGCCCGTGACAGGCGTGACATCACTGTTCCCACCGGAATAGCCAGGGCGGTTGCCGCTTCCTGATAACTCATCCCCTCCACGCTTATCAGCAGCAGCAGCGCCCTGGCGTCCGCAGAAAGCCGGGCAAACTGTTGCAGGGTCTCATCGGCTATCGCCAGCGTTTCCGCAGAGTCACCAGAGAGTTCCTCACCCGTGAAAAAGCCCAGCAGCCGCTGATAACGTTTGCGCCGCCGCTCACCGTCAATAAACTGCCGGTAAAGAATGGCAAACAGCCAGGCCCGCAGACTCTCCTCTCCCCGGTAGCCTGACCAGCGGCTGAGCGCTCTGGTCAGGCAGCCCTGCACCAGATCTTCGGCGCTGTGAGGATTGCGGGTCAGCCACAGCGCAAAGCGCTGCAGATGGGGCAGGACATCCCGGATCTGTTGGTCTGTAAGCGGCGGCATAGCGACTTATCCCCGGCGTTTCGAACCCGTCATACTGCTGAACACGCCGTCCCGCAGGATCAACCCATGGAGCAACGCAGCGGCCAGATGCATCATCACCGTAATAAACAGGATCAATGCAACCCAAGTGTGTAGCGGACGCAGCAGTGCGTAAAGATCGTTACTGATCGGTGCGATCGGCGGCAGTACAAACCTACTCCCCAGAGTAACAGGATATCCTGCCGCCGACAGCATTGCCCAGCCAATCAGCGGTTGCGCCAGGATCAGCGCATAAAGTACCCAGTGAGAGAGATGCGCCACAGCTTTTTGCAGGCCGGGGATGCTGTCAGGTAAAGGCGGTTTCGCCGTAGTGAAGCGTACCACCAGCCGCACCACTACCAGCAGCAGGATCGCCACACCCAGAGGCTTATGAATAGCCACCAGCAGGCCATGCAGGGAGGAAACGGTAGAGACCATCCCCACGCCAATAAACAGCATTGCCAGAATAGCCAGCGCCATCAGCCAGTGCAGCATGCGGAGTGCCGGATGAAAATAGGTGACCTGTTTCATAAGGTTGCTCCCGATGTGCCGTGGGCTTCTTCCTGCGTACGGCGATTGTATGATTTGGCATAAGCGGCAGATCGCGCGTTCAGCAATGGATCGTCAGAGGCTGCAATGCCATCCGGCAGGATCAGCGGATCGTAATTAATGTTATTGCAGGGACCGCCTTCCTGCGGCACGGTGCGGTTCAGGACCAGAGTACCGGCCGTAAGCGTCTGGCGGTCAGCTGGCCAGACTTTACTGGCATCGTTGCTGGCATCACCCTGAGCGGCCACTGTGAACACCAGATCCCACTTCAGTGGCCCCTGTGCCAGGCGTTTTTCCAGATCCTGCTGAAGAAAATCTTTGTTCTGTTTGTCCTGAGGGGAGAGCGATTGCCAGGCTTGCTGCGGCACCATGCTCCAGCGCACCAGATGACTTTGACCGCTTTTGTCGATCAGACGGAAGGCGTTGAGGCTGTTGTAACGATCCACCGCCCAGCTTGCGGAAGGGACATATTGTTTCACCCAGGCGCCAAATGCTTTCGCTTCAGGATGCGCGGCGGCAAATGTCTGCATCTTTTGCGGATCGGGCTTGCCCGTTGCGGGGTCCGGCTTTGAGGCAACAAGCTGATCGTAAAAACCCTGCGGCGTGGCAACCGGGAAAAAGGGCATTGCATTCATCCCGGTGCGCCACTGCTGGCCGGAGGCGGTAGTGAAAGCCAGCGCCATACTGCGAATGGGAACAGCGTAATCCGGCGCGCCGGCATTACCGCCAGCAATGGCAAAGCGCCCGGTCACCGGCGTAGTGGTAGCGGCGGCGAACAGAGCGGCACGAGAAAGCGAGCTGAGGTTGCCGTTAGCCTCAAATTCTCCAGTCACGCACAGACCTTTAGCATGATTGCGCCTGAAACCCGGTTTTTCTCCCGGCCCGTGTTGCAGAGTGTTCACCAGTTTATCGGCGGAAAGACGCTGGGGCGCAAGCCATCCGCCCGCCCATAAAAACAGCAGCGCCAGCAAAAGGGGGATCCCTCCTACCAGCGCCAGGCGCAGGATACGTGGAAGGGTTGTCGTGGATTGGGTCATATTGAGTGCTCACAAGTTTAGCCAATGAGCAGATAAAACGAACCAGTAACGGCTTTATTCCCTCGGGGAAAAAATATTTTTTTGCTACACTCCACGGCGTTGAGAGCTAATCAGGATGTTTATGGTTTGTCGCTGATTCAGATGCACCGCTCACCCAACCGCTTCGCGGCCTGGCTGGCAGTGTGCGCCATTTTGCTGTTATTTGTTGCCCCGGTGATTTCCAAATCCCTGGTCACTGAGGCTGGACGTCATTCCATGATGATGTCGGGCATGGCGATGGCCGACGACGATGAAATGAGCATGACAGCCCCCCGGGCCATGACTCACCATCATGCGATAAACCTGCCTGCTGAAGGTGTCATGGCTGCCAGCGGTGAGAGGGGCATATCATCGGATAGTGCCCTTTCCCATCAGGAGATAAGTCCGGCCGCTATGGCAGCAATGTCGCCGCTTGAGCATGCGCGGATAATGCAGCATCACCCCATGTCGATGATGGATGACAGCGCCTGTGGCTACTGTGTTCTGCTGGCGCATTTACCGCTCGACCTGACCAACTTACCGGCTCTCTGGTCGGCCCTTCAGGCCGCCAAACAGCCCGACCTGCCGCTGTTCCGCCCCGTGGTGGCGCGGTTTATACCCCGTTTTTTCCATCCCCGCGCCCCACCCGTTTACTGAGCCCGTGTCGCTTTAACCACACTGCTGCCGTCATTACGGCAGACACCTGCTCATGCCTGATCACCGGCGGATGGAATAATTATGTCAGATAAAATCCTGGCGCACTCTGCACGCGCCGAACAATCCCGGAGCGCACTTCTGCCGTTGCTGCGCCGCCTGCACTTTTATATTGGCTTGTTTATCGGCCCGTTCATATTTGTCGCTGCGCTGACCGGCGCCCTGTACGTTATGACGCCGCAGCTTGAAGCGGCATTGTATTCCCATCAGCTCTATACCAGCAGTCAGGGCCCGGAAAAAACGCTGGCCGAACAGGTTCGCGTGGCGGAGGAATATATTGGCCCGGATGCGACCATCACCGCCCTTCGCCCTGCCCCTACAGCGGGTGAAACGACTCGCGTCATGTTCACTGTGCCGACAAAAGGCTCTGCGACCACGGCGGTATTTGTCGATCCGCACACGCTGGAAATCCGCGGGATGCTCAATGTCTATGGCACCAGCGGCGTGCTGCCGTTACGTACCACGCTGGATTATCTGCATCAGAGTCTGTTGCTGGGCGAGTTTGGCAGGAACTACAGTGAACTGGCCGCCAGCTGGTTATGGGTAGCTTCACTGGGAGGTTTGCTGTTATGGGCCACCAGCCGGGCACCGGAGAAAATCAAAAAGGGCCACCGCTCACGCGGCCAGAGCCTGCTGCGGCATCGTTACTGGCACAGCACCCTGGGAGTCGCTCTGCTACTGGGATTACTGTTTTTCTCGGCAACCGGCCTCACCTGGTCACGCTGGGCTGGCGAGAATATCTCCTCAATGCGCAGCCATTTTGGCTGGCTGACCCCTTCAGTTAACACCCTGTTGAGTCCCTCTTCTGAAGAACACCACACGCCATCGGCCTTATCAGCTCATAGTGAGACCGGAGAGCACGCTGGTCATGCTGTGCCGATGAGCGGTGATGAAACAGGAGAACATGCGGGCCACTCTGTGCCTGCGAGCCGCAACATTCCGCAACAGCCAGCAGATGAGCATGCGGAACACAAGATGCAGGCCATGTCGATGGCTGAAGAGTCCGTCGCCAAAGTCGCTATTTTGCCTGAGCAGTTTGATGCGGTGGTAAAAACGGCGCGTGATGCCGGGATTTCGGCAGGGAAAATTGAAGTGCGCCCCTCAACCCGCGCCGACAAGGCCTGGACCGTCAGTGAAATCGATCGTCGCTGGCCTACGCAGGTCGACAGCGTGGCGGTCGATCCGCGCAATTATGCCCTACTTGATAAAGTGGAGTTCGCGCAGTTTGGCCTGCTGGCCAAGCTTACGCGCTGGGGAGTGGATGCCCATATGGGCGTGCTGTTTGGCCTGCCGAATCAGCTGATTCTGGCGGTATTTGCGCTGGGGCTTTGTGTGATGATCGTCATGGGGTACCGCCTCTGGTGGCTGCGCCGACCGGCCGCAGGCCAGGGACCGCACCCGGCAGAAACGCTGCTGTATCACTGGCGAAAGCTGTCAGTCAGCGCCCGGTTTCTCCTGCTGGTGGGAGTAGTGGCACTGGCTCTGAGCCTGCCCTTAATGGGGATCACTTTGCTGATAATGATGGTGATTGATCTGCTCCGCTGGCAGCGGGCAAACAGGGTTGCGGCTTAGAGAATTGCCCGGCGGCCTTTGTCCGGGCAGCAACCTCTGCCCAGACAGTCATTGCCGGGACGGAGAAAATAGCCTGACTCAGAGCTGACCGTATAAGAGCAGCGGCCTGAATGATATTGTCAGTCTGATTAATAGTAGTGACTCTGTCTCAGCATCAACTCCTGAACCGGAGTTGACGCTGAAATCTTCACGCCAGCGCTTTCTCAAGCATGGCGATCAGCAACCGGTTATCCACCGTTTGCAGCACGTGGATCAGCTCGCCGCCCGGCGCGCCAATCCCGACGTCTACCCACAGCGGTTGACGATAACGCCATGACTTTCCGCGCGTCTGACCGGGACGCAGTTCAACCTCTACATAGTAATCTGCTGCCGTGGCAACCTGCTGATTTAACAGCCAGGCGATAACCAGCGCATCATGGATCCTACAGCCGGGAAGTTTGCGCGTCTGAATGGAATAATCTATCCAGGGTCGCACCGTTTCGGTGACAAAGTTCGAAAGCGCAGTGTTCAGCTTAGCAATCCGGTTGAGGTCATTATGGGTCATCAGCGTCTGGGTGGTGACATCCATCGGCACCAGCGTAATGCTGGCCCCGCTGGTTAATACTTTCTGCGCCGCCTCCGGGTCCAGCCCAAAGTTGGTATCCTTGATGTAGTCATCCAGGGCAAAAACCCCGCCCATGATGGCGATCTCCTGCACAGCATCAATCATCTCGGGATAGCGCTCCATCGCCAGTGCCACATTGGTTAGCGGGCCAATCGCTACCAGAGTTATCTGTCCCGGATTTGCGCAAATCAACTTTGCGATAGCCTCTGCCGCTTCCTCTTGCGGAGGCGAAAACAGCCCTGGCTGGCGGACACCTTGCCAGAGATGCGCGAGGTTGCTGTTGTGAACACGATTATCCAGCGCTTCCCGCCACGGCTCCGGCGGCTCCACAAGGGCGCGATCGGCTCCTTTTACCACAGGCACGGCGAGGCCTAATCGCTCCACCAAATCCTTTGCCACATTGAAACCCTGTTCGCAGGGTGTATTGCCTGCCACAGTGGTGATCAATTCAAGTGAAACATTGGCCGACCCAAGCGCGAGCGCAAGAGCCAGGCCGTCATCTACATTGGCACCGGTAATGCCGTTTCCTGGATCACAATCAATAATCAGTCGTTTCATTTTTTTATCATATTTTACGGCGTTGCCCGCGATCGCTAAAGACGCAGCCGCAGGATTCACCAATTTCCAGCTGATGAGCAAACTCACTCAGCTGTGCCTCGCCTTCCGGGGCGGACAACATTGCAATGGCCCTTTTTGCCATTTCCTCAACCGGCTGACGCACGGTGGTCAATGACGGGACATGAAACGCTGACTGTTCCGTTCCATTAAAACAGACCAGAGCAACCTGCTCTGGTACTGAGATATTGTGCTCTGCCAGCGCGCGAATGCAGCCGATCGCCTGCGTTTCGTTAGTGGCAAACAGGGCGCGGGGCAAAGAGCCATTTTTCAGCATTCTTTGTGCTGCTTCATAGCCGCCCTCACGCGAATAGCTGGTGGGGAAGATCCATTCCGGGCGTTCGGTGACGCCAAAATCTGCCAGCGCCTGACGCCATCCGGCCAGGCGATCCTGAGTGTTGAGCCGCTCAAGCGGGCCGCAAATAATTCCCACCGCTTTGTAGCCATGACTCAGCAGATGCGAGGTGACCTGATGCGCCGCTGCATGCTCATCCACGCGCAAAATATTCACCTTCAGCGCCGGATCGACGCGGTCCAGCATGACCAGCGGCGTGCCGGTGGCCCGAATAATATCGATATAGGGATGACGGTCGACGCTGTTATAAAACAGTCCGTCAACCTGCTGGCTCAAGAGCGTATTAATCAGCTCCAGCTCGCGCTTGCGGCAGTCGCCTGCATCGCCCAGCAGCATAACCATACCGTTGCTCAACGCCTCCTGCTGCAAAGCATGGGCAAAAGAAGCGATAAAGGTATTGGAAATATTGGGTACGACCAGACCGTAGGTTTTACTGGTTCCAGAGGCGAGCGCTCTGGCAACGCTATTAGGGCGATACCCCGTTTTTTTGATCGCCTCAAGGATGCGAAGCCGCGTTGCTTCCGCAACCGGCCTAGGACCATTATTGATAACGTAACTCACCACCGCTACGGAAGTGCCGGCCTCCCTGGCCACATCTTTACGGGTCGCGCGGTTAAGCGGGTTTTTTGCCAATGTTTCGCCTTGTGGGGTGGCGAGCCGCGCGGCCCGCCTTGTTCCCGTCAGATTGCATCTTCAGGGGCATTAAGATCGCGCCCACGGGTTTCCGGGGCTATAAATGTGGTCAGGAAACCGATACCGGCCATCACCGCAAAATAGGTGGCAATCGGCCACCAGTGACCGGTCCAGGACAACAGCGCAGCGGCAACCAGCGGCGCCGTCCCGCCAGAGAGAATAGAACCCAGCTCTTTCGCCGTCGCCATTTTAGTATAGCGATGATTCACGCCAAATAACTCCACGCCCCAGGCCGCCTGCACGCCGAAAATACCGAGCGAGGCCAGTCCCATTCCTGTCACAATAGTGGCAATCACAATCACAGGCTCACGGGAGTCAAGCAGCATAAAGGCCGGGAAAGCGTAGAGGATCAGCAGCAGACAGAAGCAGCGGTAGGTAATGCGGCGGCCAAATCGGTCGGAAAGCCAGCCGGCAAATGGGATGATCAGGAAGCCGAGCAGCGAGGCAAGAAATACTGCCGTGGTGGCGACGGATTTATCTACCGCCAGAACCTTTACCACGTAACCAATAATAAATCCCTGCGCCAGATAGGAAGGGCCATTTTCACCAATACGCAGGCCAACCATTACCAAAAACGAACGGCTGCGCTGCCAGAAGCTGCGGTTATCCGCAGGCTGTAGGGGAAGCGCGCTTTCGCGCTGAGCCACTATTTCCGCTTTCTTGCGTTCGAATACCGGCGTTTCTTTCAGATGACGGCGGATCCAGAGCGCCACCAGCGCAATCAGCGAACTGCAAAGAAACGGAATACGCCAGCCCCACTCCTGCAACTGCTGTTGATCCATCTGTACCACCGCCAGCCAGACCAGCGATGCCACCAGCGTGCCGCTGTTTGATCCCAAAGCGATAATGGAAGATACCAGGCCCCGTTTTTCTGCCGGAGCGTATTCACCCAGCATCACCGTGCCCCCGGACAACTCCGCCCCTGCGCCAAAGCCCTGGCTGAAACGCAGCACGACCAGGCAGGCAGGAGCCCACAATCCGATAGAGGCGTAGCTGGGAATAACACCAATTAATGTAGTGGAGGCCCCCATCAGGATAATGGTGGAGACCATCACTACTTTGCGGCCTTTACGATCGCCCAGCCAGCCAAAGAAGAGTGCGCCAATGGGCCGGGCGATAAAGCCTACGGACCAGGTAGCAAAGCTGGAGAGAAGCGCCATCGCGGGGGTGGCTTCAGGAAAGAAAACATCGCCGAAGATGATGCCGGCAGCCAGGCCATAGAGTGCGAAATCCGCATACTCCATCGCTGTGCCAAGCCAGCATGAGAGGGTTGCGCGCCAGAAATCCTTGCGCCCTTCTGGTGTGGTCAGGCTCTCATCTGCCGCAGAAGAGGCGGAAAACGAAGCTGTTGGGTTTATTCCTTGAGGAGTAGACATAAAAATTCCCTGATGTGCTGCTGTCTGAATTGCCCTCCCTGGCTTGCCCGAAAAAACGGGGAATCCGCCAGTTAGGGCGCTCTTTTTCTGAGCCAAAGGTCAGTAACAGGTACCCTGGTGTTGGGATGTATTATTCGCTTCCCGTTTGTTGGTTTTCGTAACCAATCGCATAAGTAACGTGAAACAAAGTGACCTTCACTAAGCAGTTGAGCAACATACACCGTGAATTTTTACCAGGGGGTCATTGTATCTACGCGCGTAGATAAAGCAATAAGTTTCCATAAATAAATTAGCATACCTTCACATTGATGCTCGCTGGCTATATTACAAGATCATGTAACTCAATAGCTTAAAATTACCAACAAACGCCACTGCTTAAACATCAGTCGATGATACAACGAATAAACTTTACTAACGATCAAAAACCACACAGCTTTAGCTTACTCACTTCGGGCCAGTGTAAACAGCATTATGTTTCAACAGCATGACGCAAAAAGAATGGAGGACATTCTTAAAAAGAGGAGGGTGATTTGTCTTAGTGAACGAGGCGGCATATTCTTGATAAAAGTTACCGGAGGGAAAGGCATGAGCATAATTCTGATGCGTCACGGGAAACCTGACCACCGGGTCGGCGGGCGCCTGCCGGCGCTGGCCATGGCGCAATGGTGCGAAGCCTATGACCTTTCTGACGTCCAGGATTTTCCGCCCGAGAAGAGCCAGTGGGTTGCGGCTATGGCAGATTATGTTGTTGCCAGCCCGCTGCCCCGCGCCC
This sequence comes from Erwinia sp. MMLR14_017, assembly GCF_033657285.1. Taxonomy (NCBI): domain Bacteria; kingdom Pseudomonadati; phylum Pseudomonadota; class Gammaproteobacteria; order Enterobacterales; family Erwiniaceae; genus Erwinia; species Erwinia sp. MMLR14_017. Next base: position 357,688 of record NZ_JAWVWP010000001.1, on the reverse strand, counting down.
GTTCATCGCTTAAAAAGCTGGGGCTTGAACCCGCCTGTGTTGATGGCGTATTCAGCGAAGTCTCTCTTCCGACCGTATCGCTGACCTATCCTCACCTGCCACCCTCGCTCTGGCTTTCCCTTCTCCGCCTGATGTGGTTTTGCGGATATGCCGGGTCGGTTGAGTCCTTCCAGCAGGCTGAACAGCGGGCCAGCCAGGCCGCAGCGAGGCTGATTACCTTTTCCAGCCATGGCAACGTGCTGCTGCTGGGGCATGGCATTATGAATAAAATGATTGCCCGTCATCTGCGTAAAGCGGGCTGGCTGGCCGAGAAACATGCGAGCAGCCGTCACTGGAGCACGGCTATTTACCATCCTCCAGTGATCCCGCCTGGTCAGCATTAACGGCGAATGACTTCACCACATCAATAAAAGCCCGCAAGGCTGCCGGAACATGCCGGTGGCCAGGATAGTAAAGGGCCAGTCCGGATGAAGGCGGACTCCACTCTTCAAGCAGCACCAACAGGCTGCCCTTTTCCAGCCAGGGTCTCGCCACGCTATCGGGTAACCAGGCAATCGCCTGACCAGCCGCCGCCGTTTCCGCCATCAGTTCGAGATGATCCAGCATCAGCATGCCCTGTACGTCGATATGGCGCTCAATGCCGTGACGGGAGAACTCCCAGCGATACCGTTTACCGCTGGGCAGACGAAAACGGATACACTGATGGCGCAGCAGATCGTCTGGCGTGGTGGGTGTACCGCAGCGCTGAAGATAGTCTGGCGACGCCACGGCGATAAACCGCAACTCCCCGCCAAACGGCACGGCCACCATATCCTGCGGCACATCGTCCAGCAGACGTACGCCAGCATCAAACTTTTCGCTGACGATATCGATCAACCTGCCTTCCGTAACCAGATCAAGCGAGATAGCCGGATACCGGCGCAAAAACTCAGGCACCACCCGCTGCAACAGCTGACGTACGGCGCTCTCACTGGCATTAATGCGCAGAGTGCCGGCTGGCTGCTGACGGTACTGCTCGACGGAACTCAGTGCATTTTCCAGCCCCTGCAGCACTGGCCGTAGCTGGCCTAACAGCTGTGCGCCCGCTTCGGTAGGGGATACGCTGCGGGTGGTGCGATGCAAAAGCCGTACGGCCATTTTTTCTTCCAGCGTACGCAGCATATGGCTGAGGGTTGAAGGCGACACGCCCAGTTCATCGGCAGCCTGCCGGAAACTGCCTCTGGTCGCTACCAGCACAAAAGCGTTCAGCGCAGCCAAATCGGGTTTCTGATTCATGGGTAATTTTCACCAACGCATGCAGGATTAGACGGATAGTAGCACTAATCCTGACGGCGTAAGGTTAACGCTTACCCAAGAGGAGAAGCTCTATGTCTAAAACATGGTTTATTACCGGCACTTCATCTGGCTTCGGCCTGGAAATGACCGAACGTCTGCTGGCGCGCGGCGACCGCGTTGCCGCCACGCTGCGCAACCCCGCTCAGCTGAGCTTACTGAAAGAACGCTATCCTTCCCGGCTCTGGCTGGCGCAACTGGATGTCACCCGTACGGATAATGTGCGAAAGGTAGTGGATGATGCATTTGCCGAACTGGGGCAGATTGATGTGGTGGTCAGCAATGCCGGTTATGGCCTTGCAGGAGCCGCTGAAGAGCTTACCGACGCGCAGATCTCCCGACTGTTAAACACCAATGTTCTGGGTTCCATTCAGGTTATTCGTGCCGCGCTGCCGCATCTTCGCCAACAGGGCGGCGGGCGTATATTGCAGCTTTCTTCCATGGGCGGCCAGGTGACTTTCCCGGGGTTAAGCTTGTACCACACCAGCAAATTCGCTATGGAAGGTTTTGTGGAGGCGATTGCGCAGGAAGTGGCTGAATTCAATATTGAATTTACGCTGGTCGAGCCAGGCACCGCGCAAACCTCCTTTACCAGAGGCATGGAGATGGCCGAACCGCTGGCGGCTTATGATAACACCGGCATCCGTCAGTTACTGGCAAACTGGCCGAACGTGGGCGATGCGAAAAAAATGGTGCGTGAAATGATTGCCTCAGCCGATCGATCCCCTGCTCCACGCAGGCTTACTCTTGGCAGTGATGCCTGGACGCTGGTTCATGCTGCCCTGACGGCGCGCCTGGCAGAACTTGAAGCACAGCGGGAAATAGCCTTCTCTACCGACAGTGATTAACTTACTTTAACTTTCTGGCTAACTCATTTTCAGAGGAACAGGCAAGCATCGCAGAGTCCCGGATATTCGCAAGCAGACGGGAACATTTTAAGCTTGTTTCAGCTGTCGGAGAGGCCGTCAGCAAAGCCTCTGAAGGAGAGTACTGTGTCTGAACTGAATAAAAAAGTTGTGGCTATTACCGGAGCCAGCAGCGGCATTGGGGAAGCCACCGCCCGCCTGCTGGCCGCCAGAGGCGCCCGCGTTCTGCTGGGCGCTCGCCGTACTGAGCGGCTGGCGAAAGTGGTTGATGAGATCCGTGCTGCGGGAGGAGATGCCCACTTCATGTCGCTGGATGTCACCAGCCTGACGGAGATGGAATCCTTTGTCGAAAAAGCAAAAAGCCATTTTGGTGGGCTGGACGTTTTTATCAATAATGCCGGAATAATGCCGCTTTCTCCGCTCTCCTCCCGCAAGGTTGAAGAGTGGGACCGCATGATTGACGTCAACATCCGTGGCGTGCTGTACGGTATTGCTGCTGCACAGCCACTGATGGAGCAACAGCAGCATGGTCATATCATCAATATCTCTTCCATCGGAGGGTTGGCAGTTTCGCCTACCGCCGCGGTCTATTGCGCCACCAAATTTGCCGTGCGGGCGCTCTCTGACGGTCTTCGCCAGGAGAGTGACATACTCCGCGTAACGGTAATCTCGCCGGGTGTGGTGACATCTGAGCTGGCCGACACCATCACTGATGATTCCGCACGTGAGGCGATGAAAGCGTTTCGCCGCGTTGCGCTTGAGCCGGAAGCTATCGCCCGCGCCGTTGCTTACGCCATTGAACAGCCGACGGATGTGGATGTCAGTGAAATTGTTGTCCGTCCAACGGCCAGCCCCTGGTAACCCTGCCTCTGCCCGCCACCTGCGCGGGCTTTTTTTATCCTGCCGCGCTGACCGCCGGTTCAAGCCGCAAAATATTCTGCATGTACATCGCCTCCTGCACCGGGCTGCGGCCAAAAAAGCGTTTAAATTCACGGCTGAACTGTGAAGGGCTTTCGTAACCTACTTTAGCTGACACCGTCGCGGCGGAGATGCCGCCGCGCACCATTAATAATCTGGCATGATGCAGACGGGTCGATTTTAAATACTGGATAGGCGAACTTTGCGTAACCTTTTTAAAATGCGCATGGAAAGTGGCGACGCTCATTCCTACTTCGCTGGCCAAATCGGCCACCTCAAAATGCTCCTGAAAGCGGTTTTGCAAAATATTCAGCGCACGGGCGATCTGCGCAAAAGAGCCCTTCTGCGCCAGCGCAGCACGCAGCGTTGCGCCCTGCTCACCGACCAGCACCCGATAGTAGATTTCCCGCAGCAGCCCGGCGCTGAGTACCTGAGTCTCTTGCCGTGACTGCAACGCTTGCAACAGGCGTACCACGCTTTCCCCCAGCCCGGCATCCAGCGGCGAAGAGAGCATGCTGACCGGTTCGCTGCCGCGGGGAACGGGGAGCGCTAAAGTAAGCATCAGTTCAGCCAGTAGCTGAAAATTGAGCCGGAAAGCGACCGCCAGCATCGGTTCTTCCCTGGTGGCTTCGGTCTGGCTGATAAACGGCAGCGGCACGGCGACAACCAGACAGTGCTGAGCATCATAAACGTAAGCTTCCTCCCCCAGAAAGCCGCGTTTGCGCCCCTGGCAGACAATGACGATAGAGGGTTCATACAAAACCGGCGTGCGGTCAAGCGCGATGTCCGAACGCAGAAAACGCACATCCTCCAGCGCCGATTGGGTATAACCGTTGGTTGGTGCCAGCGCGGTTATCAGCTCAGCCATCTTTATCCGGCGCTTTTCATTCTGATCGATCGTCATGTTGAGCTTCCATTGCAGGATCAATGTGATTATCAGCGACGTAAGTTTTCCTGAGCCGCGCCGCTTGCAACAAGGATGGTCATTTCGGGCTGGGTTCAGGGCAGTTAACCGTGTCGGCTTATCAGGTCCATGCGGCTTATTGTGATCTTCAGCCGCGCCGATCCTCTTCAATGCCCAGCCGCCGTTTTAGCTGACTCCTTGAGGCTGCCAGCTTCTTTTCAGCAAGCTCATCATCCTGAATTGCCCGAGCCAGCGCCATTGCGCCAATAAGTTCAGCCTGCACAGAGGAAGCCAGCGCATCTGGCTCTGCATGCCCCATCGCCTTTAGTGAACGGGCAACCAGCCCATGCATCTCCTCTATCCCCAGAGTAAAGCGATCCCGCGCTTCCTGCGGCAAACGGCTGGCTTCACCCGCCAGCGACGGCATGGGGCAGTTCTGCTCCGGGATTTTACGGGCTTCTGCTGAAAGATAACTGTCGATCAGACAGGAGAGCCGATCTGCACCTTCCGGTAAAGAGGATAATCCCTTAAGCCTCTGCTTTGTTTCGATAAACATCCGATCGACAACATTCGCGACCAGATCGTCACGGGAAGTAAAGTGAGCATAAAAACCACCGTGGGTCAGCCCTACCCGCTTCATCAGCGCCGCCACGCCAATACCCTCTGTCCCCACCACCCGCATAATCGCGGCGGCTTCGTCCAGAATACGCTGGCGGGTACGTTCTTTGTGGGTGATAACTTCGGACACGACTCCTCCTTCAGAAACGTTTTAAACATTAACAGGCTGATAAATAAGTATGTGGCTTCGGGGCTTGGGTGAAAAGAGGACAACTATTTATTTGCGAAGCGGATTCCGCTAAAAACTACCGGCCTTAGCTGCCTTAGCTGCCTTAGCTGCCTTAGCTGCCTTAGCTGCCTTAGCTGCCTTAGCTGCCTTAGCAGAGTGAGTATACTCATCAGATCGATAGAATATGACAATCATAATAATTATTATTGTCATCATATTCAATACCGCTGTCCTTTTTAAAAAAATAAATCCTTGAAATAAATCTACTTTTTAGGTTAACCCTTGCTTCAGTTTTGCATTTTGTAAGGTAACAGGCCGCTTGACAGAAAATATTATGATCATCATATTAAGCCTCACCACCACATGATGACCATCATATTCAGGAGTAGAACATGTCCATTTCATCAGGCAAGAAAGGTACGGCAATGGTTACTGGCGCATCCGCAGGCATTGGCGCGGTTTACGCTCAGCGACTGGCAGAACGGGGTTATGATCTGCTGCTGGTAGCAAGGGATAAAGCCAAACTTGAAGCTCTGGCGGCACGGTTTTCGTCAGAGTACGGCGTACACAGCGAAGTGCTCGCGGCTGACCTGATTAATCAGCAGGACCTGGTTCAGGTTGAGCAGCGCCTTGCCAGTGATAATGCCATCACCCTGTTAGTGAATAATGCGGGGATGAGCGTAGCGGGCGAGTTTTTGGATAATGACATCGAGAGCGTGCAAAAGATGATTATGCTGAACGTGCTGGCACCTACCCGCCTCGCACATGCGGCCGCTAACGCTTTCAAAACCCGCAAGCAGGGAACCCTGATCAATGTTGCCTCTGTGCTTTCACTGGTGCATGAGATGGCGAACGGCGCTTACAACGGTACTAAATCTTTCGTCCTGACCCTCACTCGTTCGCTGGAGGCCTCGCTGCAACCGCATGGTGTCCGAGTACAGGCGGTATTGCCAGGACTGACCCGCACTGAAATTTTTGAACGTTCTGGCAGCTCGGTTGATGAACTGCCGCCACATATGGTGATGGAGGTCGACACCATGGTGGACGCCGCGCTAGCCGGGCTGGATTTGGGAGAAAGCGTCACCATTCCTTCGCTGGAGAAAATTGAGAACTGGCACACTTATGACACAGCCCGCGCCGCACTGCTCCCGGACCTGTCGTTAAGCCAGTCTGCTTCACGTTATCGTCAGGGTTGAGGCCGTACAAGAAAAGAGGGGGAATATTGTCATCCCCTCACCTCTTCAGGGAAAGAAGTCAGAGAGTTCATGACCTCTTGTTCAGGGTAACGACGTTCTATTCCTGAAATATTACCCATAAGGGTAAGCGTGCTATTTACTGAAGTGAAGCTGAGGGCCAAATGATATTTTGCGGAAGAGTAGGTTAATCAAACAGTTCGGCTGAGAGCCTGAGTGCCTGGAAAACAGCCAACCGGATGATAACTGCTGGATTGCATTCCCAAGTTACATTATAATCCTGCGCCGCAGGCCCCTTAGCTCAGTTGGTTAGAGCACGCGACTCATAATCGCTTGGTCACTGGTTCAAGTCCAGTAGGGGCCACCAAATTTATCAAGGACTTAGACAGGAAACTGGCTGAGTCCTTTTTGTTTTCTGGCATTACAGGTGACGTAGTGGGTGATGTAATCCACATGCTGCATCATCTGCTATCAAGACACAGAGCATATGAACCTGTTTGACAGACTCGACAAGAAAATGAGTGAGCGGCGTGACAAAGAAGCCGGCTTCGTCAGCCTTAAACAAATTTGCTTATATATGAAATCTGTCAGGCCATCAGCTTCATGGCAAGATCTTGCCGATAGTTTTGTAACTACGCTCCTTGCTCTAAAGGAACCTCCTAAGCTGTATCGATTGGAAAACGGGTTAATGCTCGATGTTTCCATCGTTAATGCTTCCCTGGAAAGAGAAAGGGACAGTAAGCCTCGCTCATTTGAAGAGATGGGGCGCTTTATTGGAACTTCGGCTCAAACATTGATGAGAAAACTGAATGAAGAAAGCATCAATGACCTGAAGCTAGCTCTTTATGGATATCAGAAAGCCGACTTAAAAAACGCCTTCGGTACAGATTTTACCGATACCGCAGACATTGCAACTTCATTAACGGATCATGAAGCTACTTTAATAGCCGAGATAGAACTATTACGGTCAGAAAACGCGCGTCTGCAAAAAGCACTAAGTGATCCACATCCCAATGCGGAGCGATTTGCTATTAATCGCGAGCAGATTCTTCTTGCTGCCCTGTACGTGCTTTATAACGAGCCAGAGTTGTGGAAGCAAAAAACAAAAGAGGCTCTGAAAAGGATTGTCCCAACGCCAACAAGGCTCTCAAAAGAGCTAGAAAATCTCGGCCATCATCTTTGGAGTAATGGCTCTCCCCCACTGTCAATGGATCAAACAGTGAGATTATTGTCCAGAGCTATTAAAAACCCGCCTAAAAATAGCGATCCGCTGTAATCATTAAAATTCAAAGGGATACAGAGTAGTCACCGATGACTACTCCAGTTACTCAACGAACAACCCTTTCCCATTTTGTTTCAATCTCGCTCACACTAAAGCAAGTTAATGAGGTTGAGTTGAAAACTAACAACATCCACGAAGTACATTTTCGTCCTCAGCCCATCATTCGTATCAGCAAAATGATGGAGTTACTGGATTGCAGCCGGACCACTCTGTATCGCTGGGTTAAACAGGGTGTCTTCCCTCAACCAATCATGCGTGAAGGTCGTACGATTGGCTGGAAGCTTTCCGATTACGAAGGGTGGCAGCAAAGCAGCTAACATCAAAACCTTTGATATCCCGTGATACTAAGCAGAGCCCCGCTCTGCTTTTTTTATAGCATCCTGCTTTTGGAACAGGATGAAACAAAATCTACACGGGCAACTATCAATAAATAATGGTGATAACTTCTGAAGCAGCACCGGGGCAACGGGGTTTAAAGAACCTAATAGCGCTTACGAACTTCAGGATATTTATAATATTTACCCGCAGGCTGGCCATGCTCACAGATTCAAGTAAATACAGTTTCATCTACAAAGATATTCTTTGGAATGTAATCCCTCATGAGACGGATCAGCATACAGGCATCCTGAATAGCCTGTTTTCTTTGACAGAAAATTCTTTACAGCTATCAAGTCGCTTGTTTGCCATTCGTATGGATTTCAGGCTCAGCGCTTTCACACCTGATAATTCACCAATGACCCGCTTCCAGCAAGCGTTCATCCCTGCGCTCCGTAAAAAGTATCCGAAAACGTTCATCAACTATGCATGGGTCCGTGAACAAGATAAGTCTGATGCACAGCATTATCACTATGTTCTGATATTGAATGGACACCATGTTTGTTATGCGCAACCGCTGGTGGATTTAATGGCTGAGCTCTGGGAAACAACAACTGGAGGGATACACTGGTTACCCAAAAACCCCTGGTACAAAGTCAACCGTGGCGATATTGATTCACAAGCGTCTTTTATTAAGCGCATTAGTTACTTTGGGAAAAAACGCAGTAAAGCGCGTAATCCTGCCGGAGTTAAAAGCTATGAAACCGGCATACGTAAATCTGAGCGTTATAGCCCTTCTACCACAATCGGCAAAAAGCCATCATCACAGCCTGAGCAAAAAACAACTATGCCTGATAATTACCCCCATGCGCATGAGCTTCAGCAAAAACGTTTCGCTGGTTGGAAAGATGAGGAGCTAAACTGGTTTAATACATATTCATTGAACACAATCAGTCTGACTACCGGTAAAAACGAGCCAGATATTTTTAAACACCGCCAGAATTACCTGCAAATGATAGTAAATTACAACATTTCACCAGCAAAATATGCAGATGAGTATGATTTACCGCGCTGGTGGGTATACAAAAACCTGAGGGACTCAGGAGCAGAAATCCAACGCCTGGTTTACTGGGAATTACATCGTTCTACCTGGCACCTGCAGTGTAAAGAAAGCGGTAAAACGGCAGAAGAATACGTGAAGGAAAATAACTTACCAGAAAAAACCGCTATCCGTCGGCTTAAGCAACGCAAGATGAACGCTTATTGGCGCGAACATTTTGACCTTTATTACACTATTTTTTGGCCATTGGGGACATCTGTGGCCTTCTACTGCGAGCTTCATAGTCTGAAGCCCAGTACTGCACGTCGTTATCTGATCAACTTACCACAAGGGATTATCACGCCGTTTGTGATACGGCACCTGATTTAAAGTGTCCTAAGTACGATGTAACAACATTAACCATACAAGTCTTATGTCAAAAATGAGTTGTTAAAACAGCGCAATTAAATATGCTTATTTTTCAAATAATTATAAAATACAGGGTGATCAAGAAAGTGATCGCACCTGCAAGAAAAAATAAAAAATCACAATAAATTCATATGATTATATAAAATACCGATGATCACTTACGTTTAGCGTGATCACTGTAATTTATGATCACGTGATCGTATCCACGATCTATGGACGCATGGTTTAGAAAATTGGAGACCCCCGCGCGTAAATGAATCTGCGCGCGGATGAAGCTTGGCTTTACCTGCTATAGCAACTGATTTTTAGCCGCAGGCCCTGATTGGCAGGACAAGGTCATTGCAAATAACAGCATGGTTGAGATGCACTGTAGATGGCACTGTTATGGCGTAATCCTCAAAAAAGGTGCTGGTTCACTCAGCCGTATACAAGCCATGAGTGGCAGTTGTTCCTGAAATCACACGGTCTGTAAGGCAGCATGGGTCGTCGCGGTAACTGCCACGACGATGCGGTTGCAGAAAGCTTTTTCCAGCGACTGGAACGCGAACGGATAAAGAAAAAGCTCTACTGGACGCGGTAAGAAGCCCGCAGAGATATTTTTGATTACATCGAAATGTTTTATAACTTTAAGCGTCGACATGGTTCGAGCGATCAGATGCTACCGGTTCAATATGAAAACCAATATTATCAACGGCTCGAAGGTGTCCAGATTATCCGTGGCGATTCACTTAGCCTTACCGGCATGACCTATTAAGTGGTCATTTTCTTCGTTAACTTACCCTACTTTGTTGAGCTGCGATCATTAGAATCATCGTGATCACGATCAAGCTCATGATCACAGGAGCGATCATGAACATGTTTAACTATGAAAATTAAAATTAATAAAATCAATTAATTATCTGAACATCATCACATTGCAATTGATGCAGCACTCTACAGTGGGCTTTAAAAGCGAAGCTGTGCAAAATTGTTTTGATCGCAAATTATGATCACATCTTGGCAAAGTTAGTGATGGGAAAGGAGATAAAATTTTCCCTTCGAATGTTGTAACACCGCTTTTCTTGAATCAATCAGGTTTTATGCCAAAATGACCCGCCTTTGAGCAATAAGCATGCTTTATAGTATTCCTACCTTATTCATTTGGTACTTTGTACACAGCATACTGCGGCTACGCCCCTCAAAGCCTTGTATACATTAACGAATCAACGTTTGTTTGATCATGTACTTCTCTGTACAGTTATGCTCATATTAATCGACAAGATGAGCATGCTACCTTCACGAAGGTATTATTCTCGCCAGCTTTCGAACACATTTCTTATAGTGAAGCGGACGCTGTGTCGCAAATTAACCAGAACCGATAAATATAGCTAGTTTCTAACGTACATAAGTGAGCGCATTTGTGATTAAGATACAACTAGCTAAGGACGACCAGAACGGCACTGTGATTTTTGCAGGCGATGAAGTTGCCTTGCCCTGTAAAATGTCTGTGACGGGTGACTTCACTTTAGAGGACATTCAGGCCATGTTCTGGCATATAACGTTGATGGGAGGAGGCTATGCGCAAGGAATTTATGAGCTCACTGGCAATATCTGCGCGCCCTACGAGCTGTTGCATGTTATGAAAATCTTTTCAATTACCGTGAACGGTGTGTCACAAGACTGGCTCGATGAAATGGAGTCAATGGCGCAAGCGATAAAGCGGGAAGTTGCACACGGTTATCAGCCATAGCAAGGGTTTAAATCTTATGTCTGTCAATTTAGCCCGCTTGTTGCACCAGCAATAGAAGCTGGATAGGTGATCTCCTCGGTGGGTCACCGCTTTGCTGCCCCGGGTTTTCGATGCCATTGCGGAAAAACCGAAATGCGGAGCTTATTTTGTGACACGTCCGGCGTGTCGATAAAATGCCTGTTCATGGCTATCTTAAAGCGCGTGAATTCTTCACTATTTAACCTGTCGGCATTGGCCTCGATTTTATTATCGAAGCGGGCCACTTCTGTCTCATCTTCTTCCTGATTATCCCACTCCTCTCCTGTTTCTTCCCAGCACTCTCTCCGCATCCGGGTAGTAAGTTAATGGACTTTCCCAGACTTATTTTTTTTGTAGCTGGAAGGTTTCGGAAGCACTGAGTGGTGAGTGCTTCGTAGTTTCAGGGGGGTCTTACAAAATTCGGCTGCCATTTAGATGATGACAATGACAGGCATGACACTTAGATAATGACATATGGTGTTATTAACCCGGATTCAGTCTGTGACAAATGGGTATACCTTGATGTCACAGGAGGTTTGATCCGCCCCCCCATTGACTAGTACATACCCTGATGTCAAATATGCAGCAAAATTCACGCAGTGCGATCGAGTGTTAAGTGCTTTCACCGGCTGCTATGCATCGGGGACGGACATCAGTTGTGATTTGCAAAGGTACGGAATTGTCTAAATTGGTAGGGGTATTTCAGTAGGCTTCATCCAGCATTAAAAAGTGCCGTACAATGGAGCCAGTATGATCTGCTAATCGCAGCTTTTTTGATTTAAAAGGGGATCACTCAGCATTTCCCCCTCTTCATGCTTATAGCCTGAATGCTCAGATGATGAGCCATTTCCCGAATGAAAACTAAGTAAGCTACCTGTGTCATTTCTTCTGGCGTACAAGCGCGGGCTGTATACGAAACACTGTCAGCAAGTCGGTTGAATATCGATTCAATCTCCGTATCAGTAATAAGATTAGCGCCGTTAAAATACCGGTTACTGAGCGTACACAACAGATCGTCCTGACTGGTAGCATTGCCATTGACCGGTATGATCCTTTTATCAGCTTCAATAATTTCTTCGGTCAGATATATCATCATTTCAAGCGCATAGGAACTCAGCTGCCCGCTCGTGACTATTTTTTTTAAAACATCGTCGTAACCTGCCGCAGTCGTAATTGATACACCGGCGGATGCCCATAAAAACTGGGTCTGATGCGCTGAAACAGAAAATTCGAATTCATTCATAATGTGCGTCCAAAAATCGAATCGGTAGATCGTTTTAGGTGGGCAAAACGGAGTATAGCCAGGAAAATAACCGAACCGGGTATTCATTGCGCCAGGGGATTCTGGTGAAAGAAGCTGAGCAATGAATCACCACGCACCGGTGCTGTTTATAGCCGTGCAGCGTCAACGGCGTTTCATCGCGCGCCGGCAACGATATTGAATTACTTAAGTTGGGCCTGCATGGGCAGGAGACAGAGAAAGCATCCGGCGCGGCCTTCAGTGCCATGCCGGATATTTATCAGGCATCCGGGGTGAACAGTTTATTAATGAAATTGGTTGCCGTTCTGATGCCTGCAACGGTAATGGTATGCGACACGTTTTCTTCAAGGCAGAGTTCAACCTTAACCCCTGCTGCACATAGTGCCTCAGCCGCTTTTAGACTTTCAGTCCAGCCGATCACCGGATCGGATTTACCATGAATCAGTAATGCCGTAGAACCTGTGATGGGCTGCAATGGCTGCGGGGATGCAAGTCGGCCCGAGAAAGCCACAACGCCCGCAAGCGGATAGTCTCCCCGAACTAACGCATCCATAGCCATTATCGCCCCCTGGGAAAAGCCTGCCAGCACAACGCGATCCTTAACAGGATTTATGCCCCGCTCCCTGAAAAGGTCAGTTAACGTTGCATCAAACGCTTCACGGGCCGCTGCTATACGCACCGGACGGCTCTCTTCAGTAATACCACTCACACTGAACCACTGAAAGCCTGGGCCCATATCAAAGGCCGACGGGCCATCCGGTAAAGCGATGAAGGCATGGGGCGTCGCCTGCTGCCAGTGTTCCGCCACCGCTTGCAAATCACTGCCCCGGCTGCCCACACCGTGTAACAGGACAATCAGATCCCTGTTCATCATTTTTCCTCTAAAGCGTAAGCACGCATATCTGGCCCTTCGGGCACGATACCGGCAGGGTTCAGGGTGCGGATTGAATAGTACCCCTGTTTGATATGGTCAATATTCACCGTGCTGCTGATACTGGGTATCGTCAGGACCCGACGGGTGTAACGGTCAAGATGAGCGTATTCCCTAAGCTGGCGAAGATTGCACTTGAACAGGCCATAATAAGCCGCGTCAAAACGGATCAGCGTGACAAACAGGCGAATATCAGCTTCGGTAAACGCATCACCACATAAAAAATCTCGTCCGTCAGCAAACCGGAGTTCCAGCTTATCCAGCATACCGAACACATCCTTTACGGCTTCAGCGTAGCTGACCTGCGTGGTGGCAAAACCCGCACGGTAGACGCCGTTATTCAGTAAGGGATAGATTTCGGCGTTCAGACTTTCAATTTCGCTCTGAAGTGACGGTGGACATAGGTCAATGTCAGTTCGGGCGAGTTTGCCAAACCCGCTGTTGAACATACGCACGATATCGGCAGACTCATTGTTGACGATCGTGTGAGTTTTCTTGTCCCATAACACAGGAACCGTTGCCCGCCCGGTAAATGTGTCATCTGCCAGGGTGTAAAGCTGATGTATCCATTCAGCATTATTCAGCGTATCCCGGTCAGCGCCCGGATAGTCACCAAAATGCCAGCCTTCATCCAGCAGCCAGGGTTCGACAACCGATACGCTGACCACGTCTTCCAGACCCTTCAGCTTGCGGGCAATAAGCGTACGGGAAGCCCAGGGACAAATCAGTGCCACGTAAAGATGGTAACGTCCCGGTTCTGCGATGAAGCCCGCGTTACCGGTGACCCCTGCAGCGCCGTCTGGCGTTATCCAGTGGCGAAAACTTGAGGTCTGACGCACAAAGCCGCCTTTTTCATCGGTAGCCTGCACCGGATGCCATTCTGCCGTCCATTTTCCGTTAACCAGCATGGTGCTTTCCTCAACCTTTGAATGAAGTGGGTTTTAACGCGTATTTACCGTCACCGGTTAAAGCGAGCACAATCAGGCCCACGATCCAGAACGCCGGAAATTCCCAGCCGCCGTTCGGGTTAGTGAAGAAAAAGCCCGCCGGGCCATGTACCGTGGCGATAGCACCCAGTAGAACAGGGATCAGCACTACGGCAACCACGCGGGTATAAACGCCAAGGATCAGGGCAATGGCACCGACAAGCTCAACGGTCATCGTCAGGTAGGCAAGACCGCCGGGCAGCCCCAGGGAAGCAAAAAATTTCGAGGTGCCCGCTGGCGTAAAGACAAAAAACTTCAGGCCGAAATGTGCCAGAAACAGAATGCCTAAAGCCAGGCGCATGATGAGTGCTGCATAAGGTGTGGTGCGTTGATCGAACATAGTATATTCCTCTCGTTAGTTAATGAGAGAAAGGTACTACTTTTCTGATGTGGTGATTATCCTGACAGAAAGAGCATATTTATTTCCAAAATGGAAATTATAGCCAGTTCTCTTCCCACTTTGGCTGCCCAGAAAATGACTCAGCCAGAAAATCGATGAATGCCCGGGAACGCTGCGCAAGATATTTCGCCGGCGGGTAAATAGCATAGAGGCCGAGCGGCGGGGCCTCATAACGGGAAAGCACCGGTACAACCGACCCGTTCTGCAGTGCTTCGCCAGCCACAAAAGCAGGCAGTCGCGCGATGCCCAATCCTTCAAGTGCTGCACGCAGGCACACTTCCGCGTTGGAGAACTTCATTCGCCCCCAGACTGGCTGTACATGCAGCGCCCGTTTTTCGTCGAGGAATGGCCAGACAAAGGGATCCCTGAAGTTGGTGTCCACAATGCAATCATGTTGAGAAAGCTGGTCCCAGTGTGACGGGCTGCCTTTCTGCTGCAGGTAAGCTTTTGACGCGACCATCACGATGCGTATATTGCAGAGCTTACGTGCTATCAGGTTGCTGTCAGTGAGATTGCCGATACGCAGCGTCAAGTCGAAACCCTCGTTAACTACATTAACCAGGCGGTCAGCAAAGCTAACATCCAGCTCAATATCAGGATAACGGCGGGCAAAAGCAATCAGATGGCCGGTGAGCTGGGTCGAACCGAAGGTGACCGGGGCCGAGATCCTTAATAAGCCAGAGGGGGTTTTAGAGGCGTTAAGAACGTCATCATTCAGCGCATCATATTCTGCCAGCAAGGGGCGAATACGTTCGTAATAGGCCAGACCAACTTCAGTGGGTTTTAAGGACCGGGTGCTGCGGCTGAACAGGCTGACGGCCAGTTCATTCTCAAGTCGGGTGATCAGTTTGGATGCCTGGCCGTGGCTGGTCGACAGCCTTTGTGCGGCGGCGGTAAAACTGCCTGTTTCCATCACGGCAATAAACATGCGATCGCAGTCAAGTCTTTCCATCTTCCTATCCGCTGGGCGTCAAAATTCTGTCAGCTACCATAACAAATTAACAGGCAGGTCCTACAAAAAAGAGCTTAACAAATACAGTGTTTATAAAACCTGGCCAGTGCGCCTGTTTATCTCGTTACTTACTTAAGTAATTTAAGGTAGTTATATAAAGTAACCTGCATTTAATGTTATCTGACAGGCATTATGCATGGCTGGCAACTTACCACAGCGTACCCCCGAAGAACGCCTGCAAGCCCGGGTCGCTGAATGCCTTTTATCCGGTACATGCCGCGGTGCGGGGGGATTAAACGGGCCCGTAATTGAACGCGGCAAAAGACACACTACGGCGCATATTTCATGCAGGCGTGCGTATATTCAGGGACATTCGTAATGCTGAAGCGCCTACCGGCGAGCAACGTTTCTCCTGCCCGGTTAAAGTAATCATACCCGTCTCTATTTTAATTCTACTTTTCACCTGTTTTTTATACAAAATTTTCAGGCGTGATATGTGCCTTTCTGTTTAGCGGTGTGCGCTGCCAGCACGTCCATTAATGCAGGAGACAGACAGTCATAGGTTTCCAGGCCAAGCTTGTTCAGGCTGCTTCTCACCTCATCCATCTGTGATACCGGAGCACCACTTTCAATAATTGAAGAAACAAAGGCCGCGAATGCAGGAGCCGCCCAGCCTGACTGTTCAGAAAGCTCAGTATGTACGAAATCCAGACCGTGGAAAGCATGGTCTTTATTTTCGATACGACTATACATGTGCACACCACATTCTTTACAGGCGTGACGCTGAATAGTAGCGCTTTCATCAACAATCTTGAGTTTTTCCGGATTGGCAATAACACTCACTTTTTCGCGCGGAACTACCGCGATTATCGCGAAAGTCGCACCTGCAGGTTTCCAACATTTGCTGCATCCACAGGCATGATTGTGCATCGTTTGGGCCTGAACGATAACTTCAACTGGATGACGGACGCAATGACACTTCAATGTCCCGCCAGAAAAGTTTTCGTCCGCTAGTTTGAAACCATTATTAATTGCAGGGTGCAGGTTGATATGAGCCATGGCAGTTTCCTTATTGATAATATAAAAACGTGCTGCTGAATATAAGCCAGCACGCTTCAGCTCTGGGATAAAAGCGATTAGTAATGAATGACGGTACGGATTGATTTGCCCTCATGCATCAGATCAAAGGCGTCGTTAATCTTTTCCAGCTCCACTTCGGTTTTATTGCACCTCTTGAAAGTTACCCGAACAGCGTAGGTCCCACTTTGGCTGACCACGCGAAGATGGCGCGCAAAGTCGATGAGGCCGGTTTTTCTGCCATTTGGCTTCGCGATGTGCCTTTCTACGATCCTAATTTTGGGGATGTCGGTCAGGTACTGGACCCTCTCACCTATGCAGGTTATCTGGCGGCAATCACTCGCGATATCGCCATAGGTACAGCAGGTATTGTCCTGCCACTGCGCGATCCGCTGATTGTGGCGAAACAGGCTTCGACCGTTGATCAGCTTCTGGGTGGCAGACTCTTATTGGGGCTGGCGACCGGTGACAGGCCTGTGGAATATCCGGCATTTGGCCTGGAGTTTGAAAATCGTGGCGAACGTTTCCGGGATGCGCACGCCATTATTCGTGCCGTAACAGAAAAGAGCTGGCCGGTTCATCAATCCCGTTTCTACGGAAATCTGCAAGGCAATATCGATTTGATACCCAAACCTGCGGGTAAAAGATTGCCGATGCTGGTGATAGGTCACGCGGGACAAACAACTGAATGGACCGCGCAAAATACCGACGGAATTTTATCTTATATCGCAGATCCCCAGCGCATTCCGGCCATCATTGACAGGTGGAGAAGCGCCTCCCGCACCGACATTTTTAAACCCTACGGCTATGGCACAATGTTTGATCTTGACCGTGACCCTGACATGCCGCTGCAGCCGGGACGCGTATTACGTGCGGGGCGAAATGCACTGCGGGAACTTTGGTTACGCCAGCAAGAGCAGGGCGTCTCGCACGTCGCGCTTCACTTCAAAACCCAGCGTCGTCCTGCCTCAGAAGTGATCGACGAACTCGGCGAACACCTGTTGCCTCACTTCCCGAGCCATATTTCAGGAGGTCAATAATGGAACATCCACTGCACCACATGGACTTTATTTTCCAGACCAAACTGGGCACTTATCCCCTTGATGTCCAGTGCGAGATGCTGGCAGAAACGGGCTATCAGGGGCTGACGGTATCGGCATGGAGTAAGGAGCTGTCGGCCTTATCGAGGGTAAAACCGCAATGGGGTCTCGACATTGGCGCTATTTATATGATTTATCGCCCGAGCCTTGAGTCTTTTGTGACCAATATCGTTCAGTCGGATGAGGGCACACAACGCATTGAGTTGGCACTGCATTCCGGTGAGAGCGTTAAAGATGCCGACAAAAGAATGCTCGAACGGCTTTTACCGATTTGTGAGCAACGGGGCATTGATATCGCGTTGTATCCCCATGTGCGCTATGGCATGCAGACTACGTCGGAGGCCATCTCTTTATGTGAAGAGTTTGATCATCCTAATCTGGGCATTGTTTTTAACGGTTACCACTGGTATGCGAACCAGGAGAGGGACTTAGAACAACGACTTGATGCGGTCATGCCCTGGCTTCGACAAGTTAATCTTGCCGGAACACGACTTTCTCCACTGGGTTGGGGCGGTGTTGCAACCATTGAACCCTTAAACGAAGGCGAAATGGATAACTTTGTATTACTGGGCGCGCTCGAACAACGTGAGTATCACGGATGCTATGGCGTAATGGGCTGGGAGAGCATGGGGGGCGACGTATATGGCAATTTACAGCGCTCACAAGCGGCATTCCGTTCAATGGAAAAGCGTCTTGCAGCTCATCCCGACTGGTCAGTGATGACGCCATCCTCTTATTAATTGCCCTGGAGTTTATATGATCCATCCTGTTCATGCGCTGGACTCATTTTTTTACTCATCAATGGGCGTGTATGAATTTCATTCCCAATGTGAAATGCTGGCCGAATTGGGTTATGACGGGATTACCGTATCGGCATGGGGAGGTACGCCGTATACCGATTTGGCCTTATTACCCAGGGTTAAAGCGCAACATGGTTTAGAGATTGCAGGTCTGTATCTGGTGCTTCATGAGGGGCGTAATGATACGGTGCTGCGGCGCATCATTGAGACGGTGGAAGGGGTTGAACTGATAGAGCTTGCTGTTCAAACGACACTCAACGGCATGGGCGCGATCAAGAACTTTATCCAGTCCATTTTGCCTATTGCCGAGCGACGCGGCTTGCGAATTGCGTTGTACCCGCATTTAAGGCATGTCACACAGACCACGTCACAGGTTATTGAACTTTGCGAGGACTTTAACCATCCCCGTTTGGGCGCGTCTTTTAATGGCTATCACTGGTTTGCCAGCGAAGAAGGTCAGCTTGAACAGCGGCTTGATGCCATCAAACCCTGGTTGATGCAGGTCGTGCTTTCCGGGAGTGCAATGTCTCCGTTGGGTTGGGGTGGAGTAGCGACGATGGAGCCCCCGGACCGCGGTGAACTGGATAATTCTGCCATAATCGCTGCACTCAATCGCATGGGTTATGCTGGCAGCATCGGGGTGCTGGGATGGGACTACGGAGGGGATATTTACCGTAAGCTGGAGCGAAGTTTACGGGCAATTCATGAGATTGACCATCGTCTGGCAAAGCATCCATCATGGGCCAGATCCCTTATTGGTTAGAAACTCAATGCGATCAAAAAAGCATGCAATGAGGGCATGCTTTGTATGAATCCTGGATTAAGATTTATAGGGTTCTGAGAGCGCCTGCCCTTCAACGCCGGCATAAGTAATGATCACTTCGACCGGTTCGTCAGTGGTAAAACCGCGGTGTACATCATCAACAGATTCGTTAAACGCTTCACCCGCGGTAAATTTTCGGCTTTCGCCCGTCTCTTTGTCTTCAATCGTTAGCGACCCAGAAATAATATAGGCAACATTAGGCATCGGGTGAGTGTGCCAGGGCAAAGTAGTATTTGCCTCAAAGTGCATTTTCATGACGGTTAAATGTGGCTTGCCTTCCGGATACTTTTCGTAAGCTTTACCGTTCCATGCCCTACCACTACTTACCAGCTCTTCCGATTTTACACCTTCGGATTCAAACTCAGACGTTTGATCAGTTTGTTCTTTAGAATGAGTAGACATAAATTTCTCCCTATTTGTGATGAACTTGATTACATTTTACAAAAAACTGTTTCCCGGCATGCAATCCGAATGATTAAAAATAATGGATACGTTGCATAATCAGCCTGTCAGGCCTTTAGCTGTACTTTTTCCCGACGTAATACCAAGGCGTTAATACCTACGCACATCAGTAAAGAAAACGCAGATAACCACATACCGTAGGCCATACCGGTTGAAAATGAACGCGGGTCACTGTGGGCAATCATGGCACCAAACAGGCCCACACCAATGACGCCACCAATTTGTCTTGCAGATGCAATCAGACCAGAAGCCATTCCCGCGTCGTCCTGAGATACAGAAGAGAGCATAGAATTGGTAATTGAAGGCACAGACATTGCGCTGCCAATACCGACCATCATGAGAGTACCGTTCAGGAACCACAGAGAGCTGGACTCTGTTAACTGGGAAAGCAAAATAAATCCGACTATCTGAACACTAAAGCCGGTAGTGATGATCCGGATATCGCTGACTTTTTTTGCTACTCGCGTGGACACCATTGTAGAAATTGTCAGCACAGCCGTTAAAGGAATAAAAGACAGTCCCGTTTTGATTGCATCGTAATGAAGAATGCTCTGGAAATAGATGCTCAGGTCAAAGACCGTGCCATAAAAGGTCAGATTGATTATCGCGCCGCAGAGCGCGGTGGTGGCTAAAATTTTATTTTTAGCCAGGCGCGGGGGCAACATAGGGGACGCAACGCGCCTTTGAATCAGGATAAATAGCACTAAAAATATCGCCGCAACGGCCATCATGGCTACAGGCCCCCGGGTCCATCCCTCAGAGCTTGACTGAGTTAATCCATAGGTTAATGCCGCAATGCATACCGCAATCGTTCCCTGGCCCAATCCATCGACTTTTTTATCTACCCGTGGCGATGGCGGAGCTGAACGCAAAATAAGGAAAATCGCGAGTAAGCCCAGTGGCACATTAATGAGGAAAACGCTGCGCCATCCGAAATACTGAATTAAAATGCCGCCCAGAACTGGCCCCGCAGCTAAGGCTATCCCCCCACAGGCCCCCCAGGTGGCTACTGCGGTCCTTCTCATGGACGGGTCGGTAAATGACAGTCTGATCAGTGTCAGCGAAGTCGGCACAAGCAGGGCTGCCCCCATTCCCTGGACTCCTCTCAGAGCAATGAGCACAGACAGGCTATTGGCAAGGCCACACCCGATGGAACCCACCGTAAATAGGGCGAATCCCCAGGTAAAAATGTTTCTCGCCCCGAACTTATCTCCAAAAGATCCTCCAATAATCAGCAACGCTGCAAACACCAATGCGTAGCTGTTAATCACCCACTGAAGACCAGTAAGGTTGGTATTGAAGGCATTTTTAAGGGAGCCCAGGCCAACATTGACTACGCTCACATCGAGTTGAACCACGAGGAAACCCATGCAGGTGGCGAGCTGTATGGCTATCAATGAAGGGGTGTACTTTGACATTATGTCTATCCAGCAATTAAAAAACTAACGTCATGATAGGTCTTGCCAGAACATGTATAAATACTAAAATACGCACACTATCCATGCAAAAGTGCATACATAATGAATTGGGAAAATATTCGTTTTTTTGTTGCCATAGCCAGATCCGGTACGCTATCAGGGGCCGCAAAGGCCCTGGATGTTGACCAGGCAACGGTAAGCCGCCGTCTGATGTCACTTGAGGCTGAACTTGGATCGAAGCTTATCGAGCGACTCCCGCGTGAGGCAAGGTTGACGGCACAAGGGCAGATTATTCTTGCAGAAGCCGTTGAGATAGAAGCCTGTACGTTTAAAATAGAGCGTCTGTCAGTTGCAAATAAACAAAAAAGAGAAAAGGTGACTATTTCCGCACCACCTGTTCTTGCCAGACATTTCTTTGCTACTAACATGTTAAAATTATCTCAGGAATTGCCCCAAGTCCTTATATCGATACTGAGTGATGTCCATTTTGTTTCTCTGTCCAGACTCGAGGCAGATCTTGCCGTCAGATTATCTCCAGGAATTAAAGACACGGATATAATCAAAAAAATTGGAAAAATGGATTTTGCTCTATATGCCGCAAGTAATTACTACCATCTTAAATCACCTGAATTATGGGAGTTCATAGCCTATCCTGAACGCGTTACCAACTTTGAACATAAGCAATGGCTGGATAAAATAATTGGTGATAAACGTGTTTTATGTGAGATGACCGATCTCAGTCATCAGTATGAAACTGTTTGCTCCGGCGTGGGTGTTGCAGGTTTGCCATGTTTCCTTGCAGATAAAGATAAGCGTCTGGTTAAGCTCGAGGTTGACGAGTCAATGCTTAGTCTTGATATTTGGATAGCCAAGCACCCGGATCGTCGTAATGATCCCTTAGTTGTGCATGCTTCAAATGCTATAGCTATCATATTGAAAGAAGTTGGCTTAGGATTATAGTGATATCACGTTCTTTCCTCACATATAACCTGCGTTCCGCTTAAATGTGCCAGGGGTTTAAAGTTCAACAGTACGAAAACATGCCTTTTCGTACTGTCGGAAATCAAACTTCTGGTATTGGCGTACACCCATTACTAAAGCTACAGCAGCTCAGAAAATAGGCCTGCTGTACAATGTTGAACCTTCCCCAAACGCCCCCTCTACTCCGTCAGCTCATTTTATCAGACAATGAAATTCAGACTTTTTTATTAAAATAAAAAATTTCATTCCATTGCAGCAATGAGTAGTTTGACTGAATTCTCATCAGGGATTGATATGTGTAGCTACAACCTGCGCAGCTATTTTTGCCGTTTCTACCAGTCTGCATTGTGGCATGCCCTGATACGCAGCAGCAGATAATCCTTTCAGCGTTACCACGATAAAGTCTGTAAGACAGTCTGCTGACTCCGGGCACACGGCCATTAGCCAGTCATTTATAGCTGTAATTCCCGGTCTGGCCAGTCTGCACGCCACTTCACGCGCATCTTTGTCATCTGCCCGCATCCCTTCGGTAACAAGGCATCCTCGCTGATGTTTATGACGTCCATATTGTCTGGCTGCTGCTACCAGCAAACCTTCCACGCCTTCCGCAACAGTTTTATCGGTTGATAATAATTTGTTCAGGGGAAGCGCACTCTCCCGCACATAACGCTCCAGGCTCCGTTCATACAGTCCAACCTTACTGCCATATGCAGCATAAAAACTTGGCGGCTTGATATTCAGCGCCTGAGTCAGGTCAGCAATACTGACAGCGTCATAGCCATATTCATGAAAGAGTGCCTGTGCAATTGCTACTCCCGCTTCGCGATCAAATGCAGGTCGTCGCAGTCTGTCTTCTTGTTTCATCTTACTTTCTGAATCCATTTATATAGTAATCGCTAAAAGAACTAGCATCAAATGTTAAACCTATATCATTGATATTAAATGATTTAATAAATAATTGCTAATTTTACTCTTGTTAAGGTTTACTATTACATGTAGTGATTACTATATAAATAACCCACAACAAGCAGGAGAATACACAATGACTCACTCTTTTCAGAACAAAATCGCAGTTGTGACCGGCGCATCTTCCGGCATTGGTCTTGGGATTGCACAGGAATTAGCAGCACTCGGTGCAACTGTGATTATTACCGGTCGGGACAGGAATAAACTTGAATCTGCACTCAGTACCCTTGGACCGGATGCGGGTCAGTTTCAGGTGGATGTATCCAGTCTCTCCGACCTGGATGATTTTTATGCGCAAATATTGTCCCGGTTTGGTCGCATCGACATTCTGATAGCAAATGCCGGCATGGGCGAATTTGAGCCCCTCGGGCAGATTACTCCGGAGAAGTTTGACCGTCAGTTCACAACGAACGTAAGGGGTATCACGTTTACCGTTCAGAAAGCATTACCACTTATGAAACCAGGCAGCAGCATTGTTATTACAGGCTCAACAGCCTCCATTAATCCAGGCCAGGGCCTCAGTGTTTATGGTGGCACCAAGGCCGCTTTACGCGCAATGGTACGCAGCTGGATTCTGGATATAAAAGGTGCCGGCGTTCGCATTAATATTCTCAGCCCCGGACCGGTTGACACTCAATCCTTACGCGATTTCCTTCCCGAACCCGTTGACGCCATCCTGCAGTCTTTGCGCGACCGCAGTCCGATTGGTCGCATCGGGCAGACTGACGAAATAGCAAAAGCTGTTGTCTTCCTCGCCAGTGATGATGCCAGTTATATCAACGGTACGGAAATCTTTGCCGATGGCGGCGCATCTCAGATCTGAACATTGTTACTGAAGAACGAAGATTTTGGGCAACATGGCAGTTCTCCCTTCCAGGGGAACTGGCCCTACTGGCACGATGTGGTCCGGCACAGATGCTTCCTGCCGGCAGTGGAGCTGTTGCGCTGAGTTTCAGCGGCAATATTTAACGTGGTTCGCCTGGTTTGTACATGTCGGATCCATTTCAACCCTGACCTGAAGAGCTCAATTATGATCAATTCCGTTCACGCAGAAAATAAACAACATTATTTCGATGAACTAAAAATTCAGCGGTTACTTGCTGCCTATGCCCACAACCTGGATGACGGGAAATTTGCTGAGAATGCCGAGTTGTTTAAACATGCTGAATTTATTGTTCTCAGTGATACGGCACATGGTAGTGAAGAGGTCGAGCAGTTTTTTAACCGTGGCGTTCAGCGCTATAAGGATGGAACTCCCCGGACGTGGCATAACGTTTCTAATATGCTGATAGATGTATCACCTTCCGGTAATTCAGCCACCTGCGTCAGCTATTTCACTGTACATCAGGAGCTGGAAGGGTTTCCTTTGCAGCCTATATGTACAGGGCGGTATTACGACAGTTTTGAAAAACATGACGGTCAGTGGCGTTTTACGTCGCGTAATGTTGTTCCCCGGCTGATGGGCGAACTTCAGTTTCACGTAGGCACGCCCATCGACAGTTCACAGACTGGGGGAGCGTAGTAGAGATGAAAAAGACCGCGCTTGTTACCGGGGGCAATAAAGGGATTGGCTTTGCTATCGTCAGGGGCCTCGCAAGAACGGGTATGTCAGTCTGGATGGGTGCGCGCGGTCGCAGTCGTGGTGAAGAAGCAGTTGCCATTCTGCGGCAGAAAGGTCTTGACGTCAGGCTACTGGAACTGGATGTTGCAGATGAAGCGAGCGTGCAGAACGCTGCTGCAGAACTTGCGCATGAACTGGGTTCTCTCGACGTTCTTGTTAATAATGCGGGCATTCTCAGCGACGTCATCACACCTCCGAGCCAGGTCAGTATTAAAGACATGAAAGCGGTTTAAGAAGTCAATCTCTTCGGCCCGGTACGCGTGACGCAGGCCTTTCTGTCCCTGCTTAAAGCCTCCGGAGAGGCCCGGATCGTAATGATGAGCAGCGGCGTGGGTTCTCTGACGCTGATTACCGATCCAACTTCGATATATTCAGGCGTTAATCTCCTTGATTATACCTCTTCGAAGGTCGCCCTGAATGCCGTTACGGTTTCATTCGCAAAGGAACTTGAGTCCTTTGGGGTTAAAGTGAACGCTGTTGAACCCGGCCATGTACGAACCGATTTAAATGCCAATACCGGCTTTCTGACGCCGGATGAAGGGGCTGCAACCGCAATAAAAATGGCGTTAACGGGACCGGACGGACCTACCGGTGGTTTTTTTGGCAGTCACGGACGCCAGCCCTGGTAACAGGGTATGTCCCGTTAGCCTGATACAATAACCGGAATGTCGGGAAAACAGACAAGCCACTCACTCAGCCGACAGACTGTCTGCCCGACGTCCCATCATTATCCACTGCGGTACGCAGCGGACTTCACTTTTTTATATCCGTCAGCCATCAGTGCCAGTACGGCGAGCCATATCGGGGCATACGTTAACAGCGATGACTGAGTCAGTTTTTCTCCTGGCAGAAAAAGTGATACCAGAAATAACAATAAGGGTTCGACATAAGACAGCATGCCAAACAGCGTAAACGACAGACTACTGCTGGCAAGCAGAAAGCAGAGTAAGGCAGAACTGCTCAGTAATCCCAGTCCTGTGATAGTGCCCCATCCGCCGGCCGGTCCGGCCGGTAACCATTCATTTCCGCTTCCCTGATAAACCAGAACAGCAATTGCTGGTACCACAAGCAATAAATTTTCTGCAATAACGCTAAAGAGCGCATCATTTTTAAGCTGACGTTTGATAATAAAATAAGGCGGATATCCCAGCATAACCACGAGGGCCACAAAAGGAAGTGAACGGACCATCATCACTTCAGCCGTTACGCCAAAGGCTGCAAGCAGGACGGCACTTTTCTGCCACCCTGACATCGTTTCGCCGTACAGGACTCTGCCGGTTATTACCATGATCAGAGGAAGCAGAAAGTAGCCGAGTGCCAGTGACCGGCTTTGCCCGTTAACGGGAGCCCAGCAGAAAATGATTATCTGCAGGCCAAGCAGCGCGGCGCAGACACACGTTGCAGCGAGCAGGCGCATACTTTTTACCACTGACAGTAAATAGTGCCAGAAAGGCCTGAGCTTTTTTCGAAAAACCAGCGCCAGCATCAGCAACAATGCGGTAGTTACTGCACGCCATCCGGCTATCTGCCATCCGTTCAGCGGATACAAAAAAACACTGTAATAACAAAGTACCGAAAACAGTACTGACGACAGTAATGACAGCGTGATGCCCTTGCGTGCAGACATATTCCCCCCGGCCGTGTATCAAAATCAAAGCAGTGACGTAATGCGTGGCACCGGCCAGCTCATTGCTGAACGGTGCAGCTTATTAACAGAGTCAGGAGAGCTGGAGCCACGTACCCCGAATACTCAGCGCAAACTCACTACCAAAAACGATCGATGGCGTCTGAAAACCGGGGAAACTGTCACCGTTCAGGACACGCCTTGCAGCCTCTGTGGCCGCAAGTGGCGTATAGGAATATCCGTTAACCGTCCCGATCACAGCCCGGTGGATCTTCCCGTCAGCCCCGGTAACTTCAGCAACAGCGCGAGCGCGATTTGCATCGCGTTCATCCTGCCCGGGCCCTTCAGGAAGCAGGGACAAATCACCCTGCGGAAAGGCATCCCCTGTTACATGCACAAACATCTCAATATCCGGAATACCGGTTGAATGCCATGCCGTCACCAGATCGCCAAAGGAAAGCGGCGCACAGGCAACAGGGCCTTCACCAAAATCAAACCAGCCGGGCTGCGCATCCTCTTTCGTCATCAGAATACCGTTAACACGTTCCAGCAGGCCGGCTGCGATTATTTCGCCTGCGCTGACGGCGGAACCCCGGGACATCGTTCCGGCCACCTGTAATGCTATACGCAACCGCCGTGGTTCCGGTACATGCCGTGCAAGGCGAACGGCCAGGCAGTCGGTTGGCACCACGTCCCAGCCCACGCCCGGCAGTAGCATACTCCCGGCCCGCGCCGCTCTTTCTCCCAGTGACTCAGCCAACCGGTAAACGTTAATTTCCGCTGTGATATCAAGGTAATGAATACCCTGGTCTATACAGGCTTTCATCAGCGGTTCTGCCGTAGCGGCAAACGGCCCGGCGCAGTTCAGCACAACGCCGACGCCTGCCAGCTGAAGCGCGGTTTCAGCAGCGTCCTCCAGTCCGAATATCCGCATACTGACGTCAAGTTCACCGGCAAGTGCGGCCAGCCGCTGCCTGTTTCTGCCGGCAATAATAATATTCAGTCCGGCACTTTTAGCCTGCGCGGCGGTCATGCGTCCCGTGTAACCGGTGGCGCCATAAATCAGTAATGTTTTCATGGTTGAGGGTGCTGCCATTCTTTATAAACAAATTCCAGGCTATAGCCATCGGGGTCGAGCACGTCGGCGGCGTAGTAGCGGGGATCGTAGTGAAGCCGGGCACCGGGTGCGCCATTGTCAGTCGCGCCGGCACGCATGGCTGAAGCATAGGCTTTATTCACCATTGTCTGATTTCGCGCGACAAACCCGACATGTACAGCAGCCGGCGCAACAGTTCCTTCGCGTAGCCAGAAAAAGATCCGGCCCTGAACACCGAACCCTTTCAAATCCGGATGGCCGGGCGGCCCCTCTTTTCCGTCATAATCATGACGAACCGTGATGCCGAGAGGGGCAAGCGCTTCCGTATAGAAACGGACAGAACGGTCTGTATCGCTGACGGTTAAAAACAGATGATCAAGCATAAAACCTCCGGAAGGATTCAGATTTGGTAGCCGCCGGCAACCTCGATGGATTGTGCGTTAATCCAGACGCTGTCATCAGAGACCAGACCTGCGATAACCCGGCCGACATCATCTGGCTCCCCCACGCGTTCCAACGCGGTCTGTGAGGCGAGCAGGGCCTCAAATTCATCATTCAGCCCTCCGCCAAGTGACGTCCGGATTGCACCCGGAGAGACTGCGTTTGCCCGGATGCGCCGCGGCCCGAATTCTTTGGCCATATAGCGAGTCAGCACTTCAAGGCCGCCTTTAAAGGCAGCGTAGGGCGCAACACCTGCCGTAGCCACGCGCGTGGTGGCGCTGGTAACGTTGATGATGTGTCCTCCATCACAAATCAGAGGCAGCAGCTTTTGGGTCAGGAAAAACGGCCCCTTCAGGTGTACGGCAAAAAGGCTGTCGAACTCACTCTCCGTCACTGTTTCAATCGGGTTGAAGAGCCCAAACCCGGCGTTGTTGACCAGCACATCAATCTGTTCACGCCCCCAGGTGACACTGACTGTGTCCAGTAAGGCGTCGCGGAAAGCACCGAAGGTTTCGGTGCGAGCCACATCCAGATGCAGCGCAACGGCACGGCCGCCTGATGCTTCTATATCCTTCACCACTTTCAGGGCAGATACAGGATGGCTGTTGTAAGTCACAATCACCCCCATCCCTCTGGCCGCGCACTGCTGCGCCACGCTGGCGCCGATCCCGCCACTGCCGCCGGTAACCAGTACAATTTTCATGATTTCATCCTATCTGTCTGCGATATGAAAAAGGATAAAGTAATCCGTAGCGGTCAGCCTCTGCGTTCCTGCTCGATTCTTGCCTTTTTCTGCTTTATGCTCGTTTTCATCATCATACTGAGGAGGCCGACTTTGACACTGGAACCCCTGCTTGACGAGCTGCGCCTTCTGGCCGCTCATGCCCGAAACTGGCGAACTGAAACCGGTATCCCCCGCGTGGCAATGGTGCAGGGTAACGTTCCCGCACATGCGCTGGCTGCGGTCTATGAGCCGATGGTTAATCTCATACTGCGTGGAAGTAAATCCATGACGGTAGGTGACCGGGTATTCAACTACAATCCTGCTTCTTACTTTGTCATGTCAGTAGATTTGCCAGCCGTAGGCGAAGTCCATCCTGATACCACCGGCGCTCCTTATCTCGCGGTCAGCCTGACCCTGACGCCGGAACGGATTGCGACGCTGCTGGCTGATTTACCTCCCGTGAAGGCTGATCCACAGTCGGGTGCTTTTTCCGTTGCTGCCGTCACGCCCGAACTGCTGGATGCCTGGGTGAGAATGCTTCGCCTGATGAAAAATCCTGAAGATATCGCCGCCCTTGCACCGGTGTATGAACGTGAAATCCTTTATCATGTTTTGAAAGGTCCTCACGGCTGGATGCTGAGAGACATTGCTTCACCGGGAACTATGCTGGCGCGGATTGGTAATGCTATTCGCTGGATAAGACATAATTTTGCTGATGAGTTTTTGGTTGAATCGCTGGCCGGACAGGAAGCTATGAGCGTATCGGCCTTTCATCGTCATTTTAAGTCCGTGACAAACATGAGTCCGGTCCAGTATCAGAAGCGCGTCCGTCTTCTTCATGCCAGAACCAAATTACTGGCGCGTCAGCAGAGCGTCACGTCTGTTGCCATGGAGGTGGGTTATCGCAGCGTGCCCCAGTTTAATCGTGAGTACGCCCGATTCTTTGGCCGCTCTCCTTTGAAAGACGCTGCAAGTCTCCGGAACGACGCTGATGATGCAGAAAGCTCTCTGAATCACCACGTTTAATGCGGCAGTAAATTTTGCTGCCGCAACGAAGCAATAACTCACCTCACGATATTTCACTCCGTGGGTAGCAGCCAGGCAAACCCAACAGGCAGTAACTCAGACGTGGTCCAATTTCGCAAAGTGCCGGCCGGCACTCTTACTCATCCTTTCTGGCAGACGACTTCGATGTTATTACCGTCAGGATCTAAAATATAAGCGGCGTAGTAGTGAGAGTGGTAATGATTGCGAATTCCCGGCGCGCCATTGTCTCTACCGCCCGCCTGTAGAGCGGCACGCCAGAATTCGTCGACTGTGCCCCGTTCACTGGCAGCAAAAGCCAGATGTGTCGAAGCGCCTGTTAGGTCTTTATCATGAAGCCAGAGCCGCGGGTATCCCTCCGGGCCCAACCCGTACCGGGCACCACCTGTTAAAGTACGCTCCAGAGGCACAGAGATAATCAGGCTGAACCCCAGCGGAGCGAGGGCTGCTTCATAGAATTTGAGCGATGCCTGAGCATTTTTCACAGCAATTTCAACATGGTCGATAACAGACATAACTTTTACCTCCTGGTTAAACATTTTATGGCGTCAGGAGAGCGCTGAATGTCTGTCCGGCCAACTGAGCCACGGCAGTTAACCTGGCTTTTGACAGTCCCGTTACTGCGGCTGCAGAAAAGCCCCGCAGCGTTGTCACGACATAATCAGAAAGCTCGCGGTCCCGTGCAGGTTCATACTGCCGGATATAACTTCTGATGAACTGAATTCCGGCCTCACCATAGCGACTTGCCAGCTCCCGGGCCTGCGGATCATCGGCACGCATACCTTCAGCCACAAGACAGCCTCGCTGGACTGGGGATCGGGCGTATAAACGTGCAGCAGTCATAAAAAGATCTGCAACCGCCTCATTCAGCGGCCTGCCCGGAGTCAGAATTTTGTCAGCCGGCAGGTTTCCTTCTGCAACATAGAGATCCAGGCAGCGTTCAAACAACCCTGCTTTACTACCGTAAGCGGCGTAAAGGCTGGGAGGATTTATATTCAGCGTCTTTGTCAGTTCCGTGATACCTACAGCATCATAACCACGCTGATGAAACAGCGCTTTAGCCGTCTGCACACCGGACTCTCTGTCAAATACCCGCCTGGGTGCTTTTATTGTTTTTTCGGTATCGCTCATAGGTTTTTTTCCGTTGCATCAGAAGTGTTTCTGACTGCCATCTTAAAACTTTTTTGTAGTGATCGCTACAATAAGTTAGTGACAGCCTGTTCAGGGTTGCATATAGTGACCACTACAAAAAAAACACATGGTGCAATTATGAATCAGTTATTTAAGAGAAAGGTCGCCGTTATCACTGGTGGCGGAAGCGGCATTGGTCTGGCTATAGCGAAAAGTATGAGCGATGAAGGCGCAGATGTCATTATCACTGGCCGGAATGCAGAAACCCTTCAGGAGGCGGTAAAGGCTCTGGGGAAAAATGTAAAAGGTATTGTTGCTGACGTCAGCAGCAAGGTTAGTCTTGATGCGCTTTATGAACAGGTTAAAGCGGAATTCGGCCACATTGATATTCTTGTCGCCAATGCCGGCGGTGGGGTCCATGCTCCGCTTGGTGAAATCACTGAAAAACAGATCCACGACCAGTTTGCCACAAATGTTAAAGGTGTTGTGTTGACTGTTCAGCAGGCTTTGCCCCTGCTTGGGAAGGGTTCAAGCGTGGTTATCATTGGTTCGACGGCGTCAACAGACCCGGGACCCACCATGAGTATTTATGGTGCGACCAAAGCCGCAGTCAGAAACATGGTGAAAAGCTGGATTACAGAGCTGCACGGGTCGGGTATACGCATAAACATTGTCAGCCCGGGTCCTGTGAATACAGCGTCGCTCAGAGCCGCATTTGGCGATAATGCCGAAGAGGGGATCGCCTTCCTCACCGCTAAAAGTCCGTTGGGACGTATCGGAGAGCCGGAAGAAATAGCCTCTGTTGTTTCATTCCTGGCCAGTGATGCCTCAAGTTATGTAAATGGTATAGAGCTGTTCGCTGACGGGGGCGCCTCTCAGACCTGACAGATGGTGAATGCATTCATTTTACACAAAAGTACTTTGGCTCACCGTTTGTGTTAGCCCCGAGTGCAGATGTCCGCTTCTGGCACAAAGCGGACCTTTTAACCTTGATATCTGTCTGCCGTTAATTAACCCAGTCTTCCAGCGTCAAATCCGGCACTCGTGCAAACTCTCTTACATTATTCGTCACCAGGATGGCGCCGGCGGCAATGGCGTGTCCCGCAATGGCCGTGTCGTTGGGGCCAATCGGCGTGCCGGCCGCGGTCAGGGCAGTCTTAACTTCCGTGGTGGCGTCCACCGCCGCCCGGTCCCAGGCCAGCACGGCATCAAGGCGGGCGCAGAACGCGTCGACCAGCTGGCCGTGGCGGGGCGAGGCCTTCTTGCCGATGGCGCCGAAACGCATCTCGGCATAGGTGATGGCCGACACCACGATGCGGTGGTTGCGCAGCACCGCCTGCTCTAGGCGTCCGATCACGGCTTCCGGCTGCTCGCGCATAATGAACGAGCAAATGTTGGTGTCCAGCATATAGGTTTTGTTCACAGCTCAAACCGTCCCTCGTCGCTGACCACGTCCCCGCGCTCGGCCATAAAGTCCGCGTCGGCTTTTTCCAGCTGGACGAACGAGCCCCAGGTCGGGCGGACGGGCCGCAGGACAATGCTGTCCCCTTCCCGGACGATCTCCAACTCGCTCACCCCCTCAAAATCCAGATCGCGGGGAAGACGGATGGCGCGGTTGTTGCCGTTTTTAAAAATGGATACGGTTCTCATGATGTTCTCCTGACGTGGGCCTTTGCACATATGTCCAGTATAGGCCACCATGTGCTGAATGTATAGGTGTGACATATGCAGATGCTGAGCATATGCGGAGAGGCTGCCTGAGCTTTTTCCTTCGGGTTCACCGCAGATCCGGAAAAAGGAAGAACCGGATCTGTACCAGCTAGGGGTGGTTTTCTTTGCATCCACTACATATAGTGTCTTGCTTAGCTACCTAAGATACAAGATACGGGATGCGTCATAGAGAGGTACGGACTGAGAAGGCACTTTGACCGGGCGGCACCGCGTGTTACGCTTCCGGAAACTGCCAGATAGGGAAGAAGTCGGATTCGGTCAGATGTGGCTTGGGGTAATTGCGAAGAGCGAATATATGCATGCTTACAGGTTGGTGGGTGACTAACAGGCTCCTGACTATTTGGCTAAGTGCATTTCATATGAGTGATTATTGCCTGCGTTAATATTAACAGGCTGAATAAGGTGAGTTTGCATGTGTGAGGATTGTCTTACGGTACAGAATCATTTTCAGTCCCTGTTTTGTATTTATCGGCATCTAGTGAACGTTAAAGGTTCCGGTGAGAATATGTGGCTGAAGAATTATTCATCCCGTTCGCGCGAGCTGCGAGATCTGGACGGTACTGTTCTGGCCATATTCAGCAGTAATGGCATATATGGCAACGGGGGTTGGCACCTACGTACTCCTTCAGACGACGTGACGGATGGAATACCTTCCGGCTACGAGACCGAAGACGTCAGCATTGAAGATTTTACGACGGTATTTTATTTGACCATCGGGGGCATTCAGTAACCAATCATCCCGGCCGGAAGGAGCAGACAAATGGGAAGTGCCAAAGAATATATGTGGGAGCTGCAGGAAGAGCGGTTTGAGGCGTGGGCCGCTGAACATTACGGAGAAGTTGAACCGGATACGGAAAAATGGGAGCAGATCCGCGAATTCTATTCCTGGGAGCAGGAGGCGCTGGCCGATCAGGCGCAGTGGGAGCGCGAGCTGGGCATGTTTGCGGCTTCACTGGATAACGTTCACCAGCGTTACCTGCACGCAAGTCAGGAGCTTAAGAAACTGCACTCTCTGCTTGAGATCCCGCAGCCCGAGCTGGTTTACTGGATGTCCTACGTGCATGCCGTGACAGTCATGGAGGCGTATCTGATGTACTGCGCCAGAGCACTGCTGGAGCACGAATGGCCGTTGCGGCGCTTTCTGGAGGCATACTACCTGCAGTCGGGGAGTATCAGTAAAAAGGAAGAGTATCCAGTGAACTCTGCTTCTGCACCCTAGCGAATCTCCACCGGCAGACTGGTTTCAGGGGTGAACTCTACTGCAAACCATTTTTCACTGGCTAAAGCGTTAATAAGCGAGGTTTACCACTGCCGAACATCCTTGCCAGCGGTAAGCGTACTTGAAAATCGGCAGCCAATTGGTTTATTTGTTGGAGCTGAGTGCCATTAAGAGCGTAATTGCTGTACCAGCGAATGATATGTGGAATCGCTTGATTGACATGGTGTTGGAGAGCCGTAATAGAATCGGTTTTTTCCCTGGTCATAGTTTCTCCTTAAGGATTGCCATAATAAAGTCAAAGGTATGTTGCGGCTGTAAGTTAATATGACCCTGCGACAGCATTTTTCGCAGCCTGTTGCTTATAAGATGAGGTATCAGTGTGATGATCGTTCATGCCTATCGCTATGTCCTTTGATATTTCTATTAAATCGAGCATATCCTGTAAAAATTCATGGGGGGATTCTCCCCATACATTAAATATCACTCGAAAATAACAAAAAAATGGCACAAAGGGTGCCATTTTAATCATTTAATCCAGGTGCTTTGCCCTTAATACTTTTCCATCGGCGACTTCGACCATCAAGCTGGGTGTTTTAGCTGCCTGCAACTGGCTATTTAACTGGATAATCTTTAGTATATTTTCGTTATATTGATCATCTGTTTTCTTGATCTTCCGTTCAACAAGAGCAGCATTTGCCTCAGAACTGGCAGTTCTTTCAAACAAAGGTTTCATCTTACTAAGATGAAGTGACACTGTGCGCTTTGTTTTCTCCCACTTATTAATACTTCCACCAGGAAGATTGAGTTCCTTCAAATAGACTTCATTAGTAATTAAAAACTCTTCACTGCCAGAGGTTTTTATAAATAAAATAAGATTAGCTATTAAAAGACATTGCATACCAAGTAGGTACTCACTTTGCAATCTGTCTATATTATCGATAGCTATCCTGAGCTTCTCCCTGAGGTCATTTGAACCAAATAAACTTGAGGAATCAAACTGCTCAATAGTAGTATGCGATAAATCAATTTCTTTTTTGAGATGAATCACATCTGCTCGCACTTCAAGAGCGCTCTTAGACAGATTTTGCAATGTACCGGCTGAAACCTCATGCTTGTTGACGATCATTCGGCCGATGATATCAATATGTTCATGTAACGCTAAAATTTTTGCCAGCCGCGATGTTTCTAAAAAACCTTTGATTTCATCAATTTTATGTTCAATTGTCCGTAAGCGCTCGTTGATATCCGCAAGATGCTTCTGTGCAACAATCTGAGATGCAAAATTGAATGCCATATTTAAATTAACCAGAGACTTTAAGTTACTGGCTTCATGAAAACGCCCCTGCGCTCCAATTTTATTCGTGCCATCTTTAAATACAGCACCTATCGCACCACTTCCATCTTTAGCTTGGATAAGTTGGTTATAGTTGAAGGTGCATGTCATTAGTTGTGATGAATTTCCGGCCATAGTCGACAAGCCAGTAGGTATGCTACTAATCCAATGATTTAAGAGAGATACATTTTCTGAGCTGATGTCATGGCCTGAGTTGGGAGCAGAAATATCATCCCACGCGCCTTCCTGACTGCTAAACTGGATTAACACTCGATTTTCTTCATCAATAATTTTAATTTCAGATGTATTGTTAGCCACCCTGCCACCTCATTAAGATAAAACACCAATATACTAAACACAACACCCACAATAATTTATTAAATGCTAAACCTTATTAGAGTATATCATTTTAAGCATCGCTACATGGGCTACAAAAGGAATAGTGATTCTATATGCCTCACCCACACTCTTGTTAACGATGCCCAGTGTGCTAACTAATGCGGTAGCTGGAAACATACGTAAAGCGACGAAAGCAGCTGCACTCGCGGCAGCAGATAGACCGATCAACATCCCTTTATCGTCGATTTGTAAGTTGTCCTGCATTTTAAAGAAACCGGCGACGACTTTATTTTCTGTACAACGTTCCCATCGGGAATAGTCATCTAAAGATTGCCATCCCTCCCCAAACAGGCTGAACACTATTTCTCGCTCTTTTTGCGAATCAATTTTGTTCTTGCTGTCTATCCCATTGAGCTTCTTATGTACATCGGTTAGCAACTCAGAGTAGCTTAAGGGTTCACTTCGAAACACGTTAACGAGAGAATGCCCTCCATATTCTTGTAATTCACGTAGTAAATGCCTTAATCCCAGGTCGCTGTATCTCTGCTCTGCTTTTTCCTCTAGTAATAAATCTTTAACCGAGGATGACAGCGCAAGTCGTCCATTACCGTTATCTGTTAGAACATCAATCAAATAGTTGACATGTTTGCCATCAACCTTTTTAAGTAGTTCCAAAATACTTAAATCACACTTCACGGGCTTTTGCATTTTCACCTTCTCACATGCCATAGGGTCATTTAGGTATAGGGTCTTGATTTGGCAAAAATCACCTACTCACAATAACGTCAGCTGAACTGACCTACGCCCGTCAATATACATTTGGAATGTTTTAGCTAAATCGCTATCAGTATCAAGAACATGTCTAACTAATGCTCCCCGACCTGAGCTCATCAGATGAGCTTCCTTACAATTTCATTCCATATTGAAATTTTTCTAACGAAAGTATTATCATCGGCACGAACCAGTCTAACTTTAGCTCCATTTGATCTGTCGTCCATATCAGATACAACCCTCAGTGAGTAATGTCGGGGCCTTTGACCTGCTTCCCGTTGATTAACACACCCCGATGTTAGTAATGTCATCATTATCAATATAAGGACATCTTCCATGAAGAAACGTTTTTCCGATGAACAGATCACCAGTAACATGATCGCTCAAGTCTAATGTAACGGTTAAGCCTAATGAAAATTTTATGGCTGTAGGCCAGAGTTTGCTCTGGCCCTTACAAAATTATTAAAAGTCCACCACCACATCATGCCCATCAATAATTTCGAGAACCGTATCAAGGAACATTCTGGCCTCTTGCGGTTCCGTGGCATCTCGCAAGTATTTAGGAATGCGTTCAACAAACTCGGATTTAGAAAGAGGCTGGTGCTCAACGAGAGCTTCAATCATTGATTGTCTCAACAAACGATGCTCCGAAGAGACCTCAGGAAACTCAGCAGCAATTATTTCCTGAGCAAACCTTTCTAAACGAGAATGCAGAGACTCAGAGACATCACTGTAATCGGTGATGTCCTCGGATTTAGTACTTTTATCATCGACCAATACATCAGAAAAATGTTCTTCAACAATGATTGGTGCTGCTGTAAATGGCGTTTTGAGTTGATTCAATTCTCGGATAATAGGCCCAAGAACTTCATCGGGATTACTGAACCAGTCTGTTGACCATATACGGGAAATTTTCCAACCTAAGCGTTCTAAAACCTCTTGTCGCAAACGGTCACGGTCACGAGCTGATTTGGCTGAATGATAGGTTGCGCCATCACACTCAATCCCCATCAAGTAACGACCCGGCTTACCCGGATCTCGAACGGCAATATCAATAAAGAAGCCTGCAACACCTACCTGCGGCTCACAGTCAAAACCGGCTGTTTTTAAGGCCTCAATGACAGAAATCTCAAAATCACTGTCCGGGGCTTTGCCTGTAGAAACACCCACGCCATCCATATTGCCTTTTTCAGCAAAATGCAGGAAACCACGTAAAGCTTTAACTCCTCGCTTAGTGTTCTCTGCAACCTGTATGTCATCAGCATGCATAGAGCTGAAAACGTGCATGCGCTTACGAGAACGTGTGAAAAGTACATTTAAGCGACGCCAGCCCACATCTGAGTTGATAGGTCCAAAGCGTTGGAATACGCGCCCACCAGCCTCTCCAGGCCCATAGGTAAAGGAGATGAAGATGATATCTCGCTCATCACCCTGAACGTTCTCCAGGTTCTTGATAAACAGAGGGTCGGTATGAGCCCTAAGCTTGCCGATTGCCACATCCATTTGTGGATTATCACGACATAGCTCATCAACCGCCCGCTCTATTTGATCACGTTGCCTGGAGTTCATTGCCACAACACCCAATGACTGCTGCGGGTATTCCACCGCATGTTGAGCAATGGCTAAAGCGATAACGCGGGCCTCTTCTATATTGTGCTGATTGACAAAACGACCATTTTTTACATAGGAAAATTTGATGCCATACTCTGCCGATTGCGCATTGGGAGAAGGGAAGACTACCAAGTCGCTGTCATAGAAATGACGGTTAGAATAAGCAATCAAGTTTTCATGTTGAGAACGGTAGTGCCAACGCAGACGGCGCATTGGGAACAGGGGCAATGAGGCATCGAGAATACTGTCAGTCAGGCTAACCGCCGCGGTATCTTCATCTTCGTTATCATCAGAATCTGCTCGATCGAAGAAACTGGTTGGCGGTAACTGTTTGGGGTCGCCCACCACCACGATTTGTTTACCACGTGCAATAACACCCAAAGCATCTTCTGGTTTGACCTGAGAAGCTTCATCCATTACTACCAAGTCGAACTCAATTTCTCCCGGCTGGAGATAATTAGCTGCCGACATCGGCCCCATCATAAAGCAGGGTTTAAGCTGAATTAATGCTCTCCCAGCTCGATTAATTAGCTGGCGGATGGGAATATGGCGCATCTTTTTGCCGAGTTCATTATTAATCAGCGCAAGCTCGGTATATTCGGACTTCTTCCCGCCTGAACTCCCCTGGGGCACCTGATTACGGGCAATAGTCGAGGCGATACGCTGGCGTTGTAATGACTTCAATTTCTTGTCGTACATTCGGAACGTCTGCTGAGAGACAGATCGCTGATTACCAGAAACACGTACTAGCCGTGGACGAGCGGCCACCACTTCGCGAGCCAACTGATCGTAAATCGTCATCATCAGGCCAGTTTCGACCTGCTCAATTGGCAACACACGATTAAATACTGCATTTTGAATGAGTTGCAGCCCCTGCTCGCGTATTTCTTTAGCAACACGGTTAAAGTTGAGCCAGCCATTGAGCCATCGGGGTTTAACTATCGCCTCATCATTGCGCGCAATCAGATCATTTAAGCCATCGTTACAGCGGAACTGCCACTGCTCAATATCGAGCTGAGTCTCAGCGACAAAGCGTTCCCTTTGGGTAAGGTGGC
Source organism: Erwinia sp. MMLR14_017 (assembly GCF_033657285.1). Lineage (NCBI taxonomy): Bacteria > Pseudomonadati > Pseudomonadota > Gammaproteobacteria > Enterobacterales > Erwiniaceae > Erwinia > Erwinia sp. MMLR14_017. Next base: position 318,979 of record NZ_JAWVWP010000001.1, on the reverse strand, counting down.
TTTGCCACAGTTTGTTAAAGCGGCTTAAGTCTTCATAGAGGCCATCCAATTGGCTTTTTTCCTCAAAGCGTTTGATAATGCCAATCAGCTCTTCAAATTTAACAGCCTGCTGTATCGCATCATCAAACGCCAAAGTGCCCAAGATTACTGATAGTGCATACTCATTTTTCTTTTCAAAACCAAAAAGCAGTTGCTCTTGCGTGCCAAATAGCTGTTCAGGCAAAGGTTTAGCTTTAAGATCGGTTTGCATCTGCTGCAATTTATACAGCAGAACCGCTTTCTCTTTGGCGTCCCGCAATGACATAGCATCATGCTTGAACCATTGCTGCAGCGGCGACAGTGCGTTAATAAGCTTCTCGCGGGTAACCTTTAATACACTGTTATCACCTACCAGAGCTATTTCGACATCTTTTAGGGCTTCAATATTAGGTAGAAGTAGATAAAGCTCGGATAATTTCCCAATGCTGGAATTGATATTATCGGCTATCCCGTGATGCTTGAGTTGATGGATACCTTTTATCAGTTGGCTATCAAGAGCCAACAAGGCACTTCCTAAAGCAACATTGGGACCAAAACCTACTCCCCATGTTGCTCTAACATTTTTGTACCACTTTCTTAGCTGCTGCAGATTATCGAGAGGTGTATCGATGCCTTGATAGTTATCACCTAACTCACGACTGAAATTTGCTTGTTCTAATGCCAGACTACCGGCCATATACTGACGTAATTGGGGTAAATGCTGGAAAAGCGTTTTCCACGGAACATTCACTCCCTGAGATAAATTCAATAATGATTGTTTAGCCTGTCGCCATGAGCCACTCAACCAACTGAACATACCCGAACGGGTAAGCTCTGACTCAATATTTTTTAGTTCTTCCTCATGAGGTAAGGAGTAGAGTTTAAAGTGAACCTTTAAAGCCTCGCGAGCACTGAGCAACGGGGTGATATGCCCTGCCAATTTATCCAAAACGCCGTCAATTTCATCATCATCAAAGCGCTCGTGACGATGCTTAAGCAGCTCTGGAGAAATTTGAACGGCCAGTTCGATAAGCTCAACAATGTGTTTAAACCCTTGGCGGTCAGATTTCATCTTTGACGACAGGGCAACGGGCAATGAATCCACTAAGTCTGACAGTTGCGTCCAATGCTGCTCGAAAGCAGAGTTCAATTGCTCAAGAGAAAGAATTAACCTGGCAATATCACCAAGTGAACTGTTTTCATTGACGCCAAACTCTTTATGAATATCAGCAAATTCAGGGATTACTGCAGAGATTTCCAGCGCTTTCAGCTTCTCTGCAATCAGGTGATTAGCCATTTCTTCGTAGGCTGATTGAACAACCTCAAAATCTTGTAACCACGCTTTTAACTGGTACTTATTTTCTTCATCCAGTCGTTTGAATGCGCTGAAATTAAGTAATTCTGACAACGCTGGAAGACGACCGGAGTCATCGACCAATTGCTGCTGCAAGGTGAGAGTCTTCAACCGTTCTATGGGTAATGCATATTTTTCGAGGAAATTACCCAGGCAGTGCTGCCACGCCGTTAAAGAGGCTTGCCACTGCTCCAAACCAGCAACAATTCTATTACTGTCAAACAGCTGAATTTCAAGATTATTTACCCCATACCATGGGTGATCTGAAAGCTGAGCGTGCTCCCCAACTTGAGCACGAAATTCATGGACCACCTTAACAAATGAATCGACCTGATCTTTAAGTCTCAATTGAGCAATATGGTCAAGTTTTTGCCCAGAGAGCCCTTCGATATGCAAGTCTTTCGGTTCGATATTGAGCATCCGACGATAACGAGCTGCCCCGGTCAAAATTTCATGAATAGTGATACCCGTGTTTTCCCAAGGCTGATTAACTTCGCGGGCATAATCATTTAATTCAATTTTTAGCTCTTCATAACGCGCAATCTCCGCCTCAATATGGACACGGGCAGTATTCAAGGAACGGTTATTGATACGCTTCTGAATTTCGTCTAACACTTTACGTTTATGGGACTTATGGCTATGCAGCTCTAGGCAAAAATCACCCAACCCCGCTTTGTCTAAACGTGTTTTAACGACTTCCAGTGCGGCAAGCTTTTCAGCGACAAACAGGACTTTTTTGCCGTTTAAAATAGCGGCTGCGATTAGGTTAGTTATAGTTTGTGACTTACCGGTACCCGGTGGCCCTTCAATCACCAAATTTTTACCCATGACCGCGTCAACTAACGCGCTGTGCTGGGAGCTATCAGCATCATCAATCAGTGGGAACTGCTGGTGGATTTGGTCAATCTCATCAATCATATATTCAGCTGAAACGCCTGAGGAACTCCCTTCTCCCGTCTGCGATGTGAAAAGACGTTTTATCACTTCATGATTGGCAATGTTTTTTTCGCCTGCGGGCCAGCGTGCAGGATCTAAGTCGATATACATCAGCATTTTACTAAAATTAAGTAAGCTCAATGCGCCATAGCGACGGACCGACCAACGAGGTTTATTTTTCCCAATCATGGCCTGAACCTGCTGGAAATAAGCTTCAGGGAGCGTATTTTCATCAAGTGCAGGCAAAGCAAGACCGAAATCACTCTGTAATTTTTCTCTGAGTGACAGATTGGGCAGAATATCCTCACCGGTGTGGCTCAGATGGTAGCGATAAAGCCCCGCCTCTGCGTCCAGTTTGCCTCTTTCGAGAGTCACCGGAATGGTAAATAGCGGCGCAAATCTTGCCTTGTTGGAGTCATCAGATTCATACCACTCCAGGAATCCCAGGGCCAGATAGAGGATACCTGCCCCCGTCTCCTCGATAGCGGTTTGCGCCTTACCATGAATTGAACGCAGTAAAGCTTCCAACTCCGCAGGGAAGTGTAGCGTTTGGATCTCATTATCAGTCAAAGAAGCCTGTACACTGGCCGATTTCAGCGGCTTTCCCGCCTTGGCTTCGCGTTCAAACTCACCAAGATCTTTATACCCAAGCTTATGAATCAACAAATCAAGCTTTTCTGCCGGTAAATCTGAATTTAACTTAGCCTGGCGAATACCAGAGAGTTGACCCTTGTTGTCTTTGAGATACTGCTCAATTGCCGCTCTGGCTTTCTTTACCAGCAGATACTCATCGTCAGAGACATTAGGCCGGGCCTCCGCAAACAGTTCAAAATCAGTATTTAAACCTAACTTACCTGCCCAAGCCTTAGCATCAGGTGCCGACTTAAGGCTAACTTCCGACTGTTTATCATCTTTACCCAGATAACCATATTCCTGAAGTTGAGCCTTTGTTGGATCAGGTACCGGCGCAAACTGCATCACCTTATCGTCTACCAAGGTTTGATAAAGCTGGTCTGGCAATTCGTTGATAATACGCAGCGAAGAATGCTTTTTATCGATAGGAAAATTAAGCAATCTGTTACGTGCGGTAAGATCTAATAGCTTTCGACGCATGTCCTCAAGTGATTTGAGAACATAGGCCTCTGAAGAATCCGCTGTGGTACGAAGAGGTGCAGTCATCAGGCTTCCTTAATAATTAATGATTTCTCTGCGTGATTAATTATGGTTTATCAGCCTTTATTAACGCAGACGAGCAGTCACATTCATAAAAATGATGAATTGAAATCATACCCTTCGTTTTATATATGGCAATATTGCCAAGATGTTTTGGTTTTTATGGCGACTTAAGTGGATTTTGGCATTATGAATGTGGTGTACCAATGCCTACTTCAAGCATAAATTTCTAAGCTTCAAGAAAAAACACTTCATAAACGTTAACGCAAACACGGATTTGTGTAAAAATCAGCTAAATCCCATTCCCTTTGGTGAGCACCGGACGCTATGGCCGATTTTAATAAAAGCAATCTGACCGAAACCGACATCATTACCAAGTTTATCCTTCCGGCTATCAAAGATTCGGGCTGGGATGTCATGACCCAGATCCGCCAGGAAGTAAAACTGCGAGATGGCAAAGTCGTAGTGCGTGGAAAGCTGGCAGCACGATTGTCCGTTAAATCTGCTGATATCGTGCTTTACCATAAGCCAGGGCTGCCGTTAGCAGTGATTGAAGCCAAAGCTAATAAGCATGAGGTAGGAAAAGGCATGCAGCAAGGGTTGGGTTACGCCTCACTGCTTGATGTTCCTTTTGTTTTTGCTTCTAACGGTGACGGTTTCATTTTTCATGACAAAACCAATCCAGCGCAGCTTGAGTCAGAAATTTCTCTGCATGACTTCCCTACTCCAGCTCAGCTATGGCTCAAATTCTGTACCTGGAAAGGTTATACCTCAGAGCAGCTCCCAGTCATTACTCAGGATTACTTCGATGATGGCACTGGTAAAGCACCGCGTTATTATCAGCTCCAGGCCGTAAATAAAACCATTGAAGCCGTGTCCGCAGGGGCGAAACGTGCATTGTTGGTGATGGCAACAGGGACAGGAAAAACCTACACCGCGTTTCAGATCATCTGGCGGCTGTGGAAGGCGAAAAACAAGAAACGTATTCTCTTTCTTGCTGACCGCAATATTCTCGTCGACCAGACCAAGAATAACGACTTTCAGCCCTTCGGTAGCGCAATGACCAAAGTGACGGGTCGCACCATTGATCCAGCTTTTGAAATCCACCTTGCACTATATCAGGCCATTACCGGACCGGAAGAATCACAGAAAGCCTATAAACAGGTTGCTCCTGACTTCTTCGACCTGATTGTAATCGATGAGTGCCATCGCGGCAGTGCTTCAGAAGACAGTTCATGGCGTGAAATTCTCGAATATTTTGGCAATGCCACGCAGGTGGGCCTCACCGCGACCCCTAAAGAGACGGATGAGATCTCCAGCACCGACTATTTTGGCGACGCGGTATACACCTATTCGCTTAAAGAAGGCATAGAGGATGGCTTCCTTGCCCCTTATAAAGTGGTACGCGTTGATATTGATGTCGATCTACAGGGCTGGCGGCCTACCAAGGGCCAGATAGATAAAAACGGCGAGCAAATTGAAGACCGGATCTACAATCAAAAAGACTTCGACCGAACTATGGTGATTGACGATCGCACCATGCTGGTAGCGCAAACCATTACCGACTATTTGAAGCGCACCAATCCAATGGATAAAACCATTGTCTTCTGTAACGACATCGATCATGCCGAGCGCATGCGCCGCGCCTTGGTTAATCTGAACCCCGAACAAGTCGCCAGGAATGAGAAATATGTGATGAAAATCACCGGCGATGATGATGAAGGCAAAGCTCAGCTGGATAACTTTATTAATCCGAAGAAAGCTTATCCGGTTATCGCCACCACCTCCGAGCTGATGAGCACGGGCGTTGATGCCAAAACGTGTAAGCTGGTGGTGCTGGATCAAAATATTCAATCAATGACCAAGTTTAAGCAGATTATTGGCCGCGGCACGCGCATTGATGAGAAGTATGGCAAGCTGTGGTTCACTATCCTCGACTTTAAAAAAGCCACTGAATTGTTTGCAGATGAGCGTTTTGATGGTGTCCCTGAAAAGGTTATCCGCACCACTCCCGAAGAAATCACCGATCCTGAATCAGATTTTGACGAGGTTCTGGCAGATGAAACGCCTCCAGAAGAACCAGGCAATGTTGCAACGGTGCTTGAAGAAGAAGCGGCAGAATACAGCGTAACGTCAGACGACGAGCCTACAGTATTTTTCGAAGACGATGAGCATAAAATTCGCAAATTCCACGTCAATGGTGTTTCGGTTAAGGTGCTGGCTAAGCGCGTGCAGTATTATGACGCCGACGGAAAGCTGGTCACCGAATCTTTCCAGGACTACACCCGTAAAACCCTGATAAAATCCTACGCCTCACTCGATGAGTTCACCACTAAGTGGCAAGGCAGCGCGCGCAAGCAGGCAATCATCGAGGAGCTTGAACAACAGGGCATTCTCTGGGAAGTTTTGGCTGAAGAAGTGGGCAAAGATCTCGACCCGTTCGATTTACTTTGCCATGTGGTTTACGGTCAGCCAGCGCTGACTCGCCAGGAGCGGGCAGCGAACGTGCGTAAACGCAACTATTTCACCAAATACGCAGAGCCTGCACAGCAGGTACTAAGCGTCCTGCTCGATAAGTATGCCGATGCAGGGGTAAAAGAGATTGAGGATATCCAGGTACTTAAACTGAAACCCTTCGATACCCTTGGGCGTCCACTTGAGATCATCAAAAGCAGCTTTGGTGACAAAAAAGCCTATGAAAATGCCGTAAACGAACTGGAAAACGAAATTTACCGGTTACCGCCGCGCTCCGCCTAATCGCTTAACAATTTAATGCCACCGATGAGTCTACGCTCGCGGTGGTATCCTTTTTTAAAATGGATAATCCACTATGTCTATCAGCTCCGTTATCAAATCCCTTCAGGACATCATGCGCAAAGATGCTGGTGTCGACGGCGATGCCCAGCGCCTTGGCCAGCTATCCTGGCTGCTATTTCTGAAAATCTTTGATACCCAGGAAGAAGAGTTAGAACTGGAGCAGGATAACTATCAATTGCCTATCCCGGAGCGCTACCTCTGGCGCACCTGGGCAGCCAACAGCGAAGGGATTACTGGTGACAACCTGCTGGAATTTATCAATGATGACCTGTTCCCAACCCTTAAGGACCTGACCGCCCCGGTTGATAAAAATCCGCGTGGGTATGTAGTGAAACAGGCGTTTAGCGATGCCTACAACTACATGAAAAACGGCACGCTGCTGCGTCAGGTCATTAACAAGCTGAACGAAATCGACTTTAGCAGCAGCACCGAGCGTCATCTGTTTGGTGATATCTATGAACAAATCTTGCGTGACCTGCAAAGCGCTGGTAACGCCGGTGAGTTTTATACCCCACGTGCCGTAACCCGTTTTATGGTGAACCGCATTGACCCGAAACTGGGTGAGTCGATTATGGACCCCGCCTGCGGCACCGGTGGCTTCCTGGCCTGTGCTTTTGACCACGTTAAAGATAACTACGTTAAAAGCACCGCGGATCATCAGAAACTTCAACAGCAGATATTCGGCGTTGAGAAGAAACAGCTGCCGCATCTGTTGTGTACCACCAATATGCTGCTGCATGGCATTGAGGTACCTGTGCAAATCCGTCACGGCAATACGCTAAACAAACCGCTGTCATCCTGGGATGAGCAGCTTGACGTGATTGTCACCAACCCGCCGTTTGGCGGCACGGAAGAAGACGGGATTGAGAAGAACTTCCCGGCAGAGATGCAGACGCGTGAAACCGCCGACCTGTTCTTACAGCTGATTATCGAAGTGCTGGCAAACAAAGGCCGCGCGGCCGTGGTCCTGCCTGACGGCACGTTATTTGGTGAAGGCGTTAAAACCAAAATCAAAAAGTTGCTTACTGAAGAGTGCAACCTGCACACCATTGTGCGTTTACCAAACGGCGTGTTTAGCCCATACACAGGCATTAAGACCAATATTCTGTTCTTCACCAAAGGTCAGCCCACCAAGGATATCTGGTTCTATGAGCACCCCTATCCAGAAGGCGTGAAAAACTACAGTAAAACCAGGCCGATGAAGTTTGAAGAGTTCCAGACTGAGATCGACTGGTGGGGTAACGAAGCTGACGGTTTTGCCAGCCGCGTGGAAAGCAATCAGGCATGGAAAGTAGGTATTGACGAGATTATTGCTCGCAACTTTAACCTCGATATTAAAAACCCGTATCAGGGTGAAGTCGTTAGTCACGACCCGGACGAACTGCTTGCTCAATACCAACAGCAGCAAATCGAGATTAGCCAGCTGCGCAACCAGCTACGCAATATCCTCGGTGCCGCGCTTGCAGGCAAAGAGGTCAACTGATGTCTGTAGAACAACTGATCACCCAACATATCGATACCTGGACTTCTGCCCTGAAAACCCGCTCAACTGCCGGGCGTGGCAGTAACGGTAAGATTGACCTTTATGGTATTAAGAAGCTGCGTGAGTTGATTCTGGAGCTGGCCGTGCGCGGTAAGCTGGTACCGCAGGACCCGAATGATGAACCGGCGTCTGAATTACTCAAACGCATAGCAGCTGAAAAAGCCGAGCTGGTGAAGCAGGGTAAAATCAAAAAGCAGAAGCTTTTGCCGGAAATTAGTGAGGATGAGAAGCCCTTCGAGTTGCCGGTGGGATGGGAATGGGTTCGAATTTCTGAAATAGGACATGATTGGGGACAAAAAACACCGGACCGTCAATTTACCTACATTGATGTTGGCTCAATCAATAAAAAACTAGGTATTATTAATGAACCTGAAATTGTTCAGGCGAACGATGCTCCATCCAGAGCAAGAAAAATAGTAAAAAAAGGTACAGTCGTCTACTCAACCGTAAGGCCATATTTATTAAATATTGCAATGATTGCAAAAGAATTTGACCCAGAGCCTGTTGCCAGCACTGCATTTGCCATTATTCACCCTTTCAGGGGGGTATTTTCAAAATACATTTATTATTATCTTCGTTCATCAACGTTCATTACATATGTAGAGGGCTGTCAAACGGGAATTGCTTATCCAGCCATTAATGATAAACAATTTTTCACAGGGCTCATTGCTATACCACCCTCTAATGAGCAAGATCTTATCGTAAATAAGGTTGGCGAACTCATGGCCTTGTGCGACCAACTGGAACAGCAATCCCTGACCAGTCTGGAAGCACATTCTCAGCTTGTAGAAACGCTGCTGGCAACGCTAACCAACAGCAAAAATGCAGACGAGTTAGCCGAAAACTGGGCGCGAATGAGCGAGCAGTTCGATACGTTTTTTACCACCGAAGCCAGTATCGACGCACTTAAGCAAACCATTCTGCAACTGGCGGTGATGGGAAAACTAGTGCCGCAGGACCCGAATGATGAGCCCGTATCCGAACTGCTTAAACGTATTGAGCAGGAAAAAGCGCAACTGGTGAAAGAAGGTAAAATTAAAAAACAAAAACCTTTGCCGCCAGTGAGTGACGAAGAAAAGCCTTTTGAGTTGCCGGAGGGGTGGGAGTGGTGTCGTTTTGAAGATATTGTTGATATCCAAAGTGGTATAACTAAAGGTAGGAACCTTGTAGGTAGAGAATTGATTTCAGTACCATATCTGCGTGTAGCAAATGTTCAACGGGGACATCTCGACTTATCGGAAATAAAAACAATAGATATTCCTGCTGATGAAAAAGACAAGTATCAAGTTAAAACAAATGATCTATTAATTACAGAAGGCGGTGACTGGGATACTGTTGGAAGAACTGCTGTCTGGACTGAATCTTCATTTTACATGGCTAATCAAAACCATGTTTTTAAAGCCAGACCGATTATGAATGAGTTGAATGTCAAATGGATTGAAATATTTATGAATTCGTCTGTTTCACGAAAGTATTTCGCGGGTGCTAGTAAGCAAACAACAAATTTGGCGTCAATAAATAAAACTCAGCTTCGCGGATGTTTTATTGCATTACCTCCAATTAGTGAGTCAAGTAGGATTTTAGCTCAATACATGTCACTTCTGAATGTTTGCGACGGCCTCAAATCCCAACTGCAATCTGCCCAGCAAACCCAGTTGCACCTGGCGGATGCACTCACTGACGCAGCGCTAAGCTAAGGAACAGATGATGCCGGTTCATCATGCTATCTGGCGGGTAGGTGATAACCCCCAGCCACTGACTATCATCAAACTGACCAGCGAGAATTTGCTGGAAAAGATGATCCTAAATGACCCAACCATTCTTTCTGATCAGTGGATGATAATCGGTCATCAGGAAAATACGCTCGATAAGGGGCGTATTGACCTGCTGGCGATTGCGCCCGATGCTTCGTTGATCCTGATCGAGATTAAACGCGATCGCACACCGCGTGAGGTCGTCGCTCAAGCGCTGGATTACGCTTCATGGGTGGATGATTTGACCGCCGATCGCTTGTCACAGATTTATGAAAAATTTTCCGGCGGCCGCAATCTGAAAGAAGCGTTTAGACAACGTTTCAATAGCGAGCTGGAAGAAGAGTCCATCAATCAGTCACACCAAATCATTATTGTGGCAGCTGAACTGGATCCCTCCACTGAACGCATCGTGGATTACCTGAGTAAAAATGGAATTTCCATTAACGTCCTGTTCTTCAAAGTATTCCAGCACGGCAATGAGCAATTCTTAAGTCGCGCCTGGCTTCTCGATCCGAGCGAGACGCAAACTAACGCTGCACAAGCCACCGCAGGAACGAGTGCTCAATCAAAAGAGCCCTGGAACGGAGAGTTCTATGTCTCGTTTGGTGACTCAAATAGTCGTAACTGGGAAGAGGCGCGCCGTTACGGGTTTATCAGTGCCGGTGGCGGAAGCTGGTACAGCCAGACCTTAAAACAGCTTCAGCCCGGTCAACGCGTCTGGGTCAACATCCCAAAAACAGGTTATGTAGGCGTCGGTATTGTGCAAAGCTCCGTTGAGCCAGTCAGCAGCTTTAAGATCAATACTGAAGCTGGTGAAAAACTCGCGATGGAAGTGCTTAAACATGCAGATCTTTATCGTGATAACTCAGGCGATCCCGATAAATCTGAGTATTTTGTCTCCGTGAAATGGCTTCAGACCCGTAGTGAACAGGATGCAGTAAATGAACTTGGATTCTTCGGTAATCAAAACACCGTTTGCAAGCCCACAACGCCAAAGTGGCGACACACTGTTGAAAGATTGAAAAATCACTTCAGAAACTGGAATACTAACGAGTAAAAAATCTCAGGCATTCAGGCGAATGAATTTTAATAAGGATCTTAACAATGCGTAAAATCCTGCACTCCGAACAGCCGTTCCGGCGGTCACACGAAGGTGTGGCTGCCCCGACGGTTTATTCGGGGATTACCCATGCAAACAAGAAATCGAGCGTTTCGACGCCATCATATGAAAAGGTTCAAAGCTAAGCGCGGTCGTTATAATAATGCGGCTTACAGCTGGCCTGAAGGCGCAACTATCGTCAATATCGGTAAGGCTTACCATACCCCATGCCTCTGTTCATGCTGGATGTGTGGACATCAGCGTTTTCATCACGGAATGAACATGCAGGAAATGAGAGCAAGAGCTAAGTACCAGGACTAAGCACCTGTACCCACCACAATGGTGGGTTATCTCCCGGCAAGCACCCTCTGATAAACCATCTTGTAAGCTCACCCCCCACCCACTACAATCCCGTTAAGCACAACAAGGACCACACACAATGCAAAGTCGAGCCACCAGCCCCAAAATCACCAAACAGCAAATCTACCGCTCCGTTGCTAGCTCAACGGCTATTGAAACGGGTGAAGCTGTGCAGAAAATTGAGCAAAATCTCAAGCAGTATCAAGCTCAGGCAAAAGCTATTGGTTTAGCTCGCTAATTTGGCAAAATATCGCCAACCAGCTGTATCATCGGCTTATAGTTACCCGAAACTCCGGCCTGAATAGCCTTGAAATAAAAAGCTTTATGCTCGTCCCAAAGGCTGTAATCCAGCAACCCAGTGCCTGCCTGAACAGACAACGCATCAAAAAGCAGACGCGATAACCTGCCGTTTCCCTCTCTGAATGGGTGGATCAGGATAAACTCCACATGGCATTCAGCCAGATAACCGTTGAGTTCCGGTCGGTTAAGGGAGTTAAGCTGTTCAAAGCGATGTAGATAACGCTTTTCAAAGCCAGTCATGAGATGGGGGATACGATCAGCTGCTGCAAATTTAAAGCCATCTTTGACGAGATTAGCATTACGCAATCGCCCTGTTCAGTCATATATATTTCCCAGCCAATGCCGATGCCATTTTTGGATATGCCCGAAATCTAACGCTGTTAGGGGAGCTGATTCTATAAAAATCTGGCCATACAACATCAGCAGCAATCCCGATTCCAGCGCTGCCATTTCAGCTTCATCGATAATGCCCAGCTTGTTCAACAATACGTTTTCTAAAGAACCCGGTTGGTAAAGCGTCTCTGAAGAGTTCAGATTATATTTAGCCAATCGTTTTATCCCCTCTGGAACAAACTCACCACGTTGCTGGTGGCTTGCTCAACCCTGTTGACCCGCCGTTCCCATAACTCCAGCGCCTTACGCTTCTCGCTGAGATAATCATAGCGGTCATAGTGCTTCGAGCTGACATCTTGCAATGCATGGTTTTGAATGCGGTCGCGCAGCTCTTTCGAAACACCGATTTCGCCCATCAACGTTTTGCAGGTCCGCCGTAAATCCCTCGCAACGAATACCGGATTGTCCGGAAAATGCTCGCGATAATAGATGATAGCCTGGGCAAAACTGTCAGTCCGAAGATGCTTACCGGTATCCACCCGTTGCGGGAAGATAAACGGACTGTCGTTAACATTTTCTGCCTTCAGCCTTTCCAGTATTTCGACGGCAGAATCTGTTAACGGTATCAGATGGTCTCGCTTGTTTTTTGATACATCAGCCACGATCAACAGCGTTTTTTCTTCCCAGTTCACAACCTCCCATCGGCTGGAAGCCAGTTCATGCGGGCGCTGACCACCAGCATAAACACATAGATTAAGCAGCAAACTCACCGAATTGCCTACACCGGACGTTTTGGGGAAATCGCCCATTAGCTGCTGCAGTTCATTCAACTTGAGCCAGTTAGTTCCCACTTTCTCTGCAGCAGACTGTTTAGGAATAACGCTTACTGGATTCATCTCAAGCCCAAACATCACGTTCTGCTGGTGGTTTGCGGGATCGTTATCCGCCTTAAGCCCATAGTTAAATGCCGCCATCAGATAAGAACGGACGCGGTTAGCTTCAACGCTCGCGCCACGCTGAATAATGGCTGACAGAATCTGTTTGATATGTAGCGGTGTGACTTCGTTAGCTTTCGTCTCTTTGGCGATAAAGGAATAGGTTTCCTTCTCAAGACGATAGAGCACCTGCTGCCAGGTTCGTTTACCATCTTCACGCATCTTATTGGTGTAACCCTGGATAAGCTGCTCGATACTGCCCTTTAACTGTTCGGCGCGCTTTTGCTTTTCCAGCGCGATTTCCTGTTCGGCCTTTTCAACCTTTGGATTCTTCCCTTCCTTCAGCGTGCCAGCATAACCTTTCGCAAGCTGTCGGGCCTGGGCTAACGACATTTCAGGATAACGGCCTAACTGAATAAAGTGGCGTTTTGCATCCCAGTAATAACGATAGTAGAAAACCCGCTGTCCGGATGGCTCAACCTTTACGCCCAGTCGCCCTGCTCCACGCTCACCACTTTTGTCCCAAACCTGATAAGCCGAGTCGCGAGCTTTAAGGCCGCGTACCATTGAGTCCGTTAGATTGTCTGCCAAGAGAAAGTCCTTACGAGAATTTTATTGCCATTTTCTGGGTGATGTAGCAGGTGATGTAAGAATGATACTGAAAGCAAATACCCGGAACAACATGAAACGAAGGAGAAACTATAAGCTACTGTTTTATAGTACTTAATAGGTAGATATGGTTTAAGGTGAAAAAGGATGGAACGAGCTATTCATATGACTCATAATCGCTTGGTCACTGGTTCAAGTCCAGTAGGGGCCACCAAATTTTACCTGTTAAATCAGGATATTAAGCCACCTTTTAGAAGGTGGCTTTTTTGTTTCTTTTTTCAGTGGCGATAAAATAGAAGCTGAAAATTGAAACCCCTGAATTTCAACACCACAAAGATCATAAATATAAAAAAAGCAGCCCCTAAGAGCTGCTTTGTCTGACTCAAGTTAAACCCACCTTAATCAAGCCTCAGGTGGTGTCTTCCCTTCTTCGATAAACTCTTCATCAATCTCATCGCTGTTATTACGATTGTCGCGGCCGGAAAGCAGGTTCCAGCAGGCGATAAACATGGCGGCAATCAGCGGGCCAATAACAAAACCGTTAATCCCATAAATCTCCATTCCGCCCAGCGTAGCGATCAGAATAAGGTAGTCAGGCATTTTGGTGTCTTTGCCCACCAACAATGGACGAAGAATGTTATCCACCAGGCCGATAACAACCACAAAGAAGCCGACGATAAACAACCCTTTCCACAGCACGCCAGAAGCAAAAAAGAAGATGGCTGCCGGTACCCATATAATGGCGGAACCAACGGCAGGGATCAGGGAGAGGAAGGCAATTAACGCTCCCCACAGCAAGATGCCTTCGATACCGGTAATCCAAAAAGCCAGCGCCCCTAACGCACCCTGCACAACGGCTACAACGACAGTTCCTTTCACCGTGGCACGAGAAACTGCAGCAAACTTCATGAAGAGATGATGCTTCACATATTTTGACAGCGGCAGCGCCGCGAGGATGACGTTCACCAGATAAGCACCGTCTTTCAACAAGAAAAACAGCAGGTAAAGCATGATGCCGAAGCCTACGGTAAAGCTGAACGTGCTTTTACCAATCAGGAAAGCACTGCCGGCAAGATACTGGCTCCCTTGCAGAGCGAACTGCGACAGCTTTTGTTGAATGTTCGTTGCTGTATCAAGTTGATGTTCTGAAAGCAAATGACGCGCCCAGTCAGGCAAATGCTGCATCACCTCTGCAAAGATCACCGGAAGCTGAGTATTGTTATTTTGCAGCTTGGTATAAACAACGTTGAATTCAATCGCCATTGATGACGCAATCACCACCAGTGGGGTGAAGACGATTACACAAATCACCAACAGCGTTAAAAACGAGGCCAGCCCGTTTCGTTCACCAATAAGCTGTCTGATTTTGGTTTTCATCGGATGGAAGATTACTGCCAGGATGGCAGCCCATAATACCGAAGAGTAATACGGCCCCAGTACATCAAGAAAAGCCACTGTTACAATAAACAGGATCAGAATAAAAAATCCCTTTGTCAGGCCGTTAAATCTCATTTTAGTCTCTCTACACTGCAATTTTGCTCACGAAGCATAGAGCGCATTATACCTTTTGCAATGAAAGAGTTCAGGGATGATTTTTAGCAACCTTGTTGAAGCCGGAAACAGGCAGAGTGAAGTGAACTGAAAGGTGAATGGAGCCGGTAAACTGCAGCTCCACGCCATACTCAAAGGCCCATTGACCCAGCGCGACAGGTAAATTCCGGACCCTGAGCGGTTCTTATCGTCACCAGATAGCTACGAAACAGTGCAATACTGTCCAGAGAATGCGCCGGTAACCAAAACGCCGGCATACGGGCGCCAGTTCAGTGATGCGCGCAGATAAATGCGCGTCAGCAACTGGACCCTTGAGGCTCATAGCGGCAAGTTGACAGCGGCAAACCAGCCAGCCTGCAAACACGACGTTGCGACAAACCCGCTGCCTCACACATGACTTCTATGGCTTCCCGCTCTGCTCTGTCGTCAAAACTTTCGGCTCAAAGCCACCTGAAAAGCCTCTTTATCCAGCATGGCCTCGTAAAGCAGCTTCCTGAGGCGCGCGTTCTCTTCTTCGGGTGACTTAAGACGATTCACTTATGGTACTTTCATGCCGCCAAAAACCTTACGCCAGTTGTAAAACATGGCGTCGGAAATGGCGAGCTTGCGGCAGAGTTCACGGGCAGAAACTTTAGCTTCAGCTCAGCAGAGGATACAGATGATCTGTTCGTCAGAAAAACGCTTCTTCATCGGGATGCCTTCATATTGCTTATGAAGACATGGCTAGCCTCGCGGTGTATTAATAAACGAGAAGCAGGTCAAGAGTGCTACATTGACAGCCAACCTATTAGTTGGTATACGTTGAGCAGTGCCTTTAAATCAGGCCTTGGTATAACCTGAAAAGATCATTTACGCGGTTAACCAGCATCTAATTACTGAGGATCTTTTATGACCAGCATTCGTGCTTTGCCGCCCACATATCCTGCATTTTATGCTCGTGCTGAAAATATGCGAACCACTCACTCCTCGCATCAGAGGATGATTTCAGACGATTTCCAGACCCTCATAAAGACGCAGAACAAACCCCTACCTCCATTACCAGATTCTGTAAAAACGTTGTCGCCGCAGAAATTGGAAGTAAGTGCTATAAACCAGAAAAATGTTGAAGCGATACTTTTACAACTGCTTGCCAGCCGAAAAATGCTGGGCAATACCGGATGTAAAACGGGTCGTTCGACATCAGCAACTCTGGCATGCAATGATGTATCTGACATTGATGATATCGCGTCTGAATGCAAAGACGAGCACATTAATTGTCATACAATTCGACATATCGATTTTTGTTATGATGGATTTGGTTATAGCATGCCTGTTGGATGTGCCATTAATATTTCTGCTACCCCTGTTATGCATTCTGCGTATACGGTTATCTGGACACCAATTGAAATTATTCGACGAGGGCCAGTGCAATATGTTCCAGGCCATTCCCGGAGCCGATATAAACCCCGTGCTCGTTTAAAATATTTCGCTGAACAGCAAAATGCGGATATGTATGGTGACAACCAGCAAGCTTAAACTACCTGCTAAATGTACTCTTTAAGTAAAAGTAGGGTGAATACCTTTTGATGTACCTATACAGATACCGGTAATTTAAAATTTCCTCGGATTCAAACAGCGCCCCAATCGATGGGTTATATCTCCTGCTGAAGGGTAACAACGCGCGCTGGCCAAAACACGAAGTAATACAGAATTAAACAACTCAGGCACTGTACTGTAAATAATATTGCAATTATTTTAATAAACGCATCCAGGCAGGATTTTGGCGATTTAATGAATTATTCGTTAGCTTGCAGAAAGATTGCCATCGTTTTTTATTGGATGCATTTGATTTCTGGCGAACACATTCAGATATATTAATAATAGCTACTCACTGTTTTACATATATACAATGATTACTTTTTAACACCTGTATTTTCTGCAGAGTTGACCGATAAGGTAAAGAAGCATTTTCAGGATATCTCTGCCCGATAAGATATTCTGAGGACAGGCGCAAACAAAGACGTGTTTCAACTTCATAACGCTCCCATAGTTGGAAAAGTCATTTTGATGACTGCTGTACACTGTGCAAAGCTGTCTGCAAGTGTCTTTGACAATGGAAATTTTTGCGAAAATTCCTTCGGCTATTAACGGAGCGGTAGGCCAGGTTTACTGAAATTTGTCATTTCAATAGTATATTGTTACAAATTAAACTACCTACTAGTAGATAGCTAATGGTATGGTTCAGGAAGGCAGCCTAACTTCATAGTTGGTTGACCTGTTATCTATAAGTTTTAGGGCGTCGCTTTCGACGACCTTAATGTTACGCCAAGACAGCGCCGCGATGACGGCTTTATCAGGAGCTTTTATGCACTTTTCCAAATTTTCATCTTTATCAGTACTGGCTTTAAGCAGCGCCTTATTAGCTTTAGGCACAACTACGGTCTTAGCTGCTGACTCTACAGCTGAGCATGTAAGAGTTCGCGGCACTGTCTCATCGCTTTCTGGCGACCAGCTTGTTATTAAATCTCGTGAAGGGAATACGGTAACTGTAATGTTAATGCAGCAGTGGAAAGCCGCCGCCGTTAAAAAAGCCACTCTCTCTGATATCAAAAAGGGTGACTTTGTAGGCATTGCATCACAGAAAGAGTCAGGAGGTGGGGATGATGCCCTTGAAGTGCTGATTTTGCCTGAAGCACTGAGAGGTACAGGCGAAGGTAGTTATAACTGGGATCTTAAGCCTAAAAGCTCTATGACTAACGCAACCGTAACCAATCCGGTGAAAAATGTTAACGGGGGTATAGTGACTGTTACCTATCACGGTCACGATAAGAAAATCAACATTTCTGGCAGCACTCCTGTTGTTACACTCGCACCCGCAACTCCTGATGAAGTGAAACCCGGCGTGGCTATTTTTGTACCTGCTGTAAAAGGCCCTGATGGCAAGCTTAAGACGGAAAATCTGATTATTGGTAAAGACGGCGTTGTTCCACCAATGTAATTTTTCAGGTTTAAAAATTATTGCTTTGTTATCGAAGTGGCAAAAGGCTTCTCTATTCTCGAGGTTATAGCTATGAGTGATGAAATCAGCCAGCCTTCCTCCGAAGTTCCATCACGTAAACAGTTTATCCGTCGCCATTCCTTAATAGTGAGGGTTACACACTGGATTAATGTTATGTGTGTCTCGGTTTTATTAATGACCGGCCTGCAAATCTTCAATGCTCACCCCCGTCTTTACTGGGGGGAGTACGGCACTTTTGGGGACCATGCTTTACTGGAGATAGGTTCAGAGCAGCAAGGTAATACTCTGAAAGGATTCCTGCGGATTGGTTCATTACGCATCATAACAACAAATGTGCTTGGTGTTTCGCAGGAAGAAAACAGTGCTACTGCCCGCGCTTTTCCTGCCTGGGCTACAATGCCTTCCTATCAGGATCTTGGCGCTGGCAGACAGTGGCACTTCTTTTTTGCCTGGCTATTCGTGATAAACGGGTTTGTCTATATTTTGCACGGCATCTGTCGTAGCCATTTTCGGAAAAATGTTTTTCCCGATAAAGACCAGCTTCGTCCTAAAAATTTATGGCATGAGATAAATGATCATGCGCGTTTGAAGTTTGCTAAAGGTGAAGAAGCCCGACGTTATAATGCTCTGCAAAAAATAACCTATTTACTGGTAATATTTATTCTTCTCCCACTGATGATCATAAGCGGCCTTACCATGTCGCCGGCTTTAGATGCCACTTTCCCTTTTCTTACGGATTTATTTGGTGGGCGCCCGTCAGCAAGGATGATGCATTTTATTACCGCAACTTTATTAGTGAGTTTTATTATTGTTCATGTCCTGATGGTTCTGTTTTCCGGGTTCTGGAACAATATTCGGTCAATGATTACCGGTAGCTACGCCATTGAAACTCAGACTAAAAAAAGCAAAGGAGAATCTTCTTGAAAGCCCCTCTTACACGCAGACAACTTCTCACAGGTCTGCTTTCAGGGATTAGTGTCTCGGCGTTAACGGGATGTGACAGGCTGGTTCAGGATGAACATATGATTAAAGCGCTGCGAAATACTGAAAACATGACGTTAGCCGCCCAGCGATTGCTGGGGCGAAACACACTGGCGCAGGAGTTCAGTGAGGCTGATATCTCGGATAACTTTTTTACTAACGGTACCACAATGCCTGACAGTGAGGAGTACGCAGTCTTGCTTCAAAATGGCTTCACAAACTGGCGATTAAAAGTAGATGGTTTGATTAATCACCCCCTGAGCCTGTCAATGGCAGATCTCCAACGTTTTCCAACACAAACTCAAATTACCCGGCATGATTGCGTCGAAGGATGGAGCTCAATTGGTAAATGGCATGGGGTTAAGCTGGGCCATATACTACAGACTGCAGGACTTAAACCCGGCGCACGCTATGTCGTTTTTCATTGTGCCGACGAACTGGAACAAACACTGGATGGTAGTGGGCGTTACTACGAGAGTATTGATTTGGTTGATGCATTTCATCCGCAAACAATTCTGGCTTGGGGAATGAATGGTAAGGCTTTACCGGTTGCTCATGGAGCGCCATTACGTCTACGGGTCGAAAGGCAGCTTGGCTATAAACAAGCGAAGTATTTGATGCATCTTGAAGTCATAAGTAGTTTCGACAGTTTGTGGGGAGGCAAAGGAGGATATTGGGAAGACCGTGGCTATGAATGGTATGGCGGGATTTAATCTTCGTCTGCATTAGCCGGATGGATTAGGAGCATGCCAACTCACTTGACCAATTTATGCCTGGTATCAGATAAAACAGGCTCTTCACATTAAAAATGCTGACTACATTGAGCAAACCGTGAAGCAGTACCTGCGCTCCTATCAAAATCAGCACGCCCAAAAAAGTAACGATATAAAAAATGCCTGACTAAAGCTTGCGTGAAATGTACGCAGCGACAGCATAAGTCTGCACAGTAACAGGCTGATTCCGTACTGCATTTGCAGTACGTTCACAGGAGCCTGACTCGTTTCCTTCTGAAAGGCATCAGGTGTCATGAAAAGCAGCGATGCGAGGGCAAAACAAATCCCGATAGAAATGTGAAGTTGCCTGTGCGGCCTCCTGGGGCCGATTTACTTGTCTGCGGACACGTAATCCGAAAGCAGCGTATCGGCGATATCGAGCATTGCCCGCAAACGATCCATATGGCGGAGGTCATGGTGGTAGCCTACCCATATATCTCTGGATGGGGGCTGCTCCGTTGTCTGGATGCGTTGTAATTCCGATATGGCATCGCCAAGTGGCCGTGGCAGCACTGCAATCCCCATACCTCGCAGGCACATTTGCGCCTGAACGGCTCGACTGGTGCTGGTGAAGACCCGCCGTGACAGGGGATATCTGTCGAGTAACCAGGCTACGTCAGGAAAGTGAGACTGTGCTGTATTCATGAGAATAAGCCCTACTGACGCTGGATCGTTTTGCATTGCATGTACAGTTTCAGGTGTCCCATAAATACCATATGAAATGCTCATCAGACGGCGTTGGACAATATCCGGTTCGGTAAAAGGAACGAGGCGAAAGGCCACGTCGGCATCACGACGCGAAAGATTGAGTAATCGATAGCTTGCGATTACCTCCGGTACTATGGCCGGATGGCGGCGCGTCAATTCAGTCAAAACGGGCGCCAGAACATATCCAGCAAACCACTCTGCTGAAGATATCCGCAGGATACCTTCGAGACGTTCGTGGTTGCCTGCCAGTCGCCTTTCCATGGCCAGCGCGGAATTTTCCATGGATTCCGCCATATTCAGCACGGCATCCCCGGTGTCCGTAAGTACCAGCCCATCTCTGGTTCTGCGAAAAAGGGCCTGTTGTGCCTCATCTTCAAGTGCTTTTATCCGGCGCCCCACCGTAGGATGACTCACCCCCAGACTTCGGGCAGCCTCCCCGAAAGATCCGTTGCGGATTACCGCCAGAAATATCCGGACGTCGCTCCATTCCATGCCCTAGCCCACCTTTCAAAAATGAACTTCAAATATACAGAAATGGCAGTTCACAAACAATTATGTAAGTAGCACCATAACCTCTTATAAACGTACTGGCCTGTCCGGCCTCATCTGGAATCTGAAAATATGAATAAGTTAAAAGACAAGGTTGCCATCGTAACAGGTGCATCTAAAGGCATCGGGGCGGGCATTGCCCGTCAGCTTGCGGCCGATGGCGCAAAGGTCATCGTCAACTACGTATCAAGCAAAAGCGGTGCAGATAAAGTAGTCGCCGATATTGAAGCAGCAGGTGGAAAGGCGCTTGCAGTAGCTGCAAATGTCACCAACAAAACCGAAGTCGAGGCGCTGGTCAAATCCGCTATCGAACATTTCGGGCGGTTAGACATTGTGGTGAACAACTCCGGAATCTATCAGTTCGCCAGGATTGAAGAGACCACTGAAGCGCTCTACCGTAAGCAGTTCGACCTCAATGTTCTGGGGCCGCTGCTGGTTGCTGCGGCAGCCACGCCGCATTTGGGAAAGGGCAGCAGCATCATCAATATCAGTTCATTTGTCACGCGCGTATTCATAGCAGAGAGTGCTATCTACAGCGGCACCAAAGGAGCGATTGACGCAATCACTGGCGTACTCGCGCGTGAGCTCGGCCCCCGGGGTATCCGCGTCAACGCGGTAAGCCCCGGGCTGATCGAAACCGAAGGCAGTCATTCTGCAGGGGCGATGGGCTCGGACTTCCAGATCTGGAACGAAGGCCAGACGCCGCTCGGGCGTATTGGCCAGGTGCAGGACGTCGCTCCGATCGTCTCCTATCTCGCATCAGACGATGCGGGATGGGTGACTGGCGAGGTTATGCTGGCTTCGGGTGGCATGCGCTAAAAAGTCAACTTACAGCAAGAGCTGCCCGGTCGAGTTGAATATTTGAGACAAGCGACAACGTGGTCGGACGTCATTATCAACAAGAACTAACACCCAAGTGTGCTGCTTACTAACAGCCACCGGTTGACCAGGCTCAGCATTAATCTTTTCTGAAAGAGAGTAACTATGGATGTAGGCATTATAGGATACGGAGCTATGGCCCGCGCAATTATACCCGTCCTTACCGGCGCTGGTCATCGCGTGCAAATCTGGAATCGGTCTGGCGTGGGCGATGATGCGATTAATACTGTTCAGACCGTAAAAGAATTGTTTAATAACGACATCATACTGACGCTTCTTGCCGATGATGCAGCCATCAGAAGCGTGCTACTTTCATCAGATATTCCTGACACCCCCCGGTCGGGGCTGATTCATGTGGTGATGTCCACCATTTCCACCGCGTTTGCACGGGAGCTTTCCAGTGCTCACAGACGGTTCGGTATAGCTTACCTTTCTGCGCCAGTGCTGGGCAGGCCAGACGTTGCAGCAAATGGACAACTCAACATTCTTGCTGCAGGCGAGGCCGGGGACTTATTCCGGGCTTCACCCGTGCTTGACGCCATAGCCAAAAAAATCTGGTATCTGGGAAGAGAACCGCCGGCGGCCAATGCAGCTAAAATAGCCGCAAATATGATGATTGCCATGGCAATTGAAGCTATGGCAGAAGCCACTGTTATTTGTGAAGCTAACGAGCTGTCCCGCGAAGATTTTTTCAACGTTGTGCTGAGTACGATTTTTGCAGGTCGCGCTTATGAAAGTTACAGCCAACAGATCTCCCGTCAGGCTTTCGAACCCGGATTCAAAGCATCGCTTGGACTTAAAGATCTCAGACTCGCCAGCGAGGCGGCGTGGGATGCCGGTCGTATTTTGCCTGCGCTGGAAAGCGTGCGTCAGCAGATGGAAAAGACCGTTTCCGCTAGCTTCGGCAATCGAGACTGGTCCGTTATGGCCGACATTACAATCAAGGGTTAATCGCAAGCATGAGCCCCAGAGGTTTTGCCGGTAACCAGCAAAATATGCACACCGCGCTTCGTTTGAAAAAAAGATTATTTCCATTAACAAGATACCGGCACCGCAGGCCGGTAGCTCGTTAATATATCTGCGGGACGCGGTCCCGGCATAGTGACCTCTGTTGCCATCCGGACTGACATCAGTGTTGGACCTTTCCCAGGGTCGCGCAGCCACTACGTTACAAAGGCTTTTATTTCATGGCAGAGAGAACTATCTGCCGGTCATGCTTCTGGAAAAAATGGAGAAACACATGCATCAGATGTTTGTCGTTTGCGCTGGTAATGAAAAGAACAGATTTGATCGTGATTATTATGCCGATACGCATCTGGCACTCGCCCTTAAGTGCTGGAAACCCTATGGTCTGATTTCGGCGGAGGCTTTTTTCCCAGCCACAAACCGCAGTGGCTGGCTGTCCATAGGCGTCTATACGTTTGAGAGTCAGCAGGATGTCATCCGAGCCCTTGAATCAAAAGAAACAGGAAGAGTAATGGCAGATGTACCGCATTTTACGGATGCGTCCACCGTTATCCGAAGCCATTTCATGCCGTTCTAAATGAATAGTTCACCCGTGAGACGCCAATTACTGACACCCACGGCAGATAAAGCGTCCAGTTATTAAAAAATGACGACTTTAGTCCAGCACGATACTATTTCGCTCTGATTTGGCTGTGTCTGTGAACGACTTCGTCAATGATAAAACGCATCAACCCCTCAATGAAATGGGGCTCGAGACTGGTGCCCTGCGCGAGTCTTTTCAGACGGGCTAATTGTAATTCCTCTCTGTTTTTATCTACCTCTGGCAGGTTATGTGTGGCTTTGAGCTCACCAATTTTATAGGTACTACGAAAGCGCTCTGCCAGGATATAAATGAGCGCAGCATCAAGATGATCAATTGTCTGCCGGTAGGCAGCGAGCTGTGCCTGATGATCATAACTCTCCATAAATTTACCTCTCAATAGGGATCTTACTAAGCATTAATCTGATCGAAAACCGGACAGCATTAAACCTACCTTCTGGATGGTATGGTGTCAAGCGTTGTTCTGAATTTGCAATAACGCTTATAGAGCAGCTCAGTGAAAATAATGGTCAGTGTAAAACCTTGCCATAATAACCCGATTTTCATATGCACTGAATGAACTTAGTTCACGCCTGGAGTCTCGGCCCGGTTACAGGAAACAGACTGGATTCATGGGTAAAGACGCATCAGCTTGACAACTAGGCTACCTATAGGTAGGTTGATCGATGTTTTGATTCACTCGCGACTGAAGGACTGCGTTCCTGCTTCGTGATTAACCGGAATAAATTTATGAATGATCTTTCTCAGAAAGCGCAGGAAATCGCAGCTCATACGCGTCGTCTGCTTACTACAGGCGGTTACAAGAGTTTTAGCTACGCCGATATTGCTGACGTCGTACAGATTCGCAAGGCCAGCATACATCACCATTTTCCCGGTAAAGCCGATCTCGTTCGCACGGTGGTTGCGCAATACCGTGAAGAAGCGCGAGCAGGAATGGCGGCACTTGATCACCAGCTCAATGACGCACTGGCTGAGATTAAAGCCTACGTTGATTACTGGTCACACTGTATTAAAGACGGAACTTCATCATTCTGTATATGCGTGATGCTTGCCGTGGAATTGCCCACCTTACCGGCTGAGGTGGCCATTGAAGTAACGGGACATTTCCAGGAGCTCGTAGAGTGGCTAACTTCTCTGCTGGAGAAGGGGCAAAACGAAGGCGTAATTGAACTTAAAGACACACCAGTCGTTGAAGCAAGAGCTTTAATGGCAACGGTACATGGAGCCATGCTTGCTGCCCGGGCTTTTGATAACGCTGATATTTTTCAGGAAATTATGCAGCCAGTCCTGAATCGTCTTCTTGGCAGCTGAACCTGAGGAAATAGAATGCAAACGATTGGAATTCTGGGGGGTATGTCTGCGGCCTCAACACAGATTTATTATCGAAAGTTGTGTGAGCTGGTTCGCCAGCGTTTGGGCGGTTTGCACTCGCCTGAACTGCTGATCCGTTCGCTTGATTTTGCCAACATCGAACACTTACAGGCCAGCGGAAAATGGGACGACGCCGCAACCATTTTAAATGCGGAGGCGAAGGCGCTGGCGCGCGGGGGGGCCGACTTTATTGTTCTGGCAACAAACACGATGCATAAACTGGCGGATCAGATGATGAGCGGTGTTACCATCCCGTTGCTGCACATTGCCGATGCGACAGCAGCCAGGATTCTGAAAGCGGGTCTCAAAGCACCCGGTCTGATGGCGACTGCCTTCACAATGGAACAATCTTTTTATCTTGATCGCCTCAGGGCGGCGCAACTTCAACCCGTCATCCCGGATGCTGCCGATCGGGCTGTCGTTCATCGCATTATTTATGAGGAACTATGCCAGGATATTATAAATCCAGACAGCCGCTCTGTTTATGAAGACGTTGCACAGCGTATAGCCGGTAAAGGCGCAGATTGTATGATACTCGGATGCACAGAGGTTGGCATGTTGCTTAACAAGGATAACGTCTCTGTGCCTGTTTTTGATACCACACTGATCCATTGCGAAGCTGCCATTGATAAAGCGTTAGGTGTGTAAGCATGCTTAAGGCTGATATCATTCTTAAGCATGACTGATAACCAGCAAGAAAGTCATTAATCTCTTCCTGCATGATATCTTCTACTTTCAATGGCCTGACCTGGCGTCAGGCTGTCAGGCCCCGAGGTTCATACCCATTATATTCGGTTTTTCCCTCTGCGCTCTCTGATTCAGGTGGATCACATGATACGGGGTTCAGCGAGGCAGCTTCTGAACCTGACGTGATTCATCAATCAACATCCTGACTACTTTATCTACCAGAAAGGGCGCTGCATGGTTAAGCTCCCGATCTTTTAGAAGTTGATCGGCTACCATTAATGCGAAATGGCGCACCGCTTCATTATCGCCCTTATGCTTCGAAAAAGGGCCGCTTTCTGCCGATGCAATTGCCTGTGAATGTGCATTATTTTTTTTACTAAAAACAGATACCGGACGGGAAATACCATCCGGCAACGCTAACCATTTCCTGTCTGGAAAGTGTATAACTGTCATGACTACTCCATTTAAAAGATTTGTACGCACAAAAGTCTTGTCACGCTCATTCCTTTAGCATGGTTGCTACGATTAGTCCTGTGCATGCCAGATGACTTTTCTGATACGTTTACCTGCTTATCTGCTGTAAAGTCTTCAGGTGCCAGCCAGCCGCCAGTCCAGAGAAAGAGTAACGTAATTATGCCGGGAATAAATCCTGTAAGCCCAATTTGAAGTCATTGCTTTCGGGTGAAAAAACTATTACATCTTTATAATTTCATTAAGTATGACCAGCTACTTTTACCGTTCTACACAGTTAATAACTTCGTGACCGAAAAATGCCTAATCACATTAACATACACTAACGCGGTTTTTCTTTCTCAGTATGATAAAGAGCGACACAGCAGACACCAGAAAATAGAAGGCCCCGAAAGCAGCATATCCCGCAATATTAATAATTGAAGGAGGGACAGGCATTTGGGCCTGAAAAATAAAAAAGGCACCGGCGATGGTAGACTGGCCGCCACTGAGGGCCATACTCCACTGTGCATTGCTATTTTTCCAGCGCTGTACTGCTGCCCCAAGTTGAAGTAATCCCGATAAGATTGCCCAGCAACCAAATACAGCGATGACTTGATTCATACTCTCTCTGACTGTAAATATAACAGATACGGTCGTGATTATGCTGACAATGATATTGAAGGCCTGCATCCGATTTTTACTAATTCCACCGCTTCTGGTCGAATCAATATAATTTGCTAATGCATCCCATGCAGGGTAAATAATCAGCAAAATGGCGGCAAGATAAGACGAATGCTGGCCTATCGAAAAAGCGGCTGCTACCCAGATCAGTGAAAACAGAGCACGAGAAAAATAATATTTCCTGAGCCAATATTGTGACGGTATTTTTTGCAATGGTCTGATATCACGAAGCATTTAAACCTCCAAAGAAAGAATGATATTAACTGACAATAACACGAGTACAACACGCCAACCATCCTACTAGTAGAATGGTTGGCGTGTCAATGCGGTTTTCCACGCTTTAATAGGTTACCTGAAAAGGATAAAAAGCAACCTGAAATCGAATTTGCTAATGGGCATCGAAAACATTTTTACTTCTAAAACATCAAGTTATTTCGTTATGTATGTTGCAGTCCATAAAGCTTTTTGAGGCTTATGCACAAAATTTATAATAATTGGGTTGAGTTCTTTCAGGCATTTTGTTGCAGGAGTCTGTGGCAATCCCAGGTCCAGCAAATTCACCGCCACTACCGTATTGTTTTTTAGCCAACCAGCGCATCAATTGTTAATTGGACACACCAGTCAGCGAGGCTGTATGCGGGAATCCGCGCTTAGCCCGCATAGCAATAGTGACGGCGATGAGTAGTAATGGCAGTAGAGCCCATGGAAAAGAGCCTGTGCCAAACTGCTTCAGCAGGAATCCCCCTGTCAGTCCGCCAAGCGCAATCGCACCGTTCCACGTCACTACATTCATAGACAGGGCCACATCAGCCTGCTCTCCTGCCGCGTTAGCGAGCGCGGTCTGCAGGAGTGTCGCAGCGCCGCCAAAAGTCAGCCCCCACAAAGCCACACCGCTATAAATTAAAACAGGGCCGAGGGGCACGAGTCCGAAAATGAGTGCAACCACTGCAAAGAGTGACAGAGACAGCAGCACGGCCTGGCGCAAATGGGTATCAATGATCCTGCCCGTGATAAATATTCCACACAGTGCTGCTATGCCAAAGATCAGCAGCACTACGTCAACACTACCGGCGAGGCCCGCAGAGGTAATAAATGGAGCTATATAGGTATAAAGAATGTTATGCGCCAGCATCCACGCCAGGACGACGCCTAGCACTGATGCTACTCCTTGGGTCCGAAGCACTGACCTTAGCTGCACCTTGATTGTGCCAGACTGGCCCGGATAATCCGGCACGGCCAAAAGTATCCAGCCCACCAGGATAACAGACAGCACCGACATGATGATGAAAGTGAGACGCCATCCCAGCAATGCTCCCATCCATGTACCGGCAGGAACGCCAAGAGACAACGCCAGAGGCGTGCCCACCATGGCAATCGCCAGGGCCCGCCCCTGCAGGGAAGAAATTACCATTCTTCGCGCATACCCTGCGAGCAGGCTCCACGCCAGACCTGCTGAGGCACCGGCCAGAAAGCGGGCAGCCAGCGTCATAATAATATGAGAAGAAAAAGCCGTAAGCGTATTAAAAAGCAGAAAGCCGCAGACTGTACTCAGAAGAACTGACCGTCTCGACCATGTACTTGTTAACATGGTCAGAGGAATTGCTGCCAACAACGATCCCGCCGCATATGCGGTTATGAGTTGTCCCGCCATGGAAGAGGTAACATTAAGGCCAGCGCTGATTTCGGGCAGAAGGCCTGCAGGAATTGTTTCAGTGAGGATGCAGATAAATCCGGTCATAGCCAGGGCCAGCAAAGCCAGCACAGGCAATTTCTGAGTATCCGTATTTTGATGTTTTTCTTTCATATTTCAGCCTGTTCATAATCTGAAAGCATGCTTTACCGCTACCGCGAAAACAATAGTAGCCACTTAAGTACTGATCGATACATATGTTGCAATGCTACTGCTCTGGTTGTCAACAAAATATGTATCGATTAGTATAAAACAAAGAGGAGGTGATGATGAGAACAGGCCGACCAAGACAGTTTGACCGAGACGAAGCAGTAACGAGAGCTATGCATCTTTTCTGGGAAAAGGGCTATGATTCGACTTCGCTTGCGCAGCTGAAAGCAGCGATTGGTGGAGGCATAACAGCTCCCAGCTTTTATGCAGCTTTTGGTTCTAAAGAAGCATTATTTAATGAAACGGTGGAGCGTTATCTGAAAACGCACGCCCGAGTAACCGAATCATTATGGGATACAAGCTTGCCCCCACGAGAGGCTCTGGAAACAGCACTGATGAATTCTGTACGAATGCAGTATGAGTCTGGCCATCCTCGGGGATGCATGGTGGCGCTCGGCGTTATGTTTACCAGCTCTGATGAAAACCGGCACATCCTGAAGCCGCTAGAATTATCCCGACAACGTACGCGTGAGGGAATAATTCACTGCATAACAAGGGGGATTGCCGCTGGCGAGTTGAGGGACAGTAAAAATACGCTTGCGCTTGCGGTCAGCTTTGACAGCTTTCTATTGGGCGTTTCTACTCTTGCCAGGGATAATATCCCTCTGACAGAAACAGAACAGGCCGTTGCTCAGATCATGGGGCTTTGGGATTCCGCGCGCCTTTAATAAAAGTCATTACCGGGCTTTTAACTACTTTATCATTACTAAAGCAATATCTTCAGGGTCATGCTGAAAGATTGCCAGAATGACCTCTGATCGATGCGGCGGAGATTCTTGCAGGATTTAGCAAAGAAACGCCTGCAAGGCGCGCAGCGTTTCCTGCGGGTTTTCTTCCGCATTAAAATGACCGCCAGCAACTTCTACTCCCTGTGCATAAGGAATAAAGGTATTTTGCCAGCTGGCCAGCGGAGATTCGGCAAGCCTGCCCAGGAACTTTTCGCCCCACAGCACCAAAGTGGGCGCGGTGATGGTTTTACCGGCCTCTAAATCCCGACGATCGTCTTCCACATCCTGACAGGCACCAGCGCGGTAATCTTCGCAGAAAGCGTGTACTCGTTCCGGTTCACGCCAGCTAAGGCGAAAATCATCCAGTACCTCATCAGCAAAACAATTTAAGGAACCATCAGCCGTATGCACGCGTAATATCTCTTCAAGGTGCGCCTGCGTCATGCGTTTTTCCGGGGCCCCTACCGGCAGGGCGAAAGTACGCCAGTGTGGCGTGGCGAGCGGATTCTCTTCCATTATATCCCACACTTTTGATACCGGCAGATTATCCAGCAACATCAGTTTTTCGATTTTATCCGGCCAGTTCAGGGCGATACGGTACGCAATTAACGCACCGCGATCATGCCCTGCGACGCTAAAGTGTTGATGTCCCAGAGTTGCCATCACATCCACTACTTCCTGCGCCATAGTGCGTTTGGCATATTCCTCATGCGCCGCATCGCCAGGTAATACGCAGGAGCGACCATAGCCTTTCAGATCGAGGCAGATCACGCGGTGAGTCTTCGCCAGCGCTGGTGCGATATAATGCCATGATGCATGCGTTTCAGGAAAACCATGTAACAGCACCAGAGCCGGGGCGGCTTCGACACCGCCTGTACGGGCATAAAAATGGCCTTTAGGATGCTCAATAAAACGCTCATCAAAGCCAGGAAATAATTTATTAGTCATGATGTTCACTCTTTTTGTTTTCTGTCCAGGTTGCAAACAGGCGCAGGGCCTGTTCAACGATATGCCGCTTTTGTGCTGGCGGGCTGCCATTCCGGGCCTGTACAGATAGCCCATTGAAGACCGCCATAAAAAATTCCGCCAGGGCTTCCGGGCAGGCTTCGGCTTTCAGCTCACCGCGTGCCGCCGCTTTTTGCAGGAAAACTTTCGCCGAGTGTGCATATTACGGCGTAGCACAATGAGTTTGTCTGACAGATGCTGATGTTCAGGACGACAATTAGTAGCCCCCAAAACCTTAAAACACTCTTACCCGGTATCCGGTTGGCTGAACAGCTCAATATAACCGTTCAGTAGATTGCCGAACGTTTCTTCCAATGGACCATTGCTTTACAGCCAGTGCTGAGACAGGTTGACTTCATGACTGAGATATCCTTCAACCGCACGCCGCGAAAGAACAAATAAAATTTAACCTGTTAAGTTGGCTCCATTAATTAATTTAAAATTTATCCAGAGCCGAACCTAAACCGAAAGGCTGCCGGATAAGCCTGATGCTTAAGCCCGATCCTATGGCCAGGCAAAATGCAATCGCAATAGTCGCAGTGACAAAAGCATGCGTAATATCTATTTCGGCGTCACTATTTCCTAATGTATTGTAAAAAATGGTACCGATTACCGCGACACCAAGCGCAGTACTGATTTGTAAAGCCGAGCTTGTCACGCCAGCAATCATGCCTGAAAATTCTGGCGCTACGCGGCCGGTTATCATCCGCATAAGCGTTGGCATCGCCAAACCCTGGCCAAAACCCGTAATAAACAGTAGCGCGCTAAGTGGTATGAGCGGGGGGGAGAAATCTACGGCCGTTTTGTTAATTAACCATACCAGTGCCATTAACCCAGCGGCTTCACACGCCATCCCAATGGAGCATAAATAATCACCTGCAAACCTCCTCAGATAAGGTGTCAATAGCGGACCAATTAAAAAGCCGACACCAAAGGGCAAAAAGATCAGACCTGCGTTTAAAGCGTCTAAATGTAATGCTTTTTGCAGATAAATCGTAAACAGTAGAAAGAATGCGGCGAGTGAATAGAATAGCAGAGCTATGACGAGTCCGAGCCCAATCCCCGGGGTGCCTAACACTCTTGGATCAAGTAGTGGTGCTCCCCCTTTCTGGCTAAGAAGGATTTCATAACGCCATGTAATAAAAGTCAGTAATGGAACTGTCAGAAATAATAACCATATCCACCATGCCCAGCCTGCCTCACGGCCTTCAACCAGGGGAATGATCAATGCACTGAGTGTTATTGTTGCTAATAGCATACCTCCAGGATCAAGTTTCCGGGCATTTTGTACCCGCGTTTCTTTTAGAAACCGAATGCCAAAAAGGATGACAAACAACGCTACTGGCAGATTAACGAGGAAAATCACCCTCCACCCCAGATTGAACAGATCCATAGAAATCAGAATACCACCCAGCGCCTGACCGATAACTGAGGCTAAACCAAATACTGCGCCATATAAACTTAACGCTAGCGGCTTCTCCTTATCGGGAAATAAGACCTGCACAGAAGCCAGCGCCTGGGGTGCCATTATAGCGGCTGTAGCCCCTTGCATTATACGTCCAGCAATTAACATTCCGGGTGAAGAAGCTAAACCGCATAACAATGATGCAGTAGCAAAACCGATTAATCCAAAGAAAAACATTTTCCCCCGGCCATATAAATCACCCAGACGGCCACCAGTCATTAACATCACCGCATAAACTGCGGCATATGATGAAATAACCAATTGTTCAGCTGAAGAGGAAGCGCCTAGCTCACCTTGAATAGAAGGCAAGGCCACATTAACAATAAAAAAGTCAAGCGGCGGCAGAAATGCTCCAACTAGTAAGATAAAAAACATTACCCAGCGACGCGGTTCTGGTTGTGTAACATTATATAAAGTCATTGAACGCTCCACATGGAATTAATCAGCCTCCATGATTTTAAATTTTTTAAAATGCTCTTTATACATTCAACTCTTCCCTGTAATTCTAATTTACTGGTCTGTCTGTATCGTCTTTACCTGGGGCACAGTTGAAAATGATATTTGCGCCATCAACTGCACACTGGCGAGCAATACCAGCACCAATGCCTTTAAAAGCTCCCGTTATACGAGCAACTTTGCCTTTTAATTTTTTCATTTACTTAATTCCAGGTGAGGCCTTAAAGGCAGTAGGTTGAAGATATTATAATGACCATTACAATATTGTTTAGGAACTGTCATTTTTGTTCTTTTAATGTTCATTTTTGAACGGCGCTATGAGTATGTATCGAGTTGGGCCCACCATTTCTCATATCCAATCGCACCAGGTAATTTTTTATGGGTGGTTAAATCCTGGATCAATCGTCTGTTCCGGCGAGGAAAAATGCTGATAGCACAAATCTCTGATATTCATGCTTCAGGGGATAATGACAATCTGAGTCGGTTTGACAGAGCGCTTGAATGGCTGGAGCATCAAAGTCTGGATATTCTTGTACTGACAGGCGATCTTATTGACGATGGGTGGAGTGAAGGTTATCACCTGATCTCTGAGCGGCTGGGACGGAGAAAATGGACATCCCTGATTCTGCCGGGAAATTCTGACGATCGCCGCCTGATGCGTTCAGTATGGGGAGCGAACCGATGGGCCAGTGATGCCCCAGCAGGTTCCCTGCATTTCGCCCATGAAACCGATCGGCTGCGCCTGTTAGGCCTGGATACAACCGTTGAAAATAAAACCTCTGGCAATGTAATCAATCATCTTGGATGGCTGAAAAAACAGCTGCAAAGTGAAAATACACTGCCATCGCTTCTCTTTCTGCATCATCATATTTTTGAATCTGGCATACCTACTCTGGATAGTACTATGTGTGACGGTTCCAGCCAGCTTGCCGATCTGCTCAGGCATATACCTGATAAGCCGCTAGCTATAGCCTCCGGGCACGTCCACAGGCCGGTTGCGGGAATTTTTGCCGGTATACCCGCTTTTATCTGCGGCTCAGTTTGTCCGGCCAATCCTCTCTGGTTTGGTTCAGAAAATGTCCCGCCGGTAAACGATCCGCCTTCGCTGATGATCCACCGATATGCGGGAAACGTTCTGACCAGTCATCATGTTTCGCTTTAGTGCTGAAGCAACGCTAAGAAAGGTGCCGCTGGATCATGCCGCAACATCCAACGGGCGGGAACGAGTCCCGCCGTTGGGTTGCCTTACCTTACGGCTTCGTAAGCCAGGCTGGCGACAACCTCCGTTCCTCCCTGTTTGATGTGCAGTTCGCACAACGAGCCACGGGTCAGCCAGGTGAAGAGTAATACCGTCACGCAGACCACCAGCAGGCTCAGAAAGAGCAGTTTATGTGCCATCGTTGGCTTCCTTCTTCCGTTGCTTTTCAGCAGGTAAAAGGCTACCTTTATGTTGTTGGGCATAAGGGTTGGCCTCACTCAGATTAACATCGTGTGGGGCCTTTCTCTTTCTGTCCCTTACGCATGCTCAGGACAAAAAGATCCAGAGCACCCGCCGCGTAGTTTACCCAATCCCCCTCTCCTTTTAATGAGCAGTTCATGAAAATCCGAGGCGGATCCCTGTTTATATAAGAACGATGAAACCTCTTTTTCAGGCAAGCTGGACTGGCCACTGATTCAGGACAATCCCCCGTTTGCGGGCGCCTTCACCAAAGTCTTTCAGCACCGCTTTCACATCGGGATCGATATATTCCGCATTGTCATGATCGACGATCACCACGCTGTTTTCCGGGATCTCTGCCAGCAGACCTTGCAGACGCGGGTTATGCATAAAGGTCAGGTTTTGCTGGAAGCGCAGAACAAAATGGTCGTCATAGCGCGTTAACTGCATCGCGTTGCGGTGACTCTTGTAAATGCTGAACAAAATCTGGGTCGCCAGACCAATACCGATCCCGGCCAGCATACCGAATACCAGAATGCCGCCGATAGTGGCCAGGAAAGGCACAGACTGCTGCGCGCCCTGCCGGAAATGTTCCACAAACAGGCGGGGCGTTGCCAGTTTATAACCGGTATAAAGCAGCACGGCGGCCAGGCTCGCGAGGGGTATCGCGTTCAGCAGATCGCTGAAGAGCAGTCCACAAACCAACAGCAATACGCCATGCAGCAGAATAGAAATTTTACTCTGTGCGCCCGCACTGACGTTAACCGAACTGCGGACAATAACCGCCGTAACAGGCAGGCCACCTAAAAAGCCGCTGATCAGGTTACCAATGCCCTGCGCGCGCAACTCTTTGTCTGGTGAGGGTGGCGGGTTCTGCGGACGCAGTTTTTTCAGCGCTTCCTGACTGAGCAGCGTTTCAAGGCTGGCGACAATGGCAAGCGTTACCGCCACCATATAGACCGCCGGATTCTGCCAGACGCGCCAGTCGGGGCGAACCAGCTCGCCAGTGAGTGCCGCAATAGAGTCGAAAGAAGGCAGAGAGATACGTGGAAGCGTGCTGACAATATCCGGGAACATCCTGCCTCCAACCACCGTCACCAGGCAGCCAAAGAGTACGGCTACCAGTGGGCCGGGCATCCAGCTTAACGCCTTGATCTTTTTTAGCGTCGGCGTCGACCAGAACCAGAGGATAAACAGACCAATCCCCGCAACAACAATGGCTGGGATCGAGACGCTGAACGCACCGCCAGTGATCAGCGAGCTGAGTTCACTCTCTTCAGAGGCCCCTAAAGCTACGGGAATTTGCTGGATTATCAACAAAATACCGATAGCGGCCAGCATGCCCTTAATCACCGTTCCCGGCACAAGCGTAATAAAACGTCCTGCCCGTATTACACCCAGTAAAAATTGCAGCACGCCAGCCACGATCAGCGCGAACAGCAACGCCGGGAAAGAACCCAGTGTTTCAATAGCGCCGGTAACGATAGTGACCAGGCCTGCCGCCGGGCCGCTGACGGCAAATTTTGACGGACTGAATGTGGTGACCACCAGGCCGCCGATCACACCCGTCAGTAAGCCCACAAACGGTGGCAGTCCGCTGGCCTGTGCAATGCCAAGGCAGAGTGGTAAAGCCACCAGAAACACCACCAGACCAGCCGGGATATCCCGGCGAAGCGTATTCAGATTCATGGGGAAGGTTCCTCTGCACTGTGTTGAATTAACTCTTTCAAATGCCCGGACTGCAAATCGTACACGCAGCCAAACACGTCCAGTTGCACACCGCTACGCCACGCGTTGAGAACGGGTTCTGCGGCGACAAGGTGGCTGAACTGCGCAAGGACATTAGCCTCGACCAGCTGATTAAGTTTTTCAGTTTCATCCTCAATGCCTTCAGTCTGAGCCAGACCAGCAGTGAGCGCTTCACGCAGTTGCGTTATGCGCCGCGCCAGCGGGGAGTTTTCATCGGATAAGGGAATGCCGGGCAGAGCCAGCGCCGCCTGCACGCCGCCACAACCATAATGACCGCACAGCACGATGCGTGAAACCTTGAGATACTCCAGCGCATATTGCAGCACGCTCATAAAGTTATCGTCGCCCTTCACCACCATATTGGCGATGTTACGGTGAACGAACAGTTCTCCCGGATGGGCGCCGGTCAGCACTTCTGCCGGTACGCGGCTGTCAGAGCAGCCTATCCAGAGCGAATGGGGCTGCTGCGAATGCACATTCTGATGAAAGTACTGTGGATTGCGTTGGCGGCGCTGTAAGGCCCAACTGCGGTTTTTCGCTAACAGGGGTTTAAGTGTCGTCAAAATACAGTCTCTCTTTGCTGGAATCAGGGATCGGATCGGGAAGTTAATAATTTGAAATATGTGTTAACAGAGAAAGAACCTCTGCATCAGTATGTACACAACTCATGTAATAAGTGCTGATATTTTAGAATGCCCTTAAATTATTAGGATTTATCCTGGGCATTTAAAATAAAGCAAAATGTAATCTTTTTTAAATTAATTAATAAAAGATTGATTTTTTAACTTCAGGGGTGAGGTTCATTAAAAACAAAGGATGGATAGAAGTTATGTCATTAATTTCAATAACTTATAATTACCTTTTATTTTGTATTGTTATTCACATATAAGTAAAAGTTATTCCTGAAAAGAAAATAGTCGGGACACCCGTCTCATTTTAATATTGTCGTATTACAAGCTTCATTCCAGCCTGAAGTGAATTTAAGCGAGGGGGAATAAGGCTTTTCATTTGTTTCTCTTTGAAGAAATAAGTCAGATAGTAATAACGCTATTTATCAAGTATCGTCAGACACACGCTGAAATTCTTTAACTTCTTTACAAAGAATAAGCCCCGCAGATAGCGGGGCTTTATAAGCGATGAGGCCTGACTAAACTTTTGCTGGTCCTGTTTTTGCCTTAACCAGGGCCAGAGAGCATCAGTGGATAACAGCATTCAGGATCAGCACGCCCGCCAGTCCCAGGAATGAGATTAATGTTTCCATTACCGTCCAGGTTTTCAACGTCTCTACCACCGTCAGATTGAAATACCCTTTAAACAGCCAGAAGCCCGGATCGTTCACGTGGGAAGCGATGACGCTGCCCGACCCCACAGCCAGCACCATCAGCGCCGGATCGGTATGGGTGATGGCGATGATGGGGGTAACAATCCCGGCGGTAGTAATAGCCGCGACGGTAGCCGAGCCCAGCGCTACTCGCAGCATCGCCGCAACGGTCCAGCACATCAGCAGCGGTGACAACGACGAGCCTTTCATCAAATCGGCAATGTAATTACCTACGCCGCTGTCCACCAGTACCTGCTTGAAGGCACCGCCGCCCGCAATAATAAAGACAATCATCGCGATTGCGGCAATGGAGCTGCCGCACATCTCCATCACTTCTTCCATCTTACGGCCGTTACGCAGTCCCAGCGTCAGCACGGCCACCACCACGGAGATAAACAGCGCAACGGCCGGGTTGCCGATAAATTCAAAGAACTGTCTGACACCGTTTTCCTTCGGCATGGTCAGCTCGCAGACGGCGGCAATCGCCATCAGGATCACCGGGATCACCGCCGCGAAGATGCTGATCCAGAAGCCGGGCATCTCGTGCTCTTCAAAAATTTTCGGATTAAACAAACCTTCCGGCGGTTCACGCTCGAAACTCTTCAGGAAGCGGGAGAAAATCGGCCCGGCGACAATCACTGTTGGGATAGTGATAATCAGGCCGTAGAGCAGCGTAGTGCCGATATTTGCCCCAAAGATGGTGGCAATGGCCGTTGGGCCGGGATGGGGCGGCAGAAAGCAGTGCGTTACTGAAAGCGCAGCCACCATTGGCACGCCTACGTACAGCAGCGGCATCTGCGCAGCGGCCACAATAGTGAACACCAGCGGCAGCAGCAGCACGAAGCCCACTTCGTAAAACATCGCCAGCCCGACAATCAGCCCGGTGACCACCAGCGCCCATTGCAGATGTTTTTTGCCGAAGGCGGCGATCAGCGTGGTCGCCACCCGCTGCGCTGCGCCCGTGTCCGACACCAGTCTGCCCAGCATGGCGCCGAACCCCAGGATCATTGCCAGGCTTCCCAGGGTGCCGCCAATCCCTTTTTGAATGGAGGCCACTACGGCCAGCGGCGTCATCCCTTCCGCCACGCCCACCACGGCAGAGACAAACACCAATGCAATAAAGCCGTTCACTTTAAAGACGATCATCAGCACTAAAAGCAGGATCACACCAACCGCTATAATGGTTACAGGCATTGTATTTCCTTGAAGAAAGTCGCCAGAAGATGAATCAGGTGTAGCTGCTTTTCTCTGCCTGTGCCGCCTGGCAGGCTAAATAGTTGGCGGCGCATCACACTCCGGTTAACAACACTTTCCGAACGGGCTTTTCGTCGCTACAGTACAACTCATCCGACCACTCACCTCAGGCTCCTATGAACACTTCTCTGTTCTCGCCGCTGGATCTGGGTTTTACCCAACTGAAAAATCGTCTGCTGATGGGCTCGATGCATACCGGGCTGGAAGAGCATTCTGACGGGCCGCGCCGTCTGGCCGCTTTTTATGCCGAGCGCGCAGCCGCTGGCGTGGCGCTGATTGTGACGGGCGGCATTGCTCCTTCCCCCGAGGGCGTAGTTATGGCGGGTGCAAGTGTTCTGAATCACCGGGAGCAGCTTGCAAACCATCGCCAGGTCACTCAGGCCGTACATCAGGCTGGCGGCAAAATTGCGCTGCAAATCCTGCACGCTGGTCGCTACAGCTATCAGCCCTCTTTAGTGGCGCCCTCCCCGCTTCAGGCACCGATCAACCCTTTCAAGCCGCTTGAGCTGAAGGCTGACGCGATTCTGACGCTGATTGGGGATTTCGCCCGCTGCGCCGCGCTGGCAAAAGAGGCGGGTTATGATGGCGTGGAAATAATGGGCTCGGAAGGCTATCTGATTAATCAGTTTCTCGCTGAGCGAACCAACCATCGCGATGATGAGTGGGGTGGCGATGAAACCCGCCGCATGCGTTTTGCGGTAGAAATTGTCAGAGCCATACGGGAAGCGGTGGGACGCGAATTTATTATTATCTTCCGGCTCTCCATGCTGGATTTAGTGGAACAGGGTAATACGCTGCCGCAAACGGTGCGGCTGGCAAAGGCTATTGAGTCGGCAGGCGCAACGCTTATCAATACCGGCATTGGCTGGCATGAAGCGCGGATCCCGACTATTGCCACCTCGGTGCCTCGCGCAGCCTTTGGCTGGGTGACGAAACAGCTTCGGCAGCATCTGCATATCCCTTTGATCGCCACTAACCGCATTAATCATCCCGATGTGGCCCAGGCTCTACTGGATGAGGGCTGTGCCGATATGATCTCGATGGCGCGCCCTTTTCTTGCCGATGCGCTGTGGGTGGAAAAAGCGCAATCGGGCCGCAGCAATGAGATCAACACCTGTATCGGCTGCAATCAGGCCTGCCTGGATCAAATTTTTGCCGGGAAGATAACCTCGTGCCTGGTCAACCCCCGCGCCTGCCATGAAACGGAGATGCCCGTTCAGCCAGCGGAGATAATAAAACGTCTGGCAGTCGTTGGCGCTGGCCCCGCCGGTCTGGCTTTTGCCGTCAATGCGGCCTCACGCGGGCATCAGGTCACGTTGTTTGATCGCGCTGCAGAAGTCGGCGGCCAGTTCAATATTGCCCGACAGATACCAGGCAAAGAGGAGTTCAACGAAACGCTGCGCTACTACCGCACTCAGCTGGCGCTGACGGGCGTCAGGCTCAGGCTGAACGAAACGGCTTCGGCCCGCCTGCTGGCAGATTTTGACGAAGTGGTGCTGGCAACCGGCGTGACGCCGCGCTGGCCAGCCATTCCAGGCATCGATCACCCCTGCGTGTTGAGCTATCTGGAGGTGCTGCGGGACAAAAAACCGGTAGGGAAACGCGTGGCATTAATTGGGGCAGGCGGCATTGGCTTTGATACGGCGGAGTATCTCAGCCAGCATGGCGCTTCAACCAGTCTGGATGTGGCTGCGTTTTGTCGGGAGTGGGGAATTGACCAGACATTGCAGCAACAGGGTGGACTGGTGCCGCCTGTGCTGCCCGTACCAGAGCGCGCGATCTGGCTGTTGCAGCGCAAACCTGGCAAGCCAGGCGCCGGGCTGGGTAAAACCACCGGCTGGATCCACCGTGCCAGCCTGCAAATGCGTGCGGTGAAGATGTGGGGCGGCGTGCAGTATCTGCAGATTGACGATCGTGGGTTACAGATCCTGCGCGACGGTGAACCGGTATTACTGGAGGTCGATAACGTGGTGATTTGCGCCGGACAGGAGCCTGACCGGGCGCTGGAAGAGGCGTTACGGGCAGCCGGCAAGCCGGTGCATATTATCGGTGGGGCTGATGTGGCGCTGGAGCTGGATGCGCGGCGGGCGATCGCTCAGGGCACAAAATTGGCCCTGGCGATCTGAGGTGCTGCTATTTACTTCCCGCTCCACGCCTTCAGACTGGCATCACGGGTTTGCAACTTCTGTTCGGGGGTGAGCTTGTTATAACCTTCGCCTAATCCGCTCTCCCAGTCTCCATAGAGCGGATTAGGAAGAATGATAAATTGCGTACCAAACAGGCGATTGTTCTGGTTCACAAATGCCCGGCGCTGAGCGTTGCCCTGATGATAAGTCGCTGCACCGTAATCGTTGAGATTATCGCCCACGTACAGCACAACGTTGTATCCTTCTGCCTTAATGGCATCAAAACGCGCCTGCTTATTGGAACTGTCGGTTTTCAGGCGCAGCGTTTGGTCATTTACGCCGGTAAAGCCCAATTGCCTGAGATTTTCTGCCGTGGCGGCAGCATCCTGCTTATCACGATTAGAGACATAGAACATCGTGCCGCCGTGACTGTTAACGTAGTTGGCAAAATTGACCGCGCCCGGTATGGCGAGGGCCTGTTTTGCCTGTGTCCAGCCTGACCAGGTTTTGTCGGAGAAGGGCTGGTTCGCTTTGACCTGCCATGCACTGTAGGCACTGTTATCGATCATCGTTTCATCCAGATCGACAATCACCGCTTTAGGCTTACCGGTCAGCGACGGTGCTTTATCAAAAGCCAGCGTGGCGAAGTTAAACGCCTGATACGCCAGCGCCTGATATTCACCCGACTGCTGGAACCAGTTGAGCGCCATAACCGACTGCTGATTGAGCTGATTAGCGGCATCCGTTTTCTGCTGCGCGCAGCCGGAAAGAGCCAGCGCCATCAGGGTGGCCACGCTTAACGACGTTTTTATTTTCAAAGTGCTGTATCTCCTGTCAGTGTGGCGGAAAAGCTTTCGAATTAATGCCTTAAAACTGTAGCATCTCCCCCGTACTGTGAAGAAAATGTTAATCCGCCAACTGCTGAAAAGGACCGGATCATGCCGCAACCCTACCATTCGCCCCTGTTATCCAGTCTGACGTGGCTTGATCACGCCTTCCAGCCAGCCGGAGAACGCCCACCGGAAGAGAGTATTTATAATCAGCAGCGCCACAGCGCCACGGTAGTGCTGGATACGGAAGCGCTGCCGGTCAAAAGCCGTGAGGCGGACGGGCTGATTGGCACAGGCACGCGCCCGGTGACGATTTATACCGCCGACTGCCTGCCGATTCTGATTGCGGATACACGCCACCAACAGGTCGCAGCAATACATGCCGGCCTTAACGGCGCATTGTCTGGCGTGTTGGTTAACACGCTTCGCCTGTTGACTGAACGGGGCGCAACGCCAGAAAGCCTGATCGTTGCGGTAGGCCCCGCTATTGGCCCCTGCTGCTATGAGCTGGGCGAAGAGCGCCTCGCCCGCATCCGGCAGGAGACACCAGAGATCGCCGCCCTTCTCGCCGTCACCCCCTCTCAGCCCACAAATGCAAAAGCCCTGCGGCCGCAGGCTGTGGGAACAACACAAGGAGAGTGGTTTGATTTGCCGCTGCTGGCTAAAAGGCTGGCGATGCGTGAAGGGGTGCCGGAGGCGCAGATTGAGCTGAGCCAGATTTGCACCTATTGCATGGCAGAGGAGAAGGCCAGCTTTCGCCGTAATACCCATTTTGCTCACGGCTATCAGCAGCGCTTCTCCTGGATCCGTAAGCGCAGCTAAATTCAGCGCAGTAAAAAGGCGGACTGTTTACACGGCCCGCCTTTTTTACTCTGAACAGCTGCGAACTAGCGCATCTTCACTGAACGCAGAATAACGAATTTCTGGTTAGAAGCGACGGTGGTGCAGTTGCCAAACAGCTTCTTCATTTTGCGGTAGTAATCGAGATGACGATTCCCGACAACACGCAGTTCCCCGCCCTGCTGCAGGCAGCGATACGAGTCACGCATCATCTGCCAGGCAATATAGTCAGTCAGCGTATTTTGCTGATGGAACGGTGGGTTACATAACACCGCGTGGAAGGCATTGGACGGAAAACCAGCCAGCGAGTTGTTTACCGAGAAGTGGCAGCGATCCCTGTCGTCAGGACGGTTCACTTCCACATTCATCTCGCTGGAGGCGACAGCCATCCAGGACTCATCAATAAAGTGCACTTCTGCCGCCGGGTTCTGATCCAGCGCCGTCAGGCCAATCACGCCGTTACCGCAGCCCAGGTCCGCGATTTCGCCCTCAATATTCTCCGGCAGGTTAGCCATAAAGAAGCGCGCGCCCACATCCAGACCGCTGCGCGAGAAGACGTTAGCGTGGTTATGGATCTCGTATGGCGTGTCATCCAGCGGCCAGATGGAGGTCATGGGGGCCTCTTCCAGCGCAGGCAACGTCGGCTGGCAGAAGATCAGCCTGGCCTTTTTCACCGCCAGCGAGGTGGTGGTCACGCCCAGCACACGTTCAAACAGGTTCAGCGTGGAAGTGTGAATATCTTTGGCTTTGCCTGCGGCGATGATCTGCGTCTCTGGCGTCACAACGCTACGCAGGGAGCGGAGCTGATGCTCCAGCAAGGCCAGCGTTTTAGGGATCTTCATCAGCACGCGCGCAGGCGCAACCGGCAGCGGAGCAAGGCTGTTGATAAACTTCACGTCGCCTTCATCCATCGCATTCAGATTCAGGTTCTGCCGCGTAGCCAGCTCGCCCATCAGGGAGTCGCTGATGCTGTACAGCTCTTCACCGTAAAGCCCACAAGCCAGCGCACCAAAGGTGTCGTTAAACAGGAATGTCGGTCCGGTAGTCTGGTCCTCTGCCACATGTTGCAGCAGATATTCATCAGCGGCATCCCACGCCTGCAGCGGGCTCTCTTCGCGCGTTTGAGGGAAACGGTGCAGCGTCAGCGTGCGGTGGCTCAGTTCGAGTTGGCTCATGGGATGACCTTAATGGTAAAATTCCCGCGTTTTATCCCCTAAAACGGGCTAACAGTAAACTTTTTTCTTTCCTGGAGTCTGCATGTCGTCGCTTATTTACCTGCAAGGTTACCCTGAATCGCTGTTGTCACAGGTGCAAACGCTGATCGATCAGCAGCGTCTGGGGGCGGTCCTGCAAAAGCGCTATCCGGCCAGCCACACCATTACCAGCGATAAAGCGCTCTACGACTATGCCCTGGCGTTGAAGAATCAGAGCCTGCGCAATGCTCCCCCGCTGAATAAAGTGATTTACGACAGTAAAATCAAGATAATGAAGCATGCGCTGGGCCTGCATACGGCCATCTCCCGCGTGCAGGGCGGCAAACTCAAAGCCAAGGCGGAGATCCGCGTGGCGACCATTTTCAAAAAGGCACCGGAAGCGTTTCTGCGCATGATCGTGGTGCATGAGCTGGCGCACATCAAAGAGAAAGATCACAACAAGGCGTTTTACCAGCTCTGTTGTCATATGGAGCCTGACTATCATCAGCTCGAATTCGATACCCGTCTCTGGCTGACCGACCAGGCTCTGCGGGGGCGTGAGGGCTGATCGCCCTGCGCCAGCCACGGAACCTGGCGTTGCATAACGTTCAGGCTACAGAAACTCCTTTGCCTTCTGGATCAGGCTGGTTTTGGTCAAGGCACCCAGATATCGCTTCTCCTGCGGATTATTCAGCACCGGTAAGCGCTCCAGCGTCACTCTGGCAAACGCTTCCCAGCTCTCAGTAATCGTTTGATTTTCAAAAATATAGGGGAAGGATTCATCCATGACGCAGCTCACCGGCGAATCCAGGGTGATCTCTTTATCCAGCACTTTTCTGGCGATATCGTGAATTGAGACCGCCCCCATAAACTGGCCGGTATCGCTGATAACGTAGACGAAGCGTTCACGCTTCAGTGAGCTGACCGCCAGCGCTTTCCCGACGGTATCGCCGGGCTTTAACGCCGCACCCGACACAATAAGCTGCGAGACAATACCGTTATCGAAATCGAATTTGGCGTCGGAGCGACTGAAGTGATTGCCAATCACCGGGTAGGTGCTGCTGGACTGCAGCCGGTAGACGGTCATTGAGGCCAGCACGCAGGCGATCATGGTGGGAAACAGCAGGCTGCTGTTGAGGGTCATCTCCAGCACCATCAGCATCGCCATCAGCGGGGCCTGGCTTACCGAAGCGAGGACTGCCCCCATTCCCACTGCGGCAAAAATCACCGTGTTGCTGACCGGCCATCCTGCCAGGCTGGCCAGCGTTGCCACTATCACGCCGAGTACCGCCCCTATCAGTAACGAGGGAGTGAAGAGGCCCCCAACGGCGTTAG
This sequence comes from Erwinia sp. MMLR14_017, assembly GCF_033657285.1. Lineage (NCBI taxonomy): Bacteria > Pseudomonadati > Pseudomonadota > Gammaproteobacteria > Enterobacterales > Erwiniaceae > Erwinia > Erwinia sp. MMLR14_017. Next base: position 274,910 of record NZ_JAWVWP010000001.1, on the reverse strand, counting down.
ATCCCACGGAAATCGCCGTAGCGATCATCTTCAGCGCCAGCAGCACAATCAGCCCTTTCAGCACAAAACTTCCGGCCATGATCGCAACAATCACTTCATAACCGTTTCCCAGAATATTGCTGCTGCCCACCGCCATCGCGCCGACGATAACGCCCCCTAATCCCAGCCGGAACGGCAGGCTTTTGATGCGGCCAAAACGCCGTTTGCTCTGGCCGATCAGCCAAATCATCGCCCAGCCCACCAGGCCCGCCAACAGACCCACTATCACCGTCAGCAGAATATTGCCGGGCGTCAGGTCAAACTGAGCGTGAGAAAAGGGATAAATGGCGGAACGGTAACCCAGCGTCCACATGGTCAGCACCGCCACGCCGGAAGAGATAATCAGCGGGATCAGTCGCTGTAAGGCGGAAATGCCAAACGCAATCTCCGCCACAAAAATCGCTGACGCCAGCGGCGCATGATACACAGAGGAGAGTCCGGCGGCGGCGGCCATCGCTACTATATCACTGTTTTTCAACGCAAGATGACGAAAGCAGAGCCGCCCCATCAGGCTGCCACTTAGCGCAGAAAGTTGCACCATCGGCCCCTCTTTACCTATGGAAGCACCGCTGCTGATGCTGGCAACAGAAGAGAGTGCGCGGAACAGAGAGGTTTTGGTGGGAACAGCGTCGAGCCTGGCGTTGATCACTTCCAGGTAGTCGGTACGGACCGTCTCTTTCTGTTCAATAGCGGTAGCATAACGCAGGAAAAAACCGGCAATCACGCCGCCCAGTCCCACCACCACCGGCCAGAGATACCACGGGTAGACGCCAATCGCCTGGGTCACATCCTGCTGCGTACCAAAGAGCACGGAGTTGATCATCTCAATCAACTGGCGAAACCCCAGCGTCACCAGCGTGGCCACCAGACCCACCGGGATAGCAACCAGAATGCTGGTCCAGTTCAGTGCGTGTTTACTGCCCGTCGTCATTGTTTATGCTCACCCTGGATGCGCGTATTTTCTCTTAGCGTGAAAGAGGATACGGTAAAAATCAAACTGCCTGAGACAGGATAACAGAGTGCCACACTGAGAGGCGCGCTTCGCTTTTTTTAGCCATTGCCCACGGCAACTCACGTGCTACTCTGACAGATAACGCCCAGGGCAGGCCCCTCTCCTGCTCCAACCTCACCCAAAACGTGTGGAGACTGAAACACGCATGATACGCTTCGCTGTTGTAGGGACGAACTGGATAACCCGTCAGTTTGTCGATGCCGCCCATGAAACCGGCAAAATGAAGCTGACCGCCGTCTACTCCCGCTCGCTTGAACAGGCTCAGGCCTTCAGCAAAGATTATCCCGTTGAACATCTTTTTACTTCGCTGGAGCAGATGGCGCAGTCAGAGGCGACAGATGCGGTCTACATCGCCAGCCCCAATGCCCTGCACTGCCAGCAGGCGCTGCTGTTTTTACAGCATAAAAAACATGTGATCTGTGAAAAACCGCTGGCCTCTAACCTGCGGGAAGTGGAGGCGATGATTGCCTGTGCCCGTGACAATCAGGTGGTGCTGTTTGAAGCCTTTAAAACCGCCAGCCTGCCTAATTTCCTGATTTTACAGCAGTCTCTGCCTAAAGTGGGCAAGCTGCGTAAGGCGCTGTTGAGCTATTGCCAGTACTCCTCGCGTTATCAGCGTTACCTCGATGGCGAGAATCCCAACACCTTTAACCCTGCCTGGTCAAACGGCTCCATTATGGATATCGGTTATTACTGCCTGGCCACTGCGGTCAGCCTGTGGGGCGAGCCTGGTCGCGTGACCGCTACCGCTTCTCTGCTGGAAAGCGGCGTGGATGCCCACGGAACAGTGCTTATGGAGTACGGCGACTTCGACGTCACAATCCTGCATTCTAAAGTCAGCCAGTCTGCGGTGCCGAGCGAGATTCAGGGTGAACAGGGATCGCTGGTCATTGAGCAGGTTTCGGAATGCCAGCGCGTCAGCTTTATGCCACGCGGCGCAAAAAGCCAGGACCTAAGTTATCCGCAGCATATTAATACTATGCTGTATGAAGCCGAGACGTTCGCCCGTCTGGTGGAAACTGATGAGATCGACCATGCAGGTCTCGCTACCTCACGTACCACGGCAAAGCTGCTGACTGAAATCCGTCGTCAAACTGGCGTCGTCTTCCCGGCTGACAATCTTGCGTCTGTGTAAACATTTCTAAATATGTCCAGTTGTGATTGACCTGTGCTGTGCCAGCCATTATCTTCTGGCACAGCATAGGGGAGTAACTTCAACGCCGAACGATCGTCAGCACGGTATCCACAGATATCCGGTCGTCGGGCAACAGGACAATGTACCTGCTGTGAGTGAGACCTGGCCTTAACCGGAACCTGTTTACCTTCTCTGAAGGAGGCAGCCTTCTTCTGAAAGCCAATTTTCATTTTACAGGATATCGCTATGCAATCTGTTGGCACGCCTCTGCTGTGGGGCAGCTTTGCCGTCATCGTCATCATCATGCTCGCTATCGACCTCTTCCTACAGGGGAGACGCGGCGCACAAACCATGTCAATGAAGCAGGCAGCGCTCTGGTCGCTCCTGTGGATCACCCTTTCTCTGCTTTTCGCCGCCGGTTTCTGGTGGTATCTCGACGGCAACATTGGCCGTGAAGTCGCCAATACGCAAACTCTGGCGTTCCTGACGGGTTATGTGCTGGAAAAAGCGCTGGCTGTGGATAACGTTTTTGTCTGGCTGATGCTGTTCAGCTACTTTGCGGTTCCTGCTGCAATCCAGCGCCGCGTACTGATCTACGGCATTCTTGGCGCTATCGTCCTGCGTACCATCATGATCTTCGCGGGAAGCTGGCTGGTTTCCGAGTTCAGCTGGATCCTTTACGTTTTCGGTGCGTTCCTGATTTTCACCGGCATTAAGATGGGCATGGAGGGCGGCAGCGAGGAGGAAAGCAACGTTGGCGACAAGCCGGTTGTGCGCTGGCTGCGGGGCCATCTGCGAATGACGGAAAATATGGAAGGCGAGAAGTTCTTTGTGCGGCGTAACGGCGTGCTGTTCGCCACGCCGTTGCTGCTGGTGCTGATTATGGTGGAGCTGAGTGACGTCATTTTTGCCGTTGACAGTATCCCTGCCATCTTCGCCGTCACCACCGATCCCTTTATCGTGCTGACCTCTAACCTGTTCGCTATTCTGGGCCTGCGTGCGATGTACTTCCTGCTGGCTAACGTCGCAGAGCGCTTCCACATGCTGAAGTATGGCCTGGCTGTGGTGCTGGTATTTATCGGTGTGAAAATGCTGATCGTCGATTTTTATCACATCCCGGTGTCGATCTCGCTGGCAACCGTGGGCGGTATCCTTGCGGTTACGCTGCTGGTTAATGCCTGGGTGAATCATCGCAACGACCAGAAGCAGTTAAGCAAATAATCGTGCCGTTGGCGGGGGCTGGTTCAGGCCAGCCCTCCGTATCGATTACCAGCGAATCTTTCTTATTGGCGGCCAATTCTTACCGACGTCAATTTTTCGAGACTTTTCCCTTCCCCTGACATCACATTTCCTTATACTCACCCGCGCAAACACACCGATGCCGCTCTGATCAGCGCATACGACGCTGGTGCGCATTGTTATTAATAACAAAAATGGTTTTTTATTATGAGTATGGAAAAACGTCGTCCCGGGCTGGTGCAGCGCCTGATGCAGGGAAGCCTGGTTACCCAAATCATGATCGGCCTGATCGCAGGTATTGCGCTGGCGTGGTTCTCCAAAGAGGGTGCGCTCTCCGTTGCCCTGCTGGGCACGCTGTTTGTCAGCGCCCTGAAAGCGGTTGCTCCGCTGCTGGTGATGGTGCTGGTCATTGCCTCTATTGCTAACCATCAGCACGGCAGCAAAACCAGCATCCGCCCCATCATCATCCTCTATCTGCTGAGCACCTTCTGCGCCGCCGTGGTCGCCGTGGTGTTCAGTCATCTGCTGCCGCAAACCCTGACGCTGACCGATGCCAGCCAGCAAATCACCCCGCCCTCCGGGATTCTGGAAGTGCTGAACGGTTTGCTGATGAGCATGGTTTCGAACCCTGTTGATGCGCTGATCCATGCTAATTATATCGGGATTCTGGTCTGGGCAATTGGCCTGGGCTTCGCGTTCCGCCACAGCAGTGACACTACGCGCGCTTTTCTGAATGATGCCTCCAACGCCGTGACTTATCTGGTGCGCATCGTGATCCGCTTCGCCCCTGTCGGTATCTTTGGCCTGGTAGCCTCGATTCTGGCCTCGACCGGTTTCTCTGCATTGTGGGATTACGCGCAGCTGCTGGGCTTGCTGATTGGCTGTATGCTGCTGATGGCGCTGGTGTTTAACCCGATTCTGGTTTACTGGAAAATTCGCCGTAATCCCTATCCGCTGGTCTTCACCTGCCTGCGCGAAAGCGGCGTTACCGCCTTCTTCACCCGCAGCTCTGCGGCAAATATTCCAGTGAACATGGCGCTGGCGAAAAAGCTCAATCTGGATGAGGATACCTACTCGGTTTCGATTCCCGTTGGCGCGAATATCAGTATGGCGGGTGCCTCCATCACCATTACCGTGCTGACGCTGGCAGCGGTCAATACGCTGGGTATTCAGGTGGATATCAGTACCGCGATCCTGCTGAGCCTGGTGGCTTCCATCTGTGCCTGCGGTGCCTCTGGCGTGGCGGGCGGCTCGCTGCTGCTGATCCCGGTAGCCTGTAATATGTTTGGTATTCCCAACGAGGTTGCCATGCAGGTGGTAGCGGTGGGCTTTATTATCGGTGTTCTGCAGGATTCAGCCGAGACTGCACTGAACTCCTCGGCGGATATTCTCTTTACGGCGGCGGCCTGTATGGCTGAAGATCGTCACCAGGAACGCCATGCCTGAAGTGCTGCAAAAGCAGGACTGAGGTCCAAAGCTGGCTTCTGCTCAGGAGTTATCACCCTGCGTGAGTTTTTGCAGAAAAGTCAGCTCTCAGCTTTACAGCAGGCTTGTCATCCAGGGTGGCGAGCCTGCTCTGTTTCCCTGCTGTTGCCTCACGTTATATTCAAAGCGTGACGCCACTTTTAAAAATCGCCAGCTCCCTGAAATCGTTCTGTTCATTACGGGTCTGGCGACCATTAGCAATCTCCACCAGCGTATCGACAAACTTCTCCAGCAGTACCGACATCTCTGTTCCTTTGATCAGGACACCAGCATCGAAATCGATCCAGTGCGGCTTTTTCGCGGCCAGCTCGCTGTTAGTGGAGAGCTTAACCGTGGGCACGAATCCGCCGTAAGGCGTCCCGCGCCCGGTACTGAACAGCACCATATGGCAGCCTGCGCCGGCCAGCGCGCTGGTTGCTACCGCATCATTACCCGGCGCACTGAGCAGGTTCAGACCCGGCTGATGCAGTCGCTCACCATATTTCAGCACATCAACCACCTGACTTTCTCCCGCCTTCTGCGTGCAGCCAAGAGACTTTTCTTCCAGCGTGGTGATGCCGCCCGCTTTGTTGCCTGGCGACGGGTTTTCGTAGATTGGCTGATCGTGGTCGATGAAGTAACGCTTAAAGTCATTAATCATATTCACCGTCTTCGCAAACGTCGCTTCGTCGCGGCAGCGGCTCATCAGGATCCGCTCGGCGCCAAACATCTCCGGCACCTCGGTCAGCACAGTGGTCCCGCCGTTGGCAATCATCTGGTCGGAAAAACGCCCCAGCAACGGGTTCGCGGTGATGCCGGACAAGCCGTCAGAGCCGCCGCACTCCAGGCCAAATTTCAGCTCGCTTAAGCGGCCTGGCTGACGCCTGTCGTGACGCATCACCTCAAACAGCTGGCGAAGATGCTCCAGCCCGGCCCCGACCTCATCATCATGCTGTTGCAGCGCCATAAAATGCACGCGCTCAGCATCATAATCGCCCAGCGTTTCACGGAAGACATCCACCTGATTGTTTTCGCAGCCCAGCCCAATCACCAGTACCGCGCCCGCGTTGGGATGGCGCACCATATTTTGCAGCATGGTACGGGTGTTTTCATGATCCTGCCCGAGCTGCGAGCAGCCAAAAGGGTGAGTGAAGAGGTGGACGCCATCAATGCCCGCCGCGTCATTACTCTCTTTCAGAAACCGGGTAACCATCTGCTTTGCAATACCGTTTACGCAACCTACCGTTGGCAATATCCACAGCTCGTTGCGGATCCCGACATCGCCATTTTTCCGACGGAAAATTTGCACCTCACGGTCGCCAGCCTGAGGCGGTAAGGTGGCGAAATCGGGTTGATAGCTGTACTCATCCAGATCGTTCAGATTGGTGCGGGTGTTATGCGAATGCAGCATTTCACCGGCGGCTACCGGCACGGTGGCATGCCCGATGGGCAGGCCATATTTAACAACCAGACTGCCCACGGCCAGCGGCTGAAGGGCACATTTATGCCCCCGCTCCATGCTCTGCTTGAGGATGACCTCTACTCCTGCAAAGTTCAGGCACTCGCCTTCAGCGAGATCGGTCAGAGCTACCGCCACGTTATCGTTTGGATGAATTTTAATGTAACGCTGCATCTGTTGTTCCTCAGTTCAAACGAATCAATGCCTGACGCACACCGTCACCGACAATGCGTTGCACATGTTCAGTCAGCGTGGCAGTTAAGCCGCTAACGCCGTTTAAGTCTTCGCCCCAGTGGTCCGACGCGCTCAGCACCGCTTCCACCAGCTGTTGCGGCGCCATTTTTCCACTATCCACCTGCTGCCACAGCGTGGCGAATGTTGTCAGCCAGGCTTCATCATCCTGCATAGCAAAGCTCTCCTCTCCCCGTTTGCCACGGTAATAAGCCAGCAAGGCGGCAAAAGCAAAGGTGAGACGCGCAGGCGGCTCGCCATGCAACTGACAGTGCCTCAGGATTTGAGGCAGTAAACGAGTACGAAACTTGGTCATGCTGTTCAGGGCGATAGCCTGTAACTGATGATGAATAAAAGGATTACGGAAACGGCTCAGTACCGCATCGGCAAAGCTGTTTAGCTCATCCGGGTGCTGGGAAAGCGTGGGAATAATCTCCTCTCTCAGCGTGCCGTTAACGAAAGCGGCAATATCAGCATCGGCCATCGCTTCCCCAACCGTATCCAGTCCGGCGAGGTAAGCGACCGGCATCATGGCCGTATGTGCCCCATTCAGGATCGCTACCTTCTGCTCTTTATAGGGTCTGATATCCTCCACCAGCCGGATATTAAGCGGGAATTTGTCCAGACAAAGCGCCTGTTCAAGCCAGGCAGGCCCCTGGATCGCCAGCAGGTAATAGATCTCTCCCGCCACCAGATACTCATCCTGATAGCCCAGTTGCTGCTGGATTTCTACGGCTTCCTGCGGATAGCCGGTAACAATTCTGTCGACCAGCGTTGAGCAGAAGGTGTTGTGCTGCTCAAGCCACTGCACAAAGGCAGAAGGGAGCGCCCACTCGTGCGCGTAGCGCAGTACCAGTGCCTTCAGCGCCTCGCCGTTATCATCAATCAGCTCACAGGGCAGCATCACCCAGCCTTTATCGCTGGCGCCGCAAAAGTGCTGCCAGCGGGCAAACAGCAGTTGCGTCAGCCTGGCGGGAAAACTGGCGGGCGGTCTCTCTTCCAGCCGATCGTTTGCATCGTAGTAAATACCGGCTTCGGTAGTATTAGAGAAAACGAAGCGGATCCCCTCCTCTTTTGCCAGCGCCATAAACGCTTCGTATTGCCGCCATGGATGGATCTCGGCATTCACTGAGCGGATTAGCCGGGGTTCGCTCACCACTTTCCCCTGCTCGTTCACGCCTCGGATCAGGGTGGTATAGAGCCCATCCTGGGAATTAAGGCTCCGCGTGGTCTGGCTGTTGCGCGGGCGCACCACGACAATACCGGCGTCAATGTCGGTATGTTCATTCAACAGGTCAATTTGCCAGCCAATGAAAGCGCGCAGGAAATTGCCCTCGCCGAACTGAATGATTCTTGTTGGGTAAGCCCGCCCCGGGAAGTTTTTGCGGTTCAATGCTGACATAGCCACATCCTTTACCTGAAAGCTGAGAATGAGTCAGCGCTGAAGGATGGCCGACGAATGGCTTCATGTTTAAAAGGTAGCAGGAGGGTTGTCCCTCTCCTCGCCGGGTAATTGCAGGATTGATCACACATTAAGGGTTTAATTGTGTATAAAAACCCGTTCAGGCACTTTTTTCGCCAGCAGCAAACATGGGGAAGCTGCAAAAAATTTAGAAATAAGCTACTCATGGCTTTTTTCAGCTCAAAGCTTGATAAATCGCATTTTAATAAATATCGCTCTCGCTCAATTCTTTGCAAAATAAGCGCTATAATGTCAGCCTGTGTAAAACTTCTTTTACCTGACTCCCAGGCCCTGTAAAACAACGTTGGCGACGAGTTTCTCCTGTCTCATTCGCCGCTATTTTGTTACAGTTAAACGCCTTTTCTTACCCGTTAGAGGGTATTCAGGGGGGCGTTCCGTTTTGCCTGTTAACCATAATACTGTCTGTGTTCAGACTGGGTGCCGCGCTCATAATAACGATTAACTCTTCGCGTCGGCCTCGTGCAGAACACCGTAAACAATGATGTTCGGGAACACCCAATGGATATTTTTAAAGCCCTGGTTCAAGCGCTTTGGCAACAAGATTTTGTCACCCTTTCCGACCCTACTCTGGTCTGGGCCATCTATTTTGTCCTGTTTATGATCCTTTTTCTGGAAAATGGCCTGCTTCCGGCTGCTTTTCTGCCCGGCGACAGCCTGTTGGTATTAGTGGGCGTACTGATTGCTAAAGGAACCTTAACCTTCCCTATGACCTTGTTTATTCTTACCACGGCGGCAAGCCTCGGCTGCTGGGTCAGCTATTTACAGGGGAAATGGCTGGGCAACACCCCTACCGTGCAAAAGTGGCTGTCGCACCTGCCCGCGCAATATCATCAGCGGGCCCATCAACTTTTCCACAAACATGGTCTTTCTGCTCTGCTTATCGGCCGCTTTATCGCCTTTGTCAGAACGCTGCTGCCCACTATTGCTGGCCTTTCAGGCCTGAGTAATACCCGCTTCCAGTTCTTTAACTGGATAAGCGCGCTGCTGTGGGTGCTGATTCTGACGGTGCTGGGCTTTGCGCTGGGCAAGACCCCTATTTTTCGCAAATACGAAGACCAGCTGATGTTCTGTCTGATGCTGCTGCCGCTGGTACTGCTGGTCTTTGGTTTGGTTGGCTCACTGGTCGTGCTCTGGCGCAAAAAGCGCAGCGCGAACAATGAGAAAGGAAACTCATAATGCTGGCTCTACTCAAACCCTATCTCTCAGTGCGGATGTTATCCATCCTCACGCTCTCTCTTGCCGCACTGATGCTGGTGATATTTGTCCCTTCGCTCTTTCGTAACGAGACGGCGCTGCAAATTCGCGTCTCACGACAGGGCACGACGCTGCCCGATGGTTTTTATGTTTATCAGCGACTTAACGCTGAAGGAATCCCCATAAAAAGCATCACGCCGGACAATGATTCGCTGGTGATACGTTTTGATACTCAAGAACAGAGCATTGCGGCGGAGAAAGTCCTGCACCAGATGCTGCCGTATGGCTTCGATATCAGCCAGTTCAATCCCCCTGGCTCCTCACAACTGATGAACCGCCTCAGCCTGCGAAAGCAGTCGGTAGGCTAGTTTTCAGCCGGATCAGCAAGCTATCTCTAAGAATCTTCTCTCTTTTTGAGCTTTTCAGGTTTTCTGACTATGCTTATCAGGCCAGAGAGACCCGATTCGTTTTTCAGGACTAGCGGGTCATATAGCGACCCAACACAATGGAAGGTAATTATAAGCATGAAATACCGCACTCTCCTCGGACTCAGCCTGTTTACTCTGACCACTTTTGCCACTGCTGCGGACACACTCTGTCTGCAAAAAGAGCAGGAAATTCAGCATGAAATCGACCTGGCCCAAAAACATGACAATCAACGTCGTGTCACTGGCCTGGAGCGCGCGCTGACGGAAGCGAAAGCGGGCTGCACTGATGAAAAGCTGAAGGCGCAGCATCAGGATAAGATTACTGAACTGAAGCAAAAAGTGGCCGAGCGGCAGAAAGAGCTGGAGAAAGAAAAAGCGGACGGCGATGACAGTAAAAAAATTGCCAAGCGTGAAAGAAAACTGGCAGAAGCAGAACAAAAACTGAAGGAAGTTCAGGCTGCACCTTACTGAGTAAGCGGCGCCGGACTCTCATTACTGACCATCAAAGGAGTTTGTCATGTCAAAAGATACTACGTCTGAACATCTGCGTGCAGAGCTGAAAACCCTGGCGGATACGCTGGAAGAAGTACTGAGCAATACCGGTGACAAATCCAAAACCGAGCTGGACAAGCTGCGCAGCAAAGCGCAAAGCGCGCTGAAAGATACTCGTGCACGCCTGGGCGACTCTGGTGAGCGTATTGCTCAAACCTCACGTGAAGTGGCCGATCAGGCTGATGTTTACGTGCGTGAAAACCCCTGGACCAGCGTAGGAATTGGTGCCGCCATTGGTGTGGTACTGGGTGTCCTGCTGACGCGCCGTTGATTATGGCAGATTCTCAACAACGCCACGGCCCCGGCAAAGGGGTCATTGATATCGGACAGCGTATCGTCACCACGATAGTGGGGATTGTGGAAACGCGTGTGCGGCTGGCCGTCGTCGAGCTTGAGGAAGAGAAAGCCAATCTGATCCAGATGCTGATCATGATTGGGCTTACCATGCTCTTCACCGCGTTCGGTCTGATGAGCCTGATGGTGCTGATCATCTGGGCAGTCGATGCACAGTATCGCCTGATGGCGATTGGCGTCACCACGGGCGTGCTGTTCGCTCTGGCTCTTATCTTTGGGCTCTGGACACTCGCCAAATCACGCCGCTCAACGCTGTTAAGCGTCACCCGTAAAGAGCTGAAGTCCGATCGGAAGCTGCTGGAGGATGAGTAATGAGCCGCGAGCGTGATGAACGCAAAGCCGGGCTGCTGCGTGAAATCCAGCAGCAGCGGCTTGACCTGAGCGCCGGTAAAAAGCGTTTTCTGGCCAGCACGGCCCGCTATGATCACGGCTGGCTGACGCTGGTTGGTCTGCGGCGCTATGTGGCGGTGGGAAGCGGCCTGATGGCTATCTGGTCAGTACGCAACCCGCGCTTTATTACCCGCTGGGCGAAGCGCGGCATTGGCGCGTGGAGCACCTGGCGCATGGTCCGTGCCTATCTTCCCCGCCGTTAGCCCCTTCAGCCCTCGCTGAGAGGGGCTTTTTTATTCCTCTACTCCTTCTTAACCCAGCAACATCTGGCCCGATCCTGCCATTCAATTTTCCTGAAGAACTTCGACAGTTTATCTCGCTTACAATACTTCCCTTTCACGAATATTATCTTCTGCAACGAACGGTACTGAGCGGTAAACACGTGTCAGGCCTGAATAAAACGTTGCAGGTGAGATTGCCTGCCTGATAAAACTTGTTAGGGTCAATCATGAAAAAATTAGAAGATATCGGCTTTTTGGTTGCGCGCATTCTGATGCCAGTGCTGTTTATTGTGGCGGGTTGGGGAAAAATTAACGGCTATGCCGGTACTCAGCAATATATGGAGCATATGGGCGTCCCGGGCTTTTTCCTGCCACTGACCATTCTGCTTGAATTTGGCGGCGGCCTGGCAATTCTGTTCGGTCTTCTGACTCGCTTCACCGCGATTGTGACTGCCCTGTTTACCCTGATCACCGCGTTTGTCTTCCACGCTGATTTCTCTGTGGATGGTAACTCAATCAACTTTATGAAAAACCTGAGCATTGCCGGTGGCTATCTGCTGCTGTTCATTACCGGCCCTGGCGCAATCAGTCTGGATCGTATCCTGAACAAAAAATGGTAAGAAACACCCGCTATACTCAGTAGCATCGAAGCGAGGAGACGATATCCTCGCTTTTTCATTTGTAGGAGGGAGGAATCATGGGACAACTGATTGACGGTGTCTGGCACGATAACTGGTACGATACCAAATCCACCGGCGGACGTTTCAAGCGCTCGGAATCGGCATTCCGTAACTGGGTAACCGTCGATGGCGAAGCAGGCCCGTCCGGTAACGGCGGCTTTCGTGCTGAAGCAGATCGTTATCACCTCTATGTTTCTCTGGCCTGCCCCTGGGCGCATCGCACGCTGATTATGCGCTCGCTGAAAGGCCTCGAATCACTTATTTCAGTTTCTGTGGTTCATCCACTGATGCTGGAAAATGGCTGGACGTTCGATGATAACTTTCCGGCAGCCACGGGCGACAGCCTCTACCAAAACGAATACCTTTATCAGCTCTATCTGCATGCGGATAAAGAGTATACCGGCCGCGTGACCGTTCCCGTGCTGTGGGACAAGCAGCAAAATACCATCGTCAGCAACGAGTCTGCCGATATCCTGCGCATGTTCAACAGCGCTTTTGATGCCGTTGGAGCAAAAGCGGGAGATTACTATCCTGCCGATCTGCGCAGCAAAATTGATGAGGTGAATAGCTGGGTTTACGACACCGTGAATAACGGCGTCTATAAATCTGGCTTTGCCACTTCCCAGCAGGCTTATGATGAAGCGGTTACCGCGCTGTTCCGCTCGCTGGATCGCCTTGAGCAAATGCTCGGTCAGCACCGCTATCTTACCGGCGACAGGCTGACAGAAGCCGATCTGCGGCTGTGGACGACCCTGGTAAGATTTGACCCGGTCTACGTGACGCATTTCAAATGCGACAGGCACCGTATTAGTGATTACCTGAATCTGAATGGCTTCCTGCGGGAAATCTATCAGATGCCGGGTCTGGCAGAAACGGTCAATCTGCCGCATATCCGCCATCACTACTACTGCAGTCATAAAACGATCAACCCATCCGGGGTGATCTCTCTCGGCCCGGCTTTCAACTGGGATGAGCCTCACGGCCGCGACGAGCGATTCCGTTAAGCTTTATGCTGCCGGCAGCAACGAAAACGGCCTCCTTTTTCAGGGAGACCGTTTTTCTCTCTCCAGGCGGCTTGATGCGCTGTTTCACCTGGATACTGGCATAAGGCGCGGTTTAGTTGCTCCGCTTCGCCATCAGTTTTGGGATTTCACGCAGGCACCAGGCTTTCGCTTCACCCATGCTGTCGCGTCGCCAGGCCATGATAATGTCAACCTCGCGGGTATATTCCGGGCTGACAACGCGCAACCGCCCTTCGGCAATATCTTTTTCCACCATCGGATAGGGCATGGAAGCCACCCCAAGCCCGGCAAGCAGCGCACGGTGCTTATCTTCGATTGAGCTGACGGTCAGCCGTTGTTGCTTGTCCAGCAGTTGCACAGTGAGCACCGGACGTTCCCGCGCGGTATCCGCGACGGCAATCCCGCGATATTTCACCCTGGTGACCTCTGACAGCGGCTCTGGCTCGTTATGAATGGGGTGATCCGGGCTGGCTACTATCACGCTGATCATGCTGTAGAGCTTGCGGGTATTGATCTCCGACGAGGCGCGGAAATGCATATCCGGCGCAATCACAATATCCGCCCGGCCTTGCTCCAGCCGCTCCCAGGCACCCGCAAGAACCTCAGTGACCAGCGAAATTTGCGTATTGGCTTTTTCGGCGAGCTTATCCAGCAGCGGAAACAGATAGCGGCTGGGCACCAGCGCTTCCGTGACGATTGTCAGGTGTGTTTCCCACCCTCTCGCCAACGCTTCGGCATCTGTCGTCAGCTTATCGGCCGCTTCCAGCAACACTCTTCCGCGCTCAAGCAGCATCCGGCCTACGTTGGTAAATTTGGTACGATGCCCGGAACGGTCAAACAGCACCACATCCAACTCTTCTTCCAGCTTCTGCATCGTGTAACTCAGGGCAGAAGGTACGCGGCCCAGCTCATCCGCCGCAGCCGCAAAACTTCCCCGCCGATCAATCGCATCCATCACTCTCAGCGCTTCCAGCGTCAGGGCGCGGTCTTTAGCCATAGCAGTTCTCTGTCAGGAATTTTGAATATACCGAGCAGATTAACTGGCTAACAATCTGCCGTCCAGAAACTTACCATAGAAGGATAATAAACGGTTGGCGAAATGAACTGACCGGGGAGGATATATGATTACCAGTCGCACCGCGCAAGAGTGTGGCAAGGCTGATTATGGCTGGCTGCAAGCGCGCTATACCTTTTCCTTTGGCCACTATTTTGACCCTAAATTACTGGGCTATGCGTCATTACGCGTGCTCAACCAGGAAGTGCTGGCACCAGGGGCTTCCTTTCAACCAAGAACCTATCCAAAGGTCGATGTACTGAATCTGATCTTGCAGGGAGAGGCAGAATATCGTGACAGCGAGGGCAATCATGTCACCGTCTGCGCGGGCGAGGCTTTACTGTTGTCGACCCAGCCTGGCGTAAGCTACAGCGAATTCAACCTCAGTAAAGAGCAGGAACTGACGCGTATGCAGCTGTGGCTGGATGCCTGCCCTGAGCGTGAGAATTCTGGCATACAGCGGATACAGATGGCTGAAAAGGTCCGTTATACGCTGCTCGCTTCACCTGACGGTGCGGATCGGAGCCTGCAACTGCGTCAACAGGTCTGGGTTCACCACGTCGTGCTGAAGCCGGGGGAGACGCAGACCGTGAAGCTTAACGGGCCACGCGCCTATGTGCAGTCGATCCACGGCAGTTTAAATGCGGTTGCCAGTTCCCAGGCTAAAGAAGAGTTAGTCTGTGGCGACGGTGCCTTTGTCTGTGATGAACAGAGCGTGACTCTGGTTGCTGAGACACCGCTGCGCGCGCTGATTATTGATTTGCCTGTTTAATTTAAGCCGGCACCAGGGAAATTTAGCGATCTGAAACAGAATCAGACGAAAACGGAGCTGTGCGTTTGTGATATACAGCTCATTGCGGCACCAGGGAAATTTTTCATATACAAAGCAAAACCCCGCTTACGCGGGGTTTTCTTTTTGCAGCAGCGGTGAAAATCAGACGTCAGATTTACGCAGTGCCGACCAGTAACCATAAAGCTGCAATGCGGCGGGGCTGATAACAGCCTGACTGCGTTCGTACTCTTCTGGTGTCATTTTATCAATGATTGCGGCCCCCTCTTCTGAAGCATGCAGCGCAATCGCGTCAAGCGCGGGCAGCAGGGTTTCCGGCAGGGCTGACCAGTTGTCCAGCCCCACACCTCGCAGATAGCCGAAACACCACTCTTCCACCACGATGTAATCTTCATCATCAACGGTGCTGTAGCCAAACAGCGGATCGAACTGGTCAGGGGCCGATGAAAGTCTTTCGGCAATATCGTTCTTGTGCTGGAACAGGAGGTCGTTGAACCGGGCCTCTTCCGCTTCATCAGCCCAGCGGGGAATATGCTGCTGTCCGCCCCACATCCCCGTGAGCCAGACTGAATTCTCCAACTTATTTGGCCCGGAAAGCACCGCAGTCAGCATGCCGTCCAGCTCAGAGATATCCAGCACGGATTCATCGTTGCCATACTCCAGCAACACCTCATCCAGCCACTCCAGTTGCTCTTCGTTAAGCGGTCCCGTATTCATACTCTGCTCCCCACAAGGATTTACGAACGATCCCTGAAGTTTACCTGCTAATCCTCTTTCCCGTAACGAAGAAAGCAGAAAGCTTGCTTTACCCTGCCCGTTGAAACGCAAAAACCCCGCCGAAGCGGGGTTTCTTTGATTGTTGAAGCTGACCGGTAAGCCGCTTTCTTTTTATAAAGAGCGTCGAGGACAGTCATTCATCGTCATACTCAGACTTAAACGCAAAAACTTCGCCGAAGCGGGGTTTCTTTGATTGTTGAAGCTGACCGGTAAGCCGCTTTCTTTTTATAAAGAGCGTCGAGGAGAGTCATTCATCGTCATACTCAGACTTAAACGCAAAAACCCCGCCGGAGCGGGGTTTCTTTGATTGTTGAAGCTGACCGGTAAGCCGGGTTCTGTCGAGGACAGTCATTCATCTAGGCCAGCAATCGCTCACTGGCTCAAGCAGCCTACCCGGGTTCAGTACGGGCCGTACCTGGTGAACCCCTATTTGGCCTTGCTCCGGGTGGAGTTTACCGTGCCACGAACTGTTGCCAGCCGCGCGGTGCGCTCTTACCGCACCCTTTCACCCTTACCTGATCCCACAAGTGGGCCATCGGCGGTTTGCTCTCTGTTGCACTGGTCGTGGGCTTGCGCCCCCCAGGCGTTACCTGGCACCCTGCCCTATGGAGCCCGGACTTTCCTCCCCTTTGTCTGTCTCCCCCGAAGGAGGACGGCAACAAAGCGGCGACTGTCTGGTCAGCTTCGGCGCGGATAATAGGGTATTCCGCGCAGTTTGTCACCCCTCTTGCTGCTCCAGAGCATACTTATAGAGGGCATTCTTTTTCACGCCGTGGATTTCAGCCGTGATCTGCGCTGCTTTTTTCAGCGGCAACTCTTTCTGCAGCAGGGCCAGCGTACGCAGCGCTTCCGGGGGCAGTGCATCCTCCTGCGCATGGAATCCCTCGACAATCAGCACCATCTCGCCTTTCCGACGGTTCTCATCTTCCAGTACCCAGGCCAGCAGCTCGCCCACCGGCGCGCCCTGAATGGACTCCCACGTTTTGGTGATCTCACGGGCGAGCACCACATAGCGATCCGTTCCCCATACCGTCACCATATCCTGTAGACTCTCCAGCAGACGGTGGGTGGATTCGTAGAAAATCAGCGTGCGAGGCTCCTGTTCAAGGGCGCGCAAAGTATCGCAGCGACCTTTGCTTTTGGCTGGCAGAAACCCTTCGTAACAGAATCGATCGGACGGCAACCCGGCAGCGCTTAATGCTGTAATCGCCGCACAGGCGCCAGGCAGCGGCACGACGCGAATGCCAGCTTCGCGGCAACGACGGACCAGATGGTAGCCGGGATCGTTAATAAGCGGCGTGCCGGCATCGGAAACCAACGCTATGCTTTGCCCTTCCTGCAGCTTAGCCAGCAATGTTTCTGCCTTATGCTGTTCATTGTGATCGTGCAATGCGAACAGCCGCGCATTGATGGCGAAATGTTGTAGCAACAGCCCGGTATGACGTGTATCTTCCGCTGCGATCAGGTCGACGCCTGCAAGCACTGATAGCGCACGTTGGGTGATATCGCCCAGGTTACCAATCGGTGTTGGAACGATATAAAGCGTGCTGGAAGAAATATCATCGCGTTGTTTCATTGTTTGATCCGAATTGCCGATTTAATATTGAGCATCTTGAAAAAAACATCACTGGATACAGTATGCTTCCTTCGAAAGTCATTCATAACAAAGCAGGACGCTGCATGCCTGTTCTGCTGGCCGCCTTGTTGTTTGCCGGGTGTACCAGCCAGGGCCCGCAAACGCCAACGGCGAATGTGCAGGGCGCAGCTACAGGCACTTCTGACTACTACCTGCAACAGATGCAGCAAAGCTCAGATGATAACAAGGTTGACTGGCAATTACTTGCAATCAAAGCGCTGCTTAATGAAGGGAAGTTCCCTCAGGCTAATGACCAGTTCTCCAGCCTGCCGCAGACGCTGAACGATACTCAACGTCAGGAAGCCCTGTTGTTAGAGGCTCAGTTAAAGCTGACACAGCAGGATGTTAAGGGTGCGACCGACCTGCTGAAACAGGTGGATGTCGCCTCGTTAGCGAAAGAACAACAGTCGCGTTTTTATCAGCTGCAGATTGCCGTGAACCAGGGGCGTCCCTCTCTGGAGGTACTACGCGCCTACATTGCGCAGGAGCCTTTGCTGACTAATCCGGCCGATAAGCAGAAAAATATCGACGTCACCTGGCAAACGCTGGTGCAGCTGACGCCCGATCAGGTCAACAATATGGTGATCAACGCGGACGAAAACATTCTGCAGGGCTGGTTAGATTTATTGAGCGTGTACAGGGCTAACAGCAACGATCCGGATATGTTAAAAGCGGGCCTTAGCGACTGGCAGACCCGCTACCCTAACAATCCGGCGGCCAAAATGCTGCCTACAGCGCTCAGCCAGGTGCAGAACTTCCAGCAGTCTTCAACCGGTAAAATCGCGTTGCTGCTGCCGTTAAGCGGTCAGGCACAGGTTTTTGCCAATGCGATTCAGAAAGGCTTTAACGACGCTAAAAATGGCGTGCTGGCCCAGGCTGCGGCTCCTGCTCCCACTGACGCGCCTGCCACCACAGAGGGCGCTCCTCAGCCTGACACTAACCCGGCAGATCCCGCTGCGGCAGTAAGTCCTTCAGCCGCGCCGACAGAAGCAAACAGCAACGCCGCAGCGGAGAGCACCCCTGCTCAGCCACAGCCTGCGGCGCAACCGGCTAATGTCGCTGATACCGCGCCGCCTTCCAGCGCGACGCAGGTGCAGGTTTATGACACCAGCACCCAGCCTGTTGATCAGGTACTGGCGCAGGCGCAGAGAGATGGCGCCACGTTAGTGGTCGGCCCGCTGATAAAAAGCGAGGTAGAGAAACTGGCCTCCCTTCAGACGCCGCTCAATATCCTGGCGTTGAACGAACCGGAGTCGGTACAGAACCATCCGAATCTTTGCTACTTTGCGCTTTCTCCTGAAGACGAAGCCCGAGATGCCGCTCATCATATGTGGGATCAAGGTAAACGATCGCCGCTGCTGTTGGTGCCACGCAGCTCGCTGGGCGACAGGGTCAGTAAAGCCTTTGCCTCTGAATGGCAGAAGCTTGGCGGCAACGCGGCCCTGCAACAGCAGTTCGGATCTGTCGGGGAGCTGAAGCAGGGAATCAACAGCGGCGCAGGCTTGCGCCTGACCGGTACGCCGATTACGCCGCAGCCAGAGCAGCCGCAGGGCGTGAGCATTGCCGGGCTGACCATTCCAGCGCCAGTGCAGGAACCGGCAGCAACCTCAGGTGAAAGCGGTAGCGTGGATGCGGTCTATATTGTGGCGACGCAGAACGAAATGGAGCTGATCAAACCGATGATCTCTATGCGTGTCAGCAGCCGTAATATGGTGCAGATGTATGCCAGCTCGCGCAGCTATCAGGCAGGTGCAGGCCCGGACTACCGTCTGGAGATGGATGGGTTGCAGTTCAGCGATGCCCCTCTGTTGTCCGGCGCGAATCCTGCGCTGATGCAGCAGGCAGCGAAAAATTTCAATAATGATTATTCGCTGGTTCGTCTGTATGCCATGGGCGTGGATGCCTGGACACTGGCTAACCACTTTAACGAAATGCGCCAGCTGCCGGGCTTCCAGATCAAAGGGGAAACCGGCAACCTGAGCGCTTCCCAGGAGTGCGTCATCAACAGGAAGTTGACATGGAGCCAGTATCGTCAGGGACAAATCGTTCCGGCAACCTGAGTCGCCAGCAAACGGGGGCGGGCTATGAGCAACAGGCCCGCCGCCTGCTGGAGAACGCAGGCCTGACCTTTGTGGCGGCAAATGTCCGCTATCGCGCAGGAGAGATAGACCTGATCATGCGCGACAGAATGACATGGGTATTTGTCGAAGTCCGTTATCGTCGCAACGCGCTTTTTGGCGGCGCTGCCGCCAGCGTGACCCGCAGCAAGCAGCAAAAGCTGCTTCATGCTGCCGCGCTGTGGCTCAGAAGCCGCAACAGTAGTCTGGAGACGACAGACTGCCGCTTTGATGTGGTGGCGATAACCGGGACACAGGTCGACTGGTTATCCAATGCCTTTACGGCAGAGTAGTGCCCTCTCAACGACTTACCAGGTGAATGAAGTGCTGGAAAGAATAAAAGTTTGTTTTACCGAAAGTATTCAGACGCAGATCGCAGCCGCAGAGGCGTTACCGGATGCTATCGCCCACGCAGCGATGACGATGGTACAGTCGCTTTTAAACGGCAACAAAATTCTGAGCTGTGGCAATGGAACCTCCAGCGCCAATGCCCAGCATTTTGCGGCCAGCATGATCAATCGCTATGAGACAGAGCGCCCCAGCCTGCCCGCTATCGCGCTCAGCGCGGATAACGTGCTGCTGACCGCTATCGGCAATGACAGGCTGCATGAAGAGATTTACGCCAAGCAGGTCCGTGCTCTGGGCCATGCAGGCGACATTCTGCTGGCTATCTCAACGCGCGGTAACAGCCGTGACATTGTGAAAGCCGTAGAAGCAGCGGTGACGCGCGACATGACAATCATAGCGCTAACCGGATATGACGGCGGCGAGCTCGCCGGTTTATTAGGACCGCAGGATGTGGAGATTCGCATCCCCTCGCACAGAAGCGCGAGGATTCAGGAAATGCATATGTTAACCGTGAATTGCCTGTGCGATTTAATCGATAACACGTTATTTCCCCACCAGGACGTTTGAAGGAGCTTAAATGAAGGCATTATCTGCAATGGCCGTGGTGCTGACCGCACTGATGTTACAGGGCTGCGTGGCAGCGGTTATCGGCAGTGCTGCGGTAGCGACCAAATCCGCCACTGACCCCCGCACCGTTGGCACCCAGGTGGATGACAGCACCTTAGAACTGCGCGTCAGCAATGCGCTCTCCAAAGATCAACAAATCAAAACGGATGCCCACATCGTTGCTACCGCCTACCAGGGCAAAGTGTTGCTGACGGGTCAGGCGCCTTCTGCGGATATCGCCAGCCGTGCGAAACAGATCGCCGTAGGTGTGGATGGGGCAACCGAGGTGTATAACGAAATTCGCACCGGCGATAAAGCGTCGTTCGGTACAGCCTCTTCAGATACCTGGATCACGACCAAAGTCCGTTCACAGTTGCTCTCCAGCGACCAGGTGAAATCGTCCAACGTGAAGGTCACCACCGAAAATGGCGAAGTGTTCCTGCTGGGTCTGGTGACCGAGGCTGAAGCGAAAGCGGCGGCAGATACGGCCAGCCGGGTCAGCGGCGTGAAACACGTGACCACAGCCTTCACTATTCTGAAATAACGCAGCACCTCCCCTACAGGCCGGAGTGGAGAGAAGACTTAACGTCCCGCTCCCCCGGCCTGAACACAAGCGTAAACTACGCCGGCAATCCAGGCAGAGACGAAAAGCCGATACCTGATTTTTTCAGCGGCGGAGACTCAAAGCCTGCTCAGACAATCCATCGCCACCGCCTTGAAGCTGGCGAAATCTCCGCTGTCACGCAGCCTTGTCATCGCCCTTTCACGCATAAACGTCACGAAGAGATCGTAGATAGCCATCGCCTCTTCATATTCCGTTTTGCTGATGGCCAGCAGGAAAATGACGTAAGCGGTCTCATCACCCCAGGCAATGCCCTGTGGAGCCAGCACGGTATAGACCACCGTTTTCTTCGCCAGCAGGCCCAGCGAGTGCGGTAAGGCAATGCCTTCACCCAGCATGGTGCTGACAATCGCCTCTCGCTCTTCAACGGAAGGCCAGAAATCGCTCTCCACCACACCCTCCTGCTCAAGCTGCTGGCACAGCGTCTGGAACAGGGTGGCCTGAGTCATTGGCTGATCGATAACGCAGAAATGCGCCGCGTCGAAGTACTTTTCCAGCATATAGGGACGGGTACGGTCCACCAGCACCAGCTTGCCGATCTGCTCAAGCTGATACTCTGTCGGGAAAGGAGACATCATCACCACCGGTTTGTCTTTCTCGCTCAGGCGCGCCGTGGAAATGACAAAGTCCTCCTCAATGGTGCTCTTCTGCTCATATTCACGCAGCGAGATGATGCTGCTGAGAACGATCTGCGGATACTTGCGGGTCAGCATGGCCTGAATCATCCGTACCGTAGAGTTGCCGGTATCACAGACCAGCAGGATCTGCGGATGGCGCTGATAGCCCACGTTGTAGTGCCGCTCCAGCCCGACGCCGATATGCAACACCAGAAAACCGATCTCATTTTCGCTAATCACGTAGGGGGTATATTTTCCCCAGCTGGAAACGGCCGCCAGGGTGACGTCATAAGCCATCGGATAGTGCTGTTTAATGTTGCTCAGCAGCGGATTGGGAATATTGATCTGATAGCGGACGCGGGTGATCATCGTTTTAATATGCGTAAGCAAATCCGCACGCAGCTGGGGATCGTTTTGCAGATTGAAGTTGTAGTGGTTGTTGATGTAGCTGAGGATATAGTCCACCAGCGACTCGCCGTCATCCGGGCTGATGGCGCTTGGCGCAATCTCCTCCACCCGCCGTGCCGCAATGTTGACACGCAGATAGGCCTCTTCCGCAGGCGAAATCGCCTTGCCGGTAATGGGCCGCATCAGATTGATGATATGGCGGGCGGCGTCGCGCACGTCCTCATCTACATCCTCTGCGCTGAAGTCCGACAGCGGATAGCCTTCGCTGATACGTCTGACCGCTACGGCGCAATAGAGGCGCAGATAAAACTCGCTGTCGTCCGTCATGCGAATATGGAAGCGGCTGAAACACTGATGCAGCAGCGGCTGAAGCGTGCCCAGCATGCCGCTGTTCAACGCCTCCAGGTTTAGCAGCGGATCTTCGCTGTCCTCCTGGGCAATCTGATAGAGCAGATCCGTCAGGCAGGTGCGCATCGCCACTTCGCTGCCAAACAGCTTCATACCGTAGCGGGGCTTGGTTTCAATCGCCAGCTGATAGCGCCCCAGCCACTCTCTTACTTCAGCCATATCGCTCTGCAGCGTGGCCCGGCTGACAAACCACTCGTCGGCCAGGTCCTCCAGCTTCAGAGAAAAGGCTGAAGTAAGAAATCGGGTTAACAGATAGTGTACGCGCGCGGCAGAAGTCCGGGGCACACGAAGATGGGAAGGTGACTGCTGTTGCAGCAGACTGTAGCGATCGGCATCCTCAATTTTTAGCTGATAGCCTTCACCGCGTGACAGGACAAAACGTACGCCATGATCGGCCAGCAGCTCGTTCAGGGTGGTGATGTCCGTCCGGACGGTACGCGTAGAAACAGCAAAGCGTCGCGCCAGCTCGTCCTGGGGCAACGTCTCGTTTTGTAACAGATCAAAAAGCTGAGCAAGGCGTTGGTTAGGGAATCTCACAAATGTTCCTGTCGTCAGGGAAGCCTGAAGCGGCCGGAAAGCTCCAGCCACAACCGCATTAAGGTGTTAAAACTAACTGCGAAGGGGCGCCCACCGCGGTGTAATCATTGCTGAACGTCAGGGCACCGCTGGCAGCATCTACCTGGAAACGGGTGATGTTATCGCTGCGCTGGTTCATGGCATACAGGGTCTTACCATCTGGTGACAGCGTCAGGGTACGCGTGTAGTCGCCCCGCGTCCACACGTCATCTTTATGACTCAGCGTGCCGTTCGCTTCAATAGCGAAATGGCCAATACTGTTGTGCAAGCGATTGGCAACATAGAGGTTTTTACCGGCGCTGTCGATCGCCAGACCGGCAGCAAAACTGGTGCCTTTATAGCCCGCAGGCAGTGCAGACACGGTTGCTGCTTCAGTCAGCGTTCCGGTTTTGCGGTTCAGCAGATAGCGGGTCAGCGTGGAGGCTTCTTCGTTGATCAAATAGATCGATTTGCCATCCGGATGGAATACAAAATGCCTTGGCCCGGCGCCTTCTGAAGAGGCGGAAATCCACGCCGGGGTATTAGCCTGTAATTTGCCGTCACTGCTTAGTCGGTACTGATAAAGCCGATCCAGCCCCAGATCCGTTGAGAAGACAAATTTACCGCTGGGATCGCTGGCGATCATATGCGCATGGGGACCATTATGATCGCTGATGGCAAAGCTTCCCTCTACTGCCGCTGCAGGCTTCCCAGCGCCCGCCGGGCCCTGATCCTGCTGCGAATCACTGGCTTCTGCAAGACCACCGTCCGCCCTGACCGGCAGCACCGCTTTACTACCGCTGACGTAATTCGCCACCAGCAGATATTTCCCGTCTGGCGTCAGGGAGAGGTACACCGGCCCCGCCCCCTGCGAACTGACCTGATTGAGCTTGCTCAGGCTGCCATCTGCCGCAATGGCATAGGCGACCACCACACCCTTCTCGCTCTCGCTGGCGACATAGAGGGTTTTGCCCTTCGCATCGATGGTGAGCTGAGCCGGATTGGGCAGATCGCTGACCAGCGTTTTACCGCTGAGCGCGCCGCTCGCGGCATCGACCTGAAAACGATAGACGCCTTCGCCGTTGGGATTATAGCTCCCGACATAGGCAAATTGCGCCTGGGCAACCAGGGGAACCGTCGCCATTAACGCGACAGACACGGCAGAGATCAAAGACCAGTTACGCATGGTGTTCCTCGCAAGAGAAGTTCAGGAGAGAAGGATAACGGCGGGCAGAGCGCCCGCCGGTTTAGCTTAACCTACCAGCTTTTTGGTCATCGCCAGCAGGGTGCTGACGTCGGCCGGGCGTGTGTTGCCGCTCTCTTTATCAATAATGGAGCTGTAGATATGCGGAATGATTTTCGGCACGCCCGCCTCAAGCGCGATCTGCAGGATCGCTTCATAGTTTTCCAGATCGATGCCGCCCGTTGGTTCCAGCCAGAAATCCTGATCTGCACACGCTTTTGCCACGGCTTTGAACTCATCAATGGATTTCAGCCCGCCCATCGGGAAATATTTTACCGAGCTTGCGCCCATATCTTTCAGCATGGCGATGGCGGTTTCTACCGGCACAATCGCATCAGCGGCTTGAGAACTCAGCGGTCCGGTAGAGATTTTCACCTGACCCACACTGCCGGTTGGGGAGATCAACGCATTCACTACGGTCTGGCTCTGGCCCAGCAGTGCACGGCTGGTTGCCGCACCGGTGAAGACCTGATTCACATGCTGCGGCTGGATTTCAGCTGAAATCGCGCTGACCATCGCAGACTGGTTAGGATCGCCAGCGCCCAGGCCAACAGAGAGCGCATTATCGATCAGAGCGGCGTATTCACGCATATCAGCGACGGCACTCTCCACGCTGTGGTAGTTTTTCGACAGCACGCCCACCAGCACATGGCCTTCAGCCGCTTCCCAGATCTCGCGGGCATTCTCTTTGGAACCGGCCAGCACGTTCAGACACACGCGGTCCTGATAAAATTTAGGGGTCAGCGTCATGCGTTTTTTTCTCCTGCTAATAATGACTTGATGCAAACATAAATCGTATCCAGCTGCGCAGGGGAAACGCTGCGTACGTCCACCTCAACGATGCCTTCATTGGCTTTATAGCCGCGGAAATAGATGGCGATGTCGCCGGTTTTCAGCGCCTGCACCACTTCGCCAGTGGTGTGGCCAATCACCGCTTCATCAAAATGGATTTCAGTGCGGGCGATGTCACGTCCAGCTGCATCCCATACCACGCGGGAGGTAATGCCCGGAAGAGAATTCAGGCTGTTGATAAACGGCGTCATTTTTTCCACCATCTGCGCGCCGGAGACTTTTTCCTGCACCAGATAGTTTTCAATCGCCTGGGTCAGTCCCAGAATCCCCTCTTTACCTACCTTCATCGCCCGGCCAATACCCATCGACTGGCGCTTCACCCATTCAACCGGCTGTTTACGCCCTACCACCAGCCCGCTGGTTGGTCCTTCAATGGCTTTGGCTCCGCTGTAAATTACTAAATCAGCGCCGTATTGGTAGTAACATTGCAGATCTTCTTCTGCGGCGGCATCCACAATCAGCGGCACGCCATGCTTGCGGGCAACAACGGCAGCCTGTTCAACGCTGAGGTGGCTCTTCTGCACGCAGTGGTGGGATTTGATATAGAGAATGGCTGCTGTCTGTGGTGTAACCGCAGCAGAGAGCTGATCCGCTGAGCATTCGTTAGCATAACCCGCCTCTACCAGACGACCGCCGCCCAGCGTCACCATCGTGCCCACGGGCGCGCCATAGTTCACGTTATGCCCCTTTGGCACCACAATATCGTGAGGGACAATCAGCGGCGCGGCGTGCAAATTCTCCAGCAGCCACTCATCATCCTTAACGATCACCGCCGCCACGGATTGCGCAATCCCGGCAGAAGCGCAGGAGACCACCACGGCATCTTCCGCACCCAGCAAATTAGCGATGTAAGCGCCGGTCTTGTTGACCAGCTCCTTCATTTCAAAATAGTGATTCAGGCCATAATTGACCGTTTCAACCACGTCGGCAGCTGGCGTGGAAACGCCCAGGATGGTCATGCGGCCAGAGGCGTTAATAACCTGCTTCAGGCCATATTTTTCATAAATCGAAGACATGATGCTTTTTCCCTTCGTCGGTAATGAACCAGTGTCCCGCCACGATGGCGGCCAGCGGCACCAGCTGTTTCTCACCCGCAACGGACTGCCCTTCGGAGTCGGTAAACAGGCAGGTTTCCTCTTTGAGGTCAAAAATAGTCAGATCGGCGTCCATGCCAGGCTCAAGCCGGCCTTTACTGTGCAGTCCCAGCCCTTCTGCCGCCTTGTGCGTCACGCACGCGATAATTTGCGGCAGGGTCATGCCGACGTTGAAGAATTTGGACATCACATGCGCAAGGGTATAAACCGGGCCATTCAGCCGGTTACGGCAGTAGATATCGGAACTGATGCTGTGCGGCAGAATACCCTGGGAAATCGCCACGCGTGCCACCTCAAAGCTGAAGCTGGCGCTGCCATGCCCCACATCCAGGCGAACGCCGCGCTGAATCGCCCGGCTCACGGAAGCACGAAGCTCTCCGGCAGGGGTCAGAATGCGGTTTGGCTTGCCGTTGTAACAGTGGGTAATAATGTCACCACGGGTCAGCAGATCGGCTATCTCATCCAGATCCGGCGGGTTGTTGCCGATATGCACCATCAGCGGTAAATCGCCGTTCTCCTGCTGGATCTCTTTCGCGCGGATCAGCGGGTTGATGCCGTTCGCTCCCACCACGCTGCTGCTCATGCGGGCCTTGATGCCGATGATAAAACCAGGCAGACGCTGCACTGCATCGCGTACGCCAACCTTGTCTATCTGCTTCATGTCGGCCAGTTCGTTCTGCGTCACGATGCCGGTACGGGCAATGTTCAGCAGTGCATAAACCTGAGTGCTGGCGTTGCGGGTCAGCTGATAAAATTCGTCGATGTCATCGGCACCGGTACTGCCTGCATCCACCACGGTGGTGACGCCGGTAGATACGCCGATCTTGTCCGCTTCATCATGATAAATAGGGGATTTTGGATAACAGTGAACGTGGGAATCGATCCAGCCAGCGCTCAGCCAGTAACGCCCCGCAAGGTCACATTGCTGGGTAGCGCTGCCGGTTACCTCACCCAGTACAGCAATTTTACCCTGCTGCACGGCAATATCGGTCAGGCTGCCATCGGGCAGTCGCGCACGACGGATAATAAGGTCAAACATGGCAAACTCCTTCTTTCACCGGATGCTCTGGCACCCGTCAAAGCGGCCTGCCCAAAACTTCAGGCAAGCCGCCGTTACTTCTAGAGAGCAACCGGGAAGAAAGCCCCCAGCAGCATGGCACCCAGAATTGCGCCACCGGTAATTGGCTTGTTCCAGAGATAGAACAGCAGCGCACCAATCAGCGACCCTAAGCCAATCGGAATCGACGCGGTCATCGCAGAGAGGATGATCAGCGGCCCCAGGAAACGGCCGGAGGAGTTACCCGCACCCATCATTACGTCCGCACCGTAGGTGGAGTCGCTGTTATTGATGGTGAACTTACGCGCCAGGATAATCAGATAGCCGATGGCCAGCCCAATCACCAGGCCGGTGACCAGCGAAGCGGCAAAGTTGGCGACCGGATAAACGATGCCCGCCCCCAACAGTAGCGCAGGAACGCCAAGGCCCACGCCCGTCTGGATGGCGCCACCGATGTCCAGGATACCTACCAGCGAACCCTCAATAATACGGGCAAACAGGAAGCTGGCACCAAATGCCGCTACCGCGCCGTAGACGCCAGTTTCCATTCCCGCACGCAACATCGACACAAAGGCCACTTCGTTAAAGGCACCCAGGCCATAGGTGTAATACATGTGCGTACCGGCAAAAACCCCTGCTGAGAGCAACCCGACAAAAATCGGGAAAGACCAGTCGGCATACCAGAAACCGCTTTTTGACTCTTCCATTATCACTGTCCTCGTCTTATTTGCCGCTCAGGGAGTTGTGGATCATCTCCAGCCACCCTGGCACGCCAAGCTGGAAGGATTGCAGCATTTTCATATCAAAGCCGCGGAAGAACCCGCTCAGCACGAACAGCAGGACAATCGCCACCATCATGATTTTGGTCACTTTGTTCCAGCCGCTCTCTTCCACGCCTTTACCAATCAGGATGCCCAGTACCAGACCCGGTACAGCGTTACCCATGATAAGCTGCGCCAGACCGCCGAAGATGGTTGCCCAGAAGCCCGACTTTTTGCCCGCGTCGATAGCTGCCAGCCAGAAAATCACCGGCATCACCGTATTCACCAGCAGGTTTGCCGCGGGCACCAGCACTTTAACGGCGGTGACCTGCAACGCTGCCGGAACGGCGGAAGCCGTCGAGTTAAGGAAAGCCACAACGATCATGCCGATGATGCCGCAGGCAATCGCCATTTTTTTCGGATCGTGCAGGGTTTCCGCTACGTTGCGGTTTTTCACCATCAGTGCCGCCGCGCCCCAGTGGGGGATAATGCGGTGGTCAACGTCCTGGGTGAAGGAACCGGCTGCCACAGAGGAAGCCCAGGCGTTAAAGAAGAAGCCCAGGCCAAAGGAGAAGTGAGAGGCGGGATCGCCTTCACAGGAGTTCAGTTCACCCAGTGTACGAAACGCCCCCATCCCCTGCGTTGTTGGTGCGTGAAACATGCGCGCTGCACCAGCGCCCACGCCCACGCCGACAAGACCGCCGATGATGAGCGACTTAAAGAGAATAATTAAAAACATCAGTCTTTCCTTTCAGGCTTGCGCCAACGTTTTTAAGTCATGGTTATTGCTGCCCTTACAGGCAGTGCTTTATTGCGTAATGAAATTGACTTTGTCAGTGTCAATCACCGTTACGTTGACGGTAATATCCAGCTCTACGCTGTAATTCCGTCGCTCTCTTGCCAGAAAGAAAAACAGAAACTTCTCCTTTCTGACGCTCTCCAGGGCGTGAACCACGACGACATCCTGGGGTTCAATCCGCAGCAGAACTTTGTTGGTCGCTTTAAGGACCTTGTTCTGTACCCGGCTCAGCGCGTCGGCAAAGGCTCTCTCTTTACTGTCACCCTTGCCGCTGACGTTCACCGTGGTGGTGAAGTGTTCCTTCATCAGTTAGCTACCGTGCTTCTTGTTCCACGCCTGCACCAGACGCTCACCTAACTCTTCTTTATCCATAAAACCGAAGCCCAGCACCGTGGCGCCTTCATTGATAGCGGTCACGCCTTCGTCAACAGAGCGCATACCGTGTTTCGCTTTGTAGCCATATTTATTCTGAGCCGTGATTGCTCCAGCGCCGCCGCTGCCGCAGAAAGAGATACCGAACGAGGCATTCTCAGCTTTCATCACGTCGCCCAGCTTCATATCTGCCGCCACGCCCGGTACAACCACCGCTTTGCCGCCCGCTTTCTCAACGCCCGCGGCCACTTTCTGCCCTTTTCCTAAACGATCGCCGATAACTACGATGACTTGTGACATGCTCTGATCCTTAATTGATTGAATTTGTAAGTTCTTACCCAGGGAGGAGACCTGCGGTTAGTCGTTCTCTTTTGCCACTTCAAAGTGAACAGAGAGCAGCCAGGCCTCTTCTTTCGGCAGGTTGCCGAACAGATCCACCACCTGCTGCGCCAGCGCCATCGACTCAGGGGAGATATCCTCAAACAGCTCCTCCTCCACTTCCGGCAGCGGTTCGCCGGTCAGGGAGCGCAGCGCCATCGCCTTAACATGCGAGACGAGCATCTGCTGCTGCACCGCATTGGGGACGATCGCTTTTGCGGCAAACAGGTCAGCAATCTGCGCCATTACTTTGTCTGCCAGCGTCTGAATCGCCTGCTCACTTTCATCCCTATTTACGGATACCGCTCCATTATTCACACTGCGCTCCTCGTGTTTCGCTTCGGTCCAGCCAAAACGGTGTTTTTTCGCGTTGAAAATAAATTAGCCCCAGCGGGGAAAAGTGTATAGACCGACTTTTTCCACTTCGAAGTGGAAATAGAACCACCGGGTGTGGGCCAGGCCACAAAATGGTTATTTCATGCAGAAAGAAGATAAAAACGGGAGATAAATCACGTTATTCCAGCCAGCCGCGATAATTTCACGCAGCAGGAAAGAAAAAAGGCGCCAGGTAAGGTCAGAGCAGGTGGATAAGATAGGTAAAACTTATAATAGTGGGAATAGCAGGAAAGAAGGGAAATTCAGCAAGTAAATGGGCCCGGCCAGGCCCGGAAATCTGTTAATAGTCCGAAGATTTTAACGGAATTTCTTATGATTCTCGTTACGCGTGTCGGCAAATTTCTCCGCTTCTTTTTTTGCGCCAGCCAGATCGCCAGCATTTGCCAGTTTCATGCTCGTATCAATCTGACTTATCAGCTTATCCAGCCCTGCATGAAAATCTTTTATCTGGGCACTGTCGGCAGGCTGGCCTTTTAACTTATCTGGCGTTTGCGTTTTGGCATTTTCAGCCGCGCCGCGCATATCGGTCAGGGCTTTTTTAAATTCGGAGAGATCATCCGTTTTAGTGACGGTACGTAAGCCGCCATTCAGAATATCCATATCATCCTCCAGGTCGGCCAGCGCCGAAACGCTGGAGAACAACAAAGAAGCCGTCAACAAAGTCAGTAACGTCCTACGCATGGCGCAATTCCTTATTTTTATGTGAAAAGCACGACAAAAAGGGGCGGCCTGTGGCCACCCCATAATAATACGCATAAATGACGGAATTACTGCCCGGCTATTTTCATTTCTGGCAGCAGCACCGAACCGCACTGAATATTACTGCGCAGCTCAATATCACTGCCGACAGTAACCATATTGCGCCACATATCTTTCAGATTACCGGCGATGGTTATTTCACTGACGGGATACTGGATCTCGCCATTCTCCACCCAGAAACCGGCCGCACCGCGGGAATAGTCGCCGGTAATGCCGCTGACGCCCTGCCCCATCAGCTCAGTGACCACCAGACCGGTGCCCATCTTTTTCAACAGCTGCTCAAAACTGTCGCCCTGACCGGCAATGCGCCAGTTGTGGATGCCACCAGCGTGCCCGGTGCTTTGCAGCCCCAGCTTGCGTGCGGAGTAGTTAGTCAGCAGCCAGGTTTGCAGCACGCCATCTTTTATAATATCGCGCTGCTGGGTGCGTACCCCTTCGCTGTCGAACGGCGTGGAGGCGAGCCCTTTCAGCAGGTGCGGCTGCTCCTGAATGGTGAGCCACTCCGGCAGGATCTGCTTGCCCAGTGAATCGAGCAGGAAAGTGGATTTACGGTAGACGCTGCCGCCGCTGATGGCTCCCACCAGATGCCCGAACAATCCTGTCGCCACTTCCGCAGCAAAGATGACCGGCGCTTTCATGGTGGAAAGCTTGCGCGGCGACAGACGTGACAATGTGCGACGCGCGCACTCTTCACCAACCCATTCAGGCGATTTCAAATCCTCAATAGCGCGGCCAATGGTATAGGCATAATCGCGCTCCATATCGCCATCGGCTTCCGCAATCACACTGCTGGAGATGGAGTGGCGGCTGGAAGAGTAGCCCTGGATCATGCCGTGGCTGTTACCAAACACTTTCATCCCGATGTGGCTGTTGAAACTGCCCCCTTCGGTGTTGGTAATGCGTTTGTCCGCCTTCAGCGCCGCCTGCTCTGCGCGAGCGGCCATCTCAATAGCACGATCGGGATCGAGATCCGTCGGGTGATAGAGATCCAGATCGGGGGCATCAAAAGCCAGCAGCTCACGATCGGCCACGCCAGCATAAGGATCGGGCGAGGTAAACTTCGCGATATCAATCGCCGCCTGCACGGTGCGTTTAATCGCTTCCGGGCTGAGATCGGTAGAGGAGGCGCTGCCTTTGCGGTTTTGATGGTAGACAGTGATGCCGAGTGCGCCATCGCTGTTGAATTCTACGTTTTCCACTTCACCAAAACGGGTGCTGACGCTGATACCGGTGGTTTTGGTCACGGCAACTTCCGCCCCATCGGTGCTGACTTTTGCCAGTTCGAGTGCTGTCGCTACCGCCTGTTCGAGGGTTTTACGCTGTTCTGCAACTTGGGAGAGTAATTTCATTGACCTACCATATAATTGATTAGGGCTTCTCTGGCAGCAGTGAAAACGCCAGATTTCCAGATTCATTCGGGATGAGGGTTCATTTGAGTCTAACAGACTCAGAGAACAATTTCGCAGTAGCCTAAGTTTCCTGATAGCATTAGCCTCTTTTTTAGGAACCTCCCATGACTAAACAGCCCGACGACTGGCTTGATGATGTACCCGATAATCAAGAAGAAGAAGATGAAGAGATTATCTGGGTCAGTAAAAGTGAAATAAAACGTGACGCCGAGGAGCTCAAGCGCCTGGGTGGAGAACTGGTTGAGTTAAGCAAGAACTCGCTGGACAAGATCCCGCTGGATGAAGATCTGCGTGCCGCTATTGAGCTGGCGCAGAAGATCAAGAAAGAGGGCCGCCGCCGCCAGATGCAGCTGATTGGCAAAATGCTGCGTTCACGCGATGAAGAGCCGATCCGCCTGGCGCTGGACAAGCTGAAGAACCGTCACAACCAGCAGGTTGCGCTGTTCCACAAGCTGGAAGTCCTGCGTGACCGTCTGGTTGCGGAAGGCGATGATGCCGTGCCGGACGTGCTGGCACTCTATCCGGATGCGGACCGCCAGCAGCTGCGTGCGATGATCCGTAATGCACAGAAAGAGAAAGCCGCCAACAAGCCACCCAAAGCCTACCGGCAAATCTTCCAGTATCTGCGCGATCTGGCTGAGGCCTGATCCTGAACGGGCGGAATAACCCCGCCTTCAGGCCAGCTGCCCCACAGCTGGGATGGTTAAGTCTCTTAGCTACGCGGGTCTCCCTCCCCTACGGATATCACGAGGGGGCGAATTTCTCCGCCCTCTTCACGCCACCCGCCGCGCTTACTTCGCCAGTCTCTCCAGTAGCTTCTGATGAATGCCGCCAAACCCGCCGTTGCTCATCACCAGAATGGTGTCGCCCGGCTGCGCCGTTTTGGCAATCATCTCCACCAGCGTATCCACATCCGCGCTCCAGTGGGCAGGCTGCACGCATGCCTCGGCTACCTCTGATACCTGCCACGGAATGTGATGCGGCTGGAACAGGAACACCTCATCGGCTCTGGCCAGCGCGGGTGCCAGATCGTCTTTGCTGATCCCCATTTTCATGGTGTTGGAGCGCGGTTCCAGCACGGCGAGAATACGCGCCGTACCGCCCACTTTGCTGCGCAGCGCCGTCATGGTTGCCAGAATAGCGGTGGGATGATGGGCAAAATCGTCATAGACCTTGATGCCATTCGCTTCACCACGCAGCTCAAGACGGCGGCGGGCATTGATAAAGTCGTTCAGTGCCAGGCCAGCATCTTCCGGTTTAATGCCTACGTGACGCGCGGCGGCAATCGCCATCATGCCGTTATGCATGTTGTGCTCGCCCACCAGCGCCCAGTTCACTTCCGCCACGCGTTCACCCTCCAGCCAGACTTCCCAGCGAGAGGCATCCGGCGTCAGCTTTTTCGCCTGCCAGTGACCTGATTCACCCACGCTCTCCTGCTCGCTCCAGCAGCCCATTGAGAGCACCTGTTTGATGTTGACGTCATGCTCAGGCAGCAGGATCTTACCCTGTCCCGGCACGATGCGGATCAGATGATGGAACTGACGCTGAATAGCCCGCAGGTCATCGAATATATCCGCGTGATCGAACTCAAGATTGTTGAGGATCAGCGTGCGCGGGCAGTAATGCACGAATTTCGACCGCTTATCAAAGAAGGCGCAGTCATACTCGTCCGCTTCGATGACAAAGAATGGGCTTTTTCCTAAAGTTGCTGAAACATCAAAGTTTCCTGGTACGCCACCAATAACAAAGCCGGGTTCGAGGCCGCACGCCTGTAAAATCCATGCCGCCATCCCCGCCGTAGTGGTTTTGCCGTGGGTTCCGGCCACGGCGATGACCCAACGGTCGCGCAGCACGAAATCATGCAACCACTGGGGGCCAGAGAGGTAAGGGATGTTACGTTCTAACACTGCTTCCACGCAGGCGTTTCCGCGCGTCATGGCATTGCCGATGATCACCAGATCGGGGGCCGGGTCGAGCTGGGAAGCATCGTAACCCTGAATTAAATCAATGCCTTGCTTTTCAAGCAGCGTGCTCATTGGCGGATAAACGTTGGCGTCTGAACCGGTCACCTCATGCCCGAGCGCGCGGGCCAGCATGGCCAGGCCGCCCATAAAAGTGCCACAGATACCGAGGATGTGAATACGCATAATAGATCCGTTAACTGGAAAGTCCGGCGCACAGTGTAGCGTCCCCGCAGCGAGGAAGAAACGGATTTGCCCTATGTTCTTTAGCGTTCAATCGGCTAAACTGCGTACGCATACGTTGGCAGTTTGTAAAGCAGGCTGCTGTTCAACCGCAGATTCAGGGATAGTGTTATGAAAACGTTAGGCGAATTCATCGTCGAGAAGCAACACGACTTTCCTCACGCCACAGGTGAGCTGACCGCGCTGATTTCAGCTATTAAGCTGGGCGCGAAAATCATTCACCGTGATATTAACAAAGCTGGCCTGGTGGATATTCTGGGCGCCAGCGGTGTCGAAAACATTCAGGGCGAACAGCAGATGAAGCTCGATCTGTTTGCCAATGAAAAACTCAAAGCGGCCCTGAAAGCGCGTGGAATTGTTGCCGGTATCGCCTCTGAAGAAGAAGATGAGATTGTGATCTTCGAAGGAGTGGAGAACGGTAAATATGTGGTCCTGATGGACCCACTGGATGGCTCGTCAAATATTGACGTTAACGTCTCTGTTGGCACCATCTTCTCTATCTATCGCCGTATTACCCCGGCAGGCACGCCAGTCACTGAGGAAGATTTCCTTCAGCCTGGCAACCAGCAGGTTGCAGCCGGCTATGTGGTTTACGGTTCCTCAACCATGCTGGTTTACACCACTGGCTGCGGCGTTCACGCCTTTACTTACGATCCCTCACTGGGTGTATTTTGCCTCAGCGCGGAAAAAATGGAGTTCCCTGAAAAGGGTTACACCTACTCTATTAACGAAGGAAACTACATCCGTTTCCCTCAGGGCGTAAAAAAATATCTGAAGTTCTGCCAGGAAGAAGATCAGCCTACCCACCGTCCCTATACCTCACGGTATATTGGCTCGCTGGTGGCGGACTTCCACCGCAATCTGCTGAAAGGCGGGATCTACCTCTACCCAAGCACCGCCAGCCACCCGCAAGGCAAGCTGCGCCTGCTGTATGAGTGCAATCCAATGGCTTTCCTGGCCGAGCAGGCTGGCGGTAAAGCCAGCGACGGTAAGAACCGTATTCTTGATTTAACGCCAGAAACGCTGCATCAGCGTTCACCGTTCTTTGTGGGTAATACCGACATGGTGAACGACCAGGAGCGCTTCCTGCGCGAATTCCCGGACGCGTAACGCCTCCAGGTAATCATGGTGAAAAGGGCGACCTCAGGGTCGCCCTTTTTTTAAGCCGGTTTTCAGGCCGGAGTGACTCTGAACACCGCCATTGACTGCACAAGTTGCTGGGACTGTTCTTCAAGAGAGTGAGTTGCCGCCGCAGCCTGCTCAACCAGCGCGGCATTTTGCTGCGCTACCTCATCCATCTGCGTAACGGCCTGGTTCACCTGTTCAATACCCCGGCTCTGCTCCTGAGAAGCGCTGGAGATCTCTTTCATCAGCGTGGTCACCCGCATCACCTCGGTAGCGATTTCATCCATGGTCTCCCCGGCACGGGTCGCCATTTGCGATCCTTCGTTCACTCTGGTCTGAGATTCGCTGATTAATTCGCGGATCTCTTTCGCCGCCGTTGCGCTGCGCTGCGCCAGCGTACGAACTTCGCTGGCAACAACCGCAAAGCCCCTGCCCTGTTCCCCCGCGCGTGCCGCTTCCACAGAGGCGTTCAGCGCCAGGATATTGGTCTGGAAGGCAATACCATCAATCACGCCCAGAATGTCGCCGATGCGCCTGGAGCTGCTGGAAATCTCCCGCATCTTCTCCATTACGTAGCTGACAACTTCACTGCCTTTATCGGCGCTGTCGGAGACCGATCTCGCCAACTGGTGAGCCTGGGTGGCATTTTCCGCATTCAGTTTCACGGTAGCAGTCAGCTGCTCCATGCTGGCCGCAGTTTGCTCCAGCGAGGCGGCAGACTCTTCCGTGCGCTGAGAAAGGTTAAGGTTGCCTGAAGAGAGTTCCCGGCTGCCGATATCGATTTGCAGGCTGGCATCCCGCACACGGCTGACCGACTGTTGCAGCGAAGCCTGCATTTCAGCCAGAGCAGTGTTCAGCCTGCCCAGTTCATTGCGGCCGCCCTCTGGTAACAGCTGTGTCAAATCGCCAGCCGCCACAAATTCCAGATGCTCAATGGCTGAATCCAGAGGCTTAAGCAGGATCGCCCGCAGTAACAGCCAGGAGACAGAGAGCAGGATAATCGTCAGGATGCCGCAGAAAACGATCAGGAAGGTAAGGATCTGCTGGTTTTTTGCTGTTTCTGCCAGCTGGGAATCGGAAACCTGATTGGCAAAAATATTGAAATCTTCCACCGCTTTGCTGAAGGCAGCGTTAAGCGGTGTCAATTTTTCTTCCAGAAGCGTGTAATAGCCATCGGTATTTTGCTGCTGCAAAGAGAGCATCATCGGCTTAATGCCCTGCTCAAGATAATTGCCGTAACTGGCTACAATGGCATCCGCCAGCTTCTTCCCCTGTGCGGTTACCGTGCCCGCATCAACAAACTTTTTTAATTCCTGTTGCGAAGTTTTAAGATATTTTTCGGCTCTGTTTGTCGCGCTGCTCGCGTCATCGATCATGCCGATTTCCATTTTCCTTACCGCCAGCGCGGCCGTGGTTCGTGCCCGGAGCAGGCCATTATTGGCAAGAAAAAGGCTGTTTAACTCGATCCCCTGAATGCGGTTAACGATATCCAGCGAACGATTTCCTTTATTAATGGCACTGATACCCATCACGCTGACGCCCAGCAGCATCAACGTCATCAACGCTAACAACACTAATAACCCGTTTCTGATTGAGATTTTTTTAAGCATGATGTTGTGTAATCCTCACTAAAGTTGTTAATCCATGAACGCCAAAAGCGGTGAGATTATCGGCAACGCCTTCCGCAATCTTTAGCAAAAATGAAGGTAAAACGAGCGGGAGCCATACGAGATTGATATGGATCAATTTTGCCTTTTCCTCTGAAAGGGTGAGCTCCAACAGCCCATAAGAGGGATCTGGCAAACCGAATTAACATCACGATAAAACCGGTTTGAATGGCTATTTTCTCAACATCATTAAGAGTATTTTTATGAAAAAAATTGCCCTGGTTCTCACGGTTCTGCTGTTTATGCTTAACGCTCAGGCCGCCACCAATCCGATTGATACCGCGCAACAGACCTGCCTGAACCGAGCCGCAACCACCCTGGCGATGCAGCGCTGCTTTGCTGAGGCAAATACCGCCTGGGACAAAGAGATGAATCAGCAGTACGCCAGACTTATTGCCATCCTGAGTACAGAGCAACAGGCCAAATTAAGGGGTGCTCAACGTGCCTGGCTCGAATACCGTGACAGTTGGCTGGAAGCCGTTAAAGCGCGGCTGAGTGATAGCGGCACTCAGGCCTCGTTACAGACAGGTGCTCAGCAGGTGGATCTGGTTAAAAACCAAGCGTTAGCGCTGAAATCTCTGGCACAAAGCTGCGGCAATCCGGATGAGTGTCATTAAACTGTTCCAGTCGTTTGTCCGACGCCGCCGCCAGCCCAGTACTGGAGCATTCCGAAAGGGCAAAAAGGGGGGATACTTTCAGTTGCAGTTGGCTATAATGAGCGTCACTTGATGATGAATGTATAAAGGAATTAACCATGAGTTTGAACCTGGTTCCAGCGGGCAAAGATATGCCAGAAGACATCTATGTTGTTATCGAGATCCCGGCCAATGCCGATCCGATCAAATATGAAGTCGACAAAGATTCCGGCACCCTGTTCGTTGACCGCTTTATGTCTACCGCGATGTTCTATCCGTGCAACTACGGTTACATCAACCACACCTTGTCTTTAGACGGTGACCCGGTAGACGTGCTGGTCCCGACCCCTTACCCACTGCAGGCAGGCTCGGTAATTCGTTGCCGTCCGGTTGGCGTGCTGAAAATGACCGACGAGTCTGGTGAAGATGCCAAACTGGTTGCCGTCCCGCACACCAAACTGACTAAAGAGTACGATCACATCAAAGATGTGAACGACCTGCCAGAGCTGCTGCGCGCACAGATCACTCACTTCTTCGAGCAGTATAAAGCGCTGGAAAAAGGCAAATGGGTGAAAGTGGAAGGCTGGGACAATGCTGAAGCGGCTAAAGCTGAAATTGTTGCCTCTTTCGAACGCGCTGCGAAAAAATAATTTTTCGTGTCGTGATAAAAAAACACCGCTCAGTGAGCGGTGTTTTTTTTATGACTTCTCTCCGGCGGGATCGACCTCATCGCGCAGCAGCCAGTCGCCGCTGACAATCTGTTTTTTCCCGGCAACCGAGCGCTGATAAACGTAGAGCCAGGCGCTGCCATAAGGCGTTTGCATCAGCTGACGTTTATACTCCCCACCTTTGGTTCTGAGCGCATCCAGCTCACCCAGCGTGGAAGCATCAATGCGGTAAACTTCGCAATAAACCCGTCCGTTTCCCGCCACTACGCCGGGATAAAGACCCAAACTGTAAAGCTCATAGCCGTCGATCTGGTGATCGCCCAGCCACTGCCCGTTGGTCATCCAGTGACTGTTGCCTTGCTTACGCCTTAAGCTGCCATAGACAATTATTCGCATTGCTAGAACTCAAACTGATAGAGCAAATCCAGGGCCTGGTCGAGACCAGACACCGCTTCCAAATAGAGCTTGGGCATCAGGCGATAACGTAAGGTTAACGTCGCCAGTGAATCAAATATGCCAACACCGTATTTTACCTGTAGACCCGGCAGAACATAGCCACTGACCTGGACCTGCTGGCTGTCACCGACGCCAGCCGTGTCCAGGGCCAGGTTACTCACACCAAAGGTCTCCCCGATTTTACCCACAACCTGCCCACTTTGTGCAAGTCCCAATCCCACTAAAGCTGAGGTTACTGCACTGCTGTCGCTGCCGGAAGAGTCCAGACCCTGTCCGCGAAGCAGATAGGACAAAGCTTCCTGCTGCGACATCGCCGGGTCGGCAAAGACTTCTGCTTTAGGTTCATCGGCCAGTCCTGTCACTCTGACGCCAGCGGTTACATCATCTTCGGTCGCTTCAGGATTACGAATCGCCTCAATATTAAGGTACGGCTGGTCTGGAGGACCGGCAAACTGCAGCTCTCCTTTGCGCACGATCAAGTCCTGTCCATACGCATGGAAGCGGCCGGACGGAATATTGATCTGCCCGTTAAGGCCCAGGCCACGTTTATCCTGCACCATTTTCAGATCGCCATTCAGTTTGGCTTTCAGGCCAAAGGCGCTGAGCCGCACGTCGTCACCGACATGGATAACCAGATTGCTGTTGATCGGGATCGCGGTGGATTTCGGTGCAATGGGCTTGAGGTCTTTATCCAGCAGCACTTCATCGGAGGAGACTCCCACGGCGCTCTCCGGCACTTCCTGCACGGTAATCCGCGCCCAGGGGATATCCACGCGACCGTCCAGGTTGAACAGCTGCGGCGTGGCTTCAAACACCAGATCCGGTGAAACGTCCATGCGTAACATTGGCGGTACCGTTACGCGGATTTTGTCACCCTTCGCCGCTATGCGTGCGCGCCATGCGTCGAGCACGCTCCAGTCCGCTCCGCCACTCAGGGTGAGCTGACCTTTGGAAGTCTGCACCAGCCCTTCCAGCGTGGAACTCATGCCGTTGAAGACCATATTCAGGTTGGCGGCAGTAAGGTCAACCGGCATAAAGCTGCCCTCGACGTCCACATCCTTCAGGCCGAGCTGGCCGAACACCTGTGGCTTTTGCAGAGAACCGCCGAGCCGCAGTCTGGAATTCACCATCCCGGCTACCTTCTCGCCCTTCATCAGGGCCGGATTAAGCAGCGCCAGCGACAGGTTGGCGATATTAACGTTACCCGACAGCGTGCGCCGACCCTCAGGATCGGCAATTTGCACGTTGCC
The DNA here is from genome assembly GCF_033657285.1 of Erwinia sp. MMLR14_017. NCBI lineage: Bacteria > Pseudomonadati > Pseudomonadota > Gammaproteobacteria > Enterobacterales > Erwiniaceae > Erwinia > Erwinia sp. MMLR14_017. Next base: position 234,944 of record NZ_JAWVWP010000001.1, on the reverse strand, counting down.
ATCCAGCTGGCCGTTATTAGCAATATGGATCAGCCAGTCGAGCTGGGCGCGACCGTTACGCAGCGCCGCATTCAGGTTCAGCGTGTCAAACGCGACCGGCAGCGTGTTGCCGTCCACATCCTGCTCCACCTTCACGCCGTTACCCTTCAGCGATACGCGGCCCTGCGGCAGACCACCGTCAGCCGTCCAGCTGACGTCAGCATCGCCCGTGAAGATGCCGCTGAGCTGAGTGCCGTCGCCGAGGAACGGCTTAACCATCGCCAGATCGAAGCGGTTAAGCGCCACTTTTGCGTGCCCGGAAGGCCCGGCCTCAATAGTTTGCGGCACGCACAGTTCAGCATTCGGGTTTTGCCAGCAGTGCGGTCCGATAGTGACGGTCTGCTTGCTGTTGAGGTAATCCAGCGCGATGGCGCGGGTTAAGCGCCATTCCCCTACCGGCGTGTCGAAACGCGTATTGTTCAGTGAGCCACGCCAGCGCTGAGTAGCCCGATCGAAGCTGCCATTCAGGGCCAGCTGGCCGGAAACCGGTTCGCCAGTCACGTCCAGCTTCAGCTGATGCTGCTTTTCACTGCCGCTGGCATCCAGCGTAATTTTTGAGATAGCCAGAGCATCCTGCTGCAATTGATCCACCTCAAGACCCAGCTTGCCCTGAATCTGCTCACCGGAGCTGACATCCCCTTTCAGCACCACACGAGCGATAGTAAGCGCCTGCCAGCGCAGGCCGGATGCGGTCAGGTCGGCGAGTAGCTGAGGCGTTTTCAGGTCGCCACGAGCCTTGATCGTCCCTTTCGCCACGCCGCCAAGGCCTGGCAGGGCGTTATCCAGATGCTGCGCATCGATATTGGCATCCAGGTTAAGCTTGTCGCCCAGTGATCCTTTGAGATCGATATTATTACGCCCCAGCACCAGCTTAAGACCCGGTATATCCCACTGGTTATAGCTGTTGCCATACAGCGAGCCGTCTGCAGTGACCGCATTCTGCTTAACGTTGCCGCGCAGCTTCAGCTCCGGCACGCGCATCTGCCAGCTTCCGCCGTACAGGCTGCCGCGCGTGGTAATTTTGCCCTCCAGCTTCGCAGGCCAGTCCGGGTATTGCTTCTCGGTATTGATGCCGGAAAGCGTCAGCTCGCTGCGCCAGCTGATCGCTTTGCTCCAGTCCACCAGCGCGGTGAGATCTGTATTTCCTTCCAGCGCCGCAAGCCGCAGCTTATCCAGCGCGAACTGTTCAACGTTGCCTTTGCCATCCAGCGTCAGGGTTGCAGGGGGAATGCTCTGCCCTTTCAGCGCGGTTTTCAGCGACATCACATAATCCGTCGCTTTACCTTTAAAGCTGAAGTTAAGGTTGTCTGCCTGATACTGCGTTTCACCAGTCAACGGCCAGCGCAGCTGTGGGCTCTGCACGGCCATCGACAGCGGTAACCCCACTTCAGCCAGCCGGGTAGTGGCATCCATTTGTACCCGCACCGGACCAGAGAGATTCAGCGCAAGGTTGAGCTGCTCACGCAGGCCGCCTTCCACTGTCATTTTGATCTTCTCGCCTTTGATCGGATCGACGTTGAGCGCGCTGTAAAGCGTGAAGTTCACCGGCCAGTTTCCGGCAAGCGTGGCCTGGCCTTGCGCGTTCAGCTGACCCTGTGGCGAGTCCACATCCAGCGTTTCCAGATGCAGCAATCTCTCCTGCGTTGTGGCTTTCAGCAGCAGTCGGTTCACGGTGATATCTGTGTCGCCGGTGATGCGCAGCTGCTCGCCAAGGAGTTGCTGAACATCAACATCCAGCGGCATTTTGAAGTCCGGCAGGTCAGGCAGCAAAGGTTTAGCGAACATCGCTTTCAGGGTTTCGCCCAGCGGCTGTTCATCAGGCTTCGGCTGCTGCACTTTTGGCTGCACCACCTGTTCATTAGCGACCTTCGCGGCTTTGGGCAGAGCGATCAGCAGGCCCTGAATATGCGTAGGATTCAGCGTCAGCGCCCGTCCCTGCCAGCTGAGTCCTGAGGTAAAATCGGCCAGCGAGATTGCCGTATCATCTACTTTTACGTTGATGTTATGCAGCGCCAGCTGACGCAGAGTGATGGGATAAGGAGTACTCAAATCGCCGGAGGAAGGCTCCTCCTCTTCGGGCGCAGGCGCAGCGGGGGCCATTTTTTTACTCTCCACCACCACGTTCACATCTTTCAGCGCCAGGTCATTCACGCAGAAGGCGCTATTTTTCAGACAGCCTAACTGGAGAGCCAGATGGAATTCCCCCGCGTTGACGGTGATGCCCGGCATCTCATACTGCACGCCTTTCAGCGTGAGATCACGCCAGCCGCCCTCCACCTGTTTGATCGCCAGGCCAGGAACCCAGCGTGACGCGCCGTTCAGCACGAGATGCAGACCGGTCGTGGTCCCAATTAAAAATGCGATGCCGCCCAGCAGCAACAGCAGGAAAATCAGGATGCCAATAAGGACCTTTTTCCAGCGACTCATAGTTCAGGCCCCAATCCGATGTAAAACTGTATATCCCGATCTTCATCATCCCCAACCGGTCGGGCAATATCGAGCTTGATTGGCCCCACCGGCGACTGCCAGCGTACACCGAAGCCTGCGCCCGTTTTCCAGTTACTTTGCTTGATATCATTCACCGCTTCACCGGAATCAATAAAGACCGCTCCCCACCATTTGCCCGTTACGTTGTACTGGTACTCCAGCGAGCCGGTAGCCAGTTTAGAGGCACCGGTCAGCTTACCGTCCTCATCTCGCGGTGAAATACCTTTGTATTTATAGCCGCGAATGCTGCGGTCGCCCCCGGCAAAGAAGCGCAAATCGGGCGGGACTTTTTCAAAGTCATTGGTTTCAATCCAGCCGAGATTACCGCGCGCCACGAAGCGGTGCTTATCGGCCAGCGTCCTTATCCAGACGTTCTGAGCCTGCACTACTGCGAAGTCGATATCCGAACCCCAGGTGGTATCAGAGACATCAAGAGAGTAGCGTTGCGAATCCCCCCACGTCGGCATTAATCCCCCTCTGGAGCGGGTGCGGTTTATGCTTACGCCTGGGTAGAGCAGCATCGTGGTGTTGGTGACATTACCCTGTGTAAAGTGATCAAGACTCCAGCGCAGGTTAATGGCGCGTTGCCAGCCGGAGGAGGATTCCCAGTAGCGGGAGGCTGCCAGCGTGGAGGAGTCAGATTTGGTGTCATTAAGGTCGGTCCTTTTCAGGCCTCCCTGTAGCAGGTAATACTGCTCAATGGGATTTTTCAGCAGCGGGATTTTATAGCTGAAATCGAGCTGCTGCTCCGGCGCCGAGACGTTGGCACTGGTAGTGAGGCTGTGTCCGTAGCTATTGACCCAGGGCTTTTTCCAGGTTGCTTTGACCCGTGGCCCCACGTCCGTTGAGTAGCCCACGCCGGTTTCAATGGTGTTTTCCGTACGCGGACTGACCACGCCGTGTAACGGCAGAATTTTGTTTTTACGGGATTTATCGAACTCAGGCGCCACTACCACAGAGTTAAACCAGCCGGTTGCAGATAAACGGCGGTTCAGCTCTGCCAAATCGCGCGAGCTGTAATAATCCCCTTTTTTAAAGGGCACCAGATTTTGCAGATACTCTTCGCGGATTTGCGAGCCTTCAAAGCTGACATCGCCAAAGCGATAGCGTTGCCCGCTGTCGTAATCGATGTCCCAGAAGGCCTCCCGACGCTCCACAGAGACGCCCAGCTGGCTTTTCGCATAGTCACCATCAAAGTACCCTTTGCGCAGCGCCATGTTGCTCAGGGAGCTTTTAAAACCGTCATAGTCACTGTGGTTCAGAACGCCGCCGATCTTCCCTCTACCGCTTTTCACCAGCGCCTGGTAATCTTTATCTTCACGCGCTTCGCCACGGATGATCACCGTTTCACCCGCCAGCTTCACCGGCTCGCCCGGCGTCACTTTAGCGACCAGCACCGGTCTTTTACCGCCTGCAGGCGGAGGTTGAAGATCAAACTCAATGGTAGGGTCATAATAACCCAGCGCTTTAAGGCCTTCTTTAACGGCATCGCTGACGCGGGCGCGGAAACGGCCATCCGCTGAAATCTCATCACTTGAAATGGTAGAGAGCCGCGCACGGACGTTTTTCTGTAAATCCCCGGATAACCCTGTCACCTGCAGTCGCACGGTGGCCGCTTCAGCAAAGGGTGCAGCAGCTAAAAGACCTAACATGCAATAGACATGAATTCGTGGCACGCTCACTCCTGATTATGTTGCCGGCCCTGATTCCAGCTGGGCACAACGTCTTCTTCATTTTATTTACTGGCTTTGGATCCTCTAAGCATGGCAACTTTTTGCCGCTTATCGACCTCTTTTTCCGCGTAAAGCCAAATTGTTGGACTTATTGTGTGCAAAGAGAGCATGGGTTACAACAACGGATCATGAATGAATATCAATGTCGGAGGTGATCCACAGGCAGAGTCGGATTAATCTCATCCTGATGAGTGCCGGAATTGTAAGCAGGGGTCACCACGGCTATAATCCACAGCACGGGTGCTGTTACCGCCTGTTAACTGACTTCTGCACCGGCTTTATGCCGATGGCGCAGACATTTTTGGCACGGATAGCCAAGTTTCTTATACGGAACAGGAGGTTCGCAGATCCTCATGCGCTGCCCAGGCCAAAAATGACAAGTAATCAACTCAAGGCCGGTTTCGAGCGCTTTCACCTGATAGCCACTGAACCGGGCCATTTTATGGATGTTTTATGTTAGACAGCTTGCTTGTCATCGTACTGCTGATTGCGATCAGCTCATTTTTCTCTCTTTCAGAAATCTCGCTTGCCGCCGCGCGCAAAATTAAGCTGAAGCTGCTGGCCGACACGGGCAACATTAATGCCCAGCGGGTAATGAAGATGCAGGAAACGCCAGGGATGTTCTTTACCGTGGTGCAAATCGGGCTTAACGCAGTGGCCATTTTAGGCGGTATAGTTGGCGACTCCGCCTTTTCACCCGCTTTTCGCTCCCTTTTCGAACGTTTTACTAACCCAATCCTGGCTGAACAGCTCAGCTTTATCTGCTCTTTTACTCTTGTCACCAGCCTGTTTATCCTTTTTGCCGATCTCTTCCCAAAACGTCTGGGAATGATCGCCCCTGAAGTGGTGGCGTTGAAAATTATCAACCCCATGCGCTTTTGCCTGTTTATCTTTCGTCCTCTGGTCTGGTTCTTTAACGGCGGGGCTAACATCATCTTTCGCCTGTTCAAAATTCCTCTGGTGCGCAAGGATGACATTACCTCTGACGATATCTATGCGGTCGTAGAAGCTGGCGCGCTGGCGGGCGTATTGCGTAAACAGGAGCACGAGCTGATTGAAAACGTGTTTGAGCTGGAGTCCCGTACAGTTCCCTCTTCCATGACCTCACGTGAAAACGTGGTGTGGTTCAATCTGCATGAAGATGAAGAGAGCCTGAAGGAGAAGATCGCCAATCATCCTCATTCCAAATTCCTCGTCTGCAACGATGATATCGACCATATCGTTGGCTACGTCGACTCGAAAGAGCTGCTGTTAAGGGTGCTGGGGCACCAGAGCATGGCGCTGAACAGCGGCGTGCAGATCCGTTCTGCGTTGATAGTGCCGGACACGCTGACCCTCTCTGAGGCGCTGGAGAGCTTTAAAACCGCCGGTGAAGATTTTGCAGTGATCATGAATGAGTATGCGCTGGTGGTGGGAATTATTACGCTGAATGACGTGATGACGACACTGATGGGCGATCTGGTCGGCCAGGGCATGGAAGAGCAGATTGTGGCGCGTGATGAGAATTCCTGGCTGGTGGAAGGCGGCACGCCGATTGACGACGTTATGCGCGTGCTGGATATCGATGAATTCCCACAGTCCGGCAATTATGAAACCATCGGTGGCTTCATGATGTTTATGCTGCGCAAAATCCCAAAACGCACCGATTTCGTGAAGTTTCACGGTTACAAGTTTGAGGTAGTAGATATCGACAGCTACCGTATCGATCAACTGCTGGTAACCCGCATTGATGCGCGTCCAACGGCGGCGGCGGCTGTACTGACTAAAGTGGCTGAAGAATAAAGGCAGGGAAGCAACAAAAAGGCGCGAATAGTCGCGCCTTATTTTTTAGTTAAACTCGGTCTGCAAGCGCAGCACCTGACGGTTTACTTCTGACATCACGCTGTAGTGCTGCTTATCTTTAATTCGTGGGATCAGGATCTTGCCTTTATCGAATTCGAAAGCGCCTACGTCTTTGATATATATCCTGCCGCGAAACAGCGTTTTTACGTATTTGGCTACCTGCAGCGGGTTGTATCGCTGGAAGATCTTCATGCTAATTAATACTCCTGAAAATGATGCGCGCTGCGTCGTGTCCAATCTCGGTACGAATCCTTGCAGCGCAAAGTGGATTCACTATAGACCAACATCGCCTTCCTGAAGTCCGAAAAATGAATTTTTTTACTGTTTTTACACATCGTGACAGAGGTCTCTCTGCTTTCGAAGTGTCCAGACAGTATAAACCTTCAATTGAAAGCGAATTGTGCAGTGTGTTGCAAAGATGTTGGCCCGATGCGACAGCAGCATCTTCTGCGCTTATTATTGCAGGAACATGACTAACTGGTCTGATCACCTTAAAAGGAGAAGCCGATGGCTGCCGTTCGCTTACTTTTTGTTCTTATCTCACTTTCACTGCCTTGTATTGCGGGCGCGCATGCCTTTAAAGAGGGTCAGCGCCTCCCCGCTATCGGTATTTCTGATAAAGGTGAGCTGATGTTGCAGCAGGATAAGTTTAGCTATCAACGCTGGAACAGTGCGAAATTGCCGGGCAAAGTACGAGTGGTTCAACATATCGCTGGCCGCTCGTCATCCAAGGAGAAGAACGCTTCGCTTATAGAAGCGATTAAGTCAGCAAGGTTTCCACACGATCGTTACCAGACCACCACCCTGGTTAACACCGATGATGCCATTCCCGGCACGGGAATGTTCGTCCGCAGCAGCATTGAGAACAACAAGAAACAGTTTCCCTGGTCGCAGTTCATCGTAGACAGTGACGGCGTGGCTAAAAAAGCCTGGCAGCTGGAGGATGGTGGTTCCGCGATTGTGGTGCTGGATAAAAAGGGTGAGGTGCGTTTTGCAAAGGATGGCGCGCTGACGCAGGAAGAGGTGAAACAGGTAGTGGCGCTGGTGCATAAGCTGCTGGAGTAAAGGGTGAGATCAAGGCCTGTAGTATAAGGACAAAAGCAAAACAGCGGCGCTGCCTGCCCTTCAGCCAGACATCGGGAAGAGAGAGTGGGCTGATAAGCAAAGGCTAAGCGGCATGGACGCCGCTTCGTAGCCCCAGGGAAGGGTTCACGGTATCTTTGTGTTCAGCCCACTCTCTTCGACCATGCAACTCAGATTACAGATTACGAGCGCTGTATATATTCAGACCGATGGCCTCCCATATTTACAGGTCGTGCATCTTTCAAAAATTCCAAATCACGCACTTAACTATCAGAAAATCGAAACGCGGAAGCCAGGATTCAGGAAGGATTCGCGTGGAGCATAATCCAGATCCTTGCCCTGCCAGTCGTGAACGTGCGCGCCTGCCGCTACTGCAACAGCATGCCCTGCACCGGTATCCCAGATATTGGTCGGCCCGAAGCGGGGATAGAGCTGCGCTTTCCCTTCCGCCACCAGGCAGAACTTTAACGAAGAGCCTATCGCCGTGGTCTGATGCTCACCTAACTGGCTGAGATAATCCTCCAGCTCAGTGTCTGAATGGGAACGGCTTACCACCACCAGCGGCGGACGGGCTTCCCGTACCTGAATCTGCTCACGGTTTCCGCCCTCTTCTTTCCACGCTTTGCCCTCCGCTGCGGAGTACATGACGCCCAGTACCGGAGCATAGACCACGCCCAGCACCGGTTTGCCCTTCTCAATCAGAGCGATATTCACCGTGAATTCACCGTTACGCTTGATAAACTCTTTGGTGCCATCAAGGGGATCGACCAGCCAGTAGCGCTGCCAGTGCTGGCGTACCTGCCAACCCGGCGGGTCTTCTTCCGATAACACCGGAATCTCTGGAGAAAGTGCAGAAAGTCCCTGAACAATCACCTGGTGGGCAGCAATATCCGCCGCAGTAACCGGTGAATCATCTGACTTGTGAGAGACATTAAGCGGCGCCTGTCCGTCATACACCACCATGATCGCATCGCCCGCTTCCCGAGCCAGCTGGCAGATTTTGTCTAACATTTTACACCTCATGATTAGCATCTTAAGACCGCGTATTACCGGCCAGTCTGTACTTGCATACCGATGGCTAAAACCTTAACCGATCATAGCAGCTGATAGTATCCCCCTCGCTGCCAGATCCTGAACCGGCAAGCTGTGATTGCTAAAGAGTGGGCTTAATTATCAACAGCATAATGTATATGGCGTTCAGTAACCTCCGCTTTTTAACCTCAGAGGTATAAGCAGTAAATATTTGTGGCTGATCACATTTATATGAGACATAAGGTAACAAGTTCATAAAACTTTGCGATGTTAGAGCGCTGTCGCCCCTGACTAACGGAGAAATGATGTTTTACGGAAAAATAACCTTGCAGACCACGCTATCCCTTTCGGCACTTTTTGTCGCAGCTTCGCTTCATGCCGCTACGGTCGATTTCCGCCTGCTGGAAACCACCGACCTGCACAGCAACATGATGGATTTTGACTACTACAAAGATACGCCCAGCGAGAAATTTGGCCTGGTGCGGACGGCCACGCTGATTGAAGCCGCCCGCAAAGAAGCCGCCAACAGCGTGCTGGTCGACAACGGCGATATTATTCAGGGCAGCCCGCTCGGCGACTATATGGCAACCAATGGCCTGCAGCAGGGCGAAGTGCATCCTGTCTATAAGGCGATGAATACCCTGGATTATACGGTGGGCAACCTGGGCAACCATGAGTTTAACTACGGCCTTGATTATCTGCATAAAGCAATCAGTGGCGCCCGCTTCCCTTATATCAATGCCAATATCATCGATGTTAAAACCGGTAAGCCACTTTTCACCCCCTGGCTGATCAAAGCTGTGGCAGTCACCGACAGAGAGGGGAAATCCCACCAGCTTAAGGTGGGTTACATTGGATTTGTGCCGCCGCAGATTATGGTCTGGGATAAAACAAACCTCACCGGCAAGGTTACGGTGAACGACATCACTGAAACTGCCCGTAAATGGGTTCCGGAGATGCGCAAAGCGGGGGCCGATATCGTGGTCGCCATTCCCCACTCCGGTCTCTCTGGCGACCCCTATAAAGCGATGGCGGAAAACTCGGTCTATTACCTCAGCCAGGTGCCGGGCATTGATGCCATACTTTTCGGCCATGCGCATGCCGTTTTCCCCAGCCAGGAATTCGCCAGCATTAAGGGCGCGGACATTAACCAGGGAACGCTGAACGGTATTCCCGCCGTGATGCCGGGAATGTGGGGCGATCACCTGGGCGTGGTCGATCTGGTGCTGGATAATCAGCAGGGGCGCTGGCAGGTCAGCAGCGCCAGGGCGGAAGCCCGTCCGATCTACGATAAAACGGCGAAGAAGTCGCTGGCCGCAGAAGACCCAGCGCTGCTGAAGGTGATGGAACAGGATCATAAAGCGACGCGCGAATTTGTCAGCAAACCGATCGGCAACTCTGCAGATGTCATGTACAGCTACCTGTCGCTGGTGCAGGATGATCCTACCGTGCAGATAGTAAACAACGCCCAGCGAGACTATGTGCAGCGTTACATTCAGGGCGATCCCGATCTGGCCACTCTGCCCGTACTGTCGGCGGCTGCGCCCTTTAAAGCGGGAGGACGGAAAAACGATCCCTCCAGCTATGTTGAGGTGGAAAAAGGCCCCCTTACCTTCCGTAACGCCGCCGACCTCTATCTTTATCCCAACACGCTGGTAGTGATGAAAGTCAGTGGCAAAGAGGTGAAAGAGTGGCTGGAGTGCTCTGCCGGTCAGTTCAATCGGATCGATCCACACAACAGTCAGCCCCAGTCGCTGATTAACTGGGATTTCCGTACCTACAATTTTGATGTGATTGATGGCGTTAACTATCGCATCGACGTTACGCAGCCGGCCAGATACGATGCCGAATGTCAGATGAGCAACGAAAAGGCTTCGCGTATCAGAGATCTGACCTTCAAGGGTAAGCCGATCGACCCGCAGGCAACCTTCCTGGTAGCAACGAATAACTACCGGGCCTATGGCGGTAAATTTGCAGGAACGGGGGAGAGCCATATTGCTTTTGCTTCACCGGATGAGAACCGTTCCGTCGTTGCAGCCTATATCAGCGCGCAGACCAGGGCTGAAGGCGAAGTGAAGCCGCAGGCGGATAACAACTGGAAGCTGGCGCATATTGAGAGCAGTACGCCGCTGGATATTCGTTTTGAAACCTCTCCCGGTGAAAAAGCAGCAAAATTTATCCGTGCGCAGGGGCAGTATCCGTTACAGCAAAAAGGAACGGATGAAATCGGCTTTGCTCTTTATCAGGTAGATTTGCAAAAATAAGGGGAATGGGCCAGGCGTACCTGGCCCGGAATCTTACAGGATCTCTAACAGCTCCACTTCAAACACCAGGGTGCTGAAAGGAGGAATAGAGGCACCTGCGCCACGCTCGCCGTAAGCCAGTTCATGAGGAATAACCAGCTCCCACTTTGAACCAACAGGCATCAGCGTCAGCGCTTCGATCCAGCCTGGGATCACGCCGCTCACCGGGAATTCAGCAGGCTCGCCGCGCTGTACTGAACTGTCGAATACGCTGCCATCGGTCAGTTTGCCGGTGTAGTGCACGCGTACGCGGTCCTGACGGGAAGGGATTGCGCCCTCGCCCTGAGCAATCACCCTGAACTGCAGACCTGACTCGGTGCTGCTCACGCCGTCGCGCTTGATGTTCTCTTCCAGGAATTTCTGACCTTCAACTGCCATTTCCTGCTGGCGCTCACGACGCACAGCATCAGCACGCTCATGAACTTCGCGCAGCGCACGGTGAACAACATCTACAGGTACAGCAGGGGCGTTCCCTTCCAGCGCATCGCGCAGGCCCGCCAGCAATGCTTCTGGTTGCAGACCCTGCAGACCAGATTCCAGCAGCTGCTGGCCAACCTGTAAACCGATACCGTAACTTGCTTGCGCTTCTACGCTGTCAAAAGAAGGGGTAGTCATGGATTTTCCTTTCATCATTGATAAAACCAGTGCAGAGCATAACAGCGCAGACATCGGGCGTAAAATGGCATCTTCTTCAGGTGACTTTTCGCCGTTAAAAGGAAACAATACCCGGATCCCACGGGCGGAATAAACTCCGCACGCACAATGCGTTATCAGCTATATTTTAGTCGAGGTTAACATGGGCCATCTTGCCCGCAGGCGAAGGAAAAGCCAGTCGCTTTCTCTGAACGGTTGGTTAAACCGGGTAGTAAAAAGCTCACTATTTGCGCGAGGTTCGCGCCCGGAGGAGGACCCCATGCCCAAAGCGTCTTCATCATCACGAATCCCGCAGTTGTTCAGCTGGATTTGGCATCTGCCGGAGTCTGTACGCTGGATGGATCCGTTACCGCCTTTCCACCGTCGCGGTATCATCCTCTCACTGTTGGTGATGCTGCTGGCCTTTCTCTGGCCTGCGCCTTCACCCCAGCGGCCAGCGATGACGTCAGGCCACTCTTCTGAGACCAGCATACCGATGCAGGCTGAACTCAGTAGTGAACAGCCAGAAGCGCCGACACAGAGGCCCTCAACGCCAGCGCCCTCGGCTAACGACTCGCAGGGCACATGGCATAATTATCAGATTGCCGCAGGGCAAACGCTGGCGCAGCTGTTTCGCGATAATAACCTGTCGGTCAATGATGTTTTTGCGATGGCACGGGTAGAGGGCGACGATAAGCCGCTGAGCAATTTACAAACCGGACAGGCTGTTCGCATTCGTCAGAATGCTCAGGGTGTGGTGAATGGCTTAACGGTGGATACCGACAACGGACAGATATTATTTACCCGTCAGCCAGATGGCTCCTTTGTTCGCGCGCAATAAAGCGGCGGGGACAAAAACAAAAACGCCGGCACGAGGCCGGCGTTTTTTCGCAGTAACGTCAGCGATTAAGCTTCAGAAACCACGTTTACAATCAGTTTAGCGAAGACTTCGCTGTGAACCTGGAAGTCCACTTCGTGCTCACCGGTGGTGCGCAGAACGCCGTTCGGCAGACGAACTTCGCTCTTAGCCACTTCAACGCCAGCTGCAGTTACAGCGTCAGCGATGTCGCGGGTACCGATGGAACCGAACAGTTTACCTTCGTCGCCTGCTTTAGACGCGAGAGTAACGGTGCCCAGTGCGTTGATTTTCTCAGCACGTGCATTAGCTGCAGAGAGAACGTCAGCCAGTTTGGCTTCCAGTTCTGCACGGCGTGTTTCGAAGAACTCAACGTTTTTCTTGGTAGCAGGAACAGCTTTACCCTGTGGAACCAGGAAGTTACGAGCGTAGCCCGCTTTAACGTTAACCTGATCACCCAGGCTGCCCAGGTTTGCTACTTTATCAAGCAGAATAACTTGCATTACCTTATCCTCTTAAAGTCGTTAATAGACAGCGGCCAGTTACTGATGACGATCGGTATATGGCAGCAGGGACAAGTAGCGAGCGCGCTTGATGCAACGAGCGAGCTGACGCTGGTATTTTGCACGAGTACCGGTAATACGGCTCGGGACAATTTTACCGCTTTCGGTAATGTAGTTTTTCAGCGTAGCGATATCTTTGTAATCAATCTCTACAACGCCTTCCGCGGTGAAACGGCAGAACTTGCGACGACGGAAATAACGTGCCATTAGGCTAGTCTCCAGAATCTATCAATTCAATCTGCTCGGCATGCAGTACCGTTTTGTTCAGTCCATTGCGGCCTTGATGGCAGCTAATAAAGCCTGAAACGGTAAGGTGCGTGCCGACCGTTATACTAAGAGTTTGGGCCTGATGGGCTTTGCCGCTGATAATCACCGGCATCCGACACCAGGCTTGCCGGGTAAAACCGGCTTCCACCTGCGATGAACGGTGCTCAAGCACGAACTGGCAGTGTGGAATACCTGACGGGCTTATTTTACGCATCGGCGTCTTGCACACAGTGCCAGACAGCGTCAGCCGGTTAGCCGTCACGGTCAATTACTCTTCAGAATCCCCAGCATCTGCATCATCAGAGGTTTCGTTAGCAAAATCTTCGCGACGATCACGACGCTCATCTTTCGCTTTAACCATCGGAGATGCTTCAGTTACCGCGTGCTTAACGCGCATAACCATGCTGCGGATAACGGCGTCGTTGAAGCGGAAGTTAGTTTCCAGCTCATCGATCGCTTCCTGCGGAGCTTCCACGTTCATCAGAACGTAGTGTGCTTTGTGCAGTTTATTGATCGGGTAAGCCAGCTGACGACGGCCCCAGTCTTCCAGACGGTGGATCGTGCCTTCTGCACCAGTGATAGCACCAGTGTAACGCTCGATCATGCCCGGAACCTGTTCGCTTTGGTCAGGGTGAACCATAAATACGATTTCGTAATGACGCATCGAATTTGCTCCTTACGGATTATTCAGCCTCCTGTCGGGGTCAGCCGCGGCCCATGGAAGCAAGGAACGTTATAAGCTGTGCCCCAAAATCTTTATCGGGTCACAACCTGAGAATGCGGCTGAAAAATTGACGCGTAATCATACTGGCGGCTCTGCAGAAACTCAAGGTAAAGTCGCGGCGGGGTGTAAATTATTTGTCAGCGGGGCACTGCTCAAAGCAGGCGTTTCGTGCTTAATGAGCGAAATCATTCTGTTAGAGAAAAGTCGTTCAAAAAAGCTGATCTAAAACAGCAAGAATTACTAATACCTTTTAGCGCGGAAGAGGCTAAACTATACCTGTTGCTTATGACACGACCCTGACGTCAGCGTCAGAGGGTTATCTGATTGTGGAGTTCACTATGAAAACCATCGCAATCGCCACTTTACTCGGTCTATTCCTTTCCACATCCGCCCTTGCCAGTACCTCTGGCTGCGAGCAGCAGGTGAAAAGCTACACCAGCAACGCGGCGAACAGTTACGTCTATATAAACCGGATTGCGTCTCCGTTAGACAAAACATCGCATAAAGCCCCAACCACCGCAGCAGAGCGGCTCTCCGGGCAGCTTTGAGAGCCTGACTCACAGGGTTGATATTGGCAGAAACGGCATGGCTCCCGGCCAGGGTTTACCTGAACGGGGGCTGCCCGATGGCTGCTGAGCGGGATAATGCGCCGCCCTGAGTTAAACAGGGTTACAGATAGCGCTTAAAAAAAGCCGCTATCGCTGCCAGCGCGGGCGGCGTGATGCGATGCCCAACCTCTTTCTCGGTAATAAACGTCAGATTTCCATCGAGTTTCGCTTCCCGCAGCGCTTTTTCTAACCTGAAGCTTTCTGCCGCAGGCACCACTTCATCCGCTTCACCGTGCCAGACCAGCAGTGGCCGGTTGGCGAGCTTTTCCAGCTGTTCGCTGACATCATAACTTGCCAGTGGTGCCATTCTTTCATCAAACTCTTGTTTCTGCTGCGGCGTTTTGGCCACCAGCGGAGGAAACAGCGTCTGTGACAGCGACATGAAATAGCCTGAACCCATCATACTGGCTACGCTGGTAATATGAGGGTATCGCGCCATCGCGCCCAGTGCGGTCATGCCGCCCATTGAGGCACCCGCCACTGCAAATCGCCCCTCTTCCACCAGCTTTTGTTCGCGTAGCGCCTCTTCTATAACCGGCACCTCATCAATGTTGCTTTTCAGGATCTCCCAGAAACGGCTCAGCCTTAACTCTGTATCGCCGTTGAAGCGTGAACCATGCATATCCGCATCTGGCATCACAACGCGAAATCCCGCCTTTGCCAGTTCAACGGCAAAATAGGCGTAGACCTCCTTCGATGAGGCAAATCCGTGCCAGAAAAGCAAGGTAGGCAGCGGTGCAGAGCGTTTCCCTGCTGGTGTGGCGTGCAAACACTCAATGCCTGCAAAAGAGTCCGTCGCTATCTCAATCATTAAGCCTCCGGTAAAGAGAATATGGCAATGAGGGGCCAACTCAAAAAACTGGCATTTGCGTTTATTCGCTAAATGGTTAGCCTGCTCACAAAATTAAAAACTAAATGTTTCATGAGTGTTGCCGTTAACCGATTCAACCCCCTAAAAAAATTAACAGGTCACCCATGAATAAATTCTCATTTCGGCGCTGGAGCCTGGGCGTAAAGCTCTCGGTGATCACCTCGCTCAGTGTCGCCCTGCTTTTACTGATCCTGACGTTAGCCTTAACGCACAATGCCGCTAAGCAACTGCAAACATTAACCCAGGAAAATATGGATAACCAGGTCGGCGGTATCGGCGATATGGCGGCCATGTTCAACAGTACGCTTAGCGAAGAAGTGGCCAATTATACGGCTCTCTTCCAGAGTTTTTTACCCAAACGCTTTACGCTGGATGAAACGCAGCAGATTGCCATTGGCGCTGAACAGACGCCAACCCTGCGCGCGGGCCTGAAAACCCTGAACCTGGATCAGGTTCTGGTGGATGACTTCCAGCAGCGCACGGGCGCAATTTCCACGATTTTCGTGCGTACGGGCGACGACTTTATGCGCATTTCCACCTCGCTACGTAAAGAGGATGGGGAGCGTGCCATCGGCACCCGTCTGGATCACGCCAGTCCCGCCTGGCAACGCGTCCAGAAGGGAGAAATTTATCAGGGCGTAAGCATGCTCTTCGGCAAGCGCTATATCACGCAGTATCAGCCGGTGAAAGACGACAGCGGTAAGGTCATCGGCATTCTGTTTGTTGGCGTGGATATCAGTAAACAGTATGCCGAAATCCGGCAAAAAGTGCTGAGTAAGAAGCTGGGTGCAACCGGGCATTTTGTGGTGCTGGATAACGCTGAAGGCAAAAACCACGGTAAGTTTGTTTTCCACCCTTCAGAAGAAGGGAAAACGCCGCGCTGGTCAGAAGCATTACAGCAGCAGTTGCTGAGCACGCCGGGCGGTATGGTGGAAGCGCCTGATGAAGATGGTTCGACGCAAATCATGACCTGGCATCGGTTGCCTGAGTGGAACTGGGTCATTCTGGGCGAGGTGGACAAATCCAGCCTGCTGGCGCCGATTGAGCGCACCCGCGATCTGTTCCTGATGATTGGCGCCGCGCTGGTGCTGGTATTCGCCCTGGGCTTTGTTATCACCACGCGCAACTGGATCAGCAAGCCACTGCAGGAAGTGATTGAGCTGGCCCGGCATTATGCCGCTGGCAACCTGCTGGCCACGCTGGATACCCGTCGTCATGACGAAGTAGGCCAGTTAATTATCGCCATCAACGGGATTGGTGACGGACTGGAGCAGATTGTCGCTCAGGTGCGTGAAGCCGCACAGGAGATCAGCACCGGCACCGATGCTATCGCGCTGAGTAGCGAGAATATCAGCGAACAGATCTCCCGTCAGGCCAGCAGCGTGGAAGAAACCTCAGCCAGCATGGAGCAGCTTAGCGCGACGGTGGCACAGAACGCGGCCAACGTCTCTCAGGCTCTGACTCTGGTCGATGAAGCCGCCTCAGCGGTAACCAACGGCGGCGAGACCGTGTCGCGCTCGGTGGTAACCATGACCGATATCAAGAGCGCCTCGCAGAGCATTGCTGACATCACGCATGTGATTGAGTCTATCGCTTTCCAGACCAATATTCTGGCGCTTAACGCAGCCGTTGAAGCCGCACGCGCAGGCGAACACGGTAAAGGTTTTGCCGTGGTAGCAGCAGAAGTCCGGGCGCTGGCGCAACGCAGTGCGCAGGCGGCAAAAGAGATTGACGGATTAATCGAAAACTCGCTGAGCAAAGTGGTTCAGGGTCACGCTCTCTCCGAGCAAACGCGTCAGGCAATGGAGGATATTGTGGGGCGCATCGGGCAGGTTAAAGTGCTGATGAGTGAAATCAACGTCGCCTCGAAAGAGCAGTCGGCTGGCATCGGACAGGTGAACATTGCCATGAACCAGATTGGCCAGGCCACGCACCAGAACACCGAGCTGGTTTCCACCTCCGAGACAACGGCGCAGGAGCTGAGTCGCAAAGGTCATCATCTGACGGATCTGGTCAGCGTATTTACGCTTAAAGGCTAAATTCGGTGGGATAGTTTACACTTTTTAGCTATCCCACTGGAGAACCGCCATGAGCCGAGTAGCCATCTTACTGTTTGTTTTGCTGACCGCTGGCTGTAGCCAGTTTAAAACGAAACCTGAATCTCCGCCGCCGCCAACGTCACAGGCCCAGGAGGTCAATCGCGCGCAAAGCCTGACTCTCACCAAACTTGGCTCCATCACTGTTAATGAACGGGGCTCGCCAGACGATGCGGAACGGGCGATAGCGGCTAAGGCCAACCAGGCTGGCGCAAGCTACTACTACATTCAGATGATCAGCGAAACCGTGATGCCGGGCCTCTGGTACGCCAGCGCGATTCTTTACGGCCCTTCAACCACCGGTGGCGCGCAGTAGCAGGCGCGCGGCTACACTTTCCGGCACCGGGGTGTGGCCTCTGGCATCGAGCATCTGGCGGCACCATGCGTCCGCCAGCCCCGGTTCCAGATGGGTCATCACCTGCGCACCGCAGGCAAGAGCAAACAGCGCTTCACACAGGCTTCTGGCCTGTGCCTCCTGCGGCTTACGCAGCCAGAGCTTTGTCTGACGCCACAGGCTGTCGTAATGACGATTCTGCCCTTTCACCGCGTCAAATTCCGCACAGAGCATCTCTGTTACGCCCGGCTGTCTGGCCACTACCCGCAGCACATCCAGGCACATAACATTTCCAGAGCCTTCCCAGATGCTGTTTACCGGCATCTCACGATAGAGGCGCGGCAGCTCACTCTCTTCGCAATAGCCGATGCCGCCCAGCACCTCCATCGACTCGGCAACAAAGACGCTGCCTTGTTTGCAGACCACATACTTGGCTACGGGAGTAAACAGGCGGCTGAAGACTTTCTCTTGCTCACTCTGAGCAAGAGACCAGGCGCGGGCAAGGCGCATCAGCATGGCGGTCTGCCCTTCCAGCATCAAAGCCTGAGAACATAAAACCTGCCGCATAAGCGGCTGTTCCACAAGTTTTTTGCCCAGCACCTGGCGCTGATGCACATGATAAAGTGCGACCGAAAAGGCCCGCCGCATCATCGCGTGGCTGCCCAGCGCGCAATCGAAGCGGGTATAGCCGCCCATTTTCAGGATCTGACGGACGCCTTCCCCCTCTTCGCCAATCAGCCAGCCGCTGGCATTAAAAAACTCCACCTCGCTGCTGGCATTGGAGCGGTTACCCAGCTTCTCTTTCAGTCGTTCAATATGCACCGCATTTCTTTCGCCGCCAGGCAGCAGGCGCGGCATGAAAAAGCAGGATAAACCGCCTTTCGCCTGTGCCAGCACCAGGTGAGCATCACTTTGAGGTACTGAAAAGAACCATTTGTGCCCGGTAAGGTGGTAGCACTCGCCATTGCCACGGGAAGCGGCTGGTTCAGCTCTGGTGGTATTACTCAGCAGATCCGTACCGCCCTGCTTCTCAGTCATTCCCATGCCGATCAACACCCCTTTTTTCAGCGGTGCTTCCTGCAAATGCGCATCGTAGCGATCCGAAAGCAGTGGCTTCAGCCACGCCTGAAAAGGCGCGGGAAGGTGCTTTTGCAACAGAGGAATGGCACCGAAGGTCATAGTGATGGGGCAAAGGCTGCCCGCTTCAACCTGCC
Organism: Erwinia sp. MMLR14_017; assembly: GCF_033657285.1. Classification (NCBI taxonomy): domain Bacteria; kingdom Pseudomonadati; phylum Pseudomonadota; class Gammaproteobacteria; order Enterobacterales; family Erwiniaceae; genus Erwinia; species Erwinia sp. MMLR14_017. Next base: position 216,259 of record NZ_JAWVWP010000001.1, on the reverse strand, counting down.
CATGCACGATAAAACGGGCTGCACGGGCCACAAAGGCCGTTGCGGGCGCATTTTCCTGCCAGGGAAGATTATGTACGCGATTGGCGCACAGTCCCTGCATCAGCAGATGCCAGGCGGGATGAAAGCGCACCTCATCCAGCCGTTCGCCCCTGGCGTCGAAACGCAGCAGCTCAGGCGGGTAGATGTTCGCCAGCCGGCCTAATTCCAGCGACTCTGCGCTGCCTAATTGTTGCCCGACAGAAGTGAGCAGATCGGTATCCCAGCCCGCGCCCTCGCGCAGTACGGCCTCGCGTAGCGGCGTATCGGAGAGAAACAGATTGCTGTTCGCCAGAGGAAGAGGTTGATTAAAAACGGTATGGGTTTTCCACTCCATTGCGCCATCCTTTTCATTCACACAAACACACCGTGATTATGCGTGACAGAGCAGAAGTGGCGAGGAAAAGAGAGGGAATTCGGGGCGCAGGTCACGCCCCGTAACTGTTATTTACGGCGCTGGCGTACCGCTTCGAACAGGCAAACGCCCGTAGCAACAGAGACGTTCAGCGAAGAGACGCTACCCGCCATCGGAATGCTGATCAGCTCATCACAGTGCTCACGGGTCAGACGGCGCATACCTTCGCCCTCTGCGCCCATCACCAGCGCCATCGGGCCGGTCATTTTACTCTGATAGAGATCGTGATCGGCTTCGCCAGCCGTTCCGACGATCCACACGTTCGCTTCCTGCAGAACACGCATGGTTCTGGCCAGGTTCGTTACGCGGATCAGGGGAACATTTTCTGCCGCGCCGCTGGCAACTTTTTTCGCCGTGGCATTCAGTTGGGCAGAACGATCGCGGGGGACGATAACCGCATGTACCCCAGCGGCATCAGCGCTACGCAGGCAGGCACCCAGATTGTGCGGGTCGGTAATACCGTCAAGGATCAGCAGGAACGGCGAGGCCAGACTTTCCAGCAGGCCCGGCAGGTCATTTTCCTGATACTGACGACCAGGCTTCACGCGGGCCACGATGCCCTGATGCACGCCCCCTTCTACCTGGCTGTCCAGCCACTGGCGATTCGCCATCTGCACCACAATGCCCTGCGCTTCCAGCTCTTTTACCAGCGGCTGCAGACGCTTATCATCACGCCCTTTCAGGATAAACACTTCCTGAAAACGTTGAGGATCGCTCTCCAGCAGCGCCTTTACGGCATGGATCCCAAATACAATTTCACTCATTGATCGGTTACTCAGTTGGTCTTTATGCGCGTGCGGAACGGGGTCCATCATGCGTTGTAGAAAGGGGGCAGAAAGTCACTCTGCCCCCTGATGCTTCTCTGGCTTACAGAGCGCAACAAGCCCGCTCTGTGTCGCCAGGCCTTAAGCGGTAATGCTGCTCAGACAGGATTATCCGTTTTTTTCTTTGGCGCACGGCGTGAACGGCTGCCAGAGGTGCTTTTACGGTTTCGCTCCGCAGGCTTTCTCGGCTTTTTCTCTTTTTGAGCTCCCGCCTCAGCACTCTCATCTTTGGCCTTAGGCTCACGGAAAGCGCTGTCTGGCTCAAAATTGCCTTTTCGCGGTGCCCCACGACGCTTGCCGCTGTTAGAGAAACCGCCTTTTTTGGCCCGGTCGCGCTCTGTTTTGCCTTCGCCACGCGGTTTACGGCTGCTTGAGACCATTGCAAAATCAATTTTGCGCTCGTCCATATGCACCGCTTCCACGCGCACTTCTACCGTATCGCCCAGACGATAGGTTTTGCCGCCGGACTCACCAATCAGACGCTGCCCTACCGCATCGAAGCGATAGTAATCATTGTCCAGCGTGGAGACATGCACCAGACCGTCGATAAACAGATCGGTTAAGCGAACAAAGAAGCCAAAGCCGGTAACGCTTGAGATCACACCCGAGAAGGTTTCACCCACGTGGTCATGCATAAAGTCACACTTCAGCCAGTCGGCTACGTCACGGGTGGCTTCATCTGCACGGCGTTCGGTCATTGAGCAGTGCTGACCTAACTGCAGCATCTGCGGCAGATCGTAATGGAAGCCTCCTGTCGGTGTGGTATTCCCTTCCAGCGTGCCGTTCTCCTTCGCCAGCAGATATTTGATGGCACGGTGCAGCAGCAGATCCGGATAGCGACGGATAGGCGAAGTAAAGTGCGCATAAGAAGCCAGCGCAAGGCCGAAGTGACCACGGTTTTCCGGATCATAAACCGCCTGCTTCATGGAGCGCAGCAGCATTGTTTGCAGCATCTCGGCATCGGTACGGCTGGAGATTTGCTTCAGCAGCTCGGCGTAGTCCAGCGGATGCGGTTTGTTGCCGCCTCCCAGCGTCAGTCCCAGCTCGTTGAGCACGGAGCGGAAGCTCTTGATGTTCTCTTCGCTTGGGCGATCGTGGTCACGGAACAGGGCCGGCTCGTTATTTTTCTCAACATAACGGGCAGAGGCGATGTTCGCCAGGATCATGCACTCTTCAATCAGCTTGTGCGCGTCATTGCGGGAAACCTGTTCAACTCGCTCAATACGGCGCTCGGCATTGAAGACAAATTTGGCCTCATCGCTTTCAAACGAAATACCGCCGCGCTGCTCGCGAGACTTCTCCAGTACCAGATACATGCGGTGCAGCTCTTCCAGGTCTTTAACCAGCGGCTGATATTGCTCACGCAGCTCCTGATCACCCTGCAGAATGCTCCACACTTTGTTGTAGGTCAGACGCGCCCAGGAGTTCATCACCGCTTCATAATGTTTGTAACCGGTTAATTTACCGGTGGCGGAGATGGTCATCTCACAGACCATACAGAGGCGATCAACCTGCGGGTTCAGGGAGCAGAGGCCATTTGAGAGCACTTCAGGCAGCATCGGCACCACCTGGGATGGGAAGTACACCGAGGTGCCACGGTTGACCGCTTCGTCATCAAGCGGCGTGCCCGGACGGACGTAATAGCTTACGTCGGCAATAGCTACCCAGAGACGCCAGCCACCGCCGCGTTTGCGTTCACAGAAGACAGCATCATCGAAGTCACGGGCATCTTCACCATCAATGGTGACCAGCGGCAGATCGCGCAGATCCACACGGCCAGCTTTGGCTTCTTCCGGCACTTCTTCTTTCAGTTTAGCGATCTGGTTTTCCAGTTCCGGAGACCAGGTGTGCGGAATATCGTGGGTACGCAGCGCCATCTCCACCGCCATGCTGGTGCCCATGTTATCACCAAGCACCTCCACGACTTTACCCACGGCCTTGCTGCGGCGGGTAGGACGCTGAACCAGCTCCACTACCACCACATAGCCCATCCGCGCGCCCATCAGATCTTCAGCAGGAAGCAGAATATCAAAGCTCAGGCGGCTGTCGTCTGGCACAACAAAGCCCACGCCCGCTTCGGTGAAGTAGCGACCAACAATCTGGTTGTTACGCGGCTCAAGAACCCTGACCACGCGGGCTTCACGGCGACCTTTACGATCTGCGCCCATAGCCTGAGCCAGGATCACATCGCCATGCATACACATTTTCATCTGCTCAGCAGAGAGATAGAGATCGTCTTTGCTGCCTTCAATCCGCAGGAAGCCAAAGCCGTCGCGGTGGCCGATTACCTTTCCGCGCAGCAGATCGAGGCGCTCTGGCAGCGCGTAGCACTGGCGACGGGTGAAGACCAGCTGGCCATCACGCTCCATGGCGCGCAGGCGGCGGCGTAAGGCTTCAGTCTGCTCTTCGCCGGAGATAGAAAGTTCTGCAGCCAGCTCTTCACGGCTGGCAGGTTTTTCGCGTTTATCCAGATGAGCCAGAATAAATTCGCGACTGGGAATGGGATTATCATATTTTTCAGCTTCCCGTTCCTTAAAAGGATCTTTTGACATAGCGGTTCCTCCGTTGTCATCAACTGCTGAGTGAAGGGTGTTCAACCAGCAATAATTTGTAGAGCGGATGGTTATCTTCCAGCAGATCTGCCAGCGTGTAGCCATCCAAAACGGCCAGAAAACTCTGTACCGCATCGTGCAGCGCCTTTCTCAGGCGGCAGGCCGGGCTGATATGACAGGGGCTACAGTTTACAATCTGCAGCGGTTCCATATCGCGCACTACCTGGCCAATCACAATTTCCGCAGCCGGTTTACCTAAGCGGATGCCGCCATTTTTCCCGCGTACCGCCGCAACATAGCCAGCCCGACTGAGCTGATTGATGATTTTCACCATATGATTACGTGAAACGCCATAAGCTTCTGTCACTTCAGTAATACTGGCCATCTGGCCCGCAGGCAAAGCGGCCAGATAGATCAGCGCACGTAGACCATAGTCGGTAAAACTCGTTAGCTGCACAGTAACCTCAGAAGCCTGGCTGACGCCAGAAGCGATGCCGTAATCCGCTCAAAATGAGTGAGTTATCAATGATGATAAACCAGCCTCTGCGTTTGAGGCCATTTTATTTAAGCAAGCGTTGATAATGAGAAATAAGGCGGGAAGCGCAGACGGAAGAGTAAGGCCGGGCAAGACCCGGCCTTTTTTAACATTATGCGTCAAACGGGTCGCGCAGGATCATAGTTTCGCTACGATCCGGACCGGTAGAGATGATGTCAACCGGCACGCCGGTCACCTCTTCTACACGCTTAATGTAATCACGCGCGGCCTGAGGCAGGCCTTCCAGCGTCTTCACGCCAAAAGTGGTTTCAGACCAGCCCGGCATGCTTTCGTAGATCGGCTCAATCCCTTCCCAACCCTCTGCTGCCAGCGGGGTAGTGGTGACTTCACGGCCATCCGGCATACGGTAAGCAACGCAGATTTTCACCTCTTTCAGGCCATCCAGCACGTCCAGTTTGGTCATGCAGAAGCCAGAAAGGGAGTTGATCTGCACCGCACGACGCACGGCAACGGCATCCAGCCAGCCGGTACGACGACGACGGCCAGTGGTAGCGCCGAACTCGTTACCCTGCGCGCAGAGGAATTCACCCGTTTCGTCGAATAATTCCGTCGGGAAAGGACCTGCGCCCACGCGGGTTGAGTAGGCTTTAACGATACCCAGCACGTAATCCACATAACGTGGACCAATGCCTGAACCCGTTGCCACGCCGCCTGCAGTAGTGTTGGAGGAGGTCACGTAGGGATAGGTACCATGGTCGATATCCAGCAGCGTACCCTGAGCCCCTTCAAACATGATCAGATCGCCACGCTGACGTGCGCCATCCAGCAGTTCAGAAACGTCAACCACCATGCCGGTCAGGATGTCGGCAATAGCCAGCACATCGCTCAGCACTTTGTCGTAATCAACCGCTTCTTCTTTGTAGTAGTTCACCAGCTGGAAGTTGTGATATTCCATCACTTCTTTCAGTTTTGCGGCGAAGGTTTCCTTGTTGAAGAGATCGCCTACGCGCAGGCCACGGCGGGCCACTTTATCTTCGTAAGCAGGGCCGATACCCCGACCGGTAGTCCCGATCGCTTTCGCACCACGCGCTTTCTCACGCGCCACGTCCAGCGCCACGTGATATTCGAGGATTAAAGGGCAGGCTTCAGAAATAAACAGACGTTCACGTACCGGGAAGCCGCGATCTTCCAGACCTTTCATCTCTTTCATCAGCGCAGCCGGAGAGAGCACCACACCGTTGCCGATGATGCTGGTCACGTTTTCACGCAGAATGCCTGATGGAATTAAATGGAGGACGGTTTTCTCACCGTTGATGACTAGCGTATGGCCAGCGTTATGGCCGCCCTGATAGCGCACAACATATTTTGCACGTTCAGTCAGGAGGTCAACAATCTTACCTTTACCTTCGTCACCCCATTGGGTGCCCAGTACGACGACGTTCTTACCCATTTCTCAAAATCACCGATTGCTTAAAAATGGATTCTACCACCGTAAAACCCGTCTTTCAGCTCTTTTAGCATACGATTGCGGACTTTTTTGCCTGCGTTTAGCTGCCGCCGTGCACACTTATCATGTAGTAGATCACCGCGCCGGCTACCACCAGCCCACCGCCAAAACGGCGCAGCAGGGTGTCTGGTAACTGCGCCATCGATAATATCATCCGTCGCCAGATACGCGGCAGCAGTACCGGGCCCAGACCTTCTAAAACCAGCACTAAGGCCAGCGCCATCCAAATGGTTGGGTTCATTCTGTTTTCCGCTGATGAGCATAAAAAAGGGGCCGGAAAAATCCGGCCCCTTGCTTTATAACAGATTCTTAGCGGGTGGCGTTAGAAGGCGATTTCATAAAGCGGAAGAAATCGCTGTCCGGGCTCAGCACCATCACATCCTGGTTGCTGTTGAAGCTGTTTTCATAGGCACGCAGGCTACGAATGAAGGCGTAGAAGTCCGGGTCCTGGCTGAATGCGTCAGCAAACAGTTTGGCCGCTTCGGCATCTCCCTCACCCTGAGTGATCAGCGCCTGGCGACGTGCTTCTGCCAGCGTACGCTCCACTTCATAGTCCGCCTGCGCTCTGACTTTAGCCGCTTCTTCCGCACCCTGAGCACGCTGGCTACGGGCCACAGATTCACGCTCAGCACGCATACGGGCATAGATAGCATCGGAGACTTCGGTCGGCAGGTTAATCTGCTTGATGCGCACATCCACAACCTGAATACCCAATGCCGCCATGCTGTTTGGATTGATAGCTGGCTCATTGCTGGTGGTTTCACGCTCAACGCGTGCCGCCGCTGACGCGATAGCATCATCTGCCGCAGGCGTCGCCACATCATCATCCTGACCTGCGCTACCCGTGTTCAGCGCATCACGCACATCGGTAGTCAGACGGCCACGGGAGTCAGTAACGATATCCTTCACGTCCAGGCGACCGATTTCAGAACGCAAACGGTCACTGAACTTACGCTTCAGCAGCACTTCCGCCTGAGAGACGTCGCCGCCACCCGTGGCCAGATAGTAACGGCTAAAGTCGCTGATACGCCATTTGATATAGGAATCGACGATCAGATCTTTCTTCTCTTTGGTGACGAAGCGGTCGGCCTGGTTATCCATGGTCTGAATACGGGCATCCAGCGACTTCACGGATTCCAGGAATGGGATCTTGAAGTGCAGACCTGGCGCATAGACCAGCGGTTTGTTTTCATCATCACGCAGAACTTTGCCGAAGCGCATCACAATACCGCGCTGGCCTTCCTGCACCACAAACAGTGACGCGTAAAGCACCACCAGCACAACAATCAATACAACGATTAATGGCTTACGCATCGCTTACTCTCTCCCTTCGCGCTGGGTATCGTTACGCTGAGCATTCACCCGGCGCTGATCCATGATGTCGTCCGGGCTGAACGACGAACTGCCGGTGGCGCGATCGTTACTGTTCGCCGGTGGCATGCGCAGCAAGCTGCTGCCGCCGTCCCGGTTATTACTCGTTGTTCCGCCAGTCTGTCCACGCATGATCTGATCCAGTGGCAGCACCATCAGGCTGTTGCCTTTATCATTGACCAGAATCTTACGGGTATGACCCAGCACGCGTTCCATGGTCTCGATATAGAGACGTTCACGGGTAATCTGCGGCGCGGCCTTATATTCCGGCAGGATGCGGGCAAAGCTGTCCACTTCACCCTGAGCTTCCAGCGTGACGCGCGCTTTATAGGCGCGGGCTTTTTCTAAAATGCCCTGCGCATCACCACGGGCGCGTGGCAGTTTGTCATTGGCATAGGCTTCAGCCTCACGGACGGACTGCTCGCGGTTTTCGCGCGCGGCAATGGCATCATCGAACGACGCCTTAACATCTTCCGGTGGACGTGCCGTCTGGAAGTTAACATCCAGCAGCGTGATGCCCATATCGTAAGGACGGATAGTCTCTTCCAGCTCGCGCTGGGTATCGCTACGCACCACGGTACGGCCTTCGGTCAGAATGCGGTCCATGGTTGAACGGCCAATAACGCCACGCAGCGCGCTGTCCGTTGCCTGACGCAAGCTGTCATCCGCGCTGGTTACCGCAAACAGGTAGCGCTCAGGGTTAGTGACGCGGTACTGCACGTTCATTTCAACGCGTACAACGTTCTCATCAGAGGTCAACATGGTGCCGGAAGCCGACAGCTCGCGCACCGCCTCCACATTCACCGCACGGACCTGATCGATAAAGGTCGGTTTCCAGTTAAGACCAGGCTCAACCAGATGACTGAATTTACCGAAGCGTGTTACCACACCGCGTTCCGCTTCTTTGATGGTGTAGAAACCACTACCGGCCCAAATCACTACCGCCGCAACCACGACAATACCAATCAGACGACCACTGCGATTAGGACCAGATTGTCCGCCGCTGTTGTCGTTTTTACCACCGCCGAAACCGCCAAGCTTTTTGCTCAGCTTACGAAAAATATCATCCAAATCAGGAGGCCCCTTATCGCGCCCTCCCTTATTTCCCCCAGAGTTGCCGCCTTGATTATTGCTGCTCCCCCACGGGTCGCGGTCCTGTCCGTTATTCCCGGGCTGATTCCACGCCATGTTTATACTCCATATAATTGTGTGTGCGGTGGTATCCCAAGGCCGGGATACGCGTGTCAGGCAAAATCAGTCAAACAATGTAATCCACCAGCGTCGGTTCCTGTTTACACAGTCGACGCCAGTCAACGATTGGCATGCGTATTTGTAAACTTACGCTACCATCGTCTTCGTTCCACTCTTTTTCTATCGCCTGAAGCTGATAAAAACGGCTGCGTAACCGCCCTGCTTCTGGCGGCAGACGCAAATTATACTGCGCAATTTCGCCCGCCAGCCGCTCGGTCAGCGCCTGGAACAGCAGCGAAATCCCCTCTCCCGTCTGGGCGGAAAGCCAGACGCGGACCGGCAAATTCTCTTCATCACGATCGATTCTCGGCACAAATTCTTCGAGCATGTCGATCTTATTCATCACCTGAAGCGTGGGGATCTCATTGGATTCGATCTCTTCCAGCACCTCTTCAACAGCTTTAATATTTTCATCAACACGCAGGTCAGAAGCATCAATCACGTGGATTAAGAGCGTCGCTTCACGCGTTTCCTGCAGCGTGGCTTTAAATGCCGCCACTAAATCATGCGGCAGATGACGAATAAACCCAACGGTATCCGCCAGCACCACTTCGCCGACATCTTCAACGTCAACGCGCCGCAGCGTCGGGTCCAGCGTGGCAAACAGCTGGTCAGCGACATAAACCTCAGCGGAGGTCAGGCGATTAAACAGCGTGGATTTCCCGGCATTGGTATACCCCACCAGTGAAAGGGTAGGTACATCAGCCTTGTTACGCGCCTGACGCCCCTGTTCACGCTGTTTCGCCACGCGCTCAAGACGCGAGAGAATCAGCGTAATACGATTGCGCAGTAAGCGACGGTCTGTTTCCAACTGCGTTTCACCCGGGCCGCGCAGGCCAATACCGCCTTTCTGGCGTTCAAGGTGAGTCCAGCCCCGTACAAGACGAGTAGCCAGATGGCGCAGCTGTGCCAGCTCCACCTGCAGTTTACCTTCATGGGTACGGGCGCGTTGGGCAAAGATATCCAGGATCAGACCTGTCCGGTCGATGACTCGGCATTCACAAAGGGCTTCCAGGTTTCGTTCCTGGGCCGGGCTAAGGGCGTGATCGAACAGCACCACCGATGCACCGCTGGCTTTTACTGCCTCTGCAATCTCTACAGCCTTTCCTTCACCGACGAAATATTTTGGATGGGGCGCTTTTCGGCTACCGGTAATAACTCGCAGCGCTTCGACACCCGCAGAAGAGACCAGGGTTTCGAATTCCTGCAAATCTTCCATATCCCGGTCTTGGGAAAAATAGATGTGTACCAGTACGGCCTGCTCACCGGCATCATAACGGTCAAACAAACTTAAAACCTCTCAGAACCTTGTTAAACCTGCTACACGGATGGCCATACTGCGTGAATATCAGATTTTAAATGCGCGCCTGCTGAAGCAGACGGCGTTTTTTTGCGCGATATGGCCTCGCTGGTCAGCGAAGAGCCTTTCGGGCGAACTGCCAGGACGGGGAACCTGGTTAAAGAGGTGCCCCGTCATGGAAGCGCAGTCATTACTCTGCGTCGTCACTCTCTTGCTGAGGCTGAGTAGAAGCCCCCTGGGTGCTGCCATGATGATAGTTGCTGCTTCCGCCACCCGTATTGTTGCTATGATGGGAGACCGGGCGGGACGGAACAACAGTAGAGATAGCGTGCTTGTACACCATCTGGCTAACCGTGTTCTTCAATAAAATTACAAATTGATCAAACGACTCGATCTGACCCTGAAGTTTGATACCATTCACCAAATAAATCGAAACCGGAACACGTTCACGACGCAGCGCGTTTAAGAACGGATCTTGCAATGATTGCCCCTTAGCCATTCTATCTTTTCCTTATATGCTTGTTGTTTACTACTTAAGAGCATGAACGCTCTGAAATACTGCGTAAAAATTTGCGCAAGATAATGCACTAATTGTACACAATCACCCAGGCTTCGCACTAAGAACCTGTAACAGGGTATCCTGTGCGGCTTCCGGTTGTTCGCTATCCAGCCAGTGAACCTCCTTCCAGCCACGCAACCAGGTTATCTGTCGCTTAGCCAGCTGCCGGGTCGCACAAATTCCCCGATAAACCATGTCATCGTAAGTGATTTCGCCCGCTAAATATGACCACATCTGGCGATAACCCACACAACGAATGGAAGGCATGTCCGTATGCAAATCACCTCGTGCGTATAACGCCCGAGCCTCCGCTTCAAACCCTGACGCCAACATCTGCTGAAAACGCAGCTCAATACGCTGATGGATCGCTTCGCGATGCTGAGGCGCAATCGCGAACTGGACAACATCGTAGGGCAACGCTTCGCCAGCGGTTTTAGTCAGTTCCGTTAAAGTTTTACCCGAAATAAAAAAAACTTCCAGTGCTCGCGAGAGTCTCTGGGGATCATTCGGATGAATACGATTTCCAGCAACGGGATCTATCTCACATAATTGACGATGAAGGGCATCCCACCCCCTTTCATTCGCCTGCTGCTCAATACGCTGACGCACTTCCGGATCCGCCGGGGGCAACGGCGACAATCCTTCCAGCAAAGCCTTGTAATAGAGCATGGTGCCACCAACAAGCAACGGAATACGACCGCTTTGGGTAATCTCCGCCATTTCTGCGAGCGCATCCCGACGAAACTCTGCGGCGGAATAGGCCTCAGAAGGGTCGCGAATGTCCAGCAAACGATGGGGTGCCAACGCCAGTTCTTCTGCGGAAGGTTTGGCAGTACCAATATCCATTCCGCGATAGATCAGAGCCGAATCGACGCTGATTAACTCAACCGGCAGCTGCTGACGTAATGCAATTGCCAGCGCGGTTTTACCGGAAGCCGTTGGCCCCATCAAAAAAATTGCCTTTGGCCGGCCAGCCTTGGATGTTTCACTCATGCTTCAGGGCGTTCATCGCCAGTTCTGTATCGATGTGCTGTAAAAAACCAGAAGGTGGCGATTTCAGTAACTGCGGACAAAGTCGTTCAACTTCAGCCAGCAGTGCAATCGCCTGCGAGTGATTCCAGTGTGGATGCTCTGCGGCACAATGGCGCGCTAACCATTGCGCCACCTGCGTTGCCGACGCATCCTGCTGCCGGGCGAGATAGCCTAACAGGTCTGGAATCAAGTTTTGTAAATTTTGTTGGCGTAATGGTAAAGGTACGGCACGAAGCGTCACGTGATGCGAATCTGCCTGCAGATCAATGCCCATTCTCGCCAATAAATCGGCATGCTGGCCTATCGCTTCCCGCTCCGGCTTCTCCATTTTCAGCCGCACCGGAATCAGCAGCGGCTGCGGTTTCAGCCCCTCCACGCCTGGCTCCAGCTGCGCCTGTTTCAGCCAGCGCTCCGCCACCGGTAGATTGATCAGCGCCAGCCGCTCCTGTGCTTCAACCACGGCATAGCACTCCCTGAGCACCGTCAGTACGCGGCCAAAGCTCTGACTGTGAGCGCTGAGCGGCGTCTCCCTGGCTTTTTCGGGCAGTGGCTGTGGCTCTTCAGCCCTGGCGCTTTCCGGTGTTTGCAGGAGCTGCTGATAGGCTTTCCCTTCCCTTTTCTGGTAGGCCGGTTCCTGGCGCTGCCAGGCAGGGGAAGCCGCGCCCGTCTTTGACGTTCCGCCCGACACTGATGAAGTAGCCACGGTGGCGCGTCGGTCTGAACCTGATGAAGCGCCACGGGCGACGGAATTGCCTTGTGCATAAGAGCCTGAACCCTCGTCCTGCCCTGACGTGCTTGCCGGCGCCGGAATGGCGAAATGGTTTCCGCCCGCTGCCTGACGATTTTCAGGCTGCCAGCGGGCAGGATCTTCTGTCTCGCTGGCGGGTGTGCCCGTCTCCTGTAGCACGCTCACCACCCCCTGATAGATGAAGTCATGTACCAGTCGTGACTGATGAAAGCGCACTTCATGCTTGGCGGGATGGACGTTAACGTCTACCTGATGCGGATCGATTTCCAGATAGAGCACATAGGCGGGCTGGTGATTCTCTCCCAGCTTGTCCTGATAGGCCTGGCGGATGGCATGATTGATCAACCGATCGCGCATCATCCGGCCATTCACGTAGCAATATTGCAGATCCGTAATAGTGCGCGATCCCACAGGGTCAGCCACCCAACCCCGCAGGCTCAGATCGCCATGCTGCCACTCAATCGCCAGGGCGTGGGTCAGAAAACCCGTTCCGCAAATCGCGCCAAGCCTGCGTTCACGCTGGCTGCTCTCTTTCACGCCGCGATACTGGCGGATCAATTTACCGTTGTGGGTCAGTGAAAAGGCGACATCAAACCGCGCCAGCGCAATACGGCGGATAATTTCATCTATGTGGGTGAATTCAGTTTTCTCGGTGCGCATAAATTTGCGCCGGGCTGGCGTGTTATAGAAGAGATCTAATACTTCCAGCGTGGTTCCCACCGGGTGGGCCGCAGGCTTTAACGTCACCGCCATCTCACGGCCTTCGGCGTAGGCTTGCCATGCTTCTGCCTGCATTGCTGTGCGCGAGGTCAGCGTGAGCCTTGATACTGAACTGATACTGGCCAGCGCTTCACCCCGGAAACCGAGGCTGGTAATCGCTTCCAGATCGTCCAGCGTGGTGATTTTGCTGGTGGCGTGACGCGCAAGCGCCATCGACAGCTCATCTTTACCAATACCGCTGCCGTTGTCGCGGATGCGGATCAGCTTCGCGCCACCCTTATCAATCTCGATATCGATGCGCGTGGCACCGGCGTCCAGACTATTTTCCACCAGCTCTTTGACTACCGACGCTGGCCGCTCCACCACTTCACCAGCGGCTATCTGGTTAGCAAGCTGAGGAGGCAACACCTGAATCGGCATAGTTAAGTCCTTGTGATAAATGAAATTGCCCGAACGGCCTGCAAACGTCAGGAAACAAGACGCTGCCGCCAGCTTTACGAAGCCGGAATTTTCAGGGTCTGCCCCAGCATAACGTTTTGCGACTTCATTTTATTCGCCTGCTGTATCGCCTGCGGGCTGACGCCATAATGGGCGGCAATGGCGGTGAGCGAGTCGCCACGCACCACTTTATGCCGTGTCGGCGTTTTCGCCACGCTGCCGCCCGCCGGAACTTTTAATCGCTGTCCAACCCAGACGACATCGCGCTTCAGGGAATTAAGTGAGCGCAACGTCGACATACTCACGCCATATTGCGCGGCGATGCCGGAAAGCGTCTCTCCCCGTTTTACCACATGGCGCTGAGTTGCCCCAGTGTATTGGGTCGATTCAGGTGCCGGGTTGGGTTCAACATTAACCGCCGCTGCGGACTGCAAGGGGCGGTTTTCCTCCTTTGGGATAGATTGCAGCGGGTGCGCCAGGAAGTAGTTGCGGAGTCCTTTATAAATCGACTCGGCAATCTTCTGCTGGTATGCGCTACTGCCCAGCAGTCGCTCCTCCGAAGGATTACTGATAAAGCCGGTTTCCACCAGCAGAGAGGGAATATCCGGCGAGCGAAGCACGCCCAGGCTGGCATGTTCCGGCCGACGCTTATGAAGCGACCCCACGCGCTGAAGCTGCGCAATAACCTTAACAGCGACATCATAGCCAACCCGCTGCGAGTGGCCGAACTGCAGATCCAGTACCGCCTGGCTGAGGTAGGGATCTGCCTGACTGTTCGCCAACAGATCTCCCGCCCCGCCCAGTAGCTCAGACTGCTTCTCATGCTGCTCCAGCCAGCCCGCCATCTCACTGTTGGCACGACGGTTAGAGAGCACCCAGACAGAGGCACCGGAGGCGCTGCGGTTCGGCGCGGCATCGGCATGCACAGAGACCAGTACGTTGGCATTCTGCTTGCGCGCAACGTCTGAACGTCCCATCACCGAGATAAAGTAGTCGCCGTCGCGGGTCATTACCCCTTTGAACATCGGGTCAACATTCAGCAACGCCTTGAGCTTGCGGGCAATTGCGATGGTCACATTCTTCTCTTTCAAGCCGCCCGGGCCAATCGCGCCGGGGTCCTGACCACCATGACCGGCATCAATTGCCACAATCACCTGCTCATTGACTGAGCGAGGCGTTCTGCCAGGCGCCACAACCTGGTTGCCGCTGGTAACGGTTGTCACAGGGTTGGCTTTAAAAGGATTCTCTTTCGGAGAAGAAGATGCGCTTCGTGAAGCGCTGCTCACTGCAGCCGCACTACGGGTTGATCTGGTGGCGGATTTGGTGCCGTTGATGGTGAACACCACATTGTAGTTATTGCCGTTACGCTGCGTGACGGCACGGGTTTTGCCCGCCTGCGTCAGCTCAAACACCAGCCGGATACTTTGATTATCTTTAGGCTGGCTGGAGCGAATGCGCTTAACAATATTCTCGCCGCTGAAGCTTAGCGGCAGCCCTTTTACCACGCCGCTTTGACGAATATCCAGCACCACCCGGTCAGGGTTATGCAGCGGGAAAAAACCATAGATGGGCTGTCCGCTGAAACTCAGCGTTACGGTGGCTTTGTCATCACCGTTGGAGACCTGGATATCGGATAAATTGGCTGCAAGCGTGCTGAATGTGGACAGTAAAAGCGCCAGTACCAAACCAAACTTCATGCGCAATCTCATTGCCAATCCTTTTCCGCCGCGACTTGCTGAACCATCTTTTCCCCAACGGCGCTGCAGGCGGTGAGTTTTGCCTGACGCGCGTCGCCCTGATAACTCAGGGATAATTCAATATCCGGCACGGGCAGGAAGCCGGCGCCCTGTTGCGGCCACTCCACCAGGCAGATGCTTTCGCCGGTGAAATAGTCGCGGATGCCCATAAATTCAAGCTCTTCCGGGTCGGCCAGGCGATAGAGATCGAAGTGGTAAATCTGCCGGTCGGGCAAAAGATAGGGTTCCACCAGCGTATAGGTAGGGCTTTTAACGTTGCCCTTATGACCTGACGCCTGCAGGAAACCGCGGCTGAAAGTGGTTTTTCCGGCGCCCAGGTCGCCATAAAGATAGATGGTCACCGCGCCCTGACTGGCACGGGCCAGACTGGCACCTAAAGCGAGGGTTGCAGCCTCATCGGACAATGCGATTACACAGGTCTTCATGCTTATTTATTCAGAATCTCTGGATTAACAAAAAGATACAGCTCGGAAAAAAGATCGGTCGCCACCATTCCCCTCGTGCCATAGCGGGCAGAAACCGCTTCAGCCGCCGCACCGTGGGCTACGCATCCTGCGCAGGCTGCATCGAACAGTGAGAGCTTTTGCCCTAACAAACTGCCAATGATGCCTGACAATACATCTCCCATACCGCCGGAAGCCATGCCTGCATTCCCCACATCGGCAAAGGCCATCTCACCGGTTTCACTGGCGATAATGGTGCCCGCCCCTTTCAGTACCACTACGCCACCGTAGCGCTTTGCCAATTCTCTGGCTGAATGTAAGCGGTCACTCTCAATTTCACTGGTCTTGCCGTTCAGTAAGCGAGCCGCTTCACCCGGATGGGGGGTAATTATCCGATTTTGACGTTTATCGGGTCTGATTGCCAGCAGGTTAAGCGCATCTGCGTCCCAAAGCATCGGTTTCTGAGAATTTTCCACCTTTTCCAGCGCTTTTTTCCCCCATTCACCCTGGCCCAGGCCGGGACCGACTACGATCACGTCCGCCCACTCCAGAGCCTCGTCAATCGCCTGTCCCGTTAATTCCTGTACCATCAGTTCGGGCCGCGCCGTCAGCAGCGGCGTAATATTGTCTTTGTGAGTAAGTACTCGCACTAATCCCGCTCCAGCGCGCAGCGCCGCTTCTCCCGTCATGCGAATGGCGCCAGCGGTGCCGTGATCGCCGCCGATAATAACCAGCTTGCCATGATCTCCTTTATGCGAGGTGGGCTTGCGGGGTTGCAACCAACGTGAAAGCGAGGAGGCATCAAAACGTGCCAGAGGCGCTTCCTGCCCGGCAAGCCAGCTGTCGAGGCTCAGGGCGTGGAAATGCAATTGCCCGATATAATCGCGCGCTTTGCCGGTTAACAAGCCCGGCTTAAGGGCGATAAACGTCAGCGTGTGGGTGGCGGATATCACAGCACCAGGCGCTGTACCGTTAGCAGCTACTAACCCTGAAGGAATATCTACCGCAAAAATATCGGCCCGATGCGCATTCGCTTTATCGATCAGTTCGGTGTAAGGCGTTTCTGGCGGCCGGTTTAACCCCGTTCCCAGCAACGCATCGACAATCACATCAACTTTTTCCGGCCAGGTAGTAGCCGGATCGTGAATAACGCCGCCTGCCGCCAGCCAGGCATCCCGTGCCTGTGCCGCTTCTTCAGGCAGCGGTTTGCTGCCTTCGCAAGCGATCACCGTGACGGAAAGCCCCGCCGACTGGGCGAGTCTGGCGACCACAAACCCATCGCCGCCGTTATTACCCTGCCCACACAAAATCAACCAGTGAAGGCTGTCAGGCCACTGTTTACGCAGTGTGGCAAAAGCTGCTTCCCCCGCCCGCTGCATCAGTTCAAACATCGTTAAGCCCAGCGCATCTGCGGCTTCCTGCTCAAGCTGCGCCATCGCCTCTACAGGCCAGACAGAATAGGGTAAACTGGTGGGGTTAATTTGTTGGTTTAGGTTAGTCATGTCGCATCCTCTCGATCTCCATCAACTTGCCCGGGATATTAAACAGTGGGGGCAGGAACTCGGCTTTCAGCAAGTGGGCATCTGTGATACAGATTTAAGCCCTGAAGAGCCGCGCCTGCAGGCCTGGCTGGACAACCAGTATCATGGAGAGATGGAGTGGATGGCGCGTCACGGCATGATGCGCGCCCGTCCCCATGAACTGTTGCCCGGTACGCTGCGGGTCATCAGCGTACGGATGAATTATCTTCCCGCCAAAGCGGCCTTCGCCAGCACCCTGAAAAATCCTGAGCTGGGCTATGTCAGCCGCTATGCTCTCGGGCGCGATTACCATAAAGTATTACGCAATCGACTGAAAAAGCTCGGAGACTTAATCCGCGAACGCTGTTCAGAGGCGCAGTTCCGCCCTTTCGTGGACTCCGCACCGGTTCTGGAAAGGCCGCTGGCAGCAAAAGCGGGACTGGGCTGGACAGGCAAACATTCGCTGATTCTCAACCGTGAAGCGGGATCGTGGTTTTTCCTTGGCGAGCTGCTGATCGATCTGCCGCTGCCCGTTGATCAACCGCAGGAAGAGCAGTGTGGGCGCTGCGTTGCCTGCCTGACTATCTGCCCCACCAACGCCATTGTCGAACCCTATAAAGTAGACGCCAGACGCTGCATTTCCTATATGACCATTGAGTTGGAGGGCGCAATTCCGGAAGAGTTCAGGCCGCTGATTGGTAACAGGATCTACGGCTGCGATGATTGTCAGTTGATCTGTCCCTGGAATCGCTATGGTCAGTTGACCGATGAAGAGGACTTCAGCCCTCGTGCCGTGCTGCACGCCCCGCCGCTGACGGAGCTGTTCGCCTGGGATGAGGCAAAATTCCTGCGGACAACGGAAGGTTCAGCCATACGGCGTATTGGTCATCTGCGTTGGTTGCGCAACATTGCCGTGGCGCTGGGTAACGCGCCCTGGTCAGCAGAAAATGTTGCCGCGCTGGAAGCCAGGCTGGGGGAAAATGCGATGCTGGATGAACATATTCGCTGGGCGCTCAACCAGCAGTTAGCCCGCCGCAGTGAAAATGCCATAGCGATAAATGGACAGCAGAAAAGGCTGGTAAGGGCAGTAGAAAAAGGATTAACACGCGATGCATAAGTGTACAGCCGGGCTGTGGCTAAATTTGTCCACACGCTGTGTATAAAAATAAAAACTTGTTGTCATTCAATCGTAACAGAAAGCACAAGCGATCCGGATAACAATTTGTAATATTGATATAAGCTGTAAAAACAATAGATTACATAATAAACGTAAGCATTTACTTCCCAACAGAGCACGCTATGTACAGGATTAACTTGTGGATAACTCTGTTAAAGAACTTTTGCAAAAGGTGATAAAAAGCGACGCGCAGGCGGCTTATCCCTGTGGATAAATCGACTGTAAAAAAGAAGGGTGATGTTCTGGAGCGGGAAACGAGACTCGAACTCGCGACCCCGACCTTGGCAAGGTCGTGCTCTACCAACTGAGCTATTCCCGCTTGGATATCTGGTGACGGTCTGCAACAAACATTTGGAGCGGGAAACGAGACTCGAACTCGCGACCCCGACCTTGGCAAGGTCGTGCTCTACCAACTGAGCTATTCCCGCTTGGGTGCTTGCTGCAATACTACAAAATCAATTTGGAGCGGGAAACGAGACTCGAACTCGCGACCCCGACCTTGGCAAGGTCGTGCTCTACCAACTGAGCTATTCCCGCTCTGCGTAACGAGTAAAAAAGTGTCTCGGTACGGGGTGCGCATTATACGAGAAAACAGACCTGCCGCAAGCCTGTTAACGGAAAAAATTTCTCTTTTTCGCTCGACTGCTGATTAAATCAACAAAGTGGTAATTTAATCAGCAATGACAGGCAATTTGGTTTACAGCTGGATAAAATGTTCGCGGTAATAAGCCAGTTCCGCTACCGATTCACGAATATCATCCATCGCCTGGTGAGTGCCCTGCTTTTTAAAACCTGGCAAAATAGCGGGCTTCCAGCGGCGTGCCAGCTCCTTCAGCGTGCTGACGTCAAGGTAACGGTAGTGGAAGTAAGCTTCCAGTTCCGGCATATATTTAAACAGGAAGCGACGATCCTGGCCGATGCTGTTGCCACAAATGGGTGAACTGTTGGCAGGCACCCACTCTTGCAAAAAGGCGATGGTCGCCAGTTCTGCCGCACGGTCATCATACTGGCTGGCCTTAACGCGCTCGACAAGACCGCTGTTGGTATGCGTGTTTACATTCCACTCGTCCATCAGCGCAAGCTGAGCATCGGACTGATGCACGGCAAAGACCGGGCCTTCCGCCAGGATATTGAGATCGGCATCGGTTACCAGGGTGGCAATCTCAATAATACGATCCTGTTCCGGGTCCAGCCCGGTCATTTCAAGGTCAATCCAAATCAGGTTACTGGCATTTGCAGGCATAGGGATCCTCACCGTGGCTTATATCATCAAACATTAGGGTGTATCATAAACGTTTTGCCCTGTCAGGGCGAAGCCTGCCAAACGTGAGAGGAAGAGTGAGTAAAAACAAACTGTCCAAAGGTCAGCAACGTCGCGTGAGTGCCAACCACGACCGCCGTCTTAAACAGCGTGCGGATAAACCAGAACCCGATGACAGCCTGTTTGGCGAAGCGCGGGACGGTGTGGTCATTAGCCGTTTTGGTATGCACGCTGATGTGGAAGATGCGGATGGTTCAGTACACCGCTGCAATATCCGCCGAACTATTCGTTCGCTGGTAACCGGCGACCGCGTGCTCTGGCGCCCCGGAGTGCAAGGCGGCGCGACCGTCAAAGGCATTGTGGAGGCGGTCCATGAACGCACCTCCGTCCTGACGCGTCCTGATTTTTATGATGGCGTGAAGCCGATTGCCGCCAATCTCAATCAGATTATTATTGTCTCTGCGATCCTGCCCGAGCTGTCGCTGAACATCATAGATCGCTATCTGATAGCCAGTGAAACGCTCGACGTGGAGCCGCTGCTGGTGCTGAACAAAACGGACCTGCTGGATGATAAAGGCCGTGAGTTCGTTGACAAGCAGATGGAGATCTACCGCAATATTGGCTACCGCGTGTTGATGGTTTCCAGCCATCAAAAGAACGGTCTGGAAGAGCTGGAAGCCGCGCTGACCGGGCGAATCAGCATCTTTGCCGGGCAGTCTGGCGTGGGTAAATCCAGCCTTTTGAATACCCTGCTGGGGCTGGAACTGGGTACCAATGAGATCCTGACCAATGACGTATCAGACGTTTCCGGCCTGGGTCAGCACACCACCACCGCCTCCCGCCTCTACCATTTCCCCCATGGCGGCGATGTGATTGACTCCCCTGGCGTGCGCGAATTCGGTTTATGGCATCTTGAACCGGAACAAATCACCCGGGGATTTGTCGAATTTCGTGAGTATTTAGGTCACTGTAAATTCCGTGATTGCAAACATGATAACGATCCCGGCTGTGCCATTCGTGAAGCCGTAGAAAAAGGCGAAATCGCGCGAGCACGCTTTGAAAGCTACCACCGAATTCTGGATAGCATGTCTGATATGCAACTGAAAACACGGCGTAGTTTTTCAGAAAACAGTGACTAATACTGGCCCGCCTGCAAACAGCGGGCGGGCACCATAGCCTAATCACCAGGGCACTGTTACAATCCGCCCCGTTTCTCTATTTGTCTGATCAAGCCAGGAGGCTACTGTGTTGGATCGTCTTAAACTCGGCCTGAACGCTGTTTTACCTAAAAAAGGCCTGACTGAACTCGCCGGCTGGGGCGCAGGAAAACGCGCAGGCTGGCTGACTAAAGCGGTTATCGATACCTTTGTCTGGTTCTATAAAGTCGATATGAAAGAGGCTCAGAAACCGGACACGGCAAGCTACCGCACCTTTAACGACTTCTTTGTCCGCCCACTGCGTGACGAAGCCAGACCGATTGAAACCGATCCGAATTTGCTGGTGCTGCCTGCCGACGGCGCGATCAGCCAGTGCGGTCATATTGATGGCGACCAGATTTTCCAGGCGAAGGGGCATACCTATTCGCTGGAAGCGCTGCTGGCGGGTAACGCGGCGATGACTGAGATGTTCCGCGACGGCGAGTTTGTGACCATTTACCTGGCACCCAGGGATTATCACCGGGTGCATATGCCCTGCAACGGCATCCTGCGTGAAATGATCTACGTGCCAGGGGATCTCTACTCGGTTAATCCGCTAACGGCTCAGAATATTCCAAACCTGTTTGCCCGTAACGAACGCGTTATCTGCCTGTTTGATACCGAATTTGGTCCGATGGCGCAGATTCTGGTAGGCGCAACGATCGTCGGTAGCATCGAAACCGTCTGGGCTGGCACCGTAACGCCGCCGCGTGAAGGTGTAATCAAACGCTGGAGCTGGCCGGGTGCAGAATCTGAAGAGTCGGTAGTGCTGCTTAAAGGCCAGGAAATGGGCCGTTTCAAGCTGGGTTCTACGGTGATCAACCTGTTTGCCAAAGATCGGGTTAAGCTGGCCGAGAGCCTGACGCCAGAAACCGTCACGCGCCTGGGTCAGACGCTGGCTATCGCACTGCAGAAAACCAGTGCGGAAGATGTTCTCCACCACTCATAGCAGACACGCATGTTACGCCTGATTCTCACCGTTTTATTGGGCTGGGTACTTCTCCAGCCAGCCTGGGGTGCCAGTGCACCCGACGCCGCCCCTGTCAGGCAACAGCTTGACGAGGCGAAGTCGGATAAAAATATGCCGAATCAGGCGGACGTCGTGGATGCGCTGCAAACGGCGTTGAACTGGCTGGACGAGAGGGATAAATCGCTCGCCAATTCAGATGAGTATCAGCAGGTTATTGACGGCTTCCCCAAACTCTCCCGCGAGCTTCGCCAGCAGATCGTCGCGCTGGCGGAGAGCCCTAAAACCCTCAGCAGCACCATCACCGCACCAGAACTGGATCAGGAGATCCTTCAGGTCAGCAGCCAGCTGCTGGAAGAGGGTCGCCAGGCGCAGCAGGAGCAGGACCGCGCCCGTGAAATCAGCGACTCTCTGGCTCAGCTTCCCCAGCAGCAGACGGAAGCGCGTCGGGCGTTGAACGAGATTGAACGCCGCCTCCAGGGACAGCCTTCGGCTACTACGCCGCTGGCGCAGGCCCAGCTTGTCGCCCGTCAGGCCGAATCCGCCGCGCAAAAAGCCAAAGTGGATGAGCTGGAGCTGGCTCAGCTCTCCGCCAACAATCGTCAGGAGTTGGCCAGAATGCGGAGCGAGCTGCATCAGCGCAAGGCCGCCCAGCTTGATACCTATCTGCAGGATCTTCGTAATCAGCTCAACAGCCGCCGTCAGCGCGAAGCGGAAATTGCGCTGGAGCGCACCGAACAGCTGGCAGAAAACAGCGGCGAGCTGCCGAAAAATATCAGTAAACAGTTCCGCGTCAACCGCGAGCTTTCCAATGACCTGAATCAGCAGGCGCAGCGCATGGACCTTGTGGCTTCCCAGCAGCGTACTGCCACCAACCAGACCATTCAGGTTCGTCAGGCGCTGAGCACCATTCGCGAACAGTCGCAGTGGCTGGGGGTCTCTAACGTACTGGGCGAAGCCCTGCGCGCGCAGGTTGCCCGCCTGCCTGAAATGCCCAAACCCCAGCAGCTTGATATTGAAATGGGTGAACTGCGGGTACAGCGGCTGCGCTATGAAGATCTTCTTGAGCAGCAGCAGCAGTTGCGCAAACTAAAGCAGGATGATGGCAGCCCGCTCACCAACGATCAAAAGCGCATTCTTGAAGCGCAAATCAAGACCCAGCGTGAGCTGATAAACTCTTTACTTTCCGGCTGTGACAACCTGATCCTGGAGGTTACCAAGCTGAAGGTAGCCAATGGTCAGCTGGAGGATGCGCTCCACGAAGTGAAAGAGGCCACGCACCGCTATCTGTTCTGGACGGCGGACGTGAATGCCTTGAGCCTGAACTTCCCGCTGGATCTGGCGCGCGATCTGAAAAGCCTGCTTTCTCTGGATACTCTCGGTCAGATGGGCGGCGCGCTGGTTATGATGTTTACCAGCCGTGAAACCGTGATCCCCATTCTTGGCGCCGTGTTGCTGGTGGGCTTCAGCCTTAGCTCCCGCCGTCATTATCGCGATTTTATGGCTCGCTCGGCCAGCAAAGTGGGCAAAGTCACCCAGGATCGCTTTGGTCTGACAATGCGTACTGTGTTCTGGTCAATCCTGGTTGCCCTGCCCCTTCCTGTGCTCTGGATGGCGCTCGGCTACGGGCTGCAACACGCCTGGCCCTACCCTATCGCCGTTGCTATTGGCGATGGCGTCACGGCGACGGTGCCGCTGCTGTGGGCGTTTATGATTAGCGCCTCTTTTGCCCGCTCTCAGGGGCTGTTCATCGTGCATTTCCGCTGGCCCCAGGCGCGGGTTGCCCGCGCGATGCGTTTTTATACGCTTTGTGTCGGGCTGGTTGTGCCGTTGATTATGTTATTGATAAGCTTTGATAATCTGGACGACAGACAGTTCTCCTCCACGCTGGGCAGGCTCTGCTTTATTCTGATCTGCGGCGCGCTGAGCCTGGTGACAGTCAGCCTGAAGCGGGCAGGCATTCCGCTGCATCTCGACAAAGAGGGCAACGGCGAAAACCTGATCAATACGCTGCTGTGGAACCTGATGATCTGCATCCCCCTGATAGCCGCGCTGGCTTCCTGCATTGGCTATCTGGCGACGGCGCAGGCGCTGCTGGCCAGGCTGGAAACCTCTGTGGCTATCTGGTTCCTGCTGCTGGTGATCTACCACATTATTCGTCGCTGGATGCTTATTCAGCGCAGACGTATCGCCTTTGATCGCGCCCGTAACCGACGGGCTGATATCCTGGCGCAACGGGCAAAAGGGGAAGAGGAAGCCGTTACTGCTCAGACCAACTCCGACACGCTGGAAGTGGAAGAGCCGGTGATCGACCTTGACGCTATCAGCGCGCAGTCGCTGCGGCTGGTGCGCTCGATTCTGACGCTGATCGCCCTGATCTCGGTCATCGTGCTCTGGTCAGAAATCCATTCGGCGTTTGGTTTTCTGGAAAACATCAGGCTCTGGGATGCCAGTACCACCGTGCAGGGTGTTGAGAGCCTGCAACCGGTAACGCTGGGGTCGGTACTGATTGCGGTTCTGGTGCTGATCATCACCACACAGCTGGTGAGAAACATGCCCGCGCTGCTGGAGCTGGCGCTGCTGCAACACTTAAGCCTGACGCCGGGCACCGGTTACGCCATCACTACTCTGACCAAATATGTGCTGATTTTTGTCGGTGGGCTGGTGGGCTTTTCGATGATTGGCGTGGACTGGTCGAAGCTGCAATGGCTGGTCGCGGCGTTGGGTGTGGGATTAGGGTTTGGTTTGCAGGAGATCTTCGCCAACTTTATCTCGGGCCTGATCATTCTGTTTGAGAAGCCGATACGCATTGGCGATACCGTCACCATCCGCGATTTAACCGGCAGCATCACCAAAATCAACACGCGCGCCACCACCATTACCGACTGGGACCGCAAAGAGATCATCGTGCCGAACAAGGCCTTTATCACCGAGCAGTTTATCAACTGGTCACTCTCGGACTCGGTTACCCGCGTGGTTCTCACCATTCCTGCGGCTGCGGAAGCCAACAGTGAAGAGGTCACCAACGTGCTGCTGACTGCCGCGCAGCGCTGCCAGTACGTGCTGGACACGCCGCCAGCAGAAGTTTATCTGGTCGATCTGCAGCAGGGCATACAGCTGTTTGAGCTGCGTATTCATGCCGCCGAAATGGGTCACCGTATGCCGCTACGTCATGAACTGCATCAGCTGATCCTGCGCGGTTATCAGGAGCATGGTCTGGAAATGCCGTTCCCACCGTTCCAGGTACGGATGGAAACGATTGGCCGCAAGACACCTGCGCAAAATGGCGCGCCTGCGGCAAGAACTTACAGGTCAGGTGGATTGTAAAGCGGGCTGAGGGCTGAGGCAGGTCAGAACAGGGAGGCGGTGGAGAACCGCCTCCTGAGGTCGGTCAGCAGCGATCGACGGAGAAAGCGATCACTTCACTCAGCGTTTCCGCTTTAAGTGCCAGCATCACAATACGATCCACGCCTAACGCCACGCCTGAACAGTCCGGCATGCCGTGTGCCAGCGCGGCCAGCAGATGAGTATCAATGGGGTGCTGCGGCAGGCCGCGCGCGGCACGTTTTCGGTTATCCTGCTCGAACCGCTGACGCTGTTCACGGCTGTCGGTCAGCTCGCGGAAACCATTTGCCAGTTCAATTCCCCTGAAGTAAACCTCAAAACGCTCCGCAACACGGTGATCCTCAGTACTGATCTCTGCAAGAGCCGCCTGGCTTGCGGGGAAATGATAGACAAAGGCCGGTTTATCTTTACCGATCTGCGGCTCCACGCCCATCATAAACAGCAGTTGCAGCAGCGTATCGCGGTCTTCTTCACGGCTCGCCAGATCGCCCACGCCCAGCTTTTCAGCGACTTCACGCAGCTGCGTTTTGTCTGCTGAGAGCGGGTCGATCTCCAGGTGGCGGAGAAAAGCCTGCTGGTAAGAGAGCGTTTCTGCGGGTGCGCACTCCAGAACCTGCTGTAACAGATCGTCCACCTCGTTCATCAGCCGGTACATATCGTAGTGCGGGCGGTACCATTCGAGCATGGTGAATTCAGGATTATGGTGGCGTCCTGCTTCCTCGTTACGGAAGCTGCGGCAAAGCTGAAAGATCGGGCCGCTTCCCGCCGCCAGCAGACGCTTCATATGGTATTCCGGGCTGGTCATCAGATAGAGATCCAGCCCCTGCGCCGCGCCTGGCCCGACGAAACGGGTCTGGAAAGGAAACAGATGAACATCGGTCACCGTAGCCTGGCTCATGGCGGGGGTCTCCACTTCTAATACCCCTCGATCGGCAAAGAACCGCCGAATTTCCGCCATAATTGCCGCACGCTTCAACAAATTGGCAATGGGTGCGCTCGGCAGCCAGCTGGCCGTATCGCTCATCATTTTTACTCCTCATCAGACAGGGTGAAGCAGTCTACCTGTACCGGCAGGAACACACAAATTTGCGCGGAGAAATTCCCCGGCGGCGGTAAAGAGTCTGACCAACAGCGCGTAAAAACCCTGACGCCGCTCCCATTTTTTCTGTTTATTTCCCGACCAAATACCGGAACATATCAAGTTTAGCGGTGATGGGCAGTTTTATACTGATGCCCCTGGAAAAAATAAGGGTTTCCCCTTTTTTCCACTCTGACAGTCTGACAGGGAGAACACCGTGCACACTTGTACTGCCGATCTGGTCATTGTCGGCGCTGGCGGGGCGGGCCTGCGCGCCGCCATTGCCGCTGCCGAAGCGAACCCCACCCTCTCTATTGCGCTGGTTTCCAAAGTCTATCCCATGCGCAGCCACACGGTTGCCGCTGAAGGCGGCTCTGCTGCCGTAACTCAGGCCCATGACAGTTTCGACCTGCACTTTCAGGACACCGTTGCAGGCGGTGACTGGCTTTGCGAGCAGGATGTGGTCGACTACTTTGTTGAACACTGCCCACGAGAGATGACGCAGCTTGAACTGTGGGGCTGCCCCTGGAGCCGCAAGGAGGACGGCTCGATTAACGTTCGCCGCTTTGGCGGCATGAAGATTGAGCGTACCTGGTTTGCCGCGGATAAAACAGGCTTTCATATGCTGCATACGCTCTATCAAACCTCGCTGAAATATCCGCAAATCCAGCGTTTCGACGAGCATTTCGTGCTCGATTTACTGGTTGATGAAGGCGAAGCGCGCGGTCTGGTGGCGATGAATATGATGGAAGGCACGCTGATGCAGATCCATGCTGCGGCGGTGGTGCTGGCTACCGGCGGCGCTGCCAGGGTCTATCGCTATAACACCAACGGCGGTATCGTCACCGGCGACGGAATGGGGATGGCGCTGCGTCACGGCGTGCCGCTGCGTGACATGGAGTTTGTGCAGTACCATCCCACCGGGCTTCCCGGATCGGGGATCCTGATGACCGAAGGCTGTCGGGGCGAAGGCGGCATTATGGTCAACAGGCACGGTTATCGCTACCTGCAGGATTATGGCATGGGCCCGGAAACCCCACTCGGTCAGCCGAAAAATAAATATATGGAGTTGGGTCCGCGCGACAAAGTTTCTCAGGCTTTCTGGCACGAATGGCAGAAAGGCAACACCATCGCTACGCCGCGCGGAGACGTGGTTCATCTTGACCTGCGTCATCTTGGCGAGAAGAAGCTGCATGAACGGCTGCCGTTTATCTGTGAACTGAGTAAGGCCTACATCGGCGTGGACCCGGCTCAGGCCCCTGTTCCCGTCAGACCTACCGCGCATTACACCATGGGAGGCATAGAAACGAATACCCAGTGTGAAACACGCATTTCCGGGCTGTTCGCTGTGGGTGAATGTTCGTCCGTGGGACTGCACGGTGCCAACCGGCTGGGTTCCAACTCGCTGGCTGAGCTGGCTGTCTTTGGCCGCTTAGCCGGGGAAAATGCCGCCGCGCATGCCCTGCAACATCCGGCTAAATCCAACAGCGTAGTAGAGGCTCAGGCAAGGGATTGCGAAAGCCGCTTAAAAGGTCTGGTTAATCAGCAGGGTAAGGAGAGCTGGTCTGCTCTGCGCGATGAGATGGGGCTGGCAATGGAAGAAGGATGCGGCATTTACCGTACGCCTGAGCTGATGCAGAAAACCATCGATAAACTGGCCGAGCTACAGGAACGATTCAGACAGGTGCATATCAGCGATACCAGCAGCGTTTACAACACCCAACTGCTTTACAGCATCGAACTTGGTCATGGCCTTAACGTAGCGGAATGCATGGCGCACTCGGCGATGCAGCGCAAAGAGTCCAGAGGGGCGCATCAGCGTCTGGATGAAGGTTGTACCACGCGCAATGATGAGCAGTTCCTTAAACATTCGCTGAGCTATTACACCCCCGCAGGCGCGCCCGTTATTGCCTGGGATAAGGTGAATATCACCCGCCTGCCGCCTGCACAACGCCTGTATGGCGCAGAAGCGGAAAACAAGGAGGCTACTCATGGCTGAACTCACCCGCTGTAGAATCGATATTCAGCGCTACGATCCGGAAATCGATCTGCTGCCGCGCAATGAAATTTTCGAGGTTCCCTGGGATGACCAGACCTCATTGCTGGACGCGCTGGGTTATATCAAAGATAACCTGGCTTTTGATCTCTCCTGGCGCTGGTCATGCAGAATGGCGATATGCGGCTCCTGCGGCATGATGGTGAACGGTGTACCCAGGCTGGCATGCAAAACTTTTCTGCGCCACTACCCCCAAGGAATAAAAGTTGCGCCGCTGGCCCATTTTCCCGTTGAACGGGATCTGATTGTGGATATGAGCCGCTTTATCGAAAGCCTGGAAGCGATCAAACCTTGGATTATTGGTAATCCGCGCGAGGCGGCAAAGGGACCCAACCGGCAAACACCCTCGCAAATGGCGAAATACCACCAGTTTTCCAGCTGTATCAACTGCGGCCTCTGCTATGCCGCCTGCCCACAGTTTGGCTTAAATCCCGAGTTCATTGGGCCAGCCGCTATTACCCTGGCGCACCGTTATAACCTTGATAATCGGGATAAAGGCCGGGCGCAGCGTATGCCGCTGCTCAACGGCGATAACGGCGTCTGGCCCTGTACCTTTGTGGGTTACTGTTCAGAGGTGTGCCCCAAACATGTCGATCCGGCTGCCGCTATTCAGCAGAGCAAAGTGGAAAGCACCAAAGACTTTATGATTGCCACCCTCAGACCGCAATAAGGAGCTGCCTGATGACCACCAAGAGGAAACCTTATCATCAACCGATTGCCGCTAACTGGTGGCTACAGCTGGGCTTTTACCGCTTTTATATGCTGCGTGAAGCCACTGCCATTCCAGCCGTCTGGTTCAGTCTGGAGCTGATTTACGGACTTTTTGCGCTGAAAAAGGGTGAACAGAGCTGGCTGGCCTTTGTTGCTCTGTTGCAGCACCCGGTAATGCTGGTGATAAACGTGCTGGTGCTGGCCGCCGCCCTGCTGCACAGCAAAACCTGGTTCGACCTGGCGCCCAAAGCGCAAAGCCTTGTGCTGGGTGGTAAAAAAGTGTCGCCCGGTCCAATTGTAAAGGGACTCTGGGCAGTAATGATTCTGGTCAGCCTGATCCTGCTGACCTGGGTAGTGATACAGGAGCAGTAATGAAAAAGCTGACAACACGTTCAGATGAACCGATTTTCTGGAGTCTGTTTGGGGCAGGCGGCATGTGGGCTGCGATTGTCTCGCCAGTAATGGTTTTGCTGGTAGGCATCCTTTTACCGCTGGGTATTGGCACCGAAAGCGGGCTGAGCTACGAGCGCCTGCTGCCAGCGGCACAGGCTTTACCGGGGCGTCTCTTTCTTTTCCTGGTGATTGTGTTGCCGCTCTGGTGTGGCCTGCACCGACTTCATCACGGCATGCATGATCTCAACCTGCATGTTCCTGCCGGGAAATGGGTGTTTTATGGGCTTGCAGCGATCCTCTCCGTGGTCACGGCCCTCGAGGTGATTACGCTGTAAATCTCGGGCGGCATACCGCCGCCTGCTAAAAACCTTCTATACTCAAGCTATTCATACTTAAAGGAATAGCTTATGTCTCTGTGGAAATTTCTGGCGGCGGGAACTGGCGCCCTGCTTTCGGTAGCCTGTAGCACCACGCCGCCCAAAGGTGTGACGCCGGTCGAAGGATTTAACGCTGACCTCTATCTGGGAAGCTGGTATGAAATCGCCAGATTAAATCACCCTTTTGAGCGGGGTCTGGATCACGTCACTGCCACCTACAGCAAACGGGATGACGGCGGCTTAAAAGTGGTGAATCGCGGCTATAACACCAAAAAACAGCGCTGGCAGGAGAGCGAAGGGAAAGCCTATTTTACCGGACAGCCGAGCCGGGCCGCGCTGAAGGTCTCGTTCTTCGGCCCATTTTACGGTGGCTATAACGTGATTGCGCTGGATAGCGCCTATCAGCATGCGCTGGTTTGCGGGCCAAACAGAGACTATTTATGGATACTCTCCCGCACGCCGCAGATTAGCGACCAGGTTAAAACATCACTGCTGGAGAAGGCGCGAACGGAGGGGTTTGCGGTAGATAAGCTGATTTGGGTGAAGCAGACGCACTAACGAATGAGGCCGGTGCAGCGCACCGGCATCCGGGATTACTGAGCGGTTCGCTGAATCGCCTGCCCACCGGCAGAGACATCTTCACCCACGCCACGCGTAGTATTACAGGCTGTGAGCACTGAAGAGAGCACCAGAACAGAAAGAATCGAAATAATACTTTTCTTTAACATGGGAATGTCCTTTTAAGGTGAAGTAGAGTACTGCAATCAAAGCATAGCCGTAATTCAGCCACATGCGCTTGATACGAGTAATAAAAAGGACATTTTAGGAAATGAAGAGATTATTTGGCTGCGTGTGAGATGGCGCCACCCAAATGCTGGACGTCCTCACCAAAACCGTGGAAGGTATTACAGGCGCTGAGCGCGCTGGTCATTAACAGTGTGACAACAAGGCGTTTTATCCACTTCATCATCTGAATCGGCTCACATCATTAAAGAAAAGGGCCTGCAAACAGGCCCACTTCCCGGCGGTTATTTTACGCGAGAAACGTATTCACCTGAACGGGTATCCACACGAATAACTTCACCAATCTGCACGAACAGAGGCACTTTCACCACGGCACCGGTAGAGAGCGTAGCGGGCTTGCCGCCGGTTCCTGCGGTATCGCCTTTCAGGCCAGGATCGGTATCAGTGATTTCCAGCTCGACAAAGTTAGGTGGCAGCACCTGGATCGGCTTGCCGTTCCACAGCGTCACGATACATTCAGCATTATCCAGCAGCCATTTAGCCGCATCGCCAACGGTCTTCTCTTCAACAGGGTGCTGTTCGAAGGTTTCCGGGTGCATGAAGTGGTAGAACTCACCGTCGTTATACAGGTAGTTCAGGTTAGTATCTACTACGTCTGCGCCTTCGGCGGAGTCGGTAGATTTGAACGTTTTCTCAACGCGGCTGCCGGTCAGCAGGCGACGCATTTTCACGCGAGCAAAAGCCTGGCCTTTGCCTGGTTTAACGAACTCGCTCGATTCGATAGCGTAAGGTTCGCCTTCGAACATGATTTTAAGACCGGGACGGAAATCGTTGCTAGAATAAGTCGCCATAAAGGCCCTCTACAATTTAACACTGGTACTTAGCCAAAAAAATGGCACACATTGTAACCCTAAATACCCCTTCGCGAGAAGAATGGTTGCATCAACTTGCAGATGTAATCACCGACCCTGCTGAATTACTGCAACTGCTAGGCCTCGATTCGCACCCGGAGCTGACGGCGGGCAATGCTGCACGCCGTCTGTTTGCCCTGCGCGTCCCGCGAGCCTTTGCGTCCAGAATGCAAAAAGGCGATCCACAAGATCCGCTCCTGCTGCAGGTCATTACCGCCAGCCAGGAGTTTATTGATGCTCCGGGTTACAGTACCGATCCGCTCGATGAGCAGACCAGCGTGGTGCCGGGTTTATTACATAAATATCGTAATCGTGCGCTGTTGCTGGTCAAAGGCGGCTGTGCGGTTAACTGCCGCTACTGTTTCCGCCGCCATTTTCCCTATTCTGATAACCAGGGAAACAAGCGCAACTGGCAGCAAGCCCTGGAGTATATCCGAGAGCAGCCAGAACTGGATGAGATTATTTTCTCCGGCGGCGATCCCCTGATGGCAAAAGATGCGGAACTGGCGTGGCTGATTGACGAACTGGAGCAGATCCCGCACCTGAAACGTCTGCGCATCCACAGTCGTTTACCGGTGGTGATCCCAGGCCGCATCACACGTGCTCTCTGCCAGCGGCTGGCGCAGTCGCGATTGCAGGTGCTGCTGGTGACCCACATCAACCACGCGCAGGAAATAGATGATGAGCTGCGCGCTGCGCTGCATCAGTTGAAGCAGGCGGGCGTAACCCTGCTTAACCAGAGCGTTCTGCTGCGTAATATCAATGATAACGCCGTTACGCTGGCAGAGCTGAGTAATGCGCTGTTCGATGCCGGTGTCCTGCCCTATTACCTGCACGTGCTGGATAAAGTCCAGGGTGCGGCGCACTTTTACGTCTCTGACGACGAGGCCAGGGCCATCATGCGCGATCTGCTGGGCCGGGTCTCGGGCTATCTGGTGCCAAGGCTGGCCAGAGAGATTGGTGGCGAGCCAAGTAAAACGCCGCTGGATTTACAGCTCAGACAAGTTTAATACCCGGCCTGAAAAACAACAGGGGAGGATCATCGATCCTCCCCTGTGCACTCTTAAGCATTCTGGCTATGTTGCCTGGCGCTTATCCGGTGCCATTAAGGGCACTTATAGACCTGGCCGCTCATCTTGCTGTCCAGCGGGGCAAAGCTTGACCAGATATTTTGCGTTGGGCTGGTCGCGCCATAAATCACGTTGCCGCCCATCTCTGCCGCACGGTTGCGCAGATCGTTAGCTGCGCCACGCAGCGAGCTGCTTTCGCCGCCGCCTGCACCGCTAAACCAGTTACTCTGTTCGCCTGTCAGGTTGCCCAGCATCTGACACTCTTTTGCTGGTTGCTGGTCAGTGAAGGTGACGCGTTGACCCGCAGGACTCAGCTTGTTAGAAGTACTGCTACAGCCTGCCAGCAGCACGGCTGCCAGAGAAAATCCCAGCAAGACGTTAGTCCGCATTTTAATCCCCATTATTATCATCAGAGTCAGTTCTGAGCGTACCGGAATTTGAGCACTTTGGGTAAGTTTCCGTTGCCCAAAAACAGATAAATCATTGTTCGGGTTACTTCTTGCGCCATAACTTTACTATTTTCCCTCCAAAAAGAAAAACCCCCGTTTAAAAAACGGGGGTTTATCAGCGAGCTGAACCTTTTGTCTGCGACGCCAGGTTCTTTTGCCGGGAGGCGGGGATTACATCATGCCGCCCATGCCGCCCATACCACCCATGCCGCCGCCAGCACCTAAATCAGGCGCGTCGCCTTTAGGCAGGTCGGTAACCATGCATTCGGTGGTGATCATCAGGCCCGCTACAGAGGCCGCGTACTGCAGAGCAGAACGGGTCACTTTAGTTGGGTCCAGGATACCGAAGTCGATCATATCGCCGTACTCTTCGGTCTGAGCGTTATAACCGTAGTTACCTTCGCCCGCTTTCACGTTGTTGGTCACTACAGAAGGTTCTTCACCGGCGTTAGAAACGATCTGACGCAGTGGAGATTCCATCGCGCGCAGTGCCACTTTGATACCCACGTTCTGGTCTTCGTTCTGGCCACGCAGCTCGCCCAGTTTAGAAGCAACGCGTACCAGCGCCACACCACCACCAGCAACCACGCCCTCTTCTACTGCAGCACGGGTTGCGTGCAGAGCATCTTCAACGCGAGCTTTCTTCTCTTTCATTTCTACTTCAGTCGCTGCGCCCACTTTCAGTACGGCAACGCCGCCTGCCAGTTTAGCTACACGCTCCTGCAGTTTTTCACGGTCGTAATCAGAAGTTGCTTCTTCAATCTGCTGGCGAATCTGAGAAAC
The DNA here is from genome assembly GCF_033657285.1 of Erwinia sp. MMLR14_017. Lineage (NCBI taxonomy): Bacteria > Pseudomonadati > Pseudomonadota > Gammaproteobacteria > Enterobacterales > Erwiniaceae > Erwinia > Erwinia sp. MMLR14_017. The sequence continues at coordinate 182,772 of NZ_JAWVWP010000001.1, read as the reverse complement.
GCGGCCAGAGATAGTTGCTTCTTCACCAACGCCATCGATGATGATGGTGGTGTCTTTGTTGATTACAACGCGTTTTGCCTGACCCAGATCTTCCAGAGTCGCTTTTTCCAGCTCCATACCGATCTCTTCAGAGATTACGGTACCGCCAGTCAGCACAGCGATATCCTGCAGCATTGCTTTACGACGGTCGCCGAAGCCTGGCGCTTTAACAGCAGCCACTTTCACGATGCCGCGCATGGTGTTTACTACCAGGGTAGCCAGCGCTTCGCCTTCAACATCTTCAGCAACGATCAGCAGCGGTTTGCCTGCTTTCGCCACGGCTTCCAGAACTGGCAGCATTTCGCGGATGTTGGAGATTTTTTTGTCAGCCAGCAGGATGAACGGAGTTTCCAGTTCTACTGCGCCGGTTTCTGGCTTGTTGATGAAGTACGGGGAGAGGTAACCACGGTCGAACTGCATACCTTCAACCACGTCCAGCTCGTCCTGCAAGCCGGTGCCTTCTTCAACGGTGATCACGCCTTCTTTACCCACTTTCTCCATTGCCTGGGCGATCAGCTTGCCCACGGTTTCATCGGAGTTAGCGGAGATGGTGCCTACCTGAGCGATAGCTTTGGAATCGGAGCAAGGTACAGAGAGGTTTTTCAGTTCTTCAACCGCCGCGATAACGGCCTGGTCGATACCGCGCTTCAGATCCATCGGGTTCATGCCCGCAGCGACAGCTTTCAGGCCTTCGGTGATGATGGATTGAGCCAGCACGGTTGCGGTGGTGGTACCGTCGCCCGCTGCGTCGTTCGCTTTAGAGGCAACTTCTTTCACCATCTGCGCGCCCATGTTCTCGAACTTGTCTTCCAGTTCAATTTCACGTGCTACGGAAACGCCATCTTTAGTGATGGTCGGTGCACCAAAAGATTTATCCAGCACTACGTTACGGCCTTTAGGACCCAGGGTAACTTTTACTGCATCTGCCAGTACGTTAACGCCACGCAGCATTTTTACACGTGCGTCATTACCGAATTTTACGTCTTTAGCTGCCATCTTAAATATCCCTTAAATTCGTTTCGTTCAATGAGTTACGCGAAATTACGCTTCAACAATTGCCAGAATGTCGCTTTCAGAAATGATCAGCACTTCCTGGTTGTCAATTTTCTCAGTTTTCGCACCGTAGCCTTCGCTGAAAATGACCACATCGCCCACTTTCACATCCAGCGGTTTAACTTCGCCGCTTTCCAGGATACGGCCATTGCCAACAGCCAGCACTTCGCCACGGGTAGATTTGCCAGCTGCGGAGCCGGTCAGCACGATGCCACCAGCTGATTTGGATTCCACTTCTTTACGCTTGACGATAACACGGTCGTGCAATGGACGAATTTTCATTGATAACTCTCCTTTGAGAAGTCCAATCAGGTTTTTTGGGATGAACGCCGGGCTTCACTGGCCCCGCCTCGTGACGGAAGAGATAGGGACGGAGAACCTCCCTTTCAAGGGGAAAAAAATAAAAATTTTGCTTCTGCGTCGCTTTTGCCCAAAAAATGCGCAATACCGTGCTGTAAAAAGCAAAAGGCGGGAAATCTCCCGCCTTGCGTTTCGTTACCGACGATCCTGAGGATCGTCATGTTCAATCAGTTTGCTCTCTTTACGCTCATACTCGCCGTCAACGGTGAAGCCGCTGTCGGGGCCTGCGCCTGTCCCGCGCCAGACCTTGAGATGGGGCATCAGTTTCAGCGTCAGATGCTTCTGTACCGGCGGCAATAACAGCAGTAAACCAAGGAAATCGGTAAAGAAGCCGGGCAGCAGCAGCAGGAAGCCCGCCAGGATCAGCGAAACGCTTTTGATCATCTCCGCAGCGGGGCTTTCACCCACCGCCAGTTTCTGCTGCATCAGCATGAAGTTTTTCATCCCCTGGTTCTTCACCAGTGAGATACCAATGAGGGAGCTGAACACCACCAGCAGCAACGTCAGCAATACGCCCATGACATGGGCAACCTGGATGAAAATCGTAATCTCGATCCAGGCAAGAAGAAATAGGACTAAAAACGGTAACCAGCGCACCGCACACTCCTGTCAGTCAGGGCCGTCTCGCCAAAACGCGACGACAAAAAGGGGATCGTTAACGATCGTATCTTTCAAAGATGGGCTCGCCCACCCCTGTTTTCAACCGCAACCAGAGAATTTCATGCCGGAGGAGCATTTGTGATCCAGATCACATCAGTTCGGACACGTTTGAAAATAAACGCTATTTAAGTGATCTCTCTTCAGGCTTTTTGCTACTAACAGAATATGATCGTGCTCCGTCAGTCGCAAATGGATAACATGTTCGCCGAGATGCAGCAGTACCAACGATCACATTGATTGTGACCACTCATGCCCCCTGAGCCTGGCCTGCAGAACGCGCCCGGTAGGGAAGGAGCATTAACAAGAAGGTTCCCATGACTAATAACATTCGTATCGAAGAAGACCTGTTAGGTATGCGTGAAGTTCCGGCAGATGCTTACTACGGTGTTCATACTCTGCGTGCGATTGAAAATTTCTACATCAGCAACAGCAAAATCAGCGACATTCCTGAATTTGTGCGCGGCATGGTAATGGTCAAAAAAGCGGCGGCCATGGCCAATAAAGAGCTGCAGACTATCCCGCGCAACGTCGCTAACGCGATTATTCAGGCCTGCGATGAGGTGCTGAACAACGGTAAATGTATGGATCAGTTCCCGATTGACGTCTATCAGGGCGGCGCGGGGACCTCGGTTAACATGAACACCAACGAAGTGCTGGCCAACATCGGGCTGGAGCTGATGGGGCATCAGAAAGGGGAATATCAGTTCCTCAATCCGAATGACCACGTTAACAAGTGCCAGTCAACCAATGACGCTTACCCAACCGGTTTTCGTATTGCGGTCTACACCTCAATTTTAAAGTTACTGGATGCTATCGGTCAGCTTAGCGAAGGATTCCAGCGCAAGGCTGTGGAATTTGAGTCCATCCTGAAAATGGGCCGTACCCAGCTGCAGGATGCCGTTCCCATGACGTTAGGCCAGGAGTTCCATGCCTATAACGTGCTGCTGAATGAAGAGATTAAAAACCTGCTGCGCACCGGCGAACTGCTGCTGGAAGTTAACCTGGGCGCTACGGCCATTGGCACACGCCTGAACACGCCTGACGGTTATCAGGCGCTGGCGGTGCAGAAGCTGGCGGAAGTCAGCAACCTGCCCTGCGTCCCGGCAGAAGATTTGATTGAAGCAACCTCTGACTGCGGCGCTTATGTCATGGTGCACAGCGCCCTGAAACGCCTGGCGGTGAAGCTTTCTAAAATCTGTAACGATCTGCGCCTGCTCTCTTCCGGCCCGCGTGCGGGATTGAACGAGATCAACCTGCCGGAGCTACAGGCTGGTTCCTCAATCATGCCAGCCAAAGTCAATCCGGTGGTGCCTGAGGTGGTAAACCAGGTCTGTTTCAAGGTCATCGGCAACGACATGACGGTAACCATGGCCTCAGAAGCGGGCCAGCTGCAGCTGAATGTGATGGAGCCAGTCATTGGCCAGGCGCTGTTTGAATCTGTTCATATCCTCACCAATGCCTGCTCAAACCTGCTGGAAAAATGCGTGAACGGCATCACCGCTAACAAAGCCGTTTGTGAAGCCTACGTGTTTAACTCTATCGGCATTGTGACCTACCTGAATCCTTATATTGGCCACCATAACGGCGATATCGTCGGCAAAATTTGCGCCGAAACGGGCAAAAGCGTACGGGAGGTGGTGCTGGAGCGCGGCTTACTGACCGAGGCGGAGCTGGATGACATTTTCTCTACGCAAAACCTGATGTTCCCGGTTTATAAAGCGAAACGCTATACCGATGAAAATGAACAATAACGCTCCAGCCAGTTAGGCCTTGAAGGCACGCCAGTTGCAAAACGGCGTGCCTTTTTTTATGACACCCTACAAATCATTAACGGTTAGTTATCATTTTTGACCAAGGAGAGCAGTATGTTAATACCAGAGCTGATTGTCGTGCTGATGGCGATCTATCTTGGGGCGCGGTTGGGCGGCATTGGCATTGGCTTCGCCGGAGGATTGGGCGTACTGATCCTGACGCTGGGCTTCCAGCTCAAGCCGGGCGCCATACCTTTTGATGTCATTGAGATCATCATGGCGGTTATCGCCGCTATTGCAGCAATGCAGGTCGCGGGCGGCATGGATTATCTGGTCAGTCTGGCCGAGCGCCTGTTAAGAAAGCATCCACGGCATATTACTCTTCTTGCTCCGCTGGTTACCTGGACGATGACCTTGCTGGCCGGAACGGGCCATACGGCCTTTTCTACCCTGCCGGTAATTGCGGAAGTTGCCAAAGAGCAGGGCGTTCGCCCTTCCCGTCCGTTATCTGTCGCCGTAGTCGCTTCTCAGATCGCCATCACCGCCTCACCCATCTCTGCCGCCGTGGTATTTCTGGCCGGCATTCTGGAACCCAGGGGCGTCAGCTATCTGGCCCTGCTTGCCGTATCGATCCCCTCAACCCTGATCGCCGTTTTGCTTGCTGCACTGGTCACTAATTTCCTGGGCAAGGAGCTGAAAGATGATGCGATTTATCAGCAACGGCTGGCAAAAGGAGAAACAGTATTAAGGGGTGCTGGTCTGTTTGAGGCGAAACCTGGCGCCAGACTTTCCGTGCTGCTGTTCCTGCTGGGCATTGTGGCCGTGGTGCTGTATGCCACCGCCATCAGCGATGCGGTGGGCCTGATCGCAAATCCGGTTCTGCCCCGTAACGAGGCCATCGTGGTCTTTATGCTGACGGTTGCCGCGCTTATTTGCTTCACCTGTAAAGTGGATACGGCCAGAATCCTCTCTGCCAGCACCTTTAAATCGGGCATGAGCGCCTGTATCAGCGTGATGGGCGTGGCTTGGCTGGGCGATACCTTCGTCAAGGCCCACATCAGTGAAATCCAGCAGGTGGCGGGCGAACTGCTTAATGACTATCCCTGGATGCTGGCGGTGATCCTGTTTTTTGCCTCCACGCTGCTCTATTCCCAGGCCGCTACCACCAAAGCGCTGATGCCTGCGGCGCTGCTGCTGGGCGTGTCGCCTCTCACCGCTGTCGCCTCTTTTGCAGCCGTTTCAGCGCTGTTCGTGCTGCCAACCTATCCTACTCTGCTGGCTGCCGTGGAGATGGATGACACTGGCTCAACGCGGATTGGTCGGTTCGTTTTCAACCATTCGTTTATCGTGCCTGGCACCATCGCTATTGTACTCTCTGTGCTGTTTGGCTTCCTGTTTGGAAGCCTGATTTTGTAGCAGCCCGCCAGGCCTGAGGAGAAGAAAGATACCGCAAGGCCTGGTTACGTCCTGACAAACCTCCCCATGCGCCGTCATGATATAGTCTGCCTCTTAGTCAGGATTGCCCTGTACGCTCAACCTGAGCCAGGAGAGGCACCTGCCCGATTTACTGCAACATGGAACCTGTAATGGCTAAGCGCTTTACCCACCTGCTGTTCATTCTTTTTATTTCTCTGCTAAGCACGAGCGCTTCTGCGTCACTGTTCGGACAAAACCGCACGCAGTTTGTTACGGTTAACCAGGCCTTCGCGTTCGACTTCACTCAGCAGGCGAACAAACTGACGTTAAGCTGGCAGGTCAAACCGGGTTATTACCTCTATCGTCAGCAAATTAACATCACCGCTCAGGGTGCCCGGCTGGCTACATGGTCGCTCCCGGCGGGTAAACCGCATGAGGATGAGTTCTATGGCAAAACGGAAATTTATCCCGACAGCCTGACACTGCCGCTCACGCTGCAACAGGCAGGGCAAGGTGCGACCGTTACCGTCACCTGGCAGGGCTGCGCTGCGGCAGGATTTTGCTACCCGCCGGAAACCCGTTCGGTTCCGCTTAACGCCGTAAGCGCTTCACAAAACAGCGATATACCGCGTACCACATTGAACAGCGAGCCAGATACCGCTATCGCTTCACAAAACAGCGACACACCAGCTGCTGCGTTGCACATACAGCCCTCTGCACCTGAAAGCCTGCCGTTTTCACCGCTGTGGGCGTTGCTGATTGGCATCGGCGTAGCCTTCACGCCGTGCGTTCTGCCGATGTACCCTTTGATTTCAGGCATCATCCTGGGAGGGAACCGGAAATATTCTCTCTCCCGTTTGTTTACGCTGGCGATGGTATATGTACAGGGAATGGCGCTGACTTATACGGTAATGGGCGTAATTGTTGCCGCTGCGGGCCTGCGCTTTCAGGCCGCGCTACAGGCTCCAGCTATTCTGATCGGCCTTTCCCTCGTTTTCATTCTGCTGGCGCTGTCGATGTTTGGCCTGTTCACGCTGCAGCTTCCCTCCGGGTTGCAGACGCGGCTCACCTTGTGGAGCAATCGTCAGCAGGGAGGTTCGCTGCCGGGCGTATTCCTGATGGGCGCGCTGGCAGGCCTGATTTGTTCGCCCTGCACTACCGCGCCGCTTAGCGCCATTCTTCTTTATATCGCCCAGAGTGGAAATATGCTGGCTGGCGCAGGGACGCTCTATCTCTATGCGCTGGGAATGGGCTTGCCGCTGATCGTGGTCACGCTGTTTGGTAACCGTCTGCTGCCGAAAAGCGGCGCATGGATGCAGACGGTCAAGGAGGGCTTTGGCTTTGTGATCCTCGCGCTGCCGGTGTTCCTGCTGGAGAGAGTGACGGGTGAGGTCTGGGGGTTACGTCTCTGGAGCCTGCTGGGCGTGGGCTTCTTCGGCTGGGCGTTCCTCAGCCTGCAATCCAAAAACGGCTGGCTGCGTCTGGGGCAAATTTTGATGCTGGCGGCTGCGCTGGTAGCGGCACGGCCCCTGCAGGACTGGGTATTTGATGCTCCGCCGCAAACGGCAACCACCCTGGCGTTTGGGCGAATAACAAATACTGCACAGCTTGATCAGGCGCTACAGAACAGCCAGAACCGCATCACCATGCTCGATCTCTATGCGGAGTGGTGCGTAGCCTGCAAAGAGTTTGAAAAACAGACGTTCAGCCAGCCTCAGGTTCAACAGGCGCTTGGCCATACTCAGCTGCTTCAGGCCGATGTCACCGCAAATAATGCGCAGGAGCGCGCGCTGTTAAAAGAGCTGCAGGTGCTGGGGCTGCCGACCATTCTTTTCTTTGATGCCAACGGCAAAGAGATCCCCCAGTCACGCGTGACGGGCTTTATGGATGGGGCGGCGTTTGTGCAGCATTTGCAGAAACTGCCGCAGTAAACGACACTACACTGTGATTTCCCGGCCCGTGGCCCGGAAAAGGCATTAAAGAGGAGAGTCGCTTGCAACGTGAACAGGTACTCGAGCATGCACTGAATATACTCGAGCAAAATGGCCTGGCGGCCTCTACCTCCTTTGCCATGATGGCGGATGGGGTAAACTGTCAGGAAGAAGATCTGCAACGCTACTGGCCAGACCGTGAAGCGCTGCTGTACGACGCGCTGCGCTACCACAGCCAGCAAATTGATCTCTGGCGGCGCAAGCTTATGCTGGATGAGTCGCTGAATGCAGAACAGAAACTGCTGGCGCGCTATCAGGTGCTGGAAGAAGCAGTAAAAAACAACCGCTATCCCGGCTGTCTGTTTATTGCTGCCTGTAGCTTCTACCCCCAGCCCGATCACCCTATCCATCAGGTAGCCGATCTGCAAAAGCGCGCCTCATGGCAGTATACGCACGATCTGCTGTCGCAGCTGGGCACTGACAACCCAACCCTGGTCGCCCATCAAATGGAGCTGATTCTGGAAGGTTGCCTGAGCCGCCTGCTGGTGAAGCGCAACGTGCAGGAAGTGGTTACCGCCCGCACGCTGGCGGAAGATGTGTTGAGCTTCGCGCTTTGCAGAAAGAATGGCGCATTAACCTGAGTAAGATTCACACTTTCTGTCTGAAAAGCAGCCAGTCAGCTCATCTTTAGCAGATTTTTGTGACAAAGCCGTTGACGCAAGACGGCCTTTACGGTTTAATGCGCCCCGTTGCCCGGATAGCTCAGTCGGTAGAGCAGGGGATTGAAAATCCCCGTGTCCTTGGTTCGATTCCGAGTCCGGGCACCATATTCAGAAAAACCAGCCTTAGGGCTGGTTTTTTGCTTTCTGGCGTTCCTTCTATTGTGATATTGCTGACCTGAAAACCGCCAAAGTGCCGATTTCGCTGCGGATGGCGAAGAGAAATGACCCGAACGCAGCCAGTCAATATAGCAGTCAGCACCTAACCTGAAATTATCGGCCAATAATCTCCTGACTTCATAAATCAGGAATAAATCCTTCGTCCAGCAATACCTTAATTACCCCACGAATCAGATACGAGTTAGAAAACTTCGCCGTATAGGTACGCGCCCCCTCTTCAACTGGCTGGAGCAGTCCCCTCTCAATCAGTTTACCAAGCTGATAAGTCACCTGCGTAGGCTTCAGGTCAGGTAAAACGGTGCGTAGATCGCCCGCTTTTATCGTCCCTAATTCAACAGAACGTTTCAGAACCTTTGATTCCAGCGGATTTATCAGCCCTCTCTCCGACGAAAAATCGATGGCCGGATACAAGATTTTTTCGCTCAGGAAAGCGTGGTTTGTCAGTTGATCGACTTTTTTCAGCTCAGAGGAGATCCCCGAAAGCACATATAGGCACCACTCTTCCAGCCCCTGCTCTGTTCCCTTATCGGCTAACGAAAGCATGGCGTAATAGCGTTCACGATCGTTACAGAATACCGCTGTCGGATTGAGTACCCGCCCACCAGCCTGAACATTAAAACCATATTTGATAAGCAACGCGTAGGTCAGCAATCTGACGGTTCTGCCATTACCGTTGCCAAAAGGATGTATCCAGCCAAAGCGGTGGTGCACCAGCGCAACCTTCATCAAATCGTACTTTGGCTTATCGGCACGGTTAATAAAGGCGGCCAGTTCCGCCATATAATCGGGAACGCGGATGTGGTCCGGCGGTAAATGGTCAGATTGAGCAATGCTGACGTTATGTTGCCGATATGCGCCGGGCGTTCTGTCGCCTTCCTGTTGCAGCCCGGCAACCGCCAGGCTATGTAGCTCGCGGATAAAATATTCCGTTATGTCATCGCCATTGCTCAGGTATGCGTCGATGAACTCCATCGCAGCTTCAATGTTGTTGATTTCTTTGAGCTGGTCCGTCGAACTCTGCGTTCCTTCAACCTTGCTTTCAACATAGTCGGCAAGTGTGGTGTGGTTTCCCTCAATCTTTGCAGAGCCAAGACTCTCCAGCATGTGGAATACGGCCTTCAACTGCGCAAACAGGATTGGGTGAACATCGGTTTCCAGCCGCAGATGCCGGAGGATCTCCAGTTCCGTCAGCGCGTCGACCAGAGGGGAGTCAAAGCTGGGGTTCAGAAGCGAGAGTTCAAAGTGATTACATTGAGCCATGATGTTTAGTTATCTCGACTGGTCCATGACGGTATCTCAAAAGTATAGAGAAAATTCTAATAGAATCTATATATTAGAAAATACACCAGTTATGATTATCTCAAAAACTATTGTTCAAACATATCAAATCTATGTTTGAAAGATGTTCAATGCAAAGGGGGACGGGGCTTTGTCGGCGTAATGCAGCATGGTTTTTTTAGCGCCGCTATGTGTGGAGTTCAGACCGTTATATGTGGAGTCAGGTCCACATATAGTGAATGGAACTCCACACATAACGAAGCCCCCCATGCGCAAAATGACGATTTTTCGTGTTAGCCCTCGCAAAAACAAAGCGATTTTTTATGGGGGCCTTAGTGGGGGCGCAGCTTGTGAGAAATACCAATAAAACCAATAAGAAACAGCGAGTTAGTGGTGGATGTGATTCCGGGTCCGGCACCCTATTCAGAAAAACCAGCCTGCGGGCTGTTTTTTTGCTTTCTGCTCTTGCTGATATTCCCTTTTCCCTGTTTTTCTGCATATTCCCCCTCCCCCGCGCTGTTAATTCCTTAACTTAAAATAAATTTCCTGCCAGATCGTTGCCTGGCAAGCCCTGCCGCTGCGCTCACAAAAAAAAGCCGCAGCCGGACTTGATCGATCCCTGAAAATGATAATACTGTATTTATATACAGTCCTTTCACGAGCTACTAACATGAATCTTCTCCAGCTTGCCGAGGTGCGGGATACCCTCTCTCTCCCCCTTTTTCTGGCCCGCGTACCCTGCGGTTCGCCTTTCTCTGCAGGGGATGACGTCGGGCAGCCTATGGACCTGAATAACCTGCTGATCCAGCATCCCGACGCCACCTATTTTATCAAGGTGAGCGGCGAATCGATGAAGGATGCCGGCATCAACGACGGTGATTTACTGGTGGTGGATAACTCGTTGACGGCCGGTCACGGCGACATTGTGGTGGCGGCCATCGATGGCGAGTTCACGGTAAAAAAATTGCATCTGCGGCCGGTGGTTCAACTGGTGGCGATGAACGAAGCCTGGCCACCGATTGTGCTGGCCGGGGAGGAGAAGCTGGATATTTTTGGTGTGGTTACCTTCACCATTAAAGCAATGGAATAAAAGAGGAGTAATGCATGACGGATCGTATCAGACAGTATGTCACCGGTGAGGTTTTGTCTTCTCACGCTGCCCGTTTTCGCTCGCCTGCCAGGCGGGAAGTAAAGTTTCTGTTCAGTAAATTACAGGATTTGGTGCCGACCAATCACGACTGCTACCTCACCGCCTGTAACGGCAGCTTCTGTATTATCGATCGTTATCGTCCAGCCGTAGCTGGCAGCCGTGTGCTGATAGAGCTGAACGGTAAGGGCGACTGGGCGAAAGTCCGGCTGAACCCGCCTCAAATGGTCACTGACGATGGGGAGATTATTCAGGGTGAACAGCTGAATGAGGTGACGGTAATTGGCGTGGCGATCCGTGAAGTGGTCTCAACCTATCTGCACCCCCGGCCCTCTCTTTAGCCGCAAGCAGCCTCCCGCAGGGCTGGCTATGATGCGCACAGAAATCACTGTTTTACCCAGCCCGGCGCGGTAGAATTCCTGACTCATGCCCACCAGGCCGCCGCTGTACAAACAGCGGCGGCTGGGACAACCAGGAGCAGTTTTGATGGTAAAGGATCCAGAAATCATTTCCCGGCTGGAGCAGGTGTTGGGGAAAGAGCAGGTGCTGACCAGTGAGGACAGCAAAGCGTATTACACCAAAGGATATCGGGTAGGCAGCGGCAAAGCGCTGGCTGTAGCTGTCCCACAGACGTTGATGCAGCTCTGGCAGGTTCTGGAAGCGTGCATCGCCTGCGATAAAATTATCCTTATGCAGGCGGCCAATACCGGCGTCACCGGCGGGTCAACGCCGGATGGTGCAGAGTATGACCGTGAAGTCATTATCGTCAGCACCCGCCGCCTGAAAGGGGTACAGATTATTGACGAGGCGCGTCAGGTCATTGCATTCCCTGGCAGCACCTTAACCGAACTGGAAAAAGCCCTGCTTCCCCACGGCAAAGAGCCCCACTCCGTTATCGGCTCATCCTGCATTGGTGCTTCCGTCATCGGCGGCGTATGTAATAACTCGGGCGGGTCGCTTATCCGTCGTGGCCCCGCTTTTACCGAGAAATCGCTGTTTGCCCGCATCAATGCGGACGGTTCCCTGCAGCTCGTCAACCATCTTGGCATTGAACTGGGCAGCACGCCGCAAGAGATGATTGCAAATCTGGAGTCCCACCACTACAGCACCGGTACGGCAGCCGACTGGCAGGGGAAGATCTGGGCAGATGATTATGCAGGGATCCTGCGGGACGTCGAAGCTGATACCCCAACCCGCTACAACGGTAACGTTCAGTATTTACATGACAGCTCAGGCAGCGCCGGGAAAGTCGCCGTGTTTGCCGTGCGCCTCTCCACCTTTGATGCCAGCGAGAAAACCCGCACCTTCTATATCGGCACCAACGATGAAGCGGAGCTGGTTGCACTACGCCGTACGCTGCTGACCGGGCTGACAGAATTACCCCTTCAGGCTGAATATATTCATCGCGATGCCTTTGATTTAACCCTGCGTTATGCCAAACATATGTGTTGGGCAATCAGCCGTTTTGGCCCCGAAGCCTTGCCTGGGCTGATGGCAAACAAAGCGAAATGGGATATCCGGGTGAAAAACCTGAAGATCCTTCCGCATAATTTTGTCGACAAAGTGCTGCAGTTTGCTAACAACGTGATGCCAAAAGGGGTCGCACCGCGCATTCTGGCCTGGCGGGATCGGTTCGAGCATCATCTGATGATCAAGGCTGAAGCCCGTCATGCCGATGAGTTACAGCAGCAGTTGGAGGATTTTTTCAGCGGCAGGTCTGGCCGCTATTTTGCCTGTGATGAACGTGAAGAGCGCGATGCTTTCCTGCTCCGTTTTGGCGTGGGCGGCTGCACTATCTCATATTGCGATTATAAAGGAATTAATGCCGACCAGCGGCTGGTTGCTTTTGACGTGGCGCTGCGTCGCAATGATACGGAATGGCGGATAAAATTGCCGCAGGCGCTGCGGGATCAGGTGCAGGAGGAGTCCTGCTGCGGGCATTTCTTCTGCTTCGTCAATCATCAGGACTACATTCTGAAGCCTGGGGTGGATGCCGTAGCGTTCAAACATGCCGTGCTTGAATATCTCGATCGGCGCGGCGCGAAGTATCCGGCAGAACACAACGTTGGGCATCTCTATCATGCCTCGTGTGAGTATGAGTCGCACATGCGTCAGTTGGACCCCACCAACAGCTGCAATCCTGGCATCGGCAAAACCAGCAGGAAGAAGTTCTGGCAATAAACGGCAGAGTGAACAGGGTGAAGGATAAGAGAAGAGCGCGGAGGGCTGGTCATCCGCGCTAACAGGCGTTACTTCGCGTAAGCCTCGGTAGAGATAGTCAGCTTCACATCATCGCCGACGGCTGGAACATATTTATCCAGCTTAAAGTCTGAACGCTTAAAGGTGGTGGTGGCATCAAATCCTACCGCCTGCTTCTTCACCATCGGGTGCATTCCCTGCTTATTCAGCACCGCATGCAGGATAACCGGTTTGGTAATATCTTTGATGGTCAGGTCGCCATAAACGTCCATTTTGTTTTTCCCTTTACTGACAACTTTTGTGCTTTTAAAGGTTGCCGTCGGGTACTTGCTCACGTCGAAATAGTCTGCGCCTTTGAATTCCGTGGTCAGCGCATCAACGTGGGTATTAATGGTTTCTACCGGGATGGAAACATCCACTTTTGATTCAGAGACATTGCTGGCATCAAAATCAATATTACCGGTGATATTGGAGAGATCGGCCGTTGGATGCGAGAAACCAAAGTGGTTCCAGGCTACCACAACCGAGGTGTGGCCTGAGTTTATTGCATAGCTCTCTATCGCCGCAGCAGAGAGCTGGGAATAGAAAGCGGCGGTAACCAATAACGGTACGGTAATTTTTTTCATTAATGACATCAGACTTGCCTTTATTTTCTCGAAGTGTGGTTCAGATAGTGCAAGATTATTCCCGCTGCCGATAGTGAAGATATTTGACCGGGTTGGTCAAAAAGATTAGACGACAGGCAGACGTTATTTCTTCCACAGCCTGTTCCTGCCGTCCTGATTCGTGCTTATTTCCCGGCCAGCGACTCTATTTCAGCTTTGGTTTGCAACAAGGCCGGTAACAAAGTGGGCAAATGCTCATCAAAACGCAGGGCGGGAGCCGCAAGGGAAAGTGCATAACGCTCGTTACCCGGCAGCGTTAAGGCCACCGCCACCCCACATACGCCCAGTGCATGCTCTTCACGGTCAATCGCTACGCCTTTATTCCGGATCTCCTGCAGATGGATCAGCAGGTCAGCCCGATCAAGACAGGTATTGGCTGTTCGCTGCTCCAGCTTCTCGGGCAGCAGCGCGTAAAGCCGATCGTCAGGCAATGCTGCCAGTAAGGCTTTACCCGGTGCGGTAGCATTGATGGGAAAAGCTGTGCCCGGCGGCGAAACGACTCTTAGCTCCCGATCGCTGACGGACTGTTCAACCAGGATAGCATGCAGCCCGCGATGCACAGCCAGGTCCACCGTTTCCCGCGTCCGGCGGGCCAGAGCTTCTATCGCCGGTCTGGCGAGGGCAACGATATCGGTATGCGCAGCGGCTGCCAGTCGGGCAAGCGCGGGACCAAGCGTTACGCCAGTCGCCGTCTGTGAAACAAACTGCTGGGCTTCCAGCGAGGCGACCAGCCGGTAAACCGTGCTGCGCGGCAGCGAGCAGTGCCTTGCCAGCTGCGCCAGGCTCAGGCCTGCGGGACAAGCTTCCAGTACCTTAAGAACGGTTGCCGCACGGGCAATGACGCCTGAATCTCCCTCACCTTTCATGCTTACTTCTCCCGGCCATTGACACAGACAAAATCTCCCACGACACTTATACCATTATATGGACAATCTGTCCATTATACGGACAAGGTGGACAGCGTGGTGCAAAAGAACAGAAACAGGCTTTCAGCGGCGGGGGCTTTCACCTTACTGGCGATCGCCTCTCTGACTATTATGGTGGGATGTGTGATTGTTCCGGGCCTTCCTTCCGTGGCGATGCATCTTGGTGTGCAGGGAGCGGCGGGCTGGCTGATTACCCTTCCCTCCCTGGGCGTGGTGATATTTGGCCCGATAGTCGCTAAAGCTATCGCCAGGCGAGGCCTTTACCGGGCGCTGCTGCTGGGGCTGTTCACTTACGGTGCGCTGGGCGTTGCCGGCGCCTTTCTCACCCATCCGGCGCTGTTATTTGCCGACCGGTTTCTGCTGGGCGGCGCAACGGCGATGGTGATGTCCGCCGGAACCGGGCTGCTTTCCGGCTTTTATGAAGGCGAACAGCGGCTGAAAATGATTGCCCGTCAGGGGATGTCGATAGAGCTGGGCGGCGTAATTTTTCTGTTCTTTGGCGGACTGCTGGCTACTGTCGGCTGGCGCTGGCCTTTCAGTCTCTATTTATTCGCCTGGCTGTTTATGCTGATGCAGCTGATGTTTGTACCGCGTCCTGCCAGAGCAACGCCAGTAACTGAAGTGGCACAGACGGAAACGAAAGATCCTTCTCTTTCACTGCTAAAGCCGATCTTCGCGGCGGCTGTTTTCTCAATGATCTGCTTTTTCACCGCGGTCATCATGCTGCCGCTGCAGCTAAAAGGCCTGGGTTACAGCGAAGCAGAAACCGGCTATTTTCTCTCTTTTATCTCATTAATGGCGGTGATCGCCGCCTGGCTGATGCCACGTTTTGTTATCTGGCGAGGCGATTACGGCACGCTGTATCTAGCTTTTGCGGCTTATGCTGCGGCGCATCTGCTGCTGGCGTTCAGCAGCGAGTTGAACCTGCTCCTTATGGCTGGCGTTCTGATGGGGGCTGGATTTGGTATGTCCGTTCCGCTGGTTAACCATCTTGTCGTCGACAAAAGCCCGGTACACCTCAGAGGAGCGCATCTGGCTTATCTGGCGATGGCCATTTTTTCCGGACAGTTTCTCTCTTCATTTATGGCTTTTATTCCCGGCAGTCGGGAGCGGATCTTTATCGGCGCGGCGCTTATCGCGCTGGGAACAGGGGGAGTGTTATGGCGCTGGCGGATAAACCAGCAACAGGCAGAACGGGAGAGCCAGACCCTCCCGTAATGGCTTAGCCTTGCACGTAAGCTTTTACCACTTCCTGCCAGGGCGTGGTTGGGCGGCCAATCAGTTTGCTGAGCGTATGGCCCTCATCAAACAGCGCACCTTTGGCCGCATTAGCATCGGAGTCAGCCAGCATCTCTGCCAGCCCGGCCGGCAGACCGGCTCCTTTCAGCGCATCTGCAAACGCTTCCTGAGAGAGATTGATATACTGAACCTCTTTGCCGCTTTGCTTAGCAATCTCTGCGGTGAAGGCCGCCAGCGTATAGGCCGAATCCCCCGCCAGTTCGTAAATCTTGTCTGCCGCATCACTGCTGGTGAGCACTGCGGCGGCGGCTTCCGCGTAATCCTGACGGCTGGCAGAGGCAATTTTCCCTTCTGCTGCGGCCCCAATAAAGGCGCTATGGGTGAGCGCAGGCGCAATGCTGGCGGCATAGTTTTCCGTGTACCAACCGTTACGCAGAATAGCGTAAGGGATGCCGGAAGCGATCAGGGCCTGCTCGGTGCTGCGGTGCTCACCGGCCAACCCCATGGGCGAGGTATCCGCATGCAGCAGGCTGGTATAGGCCAGCAGCGACACGCCTGCCTCCTTCGCCGCGGCAATCACCGCCAGGTGCTGAGCCTCACGAGCGCCCACCTCATTCGAGGAGATTAACAGCACTTTATCCACGCCGCTAAAGGCGCTGACCAGGCTTTCAGCATCGCTATAGTCCGCTTTACGGACCTGCACTCCCAGACCGGCAAGGTCAGAAGCTTTCTCAGGTGAACGTACGGCGGCAATTATCTCAGCCGCAGGGACTCTCTTCAGTAAAGCATCAATCACTAAACGGCCCAGTTGGCCAGTTGCACCGGTTACAGCAATCATGTTGTTCTCCTTATTTGCCTTTTAAATGCGTTAACAGCCTTTATGCGGCTAAATCGCTTTCACCCCACCACCCTATGCCATACACTAATTAAAAGTAAGTACTTACAGGAATGTTAGTGTGATAAAAAATCAAAATACTCCCTGCACTTCGCTCAGTGAAAAGTTTCGCCGTGGCGAACTGTTTGATGCCAACTGCCCCTCCAGAGAGGTGCTTAAGCGTCTGACCAGCCGCTGGAGCTTGCTGATTCTGGTCGCGCTGGAAGATGACACCTTGAGGTTCAGCGAGCTTAAGAGGAAAATTGGCGGTATCAGCGAAAGGATGCTGGCGCAAACCCTGCGTTTTATGGAAGAGGATGGCTTTGTCGAGCGCATCGCTTATGAGGTGATCCCGCCGCACGTAGAGTACAGATTGACGCCAATGGGCCAGGAAGTGCGCGGCCAGGTGGTGGGGCTGGCAGACTGGGTTGAAATGAATTTGCAGCAGATTATGGTGCATCGCCAGCAGTTTTCCGGCGAGTGATCCCGCTTCCTGATGCAGAGTTGCAGAGCGTTAAAACGAGGAAAAAAATGCATTATCCGAAAACAGGCGTAGGCGTTCTGATTGTGCGGGAAGGCAAGCTGCTGCTGGGCAGGCGCATTGGAAGCCACGGTGCCGACAGCTGGTCAACACCCGGTGGTCATCTGGAGTTTGGAGAAACGCCGGAACAGTGCGCGCGTCGGGAAGCGCAAGAGGAAACCGGACTGCACATTGGGAAAGTCACGAATCTTGCGTTTACTAATAATTTCTTCACCGCTGAGAATAAACATTACGTGACGCTTTTTATGCTGGCGGATGAGGTTTCCGGAACGCCAGAGCGTTGCGAGCCTGAAAAGTGTGCTGGTTGGGCGTGGTTTAGCGCCTCTGACTTACCGCACCCTTTGTTCGCCCCGCTTGAGACCTTGCTTAAGGAAGGCGGGCTGCTGCCCGTGTTGAGCGGCGCGCTTAACCGTACCTGACTGAGCCTGAGCTTGTTAATTTCTTTTGTACAGGCCTGGCCTGGCAAAAACATGAATAATTTATCCTTAAATTTTAATTAGTTAAACAAACCCCAGCCGATCTGTAAGGGGAACGTCTGGTGAGCCGGGCTGACTGGCAGTAGAGTGAAGATCCCCTTTGATGATGATGAGCATGTGCGATGACCAGCCTGGCCCCGATTATCAATTTATCTTCCCACCCGATTAACGATGCCGACTACCTTGCCAGCTGTAAACAGTGGCTTGATAAGAGCGGTGCGCTGGTGCTGAGAGCGTTTCTGACCACGGATGCGCTGAAGCGTGTTCGTCAGGAAGGCGAAGAGCATCAGCATCTTGCCTACTACGCTGCCAGCAAGCACAACGTCTATCTGAAAGCGCCAGACGAGGCGTTTGCCCCCGATCATCCGCGTAATTACCAGATCACCTCTTCCAAAGGGTGCATTACCGATGAGGAAGTGCCGGAGAACTCACCGCTGCGTACGCTTTACAACGCGGAAGCCTTTAAGGCTTTTCTCTGCGGCGTGCTGGGCGAAAAGCAGCTTTATCCCTATGCAGATTCCCTCTCCTCTATCAATCTGCACTATGCGCATACCGGGCAGGAGCTGGGCTGGCATTTTGATAACTCCTCCTTTGCCATTACTCTGCTGATCCAGAAGCCTGAAGCGGGCGGCGTATTTGAATATGTCAGTAATCTGCGGGATGCCGAAGCGGGAGAGATGAATTTCGACGGCGTGGAGCAGGTGTTGCAGGGCAAACGAACAGTGGAGAAGCTGGCGATCAATCCGGGCGATCTGGTGCTGTTTCGCGGCCGCAATGCGCTACACCGCGTGACGCCAACCGCAGGCGAGACCAGCCGCATGCTGGTGGTGCTGGCCTATAATGCTCAGCCCGATATTGCGCTCTCCGAAACCGCCCGTATGACATTTTACGGGCGTCTGTGACCCTGTAAGTGGGAAAAGAGGCCTGTTACAGGCTTCTGTAACCATCGAACCTACGGAAAAGGGCCTGTACTGCCTTTTCCCATTCAGTTTGCAAGCTTTACTGTCCGGCATCCAACACCCAGCAGCCACCTCCCAACGTCCAATATCCAACATCCGTCATCCAGCAGCCACCTCCCAACGTCCAATATCCGTCATCCGGCACCCAGCACTCAGCACTCAGCACCCAGCACTCAGCACTCAGCACCCAGCACCCAGCACCCAGCACCCAGCACCCAGCACCCAGCACCCAAAACTGCCACCTTTGTGCTCTGACGCCAACCTCTCTCCTCCGTTCTCTCTTCTGCTCCTTTACTGACCACTGCACCACAACGACGCACCTTTTTGATGCTTTCAACCTCACCGCTGCGGTCAGCCTCTCCTTAAATCAACAGGTTATTTTTGGCATCTATTTTGCAGTCTCATTTAATGAAACTTAATCCCATTTTTTGAGACTTGCCTGTGTCAATTCTGGAAACTACCGCCAGCATTTTAAAATTGATGGTATCGCTACAGGGCGGTATCCGTATCAGTGATGTCATCACCCATCTGGGCATGCCGAAAAGCACCGCCTCACGGGTCATGAATCAGCTGGAATCTTATGGCTATATTGAACGTGATGAATCCAGGGGCGTGTTCCTGCCTGGCCCGCTGATCCTCTCCGCTTCGCATCTGGTTAATCGTCAGGCCCCGCTGAGTGAACTGGTGGACAACGCGCTGCGCTCCCTGTGCGAACGAACCGGCTATACCGGCTATATCTCCATGCTGGACGATCAGGAGATCCTGGTTTTACGGGTGATCCACGGGCGACAGACGCTGCCGGTAGTGACCTGGCCCGGCTCCCGCTCTCCAGCCTGGGGCACCTCAACCGGGCGGGCCTTACTGGCGCGACTGAGCGACACAGAGCTGCGGACTTTTTTCACCAGCCCACAGGTGTTGGCTCAGCTGACCGGAACAGGCCACACCACTGAGAAACTTCTGGCCGCTATCAGCCAGACCCGTGAGGCGGGTTATGCCACCGCAGTGAATGAATCGGTGGCGGATACCGCCTCGGTCAGCTGTGCCATTGGCGACCCCACTACGCATGAAGCGGTCGCGTTTTGTCTCTCCTTTCCCCAGGCGCTGGCAAAGCCGGAAGAGCTGCAGCGCATCGCCACCCTTTTAAAAGAAACCGCTCTGCTTATCGCCCAAAAAACGGGTGACGCGCTGGTGAGCCACCAGCCTTAACTTTTGCCAATACCAGGAGAATCACCGTGAGCCAGACAGTGCGTTCAGAAACATCACACGACCAGACGGCGGGACATCCCCGCACCTTCGCCCCTGCCACGCTGCTGCTCCTGCTGGCGCTCAGCGTATTTGGTGCGATCATCGGGGTTCAGCTATTAACCACCCTCGGCGTGACGCCCAATACCGCCATCATTGGCGCGATGGTCGCGATGGTTATCGCCCGTATTCCGCTGCAGTGTTTTGCGCGCTTCCGTTCCATACATATTCAGAATCTGGCACAGAGCGCCACCTCCGCCGCGACGTTCGGTGCCGCCAACTCCCTGCTGCTGCCCATTGCCATTCCCTGGCTGTTTGGGCGTCAGGATATGGTGATGCCGATGTTTGTTGGCGTGGCTTTAGCGATGCTGCTGGACGGCTATCTGCTCTATCGCCTGTTCAATACCCGCATTTTTCCGGCAGAGGGAGCCTGGCCTCCTGGCGTGGCTGCCGCGGAATCGATTAAAGCGGGCGATCAGGGCGGGAAGCATGCCGCGCTGCTGGGCGTGGGCATTGCTATGGGCGCTGTCGGCTCCTGGTTTAAATTTCCTATGGCGGCGCTCGGCACCGCCTTTATCGGCAATATCTGGGCGCTGGGCATGCTGGGCATCGGCTTCCTGCTGCGCGGCTACTCGCTGCCGGTGTTTGGCTTTGATATCAATAAGCTCTACATCCCGCACGGCATGATGGCTGGTGCCGGAGTGGTGGCGCTGTTCCAGATCGTCAGGCTGGTGCGGAGCGGTAAAAACGAGGCGCCACCCGCCGAACAGCAACAGGCAATATTGCCAGAAGCGCAAAATACGCAGATCGGTAAAACGCTGCGTTTCGGCGCGCTCGGCTTTGCGCTGATCTCTGTTCTGATTGCGTTGACCAGCGGCCTTTACGCTCACCTCACTCTGCCCTGGCTGCTGGCATTTATGGTTTACGCTGCCTTCGCCGCCTTCCTGCACCAGATGATTGTCGGTCTGGCGGCGATGCACTCTGGCTGGTTCCCGGCCTTTGCCGTGGCGCTGATTACGCTACTGGCAGGCATTCTGATTGGCTTTCCACCGGAAGCGCTCGCCATGCTCTGCGGCTTCTCGGCAGCGACCGGGCCAGCCTTTGCGGATATGGGCTATGACCTGAAAGCGGGCTGGATCCTGCGCGGTAAAGGGGAATTCACCTCTTTCGAACTCGATGGCCGCCGCCAGCAATTGCTGGCCGCGATGCTGGCCTTTGTCGTGGCTATTCCGGTGGTGTTGTTTATCTACAAAGGCTATTTCGCCCAGGGGCTGGTGCCGCCGGTTGCCAAAGTTTATGTCGCCGCCATCAACGCGGGCGTGTCGATGGAGATCGCTAAATCACTGCTGATCTGGGCCATTCCCGGCGCGCTGATCCAGCTTGTCGGCGGCCCTGGTCGTCAGATGGGCGTACTGCTGGCTACCGGCCTGCTGATTAACAATCCGCTGGCAGGCTGGGCGGTGCTGATCGGTATCGCTATCCGCACGGTCTGGATCCGCGTTGGCGGTGAACCGGCGCGCAACAAGATGGAAGTGCTGGCCGCAGGCATGATCGCGGGTGACGCGCTGTTCAGCTTCTTCAGCTCGGTGCTGCCGGGTGGAAAAAAATAATTCAACATTGAGGGAAAATCATGAGCTTATATCAAACTTTGCAGGTATTTGAATTGCTGGACAGCGCCTGGGCCAGCGGAGAGAAAGTACGGGAACTGCTGGCGGGTTACGCTAACGTAGAGGTGACCGTGAAAGAAGTTCGTGGCGCGAAAGGCACCACCGACTTTATCAAAATCTTTATTCCGGGTTTTGAAGGCAAGCGGCTGGGCGGCTCCGCGCCTACGCTGGGTATCGTAGGACGACTTGGCGGGATTGGTGCCCGTCCGGGCCGTATCGGGATGGTTTCCGATGCGGATGGCGCGGTAGCGGCGATAGCCTCTGCCCTCAAACTGGCGGAGATGCAGCGCCAGGGAGACAGCCTGCCCGGCGACGTGATTATCACCACCCATATCTGCCCGGATGCGCCTACGCGCCCGCATGAGCCGGTCGATTTTATGGATTCGCCGGTAGAAACCGAAGAGATGAACGAGCAGGAAGTCTCTGAAGAGATGGATGCGGTGCTCTCTATCGACACTACCAAAGGCAACCGTATTATTAACCACAAAGGGTTCGCGATTTCGCCAACGGTGAAAGAGGGCTACATCCTGCGCGTCTCTGAAGATTTGCTACGGATAATGGAGATGACTACCGGTAAACTGCCCGTCACCTTCCCGATCACCACTCAGGACATCACGCCTTACGGCAACGGCGTTTACCACCTGAACAGTATTCTGCAGCCTTCTATTGCTACCCGCGCTCCTGTAGTTGGTGTTGCGATCACTGCCGAAGGCATCGTACCGGGCTGCGGCACCGGCGCCAGCCACGAAGTGGATATCGCGCTCGCCTGCAAATTTGCGGTGGAAGTGGCGAAAGAGTTCTCTCGTGGCAGCTGCCAGTTCTTTGATGCCACTGAGTACCAGCAGCTGCTGAATCTTTACGGCTCGCTGGCTCATCTGCAGAAGCGCCAGCCGGAGGCCTGAGATGAAGGCTCGTAAAATTGGCACGCTGACCATTGGGCAGGCGCCGCGCAGTGATATCACTCCCATACTGGACAATGCATTACCAGACCATGTTACCTGCCTGCACGCAGGCGTGCTGGATGGACTGGATGACGCCACCATTGCTGCCCGTTTCCCCGTGGGACCTGACGAAGCGGTGCTGACTTCACGCCTGCTGGATGGCCGGGCGGTAGTGATGGGAAAAACGGCGGTTGGCCTTGCCGTACAGCAGAAAATTAGCGAGCTGGCGGCAGCGGGCTGCGAAATGGTGGTTCTGCTCTGTACCGGAGAATTTCATGGGCTGCATGGCGATGGCGCATGGTTGATCGAGCCGGATCGTATTTTGCCGCCAACGCTTAACGCGCTGGTGGGCGATCGTCAGGCCGGGATCCTGGTCCCCCTGGCTTCACAAATCGCCAGCGAACTGGAGAAGTGGAAAGGGGCAGCGAGGAAGCCGGTGTTTGCCGTAGCCTCACCTTATACCGCAACAGAAGAAGAGATCGCTGCCGCTGCCCGCTCGCTCGCTGAACAGGGCGCAGAGATCATTCTGACCGACTGCATGGGCTACACTGGCTGGCATCAGGCCATCTGTGCCCGCCACGTTGACCAGCCGGTGGTGCTCTCTAACCAGCTGCTGGCCGATCTGCTCCGCAACGTGTTGTAAAAGGAACAATCATGAAACTGCTGTTATTAAGTAATTCAGCGTCACCTGGTTTGCGCTACCTTGAGCATGCCCTCCCGCTGGTCGGGCGCGATCTGAAACCGGGCCAGAAAGTGGTGTTTATTCCTTTCGCCGGGCTTACGCAGAGCTGGGATAGCTACACCGACAAAGTGCGCGAGGCTTTTCGCGATCTGCAGCTTGAGATCGTCGGGGCCCACACGCTGTCCGATCCGCAGAGGGCGATCGCGGCGGCTGATGCCATTATGGTCGGCGGTGGTAACACCTTTAATTTGCTAAAAGAATGCCGTGCACGCGGCCTGTTGCAACCCATTGCCGAAGCGGTCAAAACGGATACGCTGTATGTAGGCTGGAGCGCTGGCTCCAACCTTGCCTGCCCCACTATCCGCACCACCAACGACATGCCTGTTGTTGATCCAGGCGGGTTCGATGCGCTGAATCTGTTCCCACGCCAGATCAACCCGCACTTCACCAACGCGCTGCCAACGGGCCATCAGGGCGAAACGCGCGAACAGCGTATCCGCGAGCTGCTGGTGCTTTCGCCAGAGCTGGAAGTCATTGGCCTGCCGGAAGGAAACTGGATCGAGATGAACGGCGACCAGGCTTATGCTTATGGCCCTCATCCGACGCTGCTGTTTAAAGCCGGTGAAGAAGCTGTGACGCTGCCAGCCGGAGAGCCGCTGCTCTGAGGGGAAAATTATGCTGGGGATTATCCGGGTTCTGACGCACGACGATCCACATTTTGTGGGAGAACATGGCCGACTGATTGAAAAGCACTACGGAATTGTTTCAGTGAGCCGCTGTATTGACCAGCAGCGAACCGGGATTTTTGATGCGCAGAGCGAAGCGCGTGCTATACCGAAAATTGTGGCACTGGGAAAAGCGCTGGAAAACGAAGGTTGCAATGCGCTGTTTCTCAGCTGCGCCGCCGATCCGGGTCTGCTTTTGTTACGTCAGGCTGTCTCAGTTCCGGTCATCGCCGCAGGTAGTGCTGCCGCAAGCGTGGCAGCACTACTACAGCGGCCCACTGCGGTGATGGGCATCGGCACCGAAGCGCCCCAGCCCTTCAGAACGCTGTTGGGTGAAAATGTCCGTTACGCCAGGCCCGAAGGCATCACTAACACCACCGATCTGCTGACGCCAAAAGGGCGGGCTGCCGCTCTGGCCTGCGCTGAGACGCTCTACACTGAGGGGATTGAAGTCATTGCTTTCTCCTGCACTGGCTTCTCAACCATTGCACTGGCCACCGCTATCCAGCAACAGCTCGGCAAGATTGCTATTGATGCCGTCAGTGCCGCCGGGCTGTTTATCAGTCAGCTTGCTCCCCGCTAAGGCTGAGGGCTGAAACCTTCAGCCCTCATTTATTATCACAACCGGCACCCCGAAACGGCGGCACAGCGCCCTGATATGTTTACCTCACCGCGCGGGACCAGCATCTGGCTGCGTTAATGCCGTCCAGGCCCTGAAGAAGATCTGTCGGGTGCGCAGCGCGATCAATGCCTGCCAGTCGGGATCGTCAGGAAAGAAGCCGTCATAAAGATCCCGCTTGATCTGTAACCCCTGTTCACTGGCGGGATCGCCAAACAGATGCAACCAGTGATCGTTACGCACGCGGCGATGCATCTCTTCGCCTTCCAGCGTCCCACACTCCACCACCAGCTGAAGTAGCTGCGTTTGCGGCAGGTTATCCAGCATAAACTGAGAGAGGTAACCGGTGGCCGTGGCGGTTACGCCCGTTTCGCTGTCGCGGCCTGCGCCAGTAATCAGCACCGTTAACCACTCGCCAAAGATCGCTCTGGCCTGCCGAAGCGCCGGATAGTCATGCCCGGCTATCGCCATCAGCATCGGATGGCCGTAAGCGCCTGCGCCAGTATGCAGGTCGAAACTGACGATCTTTTCAGCCCGAGCCAGATGACGGTCGATAATGTTTTTCAGCGTGAGGTGCGACCAGCTCGCCCGCTGCCCGCCATAGAAGATGCCGTCGGCAAACTGATACTGTCCCGCCTCAACGATACGCTTAACGCCTGCCCAGCCCAGCGTTTGCCGTTTCTCAAGCAGCAGCGCGTCTGCCCGCGCCCGCCCGGCCCCGTCAAAGTCGCGGCAGGTATAAACGGCATGCAGTTCACCATATGCCTGGTTATGCGGCGTCCCTGTCACGAAATTGATAAAGTTACGGTTGAGATCGGCATTATCTTCGTTCACCCGACGTAAATGGGCGGTGCCCCAGGGGTTGATCAGATGCACCAACACCAGCGCCACATTATCCGGCATCGCTGTTGCCTTAACCCTTTCCAGCCAGGCAATCTGACTCTCTGAGCCGTAATAGCCCTCTACGCCGTGCGTGCCGGAGACGATAAGCATCAGCTTTTCCGCTGCGGGATCGCCCACTACCGCAACATCGGTAAATAATGCTTCGCCATTCGGTCCAGCAAGAGGATGCGGGTAAGGGGTATTCACTCCGCCCGCTCTTGCCACGGCGGCCAGAAAGCGCGCCCGCTGCGCGCTGTAATCAGGAAGAGATCGCATCAGGCTCACTTCTGCAGGTGGTAAACATCAAAGCTGAAATACTTTTTCGCCAGCTTGTCGTAGGTACCATTTTTATGCAGTTCAGCCAGCGCGGCGTTAATCTCGGCGACCCGCCCGGTGTCATCTTTACGCAGACCAATCCCAACGCCTTCACCAAAGTACTCTTTGTTATAGAGCGTTTTGCCGCTGATCTGATAATCCTTGCCCTGCGGAGATTTCAGGAAGCCCGTTTCCGCCGACGCGGCGCTGGTCAGCGTCGCTTCTACGCGCCCGGAGGCCAGATCTGGCCAGATCTCTTCCTGATTAGGGTAAGAGACTACCTGGATACCAGCGGAAGCCCAGACAGCTTTAGCGTAAGCTTCCTGCGTCGTGCCCTGCGCCACGCCGATCGTTTTGCCTTTTAGTGAAGCAGTATCTGGAGCCAGACCGCTGTTCTTTTTTGTCACCAGTGCGCTGGGGGTGTTGTAAAGCATATCGGTGAACGCTACCTGCTGGCGACGCTTGTCGGTCATTGCCATTGCCGAGAGGATGGCATCGAATTTACGCGCCTGTAAGGCAGGAATAATCCCGTCGTAACCTGTCTGCACCCAGACACATTTCACCTGCATCTGATGGCAGATGGCGTTGCCCATCTCTATATCAAATCCCCGCAGGCTGCCATCCGGCGCTTTGGATTCAAAAGGGGGAAAAGTGGGGTCAACGCCAAAACGCAGCGGCTCGGCGGCAGAAGCGCTGACGGCAAACAGCACCAGAGCAGTAAGGACAATTTTTTTCATTCATGGCTCCCGGGAGTAAAAGCGTAAAAAACGTTCATCTCTTTCATACCATGATTTATTTGCCGCAGGGGATACTTTCCGCTTATAGCTGATTTTACAGACAAAAAAAGGGCCTTCATCAGAAGGCCCTTGTTACTGTTTCGCGCTGAATTAACGCTTTGGTGCAGCGTCCGGATACATGGCTAACAGGCGGCGCGTCACGCCGTTGGTCCAGCCGAAGCCATCCTGCAGCGGATATTCACCGCCGCCTGCCAGCACCGGCGCGCGTCCGGCAACATTATATTTTTCAACCATTTTGTGATGGCGATGGTAGGTTGCGCCCACTACTTGTAGCCAGCGCGTGGCAATTTCCTTCGCCAGCAGCTCTTCGCCATAATTGTTAAAGCCTTTGATCGCCATCCACTGCATGGGCGCCCAGCCGTTTGGTCTGTCCCACTGCTCCCCTGTCTCTTCAACGGTACAGAGCACGCCGCCAGGGGCAAGCAGATGCGAACGGATAGCGGCCGCAGTCTGCGTAGCCTGATCCAGGCTCGCCATCCCCACATACAGCGGCGTCACCGAAGCCGCAGAGAAGGCGCCTTTTTCGCGCTCACGCCAGTTGTAATCGCGGTAGAGACCCGCTTCGGCATCCCAGAGATAGTTGTCCAGGATCTCCCGGCGGCGTACGGCTTTCTGCTGGAACAGTTCAGCCGTTACCAGGTCTTTCTTCTCTGCCGACAGGCGCGCAATGGTGGTTTCCAGCTTGTAGAGAAACGCATTAAGATCTACCGGCACGATGCTGGTGGTCTGGATACTCTCCAGACGGCCAGGCTCGCTCAGCCAGCGCGAAGAGAAGTCCCAGCCCGAAGCCGCCCCTGCGCGCAGGTCACGGTACACCTCGCCTGAAGGACGTGCGGAATTTCTGGCTGTTTCGACATCCTCAATCCACGACTCGTCACGCGGCGTATCGCGATCGTCCCAGTAGCGGTTCAGCACCGATCCATCAGAAAGCATCACCACATGACGATACGCTTCATTTGGTGTCAGCGACTCCTGACCATCCATCCAGAACGCATGTTCGCGCTTCAGCTGCTTCAGGTAGCGATGCGCTTCATTCACGCCATCCTTCTCAAACAGCTCCACCATCATGGCGAATACCGGTGGCTGTGAGCGGCTCAGATAGTAAGTCCGGTTGCCGTTCGGAATATGCCCGTAGGTATCAATCATCCAGGCGAAATTGTCCGCCATATTTTTAAGCAGATCGGTACGGCCGCTGGCGGCAAAACCCAGCATGCTGAAGTAAGAGTCCCAGTAATAGGTCTCGCCAAAGCGGCCTCCCGGCACCACATACGGCTCTGGCAGCGGCAACAGCGAAGAGAATTCGGAATGCTTCTCAGGCTGACGGGTTAATACCGGCCACAAGGAGTCGATATGCTCGCCCATACTTTTATTGGGATCGGAAACATAGCGGCTGTCATGCACTCGTGGCAGATCGAAATTCTCCAGCACAAACGCCAGAAGATTAAAATCTTCGCGCTCACGCTGAATAAAATAGCGGTACAAAATTCTTTCGGGCTCAATTTTCGGCGCGCAGTCCGCAAACGTTTTACTGTCGGTAAATATCCGCGACGTTTGTACCGCCTCAAACAGTTCCTGATAGCGATCGGAAGGCGTCAGGATATCTGGTGAGGGCAGACCACGGATCGGCTCCGGTTGTGGCTCAACGTTTACGTCCAGACCAGCTTCGTAGTCATGATAATAAGCTTCAAAGTCAGTCTGATTATTGTCAATGATTAGGTCATTTTGGTTAAAAGTGATAAAAACCTCCTGATGCCAATTTATATCGACAATGTTTGCGCTGTAATTTCGAAAGAAGCGCTTAGTATAGTACTCTGGTCTCACAACGCAACCCGCTGTATTTATTACCAGTAATAAATTAATATTTCAAAAAATGACTCTCTGCCCTTCCCAGTTATATTTTTACGTATTTATTTATATTTATTCTTATCCACAGACATAAACTGACAGACTGGGGTAAAAAGTGAGAAATTTATTGCTTAAACGCAGCACAATAAAACACAAAAAAAGTGGGCAGCAGCGGGCCGCGCTTCAGGCGTAGCGCAGAAAACCAGCAGCGGATGACTTAAGGAAAATTCTTAGTGCCCCTCTGTTTTGTTCAGTAGCAAAATTAGCCAGAGCCGAAAGAAAAGTAAGTAAAAATATTGGCGTTTATCGTTTACATCTTTTTAAAAGAGTCGAATACTGTCTCAGCCAGATTGTCGTGCAGCCCTAGCCACGCCTGGCATCAATAAGCTTATCTGATAGCAAACCAGACACGTTAATTAATAGTTAAGGAACTCTCGTGGCACCGGTAGTAAATAAATCCGCAGCGTTGCACTCGGAAAGTCTTTCTGATGAAGATGACAGTTTAGTTTCCTCCCCGGATATCGATTCCATAAATAAAACCTATATTACCCGTGGCACACGTCGCTTTATGCACGCCACGCTGGCGCTTTTTTGTGCCGGACTCTCAACCTTTGCCGTACTCTATTGTGTTCAACCGATCCTTCCTGTCTTCTCCCAGAGCTTTAACCTTACCCCTGCCCAGAGCAGCCTCTCACTCTCGGTGACAACGATAATGATGGCGCTGGGGCTGCTGGTAACCGGCCCGCTGTCGGACGCTATCGGGCGGAAATCGGTGATGTCCGTGTCGCTTTTGCTGGCAGCGTTCTTCACCCTGATCTGCGCCACGATGAGCAGCTGGGAAGGTGTGCTGGCGATGCGCGCGCTGACTGGCCTTGCTTTAAGCGGCGTTGCGGCGGTTGCCATGACCTGGCTCAGCGAGGAGCTGCATCCCGTATTCCTCTCATTTTCGATGGGACTCTATATCAGCGGCAACTCCATTGGCGGGCTGGTTGGCAGGCTCTCGACAGGGATGCTGGCCGATCACTTTTCGTGGAACGTCTCGCTGTTTGTTGTGGGCCTGTTTGCGCTGGCAGCCGCAGGGCTGTTCTTCCGCCTGTTGCCGCCTTCGCAGCATTTTCGCGCCTGTTCGCTGCGGCCTCGTAAGCTGTTAGTTAACTTTATGTTCCAGTGGCGTGATATGGGGCTGCCGATGCTGTTCCTGATCGGGTTTGTGCTGATGGGCAGCTTCGTCACCCTGTTTAACTACGTGAGCTACCGTTTTATGGCCGCGCCTTTTTCTCTCAGCCAGACGGTTGTTGGCCTGCTGTCAGTGGTTTATCTGACTGGCACCTACAGCTCGCCACGAGCCGGGATGATGACCGTAAAATATGGTCGTGGCGTCGTTCTGATGGGCTCGCTGATGCTGATGTTGACTGGCCTGCTGGCCACCCAGTTCAGCACCTTGTTGCTGGTGCTGCCCGGACTGATGCTGTTTGCAGCGGGCTTTTTTGCTGCGCACTCTGTGGCCAGTAGCTGGGTGGGACATCGCGCGCGTCGTGCCAGAGGCCAGGCTTCCTCTCTTTATCTGTTCTTTTATTATCTGGGTTCCAGCGTTGCGGGCACGCTGGGCGGCGTGTTCTGGCACGGTTGGGGCTGGATGGGCGTCTCGGCATTTATCGCCGTTATGCTGCTGGGCGGTCTGTGGCTGGCAAACAGGCTGCGGAAGATCCCCGTTCTGGTGAAAAAAGTACGATAACATGCGGGCGGAGGCGCTCCTCCGCCCCCGCTCCTTCCCCGAAGATTTACAACCCTCTGCTCAACCATTAAGCTACCGCCCTGATCAAGCCCACCCCCTGCCCGTTGCCCTTTTCAGGCCGGGAGAAACTGCCGTTGAAGGAACAGTGATGAGCGACGTGGAAAACCTACAGGCCATGGTGATCTTCGCCAAAGTGGTTGAGACGCTCAGCTTTACCGAAGCGGCGAAACTGGTGGGCGTGTCAAAATCCTCCGTCAGTAAAGAGATCTCTGCGCTGGAAGTCCGGCTGGGCACCAAACTGCTGCAACGCACCACCCGTAAAATTGCGGTGACCGAGGTCGGCATGACCTGGTATCACTACTGCGCCCGTATTCTCAGCGAAGTAAAGAGCGCCGACCTGTTTATCCGCCAGTATCACGAAGAGCCAACCGGCAGCCTGCGCGTGGTGGCCCCGGTCACATTCGGCTGCCAGTGTATAGTGCCGGTGCTTAATCAGTTTGTGGCGAATAACCTGCACGTCAGCGTCGATCTTGATCTCACCGACCGCCCGGTAAATCTGGTGGATGACAATGTGGATCTGGCGATTGTGATCCGGCGCGATCCGCCTGAGCACGCCCACGCTACGCCGCTGATGGATATCAGTTGGGGGTTGTATGCCGCGCCTGACTATCTCAAACGCTTCCCGATAATCGCTCAGCCGGACGACCTTCCCCGTCACGACTTTGTTCTGTTTCGCGGCCCGGCCCATACGCTTTCGCTGCCGTTTCGTCGTGACAAGCTCAAGCGGGACATTGAGGTGCGCAGCCGCTTTCGTGCTAATAACAGCACTGCGCTGGTCAATTCCGCCATTGCGCAGACTGGCATCGCCTATCTGCCGGACTACATCGCTCAGGAAGCCGTCAATGAGGGCAGGCTGTGCCGTGTTTTACCCGAGTGGGAAATGGATCTCTACAAATCGTGGGTTCTGACGAAAAGCGACACTCTGATTTCGCCGCGCGTCAGAGTCTTTATTGAGGATTTACAGCAAGCTTTGGGGCAGGAAAGATAAAGGCGGAAACGCTGTTCCGCCTTTCTGCACTCAGTAGTAGTTACCGTGACGGTAATCCCAGGTGGTAAAGGTGTCGGATAACATAGACATAATTTTATCCACATCCAGCCCTTTACGGATCAGTACCGGGCATGGCGTGATATTACGCTCGCCTTTCTGCTCCGGAACCAGTTTGCCCTGATCATCGACCATTGCCACCATCACGCCCTGCTCGTAACGGGTTTTCTCAGACTCGTTCGGCTGGATAGATTTTACGTAGTCGTTAGCTTCAATAATCAGGTCAGCCTGCGATTCAATACGCTCGCCAATCCCTTCAACCAGACCACGATTGCCTTTGCCTGACGGGTTAGCGGAGCTGGCGAAGGAGAATTTCCCGTGGTTTTCCCACAGCTCTTTCGCCAGGTTTTCGCCAGGTACGCCAAACTTGATTACGAAGCAGCTGGTCTGGCGACGATCCATCATCAGCTCTTTTGAACCATCTTCCGGGATACGGGCCACCGCTTCTTCTTTCCACGGCAGAATGCAGCCTAACAGCACATCCTGATCCCAGTGCTGCTGATAAAGCGACTCGATTTCCGGGTTCAGCTGCGCCAGCTCTTTCAACTGCTCCAGAGAACCACACAGCACCACGCCCGGCTTGTTACGGTTGCGCTGCTTGGCATCAAACTTACGCTCCAGACCTTTAGCATCGGAAGTCATAATGATGTAGCCCACTTTAGTGGGACAGACGATCATCCCGCCCTCGGCAGAAAGAATGTTAACTGCTTCTGGCTGTAAGCCGCCGTTCCAGTGGATAGTTTTATTGCTCATGGTGGCACCTGTTCTCAGAAATTCAAATTTAGCGAAGCGTTGAAGGTAGCACAGCTTTCACCGGCTGGCCTTGAGCTTGCCTGTTGCAATCATCCTGCCGTTAACCCGCCCCTTACGCAACAATTAAGCAGTAAATTGCATCATTGTTTTTACCAGGAAACAATTGTTGCTTAACGCGTACTCTGGCGAACTTCATTCTCTTCCGGCCCACTCAACATTTTAAGCGAAAATCCGGAGGCTATATGCAGCTCGACTTTTTTCAGGAACAGGATATTCCCCTTCTCAGTAGCTGGTTTGCCTCACAGCGTGAGGTGACCCAGTGGGCAGGACCCGGCGTGCAATGGCCGTTAAGTGACGACTTTCTGCAGACGCTGCTCGGTTCTGCCAGCCAGAAACCGGCACGTCTGCTGACGTTTGCAGCGCGGCAGGAAGGGGAGCTGGCGGCCGTGGCGCAGCTGGGATTTGAATGGGAAAACCATCTTGCCTGTCTGTGCCGCGTGGCGGTGAACCCCAGGCTGCGTGGGCAAAATCTGGCGGAAAAAATGGCTAACTTGCTGATTGAAAGCGCCTTTTTACACCTGCAGCCTGTGGTGGAACGGCTTGAGCTTCACGTCTATCCGTTTAATCAGGCAGCGGTAAGGACCTATGAAAAACTGGGCTTTGTGCATGAGGGCGTGCGACGGGCTTGCGTGGCGGTGGGTGATGAACGCTGGGACTGCGCCTTTTACGGCCTGCTGCGCACGGAATACACCGGGCGCAGCGCGGGATTAACAGCGCAGGAGAAGGCTTTTAGCGCTGCCTCTGCCTGAAATCAGGCCGGGATCAGTTTTTCCGCTTTCAGGCGGTCAAACAGCGCAATAAAGGCATCGCGGGTGCATTGATAGCCCGTGAATCCTGCCTTGCGGCTCTTGCTGATGTCGGTAAACACCTCCATTGGCCGGCCCAGATCGGCATCGGTATGCCACCAGGAAACCAGTTTGCTGATATCCGCTTCTTTCAGGTTGAACTGTTTTGCAATGGCCTGCCACTCGGCTGGCGCGGCATCCATACGCCCTTCCAGCGGCTGCACTTCGCCCGGGAACGGCGCGGCTTCAATGCCAAAGTAGTCGGCAATCTCACCCCACATCCATTTCCAGCGGAATACGTCACCGTTCACGACGTTGTAATCCTGATTCTGCGCTGAAGGGGTGGTCGCAGCCCATTCCAGCTGCTGCGCCAGAATATGCGCATCCGTCATATCGGTCACGCCTTCCCACTGCGCCTGTGAACCAGGGAAGATAAACGGCTGGCCGGTTTGCTTGCACAGGGTCGCATAAACCGCCAGCGTCTGGCCCATGTTCATCGCGTTGCCCAGGGCAAACCCGATGATAGTGTGTGGACGGTGAACGCTCCAGGTGTAACCATATTTCTCTGCGCCAGCGAAGAGTTCATCTTCCTGAGCATAATAGAAATTATCCACTGGCTGACGTCCCTGCTCTTCACGGAACGGAGTCATTGGCACTTCGCCCTTGCCGTAGGCATCGAACGGGCCAAGATAGTGTTTAAGGCCGGTGATCAGGGCAACATGACCGCCTTTCAGACGATCGCCCAGAGCTTCAATCACGTTACGTACCATCGCCCCGTTAACGCGAATATTCTCTTTCTCATTAGCCTGACGAGCCCAGGCACTGAAAAAGACTTTGTCTACGCTGATGTCTTGCAGGGCTTTCTGAACAGAGTCGCTGTCAGTGAGATCGGCGGTGAGCGCCGTACAGCCTGCAGGAACGGCAGTCCGCCCGCGGGACAAGCCATAAACTTCCCAGCCTTCACCAGTAAGCTGCTCTGCGAGGGCGGTACCATTAATGCCGCTGATACCAACGATGAGTGCGCGTTGTTGCATAACTAATCTCCTGAAAATAAGCAGACAATAAGCATAATAGAGAAATCCGACGGGCGCATAGCTCCCCGAACAGTACTGCACCGGATGGCATCAGGCGATGGTGAAGCGCAGGTCGCGGCCGTGGTTGCCGCTCCTGGCGTGGCGCAAATGGCGGCCTGGCCGATGGAAAAGGAGCTGTCGAGGGGAGAACTGATACCCATCCTGCCAGAGCTGGCGGTGGATGGGCTGCCGCTAACCGTAATCTGGCCGCGCAAAAAGCAGCTGACATCCAAAGTCGATGCGCTGCTTTCCGTGTTGAATCAGCTCAGAATGCATTAATTGCTGGCGGGTTTGTTAACGCTTATCCGCCATGGAATACCGAATTTATCCACCAGCGTACCGAATCCCAGCGCCCAAAATGTCTCTTTCCACGCCAGCGTCACAGAGCCACCCTCGGCAAGGTTGTCGAACCAGCGTTTGCCTTCATCAACGTCATGGCTTGAGAGACTGACGGCAAAACCGTTGTAGTTTACCGCTTCAGCGCTGTCGCTCAGTTGCAGTTCGCCGTCGCCGATATGCAGCAACGCATGCATGATTTTATCATCTGCAGGCTGCTGTGCTGCGGGGCTGTTCTGCTTTTCAGGCTGCTGATGCTGGTCAGAGGGAACATCTCCCCAGGTCATTTTAAACGCCAGTTTGGCGCCGGTAGCCTGCTGATAAAAGGCCAGAGCTTCTTCACAGTTGCCAGCAAAATAGAGATAGGGTGAAAGCTGCATAACGTCTCCTTGGTTTGAAAGGGGGCAAAATCTCAGACTCAGGAGCAAGTGTAGTAGAGGAAAGCGGCGGGATCGGAAATCTCGGGAATTGAGTCTGGTTATTTATCCCGTAAGGCCAGGGTGTGAAAAGAAAAATGGCCGGATTTACCGGCCATTGAAGAAGATAAAACGGACGCAGCTATGTGCCCGGCATCCGTTTTTCTGCGTACGTGAAGGCATAAAACCGCTGCTGCTATTTGCCCTGCATCAGTTTTTCTGCGTCCACATTGCCCTGTTCCGGCACCGTTTTACGCACTTTCGCCACATCGCTGGCGCTGACCTGCGTTTTGGCTGTGTTGCCCCAACTGGTGCGGATAAAGTTCACCACATCTGCCACCTGCTGGTCATCCAGGCGCCAGCCAAAAGCGGGCATGGTGATGCTGGACGGCGCGCCTTTCATGCCTGACAGCGTAGAGCCGCCGAGCACAATGTGGATCAGGGAAGTGGGATCTTCAGCCTGAACCACAGGATTGCCCCGCAGCTCCGGGAAGAAACGCTGATAGCCGCTGCCGCTGGTTTTATGGCAGGCGGCACAGCTGTCCACATAGAGAGAGGCGCCTGGCTTGCTCTCATCCCCTTTCCACAGCGCTTTAGCAACTGCCTCATCCTCTTTGAAGCCAGCCTGATTAGGATCGCGAGCGCCTAATGACTTCAGATAGCGGGCAATGGCGGTGGCATCTTCAGCCGAGAGGTGCTGCAGACTGTGCTCAACCACGTCGGTCATCCCGCCAAATACGGCGGTGCGATCGTTACGGCCTGTACGCAGGAACTGCACCAGATCATCTTCGCTCCAGCTGCCCAGGCCATCCCGGTTATCGCCACGCAGATTACTGGCGGTCCAGCCATCAATCGGCGCATTACTGCCGGACAGGTAGTCGCTGCCTTCGCTGTCGTTGAGCGCTTTTTCCTGCATAGTGAGGCTGCGGGGCGTATGGCAGGCGCCACAGTGCCCCAGCCCTTCCACCAGATACTGGCCGCGAGCCAGCACCGGGTCCTGACCTTTTATCGGCTGGAAGGCCTTCACATCCGGCGCAAACACGCCGCGCCAGATAGCCAGCGGCCAGCGCATAGAGAGCGGCCACACGATGTCACTCTCCTGATTGGGCTGTTCCACCGGCTTCACGCCATGCATAAACCAGGCATACAACGCCTGCATGTCGCTATCGCTGACCACTGCATAGGAGGGATAGGGCATCGCCGGATAGAGCGTATCGCCGTTTTTCGCCACGCCATGACGCACCGCTTTCTGGAACTCATCATAGCTGTAGTCGCCGATACCGGTTTTCTTGTCCGGGGTAATGTTGGTGGAGTAGATATTGCCAATAGGCGTTGCCATCGTCAGGCCACCCGCAAACGGCTCGCCGCCTGCTTTGGTATGGCAGGCTACGCAGTCTCCGGCTCGCGCCAGATATTCACCGCGTGCAATCTGCTCTGCACCGTTGTCATCCGCCAGCGCGGCAAAACTTGCCATGCCCAGGACCAGGGCCGGGATCATCATCTTCATCAGGGTTCTCCTTACGCCTGCACCAACGGACCTGGGTTTTTCAGGTACTGTTCACGAATCGCTTTCGCTGACCAGTAGGTCAGTGCCGCCACCATGCCAGTTGGGTTATAACCCAGACCTTGTGGGAAGGCAGAAGCGCCGGGCACAAAGACGTTCGGCACGTCCCAGCTTTGCAGATAGCGGTTCACCGCGCTGGTTTTAGGATCTTCACCCATGATCGCGCCGCCGTTCATATGCGTGGTCTGGTACACCGTGGTGTCGAAGTGGGTGCCTGGCTTTTTCGGTGAGC
The DNA here is from genome assembly GCF_033657285.1 of Erwinia sp. MMLR14_017. Taxonomy (NCBI): domain Bacteria; kingdom Pseudomonadati; phylum Pseudomonadota; class Gammaproteobacteria; order Enterobacterales; family Erwiniaceae; genus Erwinia; species Erwinia sp. MMLR14_017. Next base: position 146,585 of record NZ_JAWVWP010000001.1, on the reverse strand, counting down.
CGCTGATCAGCTTCGGGTTCATCGCTTCGGCAATTTTGTGCATCCGATCGTGCATGAACTGCGACATTTTGATGTCGTTATCCTGCCAGTCGAAGGTCATCCGCAGCAGCGGCTGGCCAAATGCGTCCTTGTAGTTGGGATCGAGATCCAGATAGTTGTTACGGTAAGACTGGTGGGCACCGTGGGCATCCATCGAGACGTGGTGGGTATAGTGATCGGCCACTGCCGCTTTCCACTTGCTGCCCCAGTTTGGCGTGCCCGGAGGCGTCGGCAGACCGGAGACAGGCTTCACGCCCGCCTGGTTGACCCAGAAAGGGGAGCCGCCGACAAAACCATATTTACCGTGATCGAAGTTATCCGCGTTGAAGTCATCCACACCCACGCCCGCGCCGCCTGCGCCAATAAAGTTATTGGTGAAGACATCTTTATCGAAGAACGCTTTGATAGTAGAGATGTTCTGATAGGCGAAGTTTCGCCCTACGGTGCCCTCATTAGTCACCGGATCGTAAGGCTTACCAATCCCGGAGAGCAGCATCAGATGCACGTTGTGGAACTGGAAGGCAGAAAGGATCACCAGATCTGCAGGCTGCTCGATCTGGCGACCCAACGCATCGACATAAGTCACGCCGGTAGCGCGCTTTTTGTCGGCGGTGAGGTTAACGCGCAGGACGTTGGCATTTTCACGCAGTTCAAACTTCGCTTCCTGACGCAGCGAAGGCAGCACGTTCACGTTTGGCGAGGCTTTAGAGTACATATAGCAGGCGTAGCCGCTGCAGTAGCCGCAGAAGTTACACGGCCCCATTTGTGCGCCATAGGTGTTGGTGTAGGGGCCAGAGGTGTTGGCGGAAGGCAGATCGTAAGGGTGATACCCCACTGACTCTGCCGCCTGAGCAAACATCTGGGCAGAGAAGGTGCGTTTTTGCGCGGGCAACGGGAATTTGTCGGAACGGTCTGGCGCAAACGGGTTGCCTTTGCCCTGCCCCGTCACTTTGCCTTTCACGCTCCATTCTGAACCGGAGGTGCCAAAGACCTTCTCTGCTTTGTCGAAGAAGGGTTCAAGCTCGTCATAAGTGACGCCGAAATCCTGAATGGTCATGCCTGCGGGGATAAAGTTTTTGCCGTAGCGCTCTTCGTAATGGCTGCGCATCCGCAGTTCGATCGGATCGACGCGGAAATGCACGCCGGACCAGTGCAGGCCTGCGCCGCCGGTGCCGGTGCCGGGCAGAAACGCGGCAAGCTGGCGGTAAGGCTGGGCTGTCTGCGCAGCATTGTGACGGATGGTCACGGTGCTTTTCGACAGGTCCTGGAACAGCTTTTTACGGATGTTATAGGTCAGCTCGTCAATCACCTGCGGGTAAGCGCCGTCAGGATAGGTGTCGCGATGCGGGCCGCGCTCCAGCGCTACCACGTTCAGCCCGGCTTCGGTCAGCTCTTTGGCCATGATCGATCCCGCCCAGCCGAAACCCACAATCACCGCATCCACTTTTTTCATTTCATTTGCCATGATTATGCTCTTTCCCCACGAATCGATACCGGTGGGAACGGATAGCGCTCGCCACGTTCAACCCAGTCCATAAAGTCCGCACGTGCGCCCGGAAAACCAATCAGCGTCCAGCCAACCATGCCCTGATTACCGCCATGGATCGGATCGCTGAAGAATCCTTCACGGGTATTCTGCAGCAGGAAAGTAAAGAACACTTTTGCCGGAACCTGCTTAAACTCTACGCTGCCCGCTTCAAACGCCTGCAGCAGCGCATCCTGCTGGTCGCCGCTGAGCTTAGCGAAGACGCTGCCATGCCGGGCTTTTGCCACCGCATCGGCATCTTCCAGGCCAAGACGGTAAATCTGACGTGGGACTAAGGGATACTGAAATCCCAGTTCTTTATCCGCATCCGGGTGGAACGGCCCCTGCATATACCAGTTGGCGCCGGTGGCATAAGGGGTGTTCATCTGGCGGTCGATATATTCCGCTACGCCAGCTTCCAGCGCACCCGGACCGCGATCGTCAGCGGGGATCAGACGGGCAACAGCGGCCTGGATAAAGGCATACTCTTCTGGCGTGAACCATTCCGGTTGGTAATCACGAGCTTTCTGTGGGCCTGCGGGAGTGGCCTCTTTCGCGGCGGCAGGCACGGCGGCGGTAAACGCGCCAATGCCAGTACTGCCAATGGCTACAGCGGGAGCGAGGGTAATTGTTTTCAGCAAAAAGTCCCGGCGGGAACTTCCTGTTTTTTCATTCGACATTGAGATTGCCTTATCAAACTTACGCCTGGTGTTACGGCTAAGGTTTCACGGTTGCTTGCGGTCATTATTTTTTTGGGTAGGGCTGACTGGGGTTACCGTTAAAAATGTTACCGGTAACAATGGCACGCAGTTTAACAGGTCTTTTAGCAAATATTTAGCGACAGGAAACAAAATGGCACAAATTCATTAACAAAGAAGCGGATTCAACCAGTAAACAGGGAGCTTAAGCCTTAGGATGATGAGTTACTGCACTGTAATAATGAGGTTAATAATTAAATGAGTGAAGCCCTATCCTCAGGGATATCCCCCCACCAGCCTGCTAATAACGGCACGCTTTCAGCACGTATTGATGCCCTCCCCGCTTCTGCCGGGCTCTGGCGCTTTATCGCCCTGCTCTCGCTGGGCGGCTTCTTCGAGCTTTACGATCTGTTTCAGACGGGTTACATCAGCGGCGGACTGGTAGCGGAAAATATTTTTCACCTGGGTACGCTGGGCGTGTTCGGCATTTCCGATCAGGCGGCTTTTGCTTCCTCTACTTTCCTTGGCTTATTTATCGGGGCGAGCCTGCTTGCTCCTTACGCCGACCGTTTTGGTCGTCGTCTGACCTTTATGTGCGCGCTGGCCTGGTACGGCTTCTTTTCCCTGCTGATGGCGTTTCAGCATCAGGCTGAATGGATTATTTTTTTCCGTCTGCTGGTGGGGATTGGGCTGGGTATTGAACTGGTCACCATCGACACCTACCTGACGGAATCGGTGCCGAGCTATCTGCGTAGCAGAGCATTTGCTTTTGCCTTCTTTGTGCAGTTCCTGTCGGTACCCGCCGTGGCGCTGATGTCATGGTGGCTGGTGCCGCAGACGTTTCTGGGGTTAACCGGCTGGCGCTGGGTAGTGATTGCCGGTGCGCTCTGCTCGCTGGTGATCTGGATTATCCGTAAGAATCTGCCTGAGTCGCCCCGCTGGCTGGCGCAACAGGGCCGCCATCTGGAAGCGCATCAGGGCGTGACCCGCATGGAGCTACGCTGTGGAAAACCCTCCACCGAGCCGGCGCCAGAAGCTATTGATACCGGTGAAATCATTCAGCAAAAAGGGCGCTTCCGCGACATCTGGCGGCCAGAGTACCGCCAGCGCACGCTGATGCTGGTGGTGATGAATATCTTTCAGGCGATTGGCTTTTTCGGCTTTGGTAACTGGCTTCCGGCGCTGCTCTCCGGCAAAGGCACCAGCATTACCCACAGTCTGCTGTACGCTTTTTTTATCACCCTTGCCTATCCGTTGGGTTCACTGATTTGCAGCCGCTATGCCGACAAAATCGAGAACAAATGGCAAATCGTCTTTGCTTCACTGATGACGGTGGTGTTCGGCACGCTGTTCGCTCTGCTGAGTAACCCAATCCTGCTTATCGTATGTGGTTTCTGCATCACTTACTCCAACGCCTGGCTGACCTACAGCTATCACGCCTATCAGACAGAAGTGTTCCCGACGTTTATTCGCGCGCGCGCCGTGGGCTTCTGTTATTCCTTCAGCCGCCTCTCTACCGTGTTCAGCAGCATTATTATTGGCGTCATCCTGCAGGCGGCGGGAACGCAAGGGGTGCTCGCCTTTATCGTGGTCAGCATGCTGATTGTGATGCTGGTGATTGGCATATTTGGGCCAAAGACACGCGGCCTTGACCCGGAGAAGATCTGAGAGCAACCAGCCGTTACCGGCTGGTTTTCGTTACTTGCCTGAAAGCGGATCTTGCGGGAAATGCAGGCCAGGCGGCGCGGCAATTCCCACCAGCCCGACGCTGTCATGCCGAAGGTCGGGGGAATGCTCTGCAAAACGTTCTGCGGGATGGAATACCTTCAGCCGGGTTTCCGGAGGCTGCGGGCGACCAAAGAAGTAGCCCTGGAACAGGGTGCAGCCCTCGATTTTTAACTGCTCAAACTGTTCACTGCTTTCCACCCCTTCCGCGGTGATCTGAATATCCAGACTGCGGCTCATCCCGGTGATGGCACGAATAATCGCCAGCGCTTCGCGGCTCTCCTTCATGTCGTTAATAAAGGACTTATCGATTTTTATTTTATCGAACGGGAAGGATCGCAGGTAGCTGAGCGACGAATAGCCGGTACCAAAGTCATCCAGCGCAATCCGCACGCCTAATGCCTTTAATTTTTGCAGCGTGCGAATGTTCACCAGCGTGTTGTCCAGCAGCACGGATTCCGTTATCTCTACCTCAAGACGCTGCGGTTCCAGCCCCGACGCCTTCAGCGCTGCCTCAACCACCGAAACCAGCGAGCTGTTTTTGAATTGCAGCGGCGAAAGGTTCACCGCCACGCTCTGATGCGCAGGCCAGGTTGCCGCCTCACGGCACGCCTCATACAGCGCATAAGCCCCCAGGCTGTGGATCAGGCCCGTCTCCTCCGCAATCGGAATAAACTCCATCGGCATGATCAGCCCTTTCACCGGATGATGCCAGCGCATCAGCGCTTCATAACCGATGATTTCACGGCCATGGTTATTGGTGATGGGCTGGTAGTAGAGCCGCAGATGCTTGTTGGTGATCGCCTCACGCAGATCGTTTTCAATCATTCTGCGCAGGCTGGCGGCTTCGCCCATCTCTACAGAGAAATGCTCAAACCGGTTGCGTCCGTTACGCTTCGCTTCGTACAGCGCCATATCGGCACAGCGCAGCAGTTGCTCCGGCGTGGCGAGTTCGCGGCCGCCGATAGCGATACCAATACTCAGACCGACCGAGAGGTTATGGCCGTCAACGTTGAATGGCGCACGGATAACTTCAATCAGCCGGCGGGCTACCGCTTCGGCCTCTTGCTGGTGCGAGAGCGAGGGCAGCACAATGGAGAATTCATCGCCACCGTTACGGGCCAGCGTGTCGACATCCCGCAGGACGCCACGTAACCGGCTGGCGACAGCACGCAGCAGATCGTCTCCTACCTGATGGCCGAGAGCATCGTTGACGTTTTTGAAATTGTCGAGATCCAGACCCAGGGTGGCAGTCAGCTTGCCCATCTCACGGTCCTGGCGCAGCGCTTCGTTCAGCCGCTGGCTGAACAGCACGCGGTTGGGCAGGCTGGTGAGGTTATCGTGATGCGCCATATGGTGAATACGGGCATCCGCCGCTCGCTGGTCGGTGACATCATCCGCAATCAGCAGGACGTAATTCGTGCGGGCGTCGTTACCCCGGATGATCGACGCAGAGGCAGAGATAATCCGCTCTCCGCCGCGGGTATTTAACAGCTGTTCGTTTTTATGCAGCCCTTCATTACGCTGCGCCGCCGAGGAGAGCTGGGAGAAATAGTCACCCATTTCTGGCGTCAGGCACTCAACAAGCTTTTTGCCGTTGACCTGATTCTGCATCAGGCCAAGCAGCTGTTCGGCCTTGTTATTCATCAGCAGGATCTCCCTGGAGACCACATCCTCCACAATCACCAAAGAGGGGATATTGGCGATAATGGTATCCAGGAATTTAGAGAGCGAGGCCATCTTGGTACTGTTCTGCTCGGCCAGATCTTTCGCCCGCAGGATCTGCTGCTCATACTCGCGCACTTCGGTGCAGTCACGGGTGATCTTGGCATAGCCCAGCAGCTGGCCCTTTTCATTGCGGATGGCATCGATCACCACATGGGCCCAGAACGCGCTGCCATCTTTACGGTAGCGCCAGCCCTGATCGTTAAAACGACCGGTCGTTTCTGCCAGTTTCAGGTTAGTTTCAGGCAGGCGTGCCAGCCGGTCCTGTGCGCTATAGAAGCAGGAGAAATGCTTGCCCACGATTTCGTCTGCGGTATAACCCTTGGCGCGGTGCGCGCCAGCGTTCCAGTTAACGACCCTCCCCTTCGGGTCCAGCATATAGATGGCGTAATCGGTTACGCCTTCCACCAACAGCCGGAAAACCTGCTCTCGTTCGCGTTGCTCATCTAAAAGCCGCTGCTGTTCTGTGCAGTCGCGGGTGATCTTGGCGTAGCCGATCAGTTTGCCGTCGTCGTCATGCACCGCGTCAATTACCACATGTGCAAGAAAGGAGCTACCGTCCTTACGGTAACGCAGCCCCTGCTCTTCAAAACGTCCCGTGCGATAAGCGGTTTTCAGGTTGGCTTCCGGCACTTTGGCCAGCCTCTCCTGAGCGCTGTAAAATACGGAAAAATGTCTGCCAACGATCTCGTCAGCGGTATAACCTTTGGAACGCTTTGCGCCAGCGTTCCAGTTAACGACGTGACCATCCGGATCAAGCATATAGATGGCGTAATCAGTGACGCCCTCCACCAGCAGACGAAATTTTTGCTCCTGCGCACGCTGCTCTGCCTGCAAGGCTTTTTGTTCTGTGCAGTCACGGGTGATTTTCGCGAAGCCGATCAGCGAGCCATCATCAGCATGCACGGCATCAATGATCACGTGCGCCCAAAACGAGCTGCCATCTTTGCGGTAACGCCACCCTTCCACTTCGTAACGACCCGTTCTGGCGGCTGTGGCAAGACCATGCTCAGGTAAGCCTTTAGCGCGATCCTCTGCGCTGTAGAAGGTGGAAAAATTTTTGCCGATAATCTCTTCCGGCAAATAGCCTTTGGCTCTTTGCGCACCCGCATTCCAGTTGGCTACAGTGCCGTCCGGTTTGAGCATATAGATTGCGTAGTCAATTACGCTCTGCACCAGTAACCGGTACATCACATCGCTATTTTCTGTCATGGTCTTTTCGCCTGGTTGCTGAGGACGTTGTGAGCTTTTGGCTAATACGTCACCCGCTTTCGACTGCGTCAGGGCTTGACGCCAAAGGGCTCAACGCTGCCTCAGTTCTGCAGGTTGCCTGTTTTTTTCTAAGAAAATTCTTAACAGCTATAAACTGAAAGGCGCAATGATTTCAAGCGTTTTCCGTTTCTCACTCAGAGGTTCTTTTATCTGTATCGGCATTGTTTAAAAATTATTCAGCATTTATTTAATGCTGACACTTATCGAAACAACCGCGATAAGATTGTTCACAATAAAAAGCGTTATAAAAAAGAGCACACTTTATGGAGTCATTATGTTCAAATCTTTTTTCCCCCGACCGGGGCTGTTTTTTGGCAGTGTCGTGCTCTGGAGCGCCCTGGCTATTTTGATGTGGTTTGCCGGCGCCAGTAACTGGATCTCTCATTTTTCCGTGTTTGCCGCCAGCGCTCAGCAACCGCTACCGAATAATGCCTGGCGCTTTATCGCGCCCTCTGCGCTGGCCTTTTATCTCTACTATCTGGCGGTCACCGCGCTCTTTTACGCCTTCTGGGCCATCGTCAGCCCGCATCCCTGGCAACGCTGGTCCATTCTGGGTTCCGCGCTGATTATTTTTGCTACCTGGTTTTCGGTGCAGGTGAGCGTGGCGGTGAACGCCTGGTATGAACCTTTCTATGATTTGATTCAGAAGGCGATGTCGCATCCTGACACCATTAAAATCGAGACCTTCTACCAGCAGCTGCAGGGGTTTTTAAGCATTGCGATGATTGCGGTGGTCGTAGGCGTACTGAATATGTTCTTTGTCAGTCACTATATCTTTCGCTGGCGCACGGCGATGAACAACTACTACATGGAGCACTGGCCGGAGCTGCGGGGCATTGAAGGCGCCGCACAGCGTGTGCAGGAAGACACCATGCGTTTCTCCTCCACGCTGGAAGATATGGGCACCAGCTTTATCAACTCCATTATGCTGCTGATCGCCTTCCTGCCGGTACTTGTGACCCTTTCCGTGCATGTGAAAACCATCCCTGTGCTGGGCAGTATTCCTTATTCACTGGTGATTGCGGCGCTGCTGTGGTCGGTGCTGGGAACAGGCCTGCTGGCGGTGATTGGTATTAAGCTGCCGGGACTGGAGTTCCGCAATCAGCGGGTAGAGGCGGCTTACCGTAAAGAGCTGGTCTATGGTGAAGACGACCCCCATCGCGCCCGGCCGCCAACCGTTCGCGAACTGTTTTCCAACGTGCGCAGAAACTATTTCCGCCTCTATTTCCACTATCTCTACTTCAATATTGCCCGCATTCTTTATCTGCAACTTGATGCCGTATTCAGTCTCTTTGTGCTGTTCCCGTCGATCGTTACCGGTGCCATTACCCTTGGATTGCTGACACAGATAACTAACGTGTTCGATCAGGTTCGCGGCTCGTTCCAGTATCTGATTAACTCCTGGACTACGCTGGTAGAACTGCTGTCGATCTACAAACGTCTGCGCAGTTTTGAACGGACGCTGGACAATTTACCCGACCCGCAGGATGCGACGGTCGAGTAAGGTTCCGGCTGTAAAAAAAGCCCCGTTTTTTTGAACTGCACTCTAAAAGTTGGAGACCCAACTGATTAAGGTGCAGTTCAGTGAGCAGTCCAGATGTTTCCCCTCGAATTACGGCTCGCCGTTGCTATCTTAACCGCAGGAAGAGTTACCTGAGACAGCCGTCCGTTTTGATGTGGGCCGCACAGCGGTTCGCCGCTGGGTTGCCGCATGAGAGCAGCACGGCATTGACGGCCTGCCCAGAGAGGATGCGTTATCCCTCCGTTTTTTTTACTCTCACAATGCAATTAATCCTGAATATGCTTAATTTCAGACAGAGATAAGGCGTCGTGATAACCGGACATGGCTGGGGAAAAATGTGTTTTATTGATTTACATCAACAAAACAATAAACAGGATCCCCTTATAACGGACAGATCAGAAGATAGTTTTCTTCTTCACGCGATAAGGAGTTTGCGAATGGCTATACCAGTGTACTTATGGCTTTACGATGATGCGGGAAATCCAGTCAAAGGTTCTGTAGATATAAATGGGCGGGAAGGCAGCATCGAGATTGTAGAACTGATGCATTCAGTTGATTTACCAATTGATGATCAAACGGGAAGAATAACGGCTAAGCACGTTCATGGCGATTATGCTCTTATCAAAGAATCAGACAGTTCATCCCCTTACCTGTATCAGGGAGTAACCACAGGGAAACGCTATAAAAAAGCAGAGATAAAGTTCTACAGAATAAATAATAACGGGCAGGAAGTTGAATATTTCCGCACAACGTTAAAGAACGTTCTTATTAAAGAACTGGAACCGTTCATGCTGGATGTAAAACACCCTGCATTTACCAGGCACAACCATCTTGAGGCTCTTTATCTCAGCTACGAAAAAATTACCTGGCATTATATTGATGGAAACATTATTCACTCAGATTCATGGAATGAAAGGAAGGTTGCATAATGGGATGGGTTTATAACGTTAGCTCCAGAAAATTTTTGCTCAATGGAACCTATCGGTTTTCTGCAAGATACTCAGGAAGACCGGGTTACAAAGACGATAGCGCAAATGAATGTGTCAAAGGGAAAGGCCCGATCCCTGGAGGGAAATATACGATTGGCAGGCCTTTTTACCACCATAAAACGCGTGGCTGGACTATGCGTCTCACTCCCGCTCATTCTAACTCTATGTGCGGGCGGGATGGTTTCATGATCCACGGTGATAGCTCAAAACATCCAGGTGAAGCCTCAGATGGATGTATTATTGTCGATCTTTCAGGCAGAAAAGAGATTGCTGCTAGTGGTGATTACACTTTGGTTGTTGAGTGACTTACATGATAAAAAGAGTTATTTACATAATAATCACCCTGCCATTTTTTTCATACGGAGCAGGAAGTAGCTGTGCAGTCGTTGGTGCTTCAATGGAACAATATCTGTTTGATTCCGTTGTTCACGATTTAAATATCGACGGAGCGGTTATTGAACGCAAAGAGACCAAAGTGCAGATTATCAATATATCACCTGTATCTGACCTGTTTGCGGAACAGCTTGCAAAAACAGATGGCAACGCAGATAAAAATAAAAAAGCGTTGTTGAAGGAAGGGGATTATTTTGAAAGCTATTATACTAACGGAGCAAAAACCATTACAGCTAAATATATATATTTCAATAACAAAAACAAGAAAAATATATTTATCGCATCCAGCATTATGAACAATGACGAATGTTCTGTACGCTTTAATGGGTATCTGACGCTATCTCGCGAATTTTAGAAGGAGTTCTTAGAGATAATCAAAAAGCAGGATTAGCAATTTGGCAGGCAAAAATTGATTATGCTGGCATGGTGAGTATGCCGGGATTGTTCTTAGGTAAAATCCGATAGGGTAACTGGTAATCTCAGGCAAAGGTGTCAGGCCAACGAATGACGAAATTCCATGAAGTTTCCCCGACCAATCTGTTCCAGGTTGATCGGGGGTTTCCAATGATCCCGTGTCCAACATTACGGGGGCATTTTATTCAGAGGCTTTCCGTCGCGCCTTAGCTTCAGGGCTTCGCCTCTTTCGCCAGCGCAGCAAAGACCTGCTCAACGGCCCAGGCGCCCGGATCTTTCACGCCGTTCAGGCTATCCTGATTCAGGTAGGAAGAGCGCCCCGCCTGTGCTTTCTCCATTTTTGCCGTTTCGTCGGCGCCTCTCTTCGCCGCAGCGGCCACGCTGGCGAGATCTTTACCGGCCACCAACGCTTCAAAGGCAGGATGCAGCGCGTCGATCATCGTGCGGTGCCCCGGACGTGCGCCGCCATAATGCTGCATGCGATCCAATCCCCAGCTTAGCGCTTGCGGCAAGGATTCGCCCTCTTCCAGCTTCTGCCCGGCAGCGGTAAACATGATCGACATCAGCACGCCGCTGGACCCTCCCATGACCACGGCAAGCTGCTCCCCCACCAGGGTAAGCAGACTCTGCAGCTCGTTTAAAGGCAGTTTTTTCTCCTGCAACTCTTTCAGGATTTTGCCCGCGCCCGCGGCAAAAGTAGAGCCGGTATCGCCATCGCCAACTTTGGCATCCAGCTGATTCAGCTCGCTTTCCAGCCCCACCAGCGTGGTACAAATTGTGCTGATGGCGTCTGCTACGCCAGCATTTTCAGAAGGCGTTATCTGCTGCTGCGAAGCGGTTTTCTCGCCTTTAACAGACTTCAGTGCTTTTACCTCCACAGCTGGCTGCCAGCCGCTGGCTTCCACTGGTGCAAGCAGCGCCTCTTCCAGTTGGGGAGAGAGCAGCAGCGTTGAGAGTGAAAAACCTTTCATATCCAGTGCACTCACCAGCGTGGCCGGGCCAACCAGGTACTTCACCGATTTTCCCAGAGAGGCGTTCAGCGTCTCACGCGTTAATACCGCCATCTCTAAGGCAGAAAATCCGCCCAGGTTATTGATCAGCAGAGCCACTTTCTGACCCTGTGCATTATGCTCCGCCAGCTTTTCCGTCAGTACGTTAACGATCTCCACGCTGTTTTGTGTTTTCAGCGTAGAGGCACCCGGCTCGCCATGAATGCCCATCCCCAGCTCGCTCTGCCCCTCCTTCACCCGATCGTCGCGTTTTTCACCCGGTACATGGCAGGTGGAAAAAGCCAGCCCGATACTGGCCGTCGCTGCAATCGCTTCCGTTGCCAGTGCAGTCACCTCTTGCAGAGATTTTCCCTGTTCGGCGGCAAAGCCCGCCACTTTATGCACCAGCGCCGTTCCCGCGATGCCGCGCGGCTGAGGATTATCCGGCAGCGCAATGTCATCGGTTACCATGACCAGCTCAACGTTGAATCCCAGCTTTTTTGCTTTTTCCGCCGCCAGACCAAAATTAAGCCGGTCACCGGTGTAGTTTTTTACAATCAGCAGACAGCCCTTCTCACCCGTCACGTTCACAATAGCGCTAAGTACCGCATCCACGCTGGGGGAGGCGAAGATATCGCCACAGACGGCCGCCGTCAGCATCCCTTTTCCCACAAACCCTACATGCGCAGGTTCATGGCCCGATCCCCCACCGGAAATTAACGCGACGTCAGATTTATCCCAGTCATTACGGACCACGACCCGGATATCCTCCCCTACCTCTAACTGGCTCAGATTATGGAACCGGCTACTAAGCAAAGCCCCTTCGATCGCTTCATTAACCAGGCTGCTCTTCTGATTCATAAAAAACTGACTCATGCTGCTTCTCTCTCTGATGAAATGAAAAGGAATCTAAGTCACTAACTGTAGCTGAATTATTCTGGTAAACCGGAAAAAAGCATGCCCCAGGGCGAGTAAAAAAGGGAAATTAAGATAAAGCTTAACATGTTAATTTAATACCATTAATTGACCAACTAACTTATCAATCTACTTATTTTCCCGCGCACGAAATATTGCAATTCTTATTTAGTTTTTCATGTTACTACAAGCCATATATCTTATTGTGGCGCTTCGACACAAAACCTTAATCAGTTGATAAACAATGGAATTATTCCTTAACACATTTTTATCAAAATCACTTTCACCCGAAAAATTGCGCCCTGTAATGCCGTTTCAGTCACATTTTAATGTTAATTATTTTTCAACATAGTGAGAAATGGCTTAAAATAAGCGTGATTTTTAAGAAAGGCTTGTGGCAACCATAATTATCCTTTAAAAAAGACTTGAGCGGATAAGTCATAATAGTTATTAAAATACCGCTCACAGCAAATGCATTGAGTTCTATCACGCCAACACCAGGGCGTTCAGGAAGCAGACCATCAGGTCTGCTTTTTTTTGTTTGTCAGATCCTCTCTACATGCTGTCAGTTTTGCGCCAGCCTCCTCTATCGCATCCCGGCAGAATGAATTCTTTACTTCAGGAGAGTCATCATGCTGTTAACCCCTTCAGAAAAGTATTCGCCAGCCCCCGTTTTATCCCTGCCCGATCGCCAGTGGCCGGGAAATACCCTGACTCAGCCGCCGCGCTGGCTCTCTACCGACCTGCGCGACGGCAATCAGGCGCTGGCAGAGCCGATGGACAGTGAGCGTAAGAGGCTGTTCTGGGAATTGCTGTTGCAATGTGGTTTTAAGGAGATTGAGGTGGCTTTCCCTTCCGCCTCGCAAACCGACTTCAACTTCGTTCGTGAGCTGATTGAGGGCAATCATATCCCGCCAGACGTGACCATTCAGGTGCTCACGCAGGCCAGAAGCGATCTGATTGACCGGACATTTATGGCGCTGGAGGGGGCGAAACAGGCGACTTTGCATCTCTATAATGCTACCGCTCCCCTGTTCCGTCGTCTGGTGTTCCGGCAGAGCCGGGAAGAGATCGTTGCGTTAGCCGTCAGCGCTACGCGGCAGATCAGGCAGCGCTGCGAGGACTACCCAGCCACGCACTGGACGTTTGAATATTCACCGGAGACGTTCTGTTTTACCGAAAGCGATTTTGCGCTGGAGATCTGCGAAGCGGTCGCCGCCGTATGGCAACCCTGCTCTGCGCGTCCAATGATTATCAATCTTCCGGCAACCGTCGAGGTGAATACGCCTAACGTCTATGCCGATCAGATTGAGTATTTTTGCCGCCATTTCTCCCTGCGTTCGCAGGTGTGCATCAGCGTTCATCCTCATAACGATCGGGGCACCGGCATCGCCTGTGCCGAGCTGGCGATGCTGGCGGGTGCCGATCGGGTGGAGGGCTGTTTGTTTGGCAATGGTGAACGTACGGGCAACGTTGATTTAGTGACGCTGGCGCTGAATCTCTATACGCAGGGCATCTCTCCCGGCCTCGATTTCAGCAATATCAGGCAGATTGTAGAGACGGTGGAGCAGTGTAATCAGCTGCCGGTTCATCCCCGCCATCCCTACGCCGGAGAGCTGGTCTTTACCGCGTTTTCTGGTTCGCATCAGGATGCGATTAAAAAAGGCTTCAGCGCCCGTCAGTTGTCCCCGCTCGATCGCTGGGAAGTGCCTTACCTGCCGCTGGACCCTGCCGATCTCGGCTGCAGTTATGAAGCGGTGATCCGCATTAACAGCCAGTCCGGAAAAAGCGGTGCAGCATGGATGATCGAGCAAAATCATGGTCTGGCGCTGCCACGCGCGCTGCAACAGCATTTCAGCCAACACGTGCAACAGCAGGCCGACCGCGAAGGTGGTGAAATGACCCAGGCGGCCATCTGGCAGCTTTTCTGCCGCTTATATGGGCTGGCATCGCCCCTGGTGTTGCTTAATGATTACCGCTGCCAGAGCGAAGGTGGCGAACTGCTGTTACAGGGAGAAGTCAGTATGGGAGAGAGACGCAAGACGCTGGAAGGCAGAGGAAAGGGGCTGCTTTCCGCAGCCGTCAACGCATTAAGCCGGGCTTTTAATATCACGCTGTCGATTCAGGATTATCATGAGCATACCCTGGGGAAACAGAGCGACAGCCGTTCCATAGCTTATCTTCACTGCGTGCTGCCAGGCGGGCAAACCCATTGGGGAGTGGGCATTGATGGCGACGTGGCCAGGGCTTCCTTACAGGCGCTGCTGAATGTCCTTTCTCACTGCCCCTCTCTCGCCGGAAAATAGTCGCTGGGCGAAACGCCCATAATCCGGCGGAACATGGCGCTGAAGGCACTGTGGCTTTCATAGCCCATATCCAGCGCCACACGCAGTACGGAGTCGCCCGCAGCAAGGCGCGTCAGGGCTTCCATCAGCCTGGCACGCCGCACCCAGTCGCTGAACTGTAACCCTGTCTCCTGTTGAAAATGTCGCGCCAGCGTCCGGCTGCTGACGTTGATCTGCCTGGCGCTGCTCTCCAGCATCCAGCACTCCGCCGGTTCAGCACGGATGCGCTGGCAAAGCGCGATCAGCGGCGGGCTTTGCGGCTCCGGCAGGCAAAACGGCAGCACATTCATTATCCTGATTTCATCCAGCATCAGCTCATAAATCCGCTCCGTGCGCGTGTTGGGCTGATACGCGTCGGGAAGTAACAGGGCAGAGACGATCAACTCACGCAGCAGCGGAGAGACCTGCACAACCTGGCAGGTCACGGGCAGATCGGCACGTGCCAGCGGGTCGATAAACAGTGTTCTGGCGGCCACCTGACCGGTAATCTGCAACGCGTGCCTGACGCCTGCGGGCATCCAGACGCCGCGACCGGGCGGCACAATCCAGTGACCTTCTGCGGTTTCGACTTTGACTACCCCGGAAAGAGTATGAATCAGCTGGGCGCAGTCGTGATGATGTAGCGGTTCAAGCTCACCGTGCTGATAATCATGGGCGAAAGGGATTAGTGGGCGGGAAGTAAAACGGGGAGTAAAGGTTGTCGACATTCTTGTCACCGGCAGCAGACTAATTACAAAAACTTAGCATGCAACCGGTGACGAAAACAGCTTTTAAGCGCTAGCGGAAAACGCTGATCGCTTCCACCAGCCGCGTTGCCTGATGGGTCATCCGCCCTGATGCCTGCGCGCCCTCTTCCACTCGCGCCGCGTTCTGATGGGTAATATTATCGAGGTCCTCTACCGCCAGGCTGACTTCACTTAACGCCGTTGCCTGCTCGGAAGTTGCCGCGCTGATCTGCGCAATCAGCGTGGTCACGTTCTGCACCTGCGAAACAATATTTTCCATCGTTTGCCCGGCGTCGTTGACCTGGTCACTACCCAGCCGCACTTTGGTAGCGCTGTTCTCCACCAGATCCTTGATCTCGCTGGCGGCTTTAGCGCTGCGCTGCGCCAGACTGCGAACTTCTCCAGCCACCACCGCAAAGCCTTTGCCCTGCTCGCCGGCGCGCGCGGCTTCCACGGCCGCATTCAGCGCCAGAATATTGGTCTGAAACGCGATGCCGTCAATCACGCTGGTAATGCTGGCGATTTTCTTCGAGCTTTCAGCAATTTCGGCCATCATAGTGACCATCTCCTTCATCGCTTTGCCACCCTTGCTGGCCACATCACTGGTGCTTTTCGACAGCGAATTCACCTGCTGCGCCGTTTCGGTATTACTTTGCACCGTCGCGGTCATCTCATTCATCGTGGCGGCAGTCTGCTGTACGTTAGCTGCCGCCTGTTCGGTACGACGGCTCAGCTCATTGTTGCCCTGCGCTATCGCATCACTGGCGCTGAGCACATTGATTGCCTGACCGCTGACATCATTCACCAGCCAGCGGAACATCAGCCCCAGTTGGTCAATCGCCCGCAGCGTGGTGCCAACTTCATCCACGCGATCGATCTGATCGACCTGATGACTGGCGCCCGTTGCCACGCGCAGCGCCTGCTGGCACATCTGCTCAATCGGGCGTGAAATCTGCTGCTCCAGCCAGGCCGAAGCCAGAATCAGTAACAGCGCCATGATGCCGCCGAAAATAGCCAGAGATTGCGCAGGCAGACCCAGCGACCAGACACCCGCTAATGAAAGAGGCAACAGAGCAATCAGAGCGGTACGGATACGCCAGCGTAGCGGCAACGTTTTGAACAGGGAAGCCCAGCGCATCACGCCGGTTCTGACCAGCAGCCCTTTATGGAAACGCCACCCTTTACGTTTGCCCTCGCGGAATTCGCGATAAAGCCGTTCGGTTGCCTGGATCTCCTGCACGGTGGGTTTGGTGCGCACGGACATATAGCCCTGCACTTTGCCCTCTCTGACCACAGGGATGGCGTTAGCCCGCACCCAATAGTAATCGCCATTCTTACGGCGGTTCTTCACCAGTGCCGTCCATGGCTCGCCCTGTTTCAGCGTCGCCCACATATCCGCAAAGGCTTCCGGCGGCATATCGGGATGCCGCACCAGATTGTGCGGCTGGCCGTTAATCTCATCCGGCGTAAAGCCGCTGGCCTCGATAAACGCATCGTTAGCATAAGTGATATGGCTGTTGATATCGGTGGTCGACATCAGTGTGGCCCGATCGTCAAACATATACTCTTGCTGGGTGACGGGTAAATTTGTACGCATGAATGAATACCCTTGAGGCTGCCGCCTGAATTGACTTAGTGGGATAAATTACGGTTTTTTATATTTTCGGCGGCAGAGGGGTGAACTTTAGCGGCCTGAAAGAAATTACGTGATTCTTGTCGCAAACCGGGAATTCAGGCGGGCCGTGCGTTGCGCAGAAAATGAACCGGTTCCAGAGCAGAGATACCCCTTCATCTGCCAGGCCATTATTATCAAGAGGAATTTCAGGATAGAGCGGAGATAAGGTTGCAGAAAAGCAGTGAGTGGAAAAAAGAGGCGGTAAAACTGAGGGTTAGTAAAGAGTGCTAAGGGCGGGTTTTTCTGCCCTCAGCACCCACTTATCATCAGGTCGCTGAAGCTAATTTCTTCATTTTTGATTCATATGCCACTGCCTGCTTAGCATCGAACTGGTTTTCCCATTTGGCAATAACCAGCACCGCCAGCGCATTGCCCACCACGTTCAGCGCGGTACGCGCCATGTCCATGATGCGGTCTACACCAGCAATAAAGGCCAGGCCTTCCAGCGGAATACCTACGCTGCCAAGCGTGGCCAGCAGCACCACGAAGGAGACGCCCGGTACGCCTGCAATACCCTTTGAGGTCACCATCAGCGTCAATACCAGCACAATTTCCTGACCCACAGAGAGGTCGATGCCGTAGAGCTGGGCGATAAAGATGGCCGCGATGCTTTGATAGAGCGTCGATCCGTCGAGGTTAAACGAGTAGCCCGTCGGCACCACAAAGCTGGTGATCGATTTCGGCGCGCCATAGGCTTCCATCTTCTCCATGATACGCGGCAGCACGGTTTCCGAACTGGAGGTGGAGTAAGAGAGGATCAGCTCATCTTTCAGAATGCGCATCAGCGTGGTGATACGCAGTTTGCAGAGACGTGCGACGCCACCCAGCACTACAAAAGCAAAGAACAGGATCGCAGCGTAAACCAGGATAACCAGCTTCGCTAACGGCCACAGCGAGGCGAAACCGAAGTTGGC
The DNA here is from genome assembly GCF_033657285.1 of Erwinia sp. MMLR14_017. Lineage (NCBI taxonomy): Bacteria > Pseudomonadati > Pseudomonadota > Gammaproteobacteria > Enterobacterales > Erwiniaceae > Erwinia > Erwinia sp. MMLR14_017. The sequence goes on along the minus strand of NZ_JAWVWP010000001.1, from coordinate 128,720 downwards.
GATGGTCACCGAAATCAGCGCAAACACCCCAATCGGCGCGTAACGCATGATCATGTGGGTGACTTTGAACATCGCTTCAGAGGTAGAGCGGAACACCTTCAGCAACGGATCGCGATGTTCGGCAGGCAGCGAAGAGAGCCCCAAGCCAAACAGCACGGAGAAGAAGATGATCGGCAGCATGTCGCCTTTGGCGATGGCGGCGAAGATATTCTGCGGGATCAGCGACAGAATGGTGGTGACCAGGCTGTGCGCCCCGCCCTGCACCTGCGCCGTGGTTGCTTCATACTTAGAGATGTCCACCGTTGCCAGCGTCGACATATCAATGCCGTAGCCGGGTTGAAACACGTTCGCCAGGGTAATGCCTACCACAATGGCAATGGTGGTTATCACTTCAAAATAGACGATGGTTTTCACGCCAATTCGCCCGAGTTTTTTTGCATCACCCACACCGGCAATACCTACGATCAGGGTGGAGATGACGATGGGCACGACAATCATTTTGATCAGGTGAATAAAGATGTCACCAGCGGGGCTGAGAAGGTTAGTGATTAACCATTCACGTTCTTCCGGCTGGTTATGCAATATAGCGCCGACGATGATCCCCAGTACTAACGCCGTCAGTATTTGCCAGGCAAGGCTGAATTTTGCTTTCATAACTTGTCTTTTTCCTTAACAAAACCCGTGCTCCGCGCAGAATGGCGGAATGAATCACTCTCAAGGGGAGTAGGCCGATGTCGGCTAATTCGCGGATAATGGATGGTTGAAACCTGAATTTCAGGCGCGTAATCAGTACCATTTTCACTGGTATAAATGCAACCCTAAGCGACATGTGGCTACTTTATGGTCAGGTAACAGGATAAAGCTCTGAAACGCCGCCACTTATAGTAACTTGTTGTTATACTTAGAAATAATTTAGATTCATTAAGCATATCTATGCATTTTGTGTCATTGCGTTGAAATAATGATACGTTTCAGTTGTCTGTTTTATAAGCGATGATTTTCGTTGATGCGCTGCTTTTGTGGGCAAAAAGGCGAAAAGGTTCCACCCTCTGGGGGCCATTCAGAGCCATTTCATTACCTGATGTTATGACGTGATCTGTGGCGCAAAAAGCAAACAAAACTCCCCGGCTCGCTTTAATTAACCTTTGATTGACATATCATTAACATCTTCAAGGAGATTTGCCATGAGCCAACAACACCGACACCCTGTTCCCGCCAATATTGCGGAAAATGCCCTGATCACTGCCCATCAGTACCAGTCGATGTATCAACAGTCTGTACAAGACCCCGATGCGTTCTGGGGCGAACAAGGCAAAATACTCGACTGGATCAAACCCTTTTCTGTGGTGAAGAACACTTCGTTCGCGCCGGGTAATATTTCTATCCGCTGGTATGAGGATGGCACGCTGAACCTGGCGGCTAACTGCCTTGACCGTCATCTGCACAGCCGTGGCGATCATCCCGCCATTATCTGGGAAGGAGATGATGCCAGTGAGAGCAAAACGCTGACTTTCCGCGAGCTTCACCGGGAAGTCTGCCGCTTTGCCAACTCCCTGACCGAGCTTGGGGTGAACAAAGGCGACGTGGTGGCTATTTATATGCCTATGGTGCCGGAAGCTGCGGTTGCCATGCTGGCCTGCGCGCGCATTGGCGCGGTGCACTCGGTGATTTTCGGTGGCTTTTCTCCGGAGGCCGTGGCGGGCCGCATTATTGATTCCAGCGCTAAGCTGGTGATCACAGCCGATGAAGGTGTACGTGCGGGCCGTACTATCCCACTGAAGAAGAATGTTGATGACGCGCTGGCTAATCCCGGCGTGAAGACTATTACCAATGTGGTGGTGTTCAGGCGCACCGGCAAAGAGACGGGCTGGGTAAATGGCCGCGACCTCTGGTGGCATGAGTTAATGAATAAGGCCAGCGCGCACCATCAGCCGGAAGAGATGAGTGCGGAAGATCCGCTGTTTATCCTTTATACCTCAGGTTCCACCGGCAAACCCAAAGGGGTGCTGCACACCACCGGCGGTTACCTGGTCTATGCCGCGACAACCTTTAAATATGTTTTTGATTACCATCCTGAAGATGTTTACTGGTGCACCGCTGATGTGGGCTGGATAACCGGACACAGCTACCTGCTGTATGGCCCACTGGCCTGCGGCGCGACCACTTTGATGTTCGAGGGCGTGCCCAACTGGCCGAAGCCCAGCAGGATGGCAGAAGTCGTCGATAAACACAAAGTTACTCTTCTTTATACCGCACCTACCGCCATTCGCGCCCTGATGGCCGAAGGGGACAAAGCGATTGCCGGAACCGATCGATCCAGCCTGCGCATTATGGGTTCCGTGGGTGAGCCGATCAATCCGGAGGCCTGGGAGTGGTATTACAACAAAATTGGTGACGGACGCTGCCCGATTGTGGATACCTGGTGGCAGACCGAAACGGGCGGCTTTATGATCACCCCGCTGCCTGGCGCGACGGAACTGAAAGCGGGCTCAGCGACTAAGCCCTTCTTCGGCGTACAGCCTGCATTGGTAGATAATGAAGGGCATGCTCAGGAAGGGGCCTGTGAAGGCAACCTGGTGATTGTGGATTCCTGGCCGGGCCAGGCCCGCACCCTCTATGGCGATCACGACCGCTTTGAACAGACTTACTTCTCTACCTTTAAAAATATGTATTTCAGCGGTGACGGTGCGCGCCGTGACGAAGAAGGTTACTACTGGATCACCGGGCGGGTTGACGATGTGCTGAACGTTTCAGGCCATCGCCTTGGCACGGCAGAGATCGAATCGGCGCTGGTGTCGCATCCGAAAATTGCCGAGGCTGCCGTGGTGGGTATTCAGCACAGCATCAAAGGCCAGGCAATTTATGCCTATATCACCTTAAACAGCGGCGAAGAACCCTCTCCTGAGCTTTATACCGAAGTGCGTAACTGGGTGCGCAAAGAGATTGGTCCGATAGCCACGCCAGATGTGCTGCACTGGACCGACTCGCTGCCGAAAACCCGTTCGGGCAAGATTATGCGCCGCATCCTGCGCAAAATTGCTTCGGGCGATACCAGTAATCTGGGCGACACCTCCACGCTGGCCGATCCTGGCGTCGTGGAGAAACTGCTCGAAGAGAAGCAGTCCATTAAGATGCCGTAGCGGCACAGGTTTTAAATAGCGTCATAACGGTAAATGGGCAGCGTAATAAAAAGAAGTTAATAACGCTGCCCATTATTCATTTCACTAACAGTCATTGAATGCTTTAACCCTATCCTACAGACCCTGAATAATTTGAGGTTTGGTGCGACGAGCGTATTCCGGGAGCCTGCTCCAGGGGGCGCTCGTGCACTATCCGCAGCCTGAAGTATGACGGGTATAAAAGAATACCTCTGGAGACTCTGTGATGAATGACATTATTTATCAACGGATAGAAAAGAGTGCACGCTTTAAAGAACTGGTGAGAAAACGCCAGGCCTTTGCCACTCTGCTCTCCGTTATCATGCTGATTCTGTACGTGGGCTTTATTCTGCTGATTGCCTTTGCGCCCGGCTGGCTGGGTACGCCGTTGCACGCCGGAACCAACGTCACCCGGGGTATTCCGATTGGCGTTGGGCTTATTGTGATCTCTTTTGTGCTGACCGGCGTTTACGTCTGGCGCGCTAACGGTGAATTTGACCGTTTAACCCGTGAGTTGCTGAATGAGGTAAAAGGATGAAATATCGTCATCTGTTATTTAGCCTGCCCGCCCTTTTGCCTTTTTCCGCGCTGGCTGCCGATGCGATAACCGGCGCGGTGGAAAAGCAGCCGACCAATTACGAAGCGATAATTATGTTTATTATCTTCGTGGCGGCAACGCTCGGTATTACTTACTGGGCCTCTAAACGCACCCGTTCCCGCAATGATTACTATACGGCTGGCGGCAATATCACCGGCTTCCAGAACGGGCTGGCCATGGCGGGTGACTTTATGTCAGCCGCCTCTTTTTTGGGCATCTCCGCGCTGGTTTATACCTCGGGTTATGACGGACTGATCTACTCGCTGGGCTTCCTGGTGGGCTGGCCGATTATTCTGTTTCTGATTGCCGAGCGCCTGCGCAATCTTGGACGCTATACCTTTGCTGATGTGGCTTCTTACCGTCTGAAGCAACTGCCGATCCGCACGCTTTCGGCCTGCGGCTCGCTGGTAGTGGTCGCGCTCTATCTTATTGCTCAGATGGTCGGCGCGGGCAAGCTTATTCAGCTGCTCTTTGGCCTGGATTACCACATTGCGGTGGTGCTGGTAGGGATATTGATGGTGCTCTACGTGCTGTTCGGCGGCATGCTGGCCACTACCTGGGTACAGATTATTAAAGCCGTCCTGTTGCTGTTTGGTGCCAGCTTTATGGCGATTATGGTGATGAAAACCGTTGGTTTCAGCTTTAATAACCTGTTTACCCAGGCGATGGCGGTGCACCCGAAAGGCATTGAGATCATGCGGCCTGGCGGCCTGGTGCATGATCCGGTCTCCGCCCTGTCGTTAGGGCTTGGGCTGATGTTTGGTACCGCCGGTCTGCCGCATATCCTGATGCGCTTTTTCACGGTCAGCGATGCCCGCGAAGCGCGTAAAAGCGTGTTCTACGCCACCGGATTTATGGGCTATTTCTACTTCCTGACCTTTATTATTGGTTTTGGCGCTATCCTGCTGGTTGGCGCTAATCCAGCCTTTAAGGATGCCAGCGGCCTGCTGATTGGCGGAAATAATATGGCGGCGGTACATCTTGCCGATGCGGTAGGCGGCAGCCTGTTCCTGGGCTTTATCTCCGCCGTTGCCTTCGCCACCATTCTGGCGGTGGTGGCTGGTCTGACGCTGGCAGGCGCGTCGGCGGTCTCTCACGATCTCTATGCCAGCGTGTTCCGCAAAGGACAGGCGACTGAACTACAGGAGCTTCGGGTTTCCAAAATCACCGTAGTGCTGCTGGGTTTTGTGGCTATTGCGCTGGGGATTTTATTCGAGAAGCAGAACATCGCCTTTATGGTGGGGCTGGCGTTCTCCATTGCCGCAAGCTGTAACTTCCCGATTATTCTGCTGTCGATGTACTGGTCGAAGCTGACCACACGCGGCGCGATGATTGGCGGCTGGCTGGGATTGATCACCGCTATTATGCTGATGGTGCTTGGCCCGACTATCTGGGTGCAGGTTCTGGGCAATGCCAAACCGATCTATCCGTATGAATATCCGGCTCTTTTCTCAATGCTGGCGGCCTTTATTGGCACCTGGCTCTTCTCTGTTACCGACCATTCGGTATCGGGCGCACAGGAGCGTGAGCGCTTCCAGGCGCAGTTTGTTCGTTCACAGACGGGTGTGGGCATTGAGGGCGGCAAGGCGCACTGAGTAAAGCATAGAGGGGCGGATCGAGCGATCCGCCCTGCGCATCAGAAGTGAACTGAAGCACCTACATAAGGGCCATCGGCAATAACGTTATCTTTACGACCGTCTTTGCCGTTCATGCTCATATATTTATAACCTACACGGACATCAACCAGGGAGATTGGCTGGAAGCTGACGCCGCCTGATGCTTCCTGGTAGTCGTCGATATGGCTGGAGAAGGCGTCCGGAGAGTAGTAGTACTCGCCGTAAACGTTGAACATTTTGGTCACCGGCACCCGCACGCCGCCGCCGACCGCAACGGCATAGCCATCTTTGCTGTCAGTGGGGTTGGTGGACATCACTTTTACGCCAGGTGAGAGGAATACATCGCCAATGGCGACGTTGTAGCCCAGACCCAGGCTCTCTACATTGCCGTCATGATCGCTGCGCAGCCAGTCGCCTGAAAGCGCAAAGCCTGGCGAGTTAGTCCCCAGCCCTACGCGCACGTGGGTGTAATCCTCACCGACGTTAACGCCGCCATCGATTGCCTGCGCGGATCCTGCCAGCGCCAGAAGCGCCAGTGCGCCTGCGGTAGTTGCCACTGCTTTCATTTTTTTTCTCCTGATGAATTTACTCACGCCTTTATCGGGCGGCCTCGCAGAGTAAACTAACTGTGGGCTGAATAAAATGAGACATGGCCTTATCACCGGAGAATTTAGTTAACATTACAAATCATCTGGTAACAGGATGTGTCCCTCAGACCGTTGCCCAGAGCAAATGCCCGATCGCAGGCGCCATTACCACCGTCACCACTCCCGAGAGCATCATCACCAGGCTGGCGACCACGCCCTCTTCCTGACCCAGTTCATAAGCATGAGCTGTTCCGGCCCCATGAGAGGCCGCGCCAAACCCGGCACCTTTTGCCATGCCCTGTTTTACCGCCAGCCTGATAAACAGCAGATCGCCCACCGCCATGCCAAACACGCCAGTGATCACGACAAACAGGGCCACCAGGTCTGGTTGCCCGCCAAGCTGTTTAGCCGCAGCAAGCGCAAACGGGGTTGTGATGGAACGCACCGCCAGGCTCCGCTGGATCTCCTCTGGCAGCGTCAGCAGCCGGGCCAGCCACACCGAGCTGAATATGGCCACTGTCGTGGCGGTAATAACGCCTGCGGTTAACGACATCCAGTGACGCCTGATAATGGCCAGATTTTCATATACCGGCACGGCAAAGGCCAGCGTGGCGGGTCCCAGCAACCAGAGCAGCCAGTGGCTCTCACCAATATAGTTCTGCCACGAGATATGCGTGACCAGCAGCAGCGCGACCAGTACCAGCGGCGTCATCACCAGCGGCATCATCATCAGCTTGTGCCAGCGGCGGTAGAGACGCTTATTAAGGAAATAGATACACACCGTGGCAATCAGGCAGAGAATGCTGATAAGAAAGCTGGTCATTCCGCTCCCCTTTTCTTGCGCTCTGCCAGCCAGATTTCCAGACGATAAACCCGATCGACCACCAGTGCCGTCGCGCCCAGCACCAGCAAAGTGCTGAGGCCAATCACCAGCATAATTCGCCAGCCCTCTACCCGCAGCAGCTGGGAGTAGTTAACTACTGCGACCACGGCCGGAATAAAGAACAGCAGCATTTCGGCCAGCAGCCAGCGCGAACCCGCCTTCACCCAGCCCAGCGGCAGCACGCGCAGCATAATTAAAGCCAGTAACAGCAGCATACCGACGATATTTGCAGGCAGCGGCAGATGGAATCTGTCGACCAGTTGCTGGGCAACCAGAAAGAAGGCGATATAGAGTGCGACCTGAAATGGAACCTGAACACGTTGCAGCCAACCCGTTCTTTGCGAGCTAAGGACCAACGCCATACTGACTTCTCCCTAAATGTATCGAGCCACCAGTATAAAACGGTTACAAAGAGTGAAAAAAATGACTTAATATTATTCAAACTATGCCGTACAGGAATGATTATGGACGTTCGCGCCCTGCGCTATTTTGTCGAAGTGGTACGCCAGCAAAGCTTTACGCGGGCGGCGGAGCAGCTGTATGTCACTCAGCCCACCATCAGTAAGATGCTGCGCCAGCTTGAGGATGAGCTGGGTTGCACGCTGCTGATCCGTGAGGGCCGCAAGCTGCATCTGACCGATACCGGTCAGGCGGTTTACCAGCGCGGGATGACCATCCTGCAGGAGTTCAAGCAGCTTGAAGCTGAGATCAGCGATATTAACGATTTGAAAACCGGCGAGCTGCGGTTAGGTATTCCGCCAATGGTGGGGATGCAGATTGCCGGTTCGATCTCCGCCTTTCGTCACCGTTATCCCGGCGTGGAGCTGAAAATTTCTGAATTTGGCGGCTTAACGGTCCAGCAGGCGGTGCTCTCCGGTAGTCTGGATATTGCGATGACCGCGCTGCCGGTTGCCGATGATTTACCGCTTAACGCTTTACCGTTGATGAGCCATCCGCTCTGCGTGCTGGTACCGCGCACCAGGGAATGGCTGCGGCGCACGCATATTCCGATTGCCGAGCTGGCCTCGCAACCTATCCTGATTTACAACGAAGAGTTTTCCCTCAATCGTCAGCTGATGAAGGCTTTTCAGTCCAGCGGCTTTACGCCGCAGATAGCCGTGCGCAGCGGCCAGTGGGACTTTTTAGCGGCAATGGTACAGGCCGGCATGGGCGTTGCCATTCTGCCGGAGCCGATCTGCCAGCGGCTGGATAAAAAGCACTTGCTCTGGCTGCCGCTGGAGTCCGATCTGGTCTGGAAGCTGGGGCTTATCTGGCGGGAAGGCAGCTATCTGTCAAAAAGCGCCCAGGCCTGGATAGCCTGCTGCCGGGAGTTCTGGCCCGGTCAGGCTCCTACGCTATCGGTAGGGTCGCGCACATAAGAGGCCTGAATGACCGCCAGCACACGGAGGGTTGTTCCATATTCCTCAGGCTGTACGCTGCCTTTTAACTTCTGCCAGAGACAAACTCAAAGGGACGATCGCCGGGCCGATGCTACCTATTGCGGCGATCTGTTCTGAAGAGGGTTTAAAACAGCTGCTGCGCCTTCGCTATTGCATCCCGATATAACCAAATCTTCACAGCCCAATAATCATTCAGTTATTTTGATTAATTAGAGCAAATAGCTCAGCTTTCATTCACACCTTCTCACGCCTATGATTGTTCACATCGGGGCATAAAGCCTCCCAAAAAATTAAAAAACTCAGGAAATAATCATGAAAACCATCAAAACTTTAGTTGTAGTTACCGCCCTGTCTCTGGTTTCTTTCACCAGCTTCGCTCAGAGCGTTACCGCTTCTGCTTCCACGCTGGATGGTGCAGTCGCTAAAATTGCCGCTGAGGCTCATCAGGCTGGTGCCTCCTACAAAATCACCGGCGCTCGCGTAGACAATGGCGCTTACGTCTCGGCTGAACTGGCTAAATAAGTCTCTTTGCCTGAGCCAGAGCTGAAAAAGGCCGCCCAATGGGCGGCCTTTCTGTCTCTGCAAACCGGATGCAATCGACCTGTAAATCCTCTGGCCCGCGAACTCAGCTACGGGCGAAGCGATCTACTCTTCCTTCTCGATCAGCAGTGCCTCCAGTAAATCGAGGTCGTGCAGCAGTTTTTGCATCGTCTCGTTGCTGATCTTCTGCGTGGCGCGCAGGTGATAGAGTTCACCCCGTTCGGCGCGCAACGCAGTCAGGCGGAAGCGGCGTTCAAGGTTCTCGGCGTAGAGTGAACGCTCAAGATCCTCTTTCCCTACTACCCGTCGACGAAGATTACCTGTAACCCGCGAACTCACCTCTTTAATCAGTTCAGGATCGATATTCTCTTCCGTATCTACCACCAGGCGCTCTTCCATCTTATGCAGACTCTCAATGGCGGTACCGGCCATGACCGCACGGGCCATCTGAATCTCGTGCCGGTGCGCGTTCTTATCCTTGCCGGCAATGCCGCGCAGCAGCAGCGGCAGCAGCACCACGCCCACCAGCAGCGAGAACAGGATCACGCCCGTTGCCAGAAACACCAGCTCATAACGCGCCGGGAAAGCGTCTCCGTTGCTCAGATAGAGCGGAATAGAGAGGACACCGGCCAGCGTAATCGCCCCACGAACCCCTGCGAAAGAGGCAATCAGCAGCTCACGCAGCGAGTAGCTGGTGAACTCCATCGGCTTCTTCTTCAGCAGCCGTTTGCTGATCAGCTGCATGGTCCAGAGCCAGCCGAAACGCACAACCATCAACGCGGCGTAAATCAGCACCACGGAAAGCATCAGCATCCACAAATCGACGTTCGGGTCAGCATCCGCCTGGGTGACCGAGATCTGCAAAATAGCCGGTAGCTGGAGTCCCAGCATCAGGAACACCATGCCGTTAAACACAAATTCCAGCATCTGCCAGACGCTGTTGGCACGCAGGCGCATAGCCAACGGAGCCTGACGGATAATACCGGAACGGGTGATGGTCATACCGGCCGCAACCGCCGCCAGAATGCCCGATACGCCAATATGTTCCGCAATCAGATAAGAAGCAAAAGGCAGCAGCAGCAGCAATACAGTTTGCGTAGCGGGATCGTCTCCGCTCCAGCGGCTGAACAACCGCAGCGATTTCCCGTACAGCCAGCAGATAGCGATACCCGCCAGCAGGCCGCCAATCGCCACTTTTAAAAATTCGATGGTGGCGCCGGAGACGGTAAACACCATCGTTCCCATTGCTACAGCCACCGCAAACTTCAGGGAGACCAGGCCGGAGGCGTCGTTCATCAGCGCTTCGCCCTGCAAAATCGACATGATTTTTTTCGGTATCCGCCCCTCGCCCACAATGCCGGAGAGCGCCACGGCATCGGTTGGTGAGAGTACGGCTGCCAGCGCAAAAGCAGGCAGCAACGGGATCCCCGGCACCAGCCAGTAAATCAGGTAGCCAATCCCTACTACCGTAATCAGTACCAGAACCAGTGCCAGACCGATAATCTCACGCCCGTGGTGCAAAAATTCGCTGGTTGGCGTTTTCCAGCCGTCAGCAAACAGCAGCGGCGGGATAAACAGTACCAGGAACAGCTCAGGGTCGAAGTCGACATGCAGGCCAAACGTCGGCCAGGCGAGCAGCGCGCCCAGGCCTATCTGCACCAGCGGCAGCGGGATTTGAAAGGGGATAATGCGGGCGGCAACGCCGGAAAGCGACACCATCAGCGTTAAGATGAGGATAGTAAAAAAGATTTCCATGTTTTCCTTATACGTCTTCCTGGGGAGTGCTAAAACTCAGACGAAAATGTGATCAGGCTCAGTGAATAGTAAAACAAAAAGGGCAAGGGTTTAAAAACAGGAAGTGCCTATTTGCAGAAAAAACGGGAGAGAAGGAGAGAAACGGGAGCCGTAAGCTGGCTCCCGGAAAATCAGATCGCCCAGCCACCGGCATAAAACGCCACCAGCGCGACCGCAATGATCACCGTGCCAGCGTTCAGCTTGCGCCATTCGCCTGCGAATATCCGGCCAATCACCAGTGAACCGAAACCAAGCATGATGCCGGTAACGATGTTACAGGTCAGCACGATAAAGACCGCAGCCAGCAAACCGGACATCGCGTCGACAAAATCATCAAAATCAATTTTCGATACGTTGCTCAGCATCAGCAGACCGACATACATCAGCGCGGGCGCTGTAGCATAGCCTGGTACCAGATAGGCCAGCGGAGAGAGGAACAGGATCAGCAGGAACAGGATGCCGACCACAATCGCCGTCAGGCCGGTTTTACCGCCTGCCGCCGTACCCGCTGCGGATTCGATATAGACCGCTGCAGGAGAAGCGCCTACCAGCCCGGAGAAGATGCTGCTGAGGGAGTCAGTGGTTAGCGCTTTACCACCGTTGATGATCTGGTTCTCTTTATCCAGCAGGTTTGCCTGCCCGGCCACCGCACGGATAGTACCTGTAGCATCAAAAACGGCGGTCATTACCAGCGCCAGCACGCTTGGCAGCACCGCAGGTTTCAGCGCACCGAGGATATCCAGACTGAATACCAGTGAGTTGCCCTGGGCATCGCTCAGACTCGGCATGGCAAACAGCCCCTGATATTTTACCGCCGGGTCAAAGATCAGGCCGAGAATGGAAATGGCAATAACCGTCAGCAGAATGCCGCCGGGCACGCGCAGTTTTTCCAGGCCAAAGATCACCGCCAGCCCCAGCAAAGACATCATTACCGGGAACGACGCAAAGTCTCCCAGCGCCACAGGCAGGCCGGGCGCCGGGTTTTTCACCACCAGTCCGACACCATCAGCGGCAATCAGCAGCAGAAACAGGCCAATCCCCACGCCGGTGCCGTGCGCCACGCCCATCGGCAGGTTGCGTAGTATCCAGGAACGAATGCCGGTGGCAGAGATAATGGTGAACAGGATCCCCATCAGGAAGACGGCACCCAGCGCCACAGGCACGCTGATATGCTGCCCCAATACCAGACTGAACGCGGTAAATGCGGTCAGAGAGATGGCACAGCCGATAGCCATGGGCAGATTAGCCCACAGCCCCATAAGCAGTGAACCGAAGCCCGCAACCAGACAGGTTGAAACAAATACTGCCGCCGGAGGGAAACCCGCTTTGCCCAGCATGGAGGGAACAACAATGACGGAATAGACCATCGCCAGGAAGGTCGTGAGGCCTGCTATGATTTCCTGGCGAACAGAACTGCCGCGCGCAGAAATTTTAAACCAGCTGTCCAGTGAACCACCGGGCTGATGAGAAGGAGTCGACATAGTGAAAAATCCCCTGAGATTTCTTATGAGTTATTGATGCGTGACGCATGAAGCAGACCTCGTTCAACGTTTTACCATCCCAGGACACTCTGTTCACAGACCGTAAAAAACCCATTCAGGGGCGACGGTTGGAAAAAAGGCAAACGTTTACTACGCCACGCAAAAGGCTAACATTTAAAGGCAAACGATTATCCAGCGTTTATTACTGCATTTTCAACTCTTGTTTGCGCCTGTTTTTACACAAACTCTGAGCCAGCTCCTTGCGGATTTATTCCGCTGCAAAGTCCGGAAACTCTACCCATCTGCCCTGCCGCCTCGTAATAGTGATTTCTTATAGGTAAAGGGGCCGGAAGGGATGCTGAAACGCTGGATGCCTTCAGGGGAAAAAAAATTCAGCTAAGTTTCACTTCTCCACCCTTTTGCAGGGCACGCTGCCAGGCTGCGCGGCTCTGCACTTTTGCCAGCCAGGCCTGAATGGCGGGAGAGGTCGCCGCGCCGCCACGGGCGCTCAGCGCCTGAAGGGGAAAGCTCATCTGCACATCGGCAATGCTGAAATGCGCACCGGCAAACCATTCGTGACGGCTCAGGTGCTGTTCAATAAAGTCTCTGTGCGTCGCCAGTTGTTTATCCAGATAAGCTTTCTGTACGCCCTTGCCAAAAGCGTTGCCAACGGGCCGTAACAGCCACGGCACCGGGGGCTGCCCCATCCGGCTGAAGATCAACTTCATCACCAGCAACGGCATAAGTGAGCCTTCGGCATAGTGCAGCCAGTAGCGAGACTGCAGGCGTGCTTCCTCATCCAAAAGTTTCAGCCTGTTTTCTGCGTCATATCGCTCAGCAAGGTACTCAAGGATCGCACCAGACTCCGCAATAACCCGATTATCGTCGGTGATAACCGGAGATTTACCCAGCGGATGCACTTTTTTTAACGCCTCCGGCGCCAGCATGGTGGCTTCCCGCTGGTAAAGCTTAATCTGATAAGGGAGTTCTAACTCTTCCAGCATCCAGAGCACACGCTGCGAGCGGGAGTTATTAAGATGGTGAACAGTAATCATGCGCTAACCTTGTGTTAAACGAAGTGTTAGCAGTATAGACCCCGCTCAGGCGTGGGGCTTATTCCTGTTCAGGCTCCAGCAGAATAGCACCGGTGCCCTGCGCGCCTAACTGATCGTTGGGGTTACGCAACGGGCAATCCTGCATGGAGAGACAGCCGCAGCCGATGCAGCCATCCAGATCGTCACGCAGCCGGGTCAGGGTTTCAATTCGCCGGTCCAGCTCTTCGCGCCACTTTTCCGTCAGCACTTTCCACTCTTTAGGCGACATCCGGTGTCCGACCGGAAGCTGCATCAGATGATCGCCAATCGTCGCCAGCGGAATACCAATGCGCTGCGCAATTTTCACGATCGCCACCCGACGAAGCACATCACGGTGATAACGTCGCTGATTGCCGGCATTACGGAAGCTGCTGATTAATCCTTTGCTTTCATAGAAGTGCAGTGCAGAAACGGCCACACCACAGCGCTGGGCGACATCGCCTGGGGTCAGCTCCCGCTTGTTGGGGCAATTGCGATTTATTTTCATTCAGGCCTTTACCTCAAGTTAACTTGAGGAATTATACTCAGCAACCATTGAGAAGACGAACCGAAATTTCTCACCAGGGAGAAGAGCAGTATGCATGACGACATCATTCACACCCTTACCGACTGGATTGAAGGCAATCTCGATAAAACGTTGTCGATTGACGAAGTGGCTGCCAAATCGGGCTATTCAAAATGGCATTTACAGCGGATGTTTCGTACCGTCACTAAACAGACGCTGGGCAACTATATCCGTGAGCGCCGCCTGACGCTGGCGGCTGAAGCGTTACGCCAGACGCAGCGCCCGGTATTTGATATCGCCATGCAGTATGGTTACGACTCACAACAGACCTTCTCCCGTGTGTTTCGCCGTCAGTTTTCGCAGACCCCCACGGCTTACCGCCACACGATGCGTCGCCAGTCGTTGATCCGCCCTTCTGGTTATCGCTTCGATTGCAGCGATTTCGCCACGCATGCCTGTGCCAAAGTGGCCGATAAAACGATCACGCCTGCTTGCAACTGAAGAGAGCCAGCCGCCCCCTTGCTACAGCAATTCATGGTTATAAAGGGGGTGGTCCCTGCAATAACCGTTCAGGCCCGGCGGCTGTTCTGTGATGCGGCCTGCGGGTCCTGGCCCCAAAATGAGGGGGAGAAATACCAGCCGCCGCCCAGCTCTTTGATGTGGTACATCGCCGCATCCGCCCTGGCCAGCAGCGCCTCTCCGGAAGGATGATCTCTGGCCAGCGCCACGCCAATACTCAGGGACTGCGCTACCATTTTGCCGTTCCCTAACTGAATTGGCTCCCGCATCGCCTCTATGATATGTTCCGCCACTCTTGCCGCCTGTTCGCCACTTTCGATTCTGGTCAGCAAGACGGCAAACTCATCGCCTCCCAGTCGGGCAACCATATCTCCCTTGCGTAAATTATCGCGCAGGCGTTGCGCGGTTTCTGCCAGTACGTTATCTCCGGCGGCATGGCCATGGGTATCGTTCACCTCTTTAAAACGATCGCCATCAATAAACAGCACCGCCAGTTTGTTCGCCATCAGGGGATCGCTACTCAGCTTTTTCAGTTCCAGTTCAAAAGCCTTTCGGTTGGGTAAGCCGGTCAGCGCATCATGCAATACCTGATGCGCCAGCGAATCATTTTCACGCTGCAAGTGATGCTGCCATTCAGTAAGCTCATCCAGCAGGCTGTTGAAATCTCCGCTCAGCTTATTCAGCTCTGCAATAGAGGAAGAAGGAACCCGCATCAAGAAGGCGCGACGTATCCGAACATCGTGAGCCACAGAGGCAATATTCAGCAGGCCGCTAAGGATGCCGGCATGCATCCGGTTTGACAGCCAGAAGGCGAGAATAGCGGTAATCAGCAGGCTGCCGCTCAGCCATTTCAACGCCTGGCTGAGATAGTGCATCACCCGGCTGGCATCCCCCGTCAGCCACACTTCGCCGACCTGCTGTCGGGAATGCATAATGGGCACGCTGACCGGCTGTGGGAAAAGCCAGTGCGTCACCAGCTCTCCCGCGCCTTCAGCGTGACGGGTGCCGGGCACAGGCCAGTTGACCAGCACTCTTTTATTGGCATCAAGAACCCTGGCATGACCGAACTCTGCTGTTGCCGCAATTTGCCGGACAATATCGCTGGCGGTGGCACTGTCGCCTGCTAACACCGCAGGCTCCAGGCTGTAGCCCAGCGTAGTGGCGACCAGTTGCAGGTTATTTTCTGCGTAATTGCGCAGCGCAAACAGCGACAGCACCGACAGCGAGACCCCGCTGAACATCAGCGACACGACAATGATCGCCAGATAGATCCGTTGCAGAGATTTGCGCAGCGTCGGCAACGGCTTTTTGCCCGTTGCTACAGCTGGTTCAGAATAGTCAGGCATGCCTTCTCCCTCGCCTGAATGGCGGTGAATGAGCGTTGAGTTAAAAACACAAAAGCTCCTTTCTGTTTTTATTGCCCGCTGCTGACTACTAAAGCCGTTATTCAGTGAGCTAATCTTCAGGCAAAGCCTGTCCGTCCCGGAAAATGCAAAGGGATGAGAGGTAAGGATTTTGAGTATGAAAAAGCCTACAGCCCACAGGCGGGTTGCACAACGTTTAGCAGGTCGGATTCATCCCAAAGAGGAAATTTGACTTAATCCTGAAATAAAAGAAGCTTAAAACGTCACGCAAATTAGCTATCGACTAAATTGCGGGTTATCTCCTCAACCGCCAGTAAGAAAATACAAAGGGGCAAAGTAAAAATAATAAGCCAGACGTTTGCTTAACAGAATTAATTGTCATTTCCCGTCTCAAAAATCAGCTTCCCTCCGGCTCCGCTAATAATATTTTTAATAACGAAAGCGCTTCTCTCGAGCATACAGCGTGCTGGCGGGCACTGTTCGGGAGCGATGCCACAGTAATAAATTAACTATTCACGATTTAAGGAATAATTATGTAAACCTCAGGAAATAAAAGCTTATTTAGCGCCGCAACAAAAAACTACCATACCAGGGCTAAATTTTATTCAAATTTTAAAATCGAGTGATATAATGTGACAGTCGTCACACTTCTAAGCCCCTTTGTGTCTGCTCAGATGAAAAGTAACCTGGCAATTTTTCGTCTGAACTGGTGATGACACGGCCTTTTGTCAGGGCAGTCTTACCTGGAGTATATACAGATATGGGTACCTTAACCGCTAGCCTGGTATTGATGAGATGGGAACTGGTTAGTGCAGTAATGATGTTTTTCGCCAGCACCTTTAACGTGAAGTGCCGTAAAACCAGCCGTAACGGCATCGCTTTCATTTTTACTGGTGTAGGGATCGGCATGTCATGCTGGTTCGTTACAGGGCTGTTAGGCATCACGTTGAGTATGGAGAATCTGCACAACTTCTGGCACATCACTAAAGATGTGTTCATCGACGTCATGAGCCACACCCCTTCTGATTATCCTATGCCCTGAAAACAAGCGAGCCGCTTTCTCCTGGAGAAACGGCTCGTTAGTCCGATCGGGTCATTCAGATTTTTTTAAGCGCTACCGGCAGCGGCGTTACGTCAGAAGTCGCGGGCAGATTTGTCGCCTTCTTTTCCTGCAGCCACATATCACCCATCATTTTATCCAGACCCATATCAAGTCCTGTTACCATGCCAGCACCCGGCGTAAAGGTAAGCTCACCAAAGTAAATTTGCCCTTCACTGATGTACCAGTCTACCCGTACATAGTCAAAATCACTTGCCAGCTCCTTACTGAGCGCCAGCGCCTTTTCCAGCGTTTCTCTGTCGCCGCTGATATCCAACCCCGTGTCACGGATTTTGTAGAAGCACTGCTGCAAGCTGTTTACGTAGAAGTTCATAGAGAGTGGCGCATTACCGCAGCGGTTGTAGATAATCTGCAGAACGTACTCAAAATTGCCATCTTTCTTGTTGAACATGTGGAATTTATAATCTACAGCGGCAAGTTTACCGTCGCCCACATACTCCTCCACTACGATCCGCGGCTTAATATAGCGGTAATGGATCTCACGGGAATGGTGTGAGAAATCGCGGCTCAGCCACTCTTCACAGCGTTTAACCAACAGCTGTTTCTGAATACAGTCCGGCTCTTCCAGCAATATTTCTACCATACCAGAACCATGGTTCGGTTTAATTACGGTATTTTTAAGGGATTTAAGACCCAGCAGCGTGATCGGATCTGCCGTTTCATGCAGCATGGGAATTAAATACTGTTCACCAATTGTTTTTGCTATGTAGTCACGCACCAGAATTTTATCCGATAGGTTGCCATATCGAACATGGTCGCCGGTAACAAATTTCCTATACAGAATTTTCTCATTAAATAATTTTGGCTGGTGTATGTTAGGCAACCGCTTAAATTTGTGAAAATAATGAATTCTGTCCTGATAGGACCAAGGCATTTTTTTGAGCAGGTATAAGACGCCTTTTCTCAATTCTGCTTTGAGTTTTAACATTTTTTACCTCATTTGTAGGTTTTGTAGTTGAGCGAGGAAAGCTGTATTTTAAGAATGACGCCATTCTTAAAGAGATAATTCATTACCGTCAGGGAGAGCAACTCTGTAACCAGTACGCTCCAGGCAGCCCCTGTTAATCCCCAGAAACGGATGAAGAACCAGTTAGTCACTACGCTAATTACCACCAGTAAAACAATCTTAACCAGCAGATAATTAAAACCACCTTCTTTCACCATATAGCGATAAGCTACTGTTCCCATTGCCGAAAAACAGGTGGCCAGTGACAATAACGTAACGAGGTTTCCCGATTGTGTGTAGTCATGCCCATAAAGGGTAATGATGATCTTTTCGCCAAACAGCGCGACGACAAGAAGCATCAAAAATGAAACTGCCATAACATAGCCATTCAGCCTTGCGGCCAGTTTTACTGCCACATCCGCGCGCTCCCTGAAAATCTCAGAAAAACAGGATGTAATAATCGCCACCGGAATAAAGATCCATGAGGCAGAAATCGTATTGGCGGCGGTAAAAAGCCCCAGGTCGTGCGCTGACCCCACCCCCACCAGGAAAAATTGCGCCAGCTTCACCTGTATCGAAATAAACACGCTGGATATAGCCAGCGGTAAGCCCGCATGCAGCAGATAACGCAGATAGCTCCTGTGCTTGCGTTTAGGTGGTGAGCTGATGCTATTTGCCTGATAGAAGCGGCTACGCTTGATAACATATGGCACCAGCGTGACGGCTACTATAGAGAACGAAAGCAGCATAGGGCTCAGCTTGAACCACGCCACCAGAAAACTAATAGCAAAGCTGATGAGCATACCGGTGGCATTGGCAACCGTATTCATCCGTGATTCCAGCCGGGCGTTGTTATATACGCTGAAAATATCCTGGGTAACAAACATCGCAGAGAGAAACGATGCGATAGCGAAAACCAGGAAGTCTTCCCGCATTTCCAGCCAGACATAAATTAATACCGGCATGGACAACAGTAACAACAGAACCATCCGCAGCTGTTTGGCAACCGCCATCAGCCGTATTCCTTTAGCCGCACTTTTGCTGATACTTTTAAACAGAATGGTTTCAGTACCGAAAATGGCAATAGTCTGAACAATTGAAAAAATTGAAGCAGAAAATGCTATTTGCCCGAATATCGAAGGCCCAAAGGATTTTGCGACATAAGATGTGACAAATATCACACCGAATACGGAAACAACCTTTTCCGACATCATCCAGATGGCGTTTGACATAGCGCTGTGTTTCATCGAAGCATCCTTTGTAAAACTAACCACTTGTTGCAATAACTCAGACATCCATGTTGAAAACGAAAAAGTAATACGCTCAATAAACCTGGCGATAAAATTGGACCTGGAATTTATAATACGGATTAATCCTAATCCGCGCTTATTCAAAAGCGTTCGTTTTTCACATCTTCATCACTGAAAACTGTATTGAAATTCTCCGAAGATAAATCCTGAAGGGTTTTCCCTAAGCCACTTTTGGCGCTAATTATCATGGCACAGATTTTACCGCTTACATGCTGGAGTATTCTGAATTACCCGCTGGTCTTGCTCATGACATGAGACGAATTTATATCAAAAAGCTGCATATCGAAAGCTAACTCGGGGCTTTGGAAATAAAATAGGAGAAATCCCATGATGATATTTCTTCATAATCACTTAACTTAATCGTTGCCATTCAAATCGCGCACTTACACCGGCTGCCCTAATTTATGGAATTATCAGATCCATTCATTATTGCAGTCATTCTCATCACATTATTGTTAAGAAAGGGAAGAGCATTTATGAGAAAGTCACGATATACAGAAGAGCAAATCACCAGCGCCATTAAAGCATCTGAATGTGGTGTAAAGGTCAAAGAGATTTGCGATGAACTGGGCATCTCTGAAGCGACGTTTTACAGCTGGAAGAAAAAATTCGCTGGACTCTCTTCTGAGGAAGGAAGGAAAATCAAGGATTTAGAAGAGAAAGTTCATAACATGGAGCGTGAGTTACAGACGCTGTCCTCGGATAAAGAGATGCTGCAAAGCGTTCTGAAAAACTTCTTTACTACCAATGACAAACGTCAGGCAGTTAATTATCTGCAGGATACTTTTGATATCGGAACCCGCCGCAGTTGCCGTTTGTTGGATATAAGCCGCAGTGTTTATCACTATCCCTACAATGTAGAAAATCATTAATTGAGATCTACCGCACATTTCATTATTAATTGCAGGACCAAATTAAAATATTTACAATGCTAATTGAAAAGTACGAACCCATTTCAGGGAGACGCTTTTTTGTGATGAGTTAGTTGTCATTATCGTCCCCTAACGAACTGTTCATTTATTCATCGCCAGCTAAAAACCTTTTAACTTCAAGTGCTTCTGAGCGCATTTATCTTTGAATCCAAAGATAAATGCGCCTTTCATGACATTAACCCTTCTAACGAAAAGCGTGAAAAACAACCATACTACTTTAAATTCCGTAAACTTTTTCTTTTTATCAATGGTTCATGAATTTGATCCTTCTGGCGAATTTTCACTCTTTCTGCTACCTCCCGTCCCAGCCAGAAAGCCCGTATTGCGGCGGCCGTCAGGGATAGAGCCCTGACTTTGCTACCATAAATTAAGTAGAGATACTTATGCATAGCCTTATTTATGGTTAAAAAATAGCCAAAAGAGAAACCCTAACCTGGGTATTTCTAATGTTTTAGACGAATCTATAGCGCATTCCTGACCTTTGCCGGGCCAGATTATTTGAGTTAAGTGTGGTTTTACTTTACAGAAAGCGTCTCAAAAAATGCAATTTTGCCATTAAGTAGTCGCTGTTGACTGTCCAAAAATAGCGCTAATATCATTAGCGATTATTCTTATAGCAGAACAATTACTTACTGTGCCAGGCAGAAAGAGTCTGTATGCAGGCCCTGAGCGGCTCGGCATAGTCTTAAAAACACGCCTTGCATCACAGTTCCTTCAAAATAACGGCGGTCTTTGCGGCCAGCCAGGAGAAAAGGAGCCGGTCAACTTATCAGCATAAATTTATTTATCAGTAACGACTTTAATGATGACGGGTTCAGGTTTAATGTGCGTGGCGACAACTACCCCCGCAATCAGAAAGAGGATCCCGCAGAGAGTCAGCAGAGGCGGCCAGCTCTGGCGAATAAGAAAGGTATAAGCCAGCCCGGCAAGGATTTCGAACACGATCAGCGGCCCCACCAGCACGGTAGGCAGTCGTTGGCTCGCTTCATTCCAGCATAATGCCCCCAGCCAGGAACAAAACAGCCCAATCGCTATCATTAAAGGCACAAAGCGCCCCGGATGCGGCCCAAAAGGCAGCGGGAAATCGGGCTGAGTTATCTGCAATTGCAGACTCACTAACAGATAGCCCGCTATCGCCAGCGGCAGGGTAGCAATGCCCTGCGCCGTTGCCCAGGTGCTCGCCTTTTTCTCCGGATGCTCCCGCAGCCAGCGAGCGTTGCGTAGCGGATACCATGTCCAGCAGATCATCGCCATTACGGCCAGCGCAATGCCGCTGAGATAGTGCCACAGATCGGTCTGAGGGCCGCTTCCCGCTAACTCTGCGATATTGACGCACACCAGGCCGCCCGCAATCAATATCAGAGCCGGCGTCAGCTTACGCCAGGACAATCTGCCTTCATGATGCCCATAAAGCAGGTTGGCGCTGACGGATATCACCACCGGCAGCGTGCCAATAATCATTGTTGAAACCGGGGCGCCAGTGCGCTGGATAGCGTTCGCCAGAAAGGTGTAATAAAGAAGGTTACCGACCAGGGCCAGTTTAAATGCTTCATTCCAGTCGCTGCGCTTAAGCTGGCGCAGACGTTTCCAGTCACGCCAGGCAAGCGGCAGTGCGATCAGGCCAAATGCGAGATAACGGGCGACAGACTGCAACGCTCCGGGATAATCAGGCACCAGTAAAGGGCCAACAAAAATTAAGCCCCACATCATCCCGGCAGCCAGAGCAAACAATACACCTGCAAACATAGAAACCTGCTTTTCAACAAAAGAGAGGCACATTGTCGATATGGGGAGAGTAAAAAGCTTGTAGCAAATTGCTATCGCCTGCTGGCGTTGACCTGCTTCTGATAACGCGCGGGGGTAATGCCATAGCGGCCGGCAAAAGTTTTTGTCAGATGGGCCTGGTCGCTTAGCCCTACCATTACCGCCACGTTCGCCGCAGGGATCCCTTGTGCAAGCAGCGTTTTGGCATGGTAAAGACGAAACGCCATAAGCATCTGGTGGGGAGTCACATGGAAATGCGCTTTGAACTGACGCTGGAAATGGTAAGGACTGAGCGAAACCAGACTGGCAAGGTCAGCAAGAGAATGGGTGTCGGCCAGATTTTCGCGAAGAGAGGCTTTAACCAGATCGAAACGGTGTTGGGCTTCAGCAGGTGCTTTTTCCGCAATGCGGGCATGAGGACGGAGAAGTTCAGTCAGCGAAAGCAGCAAGCTGTCCCGCGCCAGCGGATCGGGCGCTTGCCATAACGCAGCCAGCAAACCAGAGAGCTGTTTCGCCCGCTGCGGATCAAACCGCACTGCGTCAGTAAACCACCAGCCCTGCTCGCCTGTTAACGCTTCAAGCTGCTGTGGCTCGATATAAATCATCCGATATTGCCACCCCTCTTCCGCAGCCGATTCACCGGTATGCAGTTCGTCCGGATTCATCAATACCAGCGATTGAGCAGGGGCAAGATGCTGAACCCCGCGATAACGGAAACGTTCGGCGCCCGCCACAATCGTGCCGATGCCAAAAGCTTCATGCGTGTGCGGTTCAAAGGCATAGCGGGAGATATGGGCATGATAAAGCTCCACGCCAGGCAAGCCTGCAAGGTGGCGAAACTGGGCGCGATCTTTTTCATCGCTGAACTGCGCTGGCACACCCTGCACTTGACTCTCCGTCAGAGAATAAAGAAAGGATAAGCTTACGACGTTTACACAGGGCGATCCATTTTTGCCGTTTGCCCGGCTGATTTGCCTTAATTCTTCCGCAAGATAAACGGCTACTCAACGTCCGGGAATTTTCTTAAGTCGAACAGAGATGTTTACCAAATGTTGAGCGTCAGGGTGGTTGACTGTGGTTTTCCCTCTGGATAAGCCGCTATGTCTGATACCACTTTAGTTCCCCACCAGGAAACGAACCTGACCTTTTTTCTCTCCCTGATCACCGGAAAATTCAAGCCAGGAAAATTGTGGTATGACCGCGAATATCGCATCAAATATCTGTTCCGTTCCCTTGCCGTGCCGGCCACGACGTGGAAGATAGTGAAAGCAATTACCCGGGAACCGGTGATGCGCGATATTCTGCCCATTCAACATACGCTGCCCAGTAAAATACACCGCCCTTACCTTTACAGCGGCATGCCGTTAGCCGATCGCGCTGACGCGATTATCAACCACTATCGCTATGTGAAAAATTTGCCCGTACCGCGCCTTCGTCAGGCTATGCTCACCAGCCAGGGCGTGGAATTAATCACGTTCGCGGGAAAGAGTGGCGAGACGTTTACCATTACGCTGGCCTGCACCGGTCGTTGTGAAAGAGAAGGGGAAGTCAATCTGCTGTTCCGGCGTGAAGGGATCCAGCTGGCGATGCTGACCTTTGCGGTCACGGAAAGTCAGGGCAAAAAAGTGGCGATGATTGGGGGCATTCAGGGCGCTCACCGGGATACGCCGCACGAGCTGATCCGCGAAGCGACCAAAGCCTGTTACGGGGTATTCCCAAAACGTTTGCTGATGGAGACGCTGAGCCTGATTTGTACCGCCACCGGCATTGAAAAAATCGAAGCGGTCAGCGACAACGGGCATATCTTCCGCAGCCTGCGTTACCGGCTAAAAAAACGCCAGCTGTTCCACGCCAGTTACAATGAATTCTGGCAGACGCTAAACGCGCAGCCGCTTTCAGACAAACTCTACGCCCTGCCGCTCAGCTTCCCGCGTAAGCCGCTGGAAGAGATAGCCAGTAAAAAACGGTCGGAATACCGTAAACGTTATGAGCTGCTGGAGGCCATACGGAAGCAGTTCAGTGAGGCGATTGCCTGAAGCGGGGGAAATAGCCCTGCTAAACGGGCTACTTATTCTCTTTTTCGACGTCGTCGATTCGCCAGCCTGCCGCCTCTTTATGTAAGGTGATCAGCAGAAGCTGTTGATCGGCAGGATCGTCGCCCAGCGTCACGTCTCCGGTCGCGGTAGTGCCATTCAGGGTAAAATGCCCCACCTCAACATGATCTACCCAGCTGTCGCTGTAGTCCTGATCCTGGAGAAAATAGTCGTCATCCATGCCGTCCGGGCTTTTGATCAGCACGTTGATCTTCTGAAGAAGCCGTGGGGTCACAAAGCTGTTGAGTTCAGGATCGTGTTCATCGATCGGACTTTCGTCTTTACTTAAGGCCGTTAAGTACCAGCTGTAAAAATTTCTGCTGGTCGCTTCGGGATCGCTGTTCTGTTCCGCCGCCGTTACCTGCCAAGCCAACAGGGCCATCACTGACGCCAGTAACCATTTTTTCATCTAATGCCATCTCTACCCGGAAAGTTCGGAACGCTCAGCTAATTTACCCTTTCACGCTGCGCTTTGAGCAGAAATTCGCTTTTTATTTAGTAACTTTTTATACGGTATGTGCCTGCGGCACCTTCATGGATCATATTTTGCTCAGCCCTGCCCGCCAGCGGCAGGCCTCAGGAAAAGCAACATGGCCGGAAAGGGCCGAAAACTGACAATAATTGAGATAAACAGCAGCAAACGGACATTACTTATTTTCATTAACAAATAATACGGCTTTCCGGCAACCTGTTTTCCTGACGGGCCACTTTTTTCACTACAATCAGGTTTTGCGGGCAACGGCTTAATTTTGCCTGTGTAATCAGAACGCCGGGGAGAAAAGATGCAACAGATGTTGATAAAGAGTAAGCGAAGCAGAACGCATCTTGAAGATCGCCATTTAGCTCTGGTGCTCGCTACCGCAGCTGGCCTGCTGAACGCGATGGCGCTGGGCGCGTTCGGCTTTTTCCCCTCGCATATGTCGGGTAACACCTCGCAAATCTCAACGGAAGTTTCTTCATCTGATTTAAGCGATCTGCTGATCCTGGCGGCCATCATTGTCGCGTTTGTTGCCGGTTCGGTCACTTCGCGCCTGTTGGTTATCAGCGGGATAAAAAATAGTATCAGGACTATTTTCAGCCTGATTTTGTTGCTGGAGGGCGTGGCGCTGATCCTGTTATCGCTGTTTGAGCAGTTCTTCTACTCTTCCAGCCATAATAACGAAATGATAGTGCTGCTGGGATTCCTGATGGGCATTCACAACGCCACCTCTACCCAGCTCTCTAATGGCCGTGTCCGATCCACGCATATTACCGGCACGTTAACTGACGCGGGCATAGCCATGGGGTCCGTATTAAGCGCGCTGATGCGCCGCGACTTCTCGAAAGATTTAAAGGCACAGCGCAGCCAGCTTTTCACCCACCTGGTGACGATTTTTTCGTTCCTGGCGGGTGGGGTTTGCGGCCTGCTGCTGTTTAAGTACTTTGGCTTTACCGCCATGATCGCCGTCGGCGTGTTTCTGGCGCTGGTGTCGTTAAGTTCCATCGCGCTTACGCTGCTGATGGCAAAAAAACGTCCCCTGAAGCCGGGGGTTTTATGAGGTCTTCAGAAGATCTTCCTGATAAACCGGGTAATCCGTAAATCCTTCACTTGTCCCACCATAAAGCGTGGCGGCATGATGATTGTTAAGTGGCCAGCCTTTGGCGATGCGTTCAGGCAGATCGGGATTAGCGATAAAGGGTCGACCAAAGGCAATCAGATCGGCCAGATTCTCCTCAACCAGCCTGGCGCCCCGCTCCGCCGTGTAACGACCGGCATAAATAATACGCCCGCTGAACACAGCCCGGATTTCGCGGCGAAAAGCGTCAGGCAGATCCGGGGCATTTTCCCAGTCCGCTTCAGCTATAGAAACATATGACACGCCAGCGCTTTCGAGTATTTTCACCGCTTCCACATAGGTTTTATGGGGGTCTTTCTCAACCAGCCCGATATAGACACGATCTTCATCGGTGCTGGTAAACAGCGGCGTAAAACGGACGCCCAGACGTTCTGGCCCTATGGCGTCACTGATAGCCTGAACGATTTCACGCAGGAACCTCAGTCTGTTTTCAACAGAGCCGCCATATTCATCGGTACGCTGGTTGGCATGCTCCGAAATAAACTGATTAACCAGATACCCATTTGCAGCATGAATTTCCACGCCGTCGAAACCTGCACTGAGGGCATTTTTTGCCGCCTGCGCATAGAGGCCGACAAGGCTTTTAATCTCTGAGTGAGTCAGTTCTCGTGGCGCAGAAGGCGCGACCAGTGTCCCTGTATTCGGCCCGGTTTCGATAAACGCTTTTACTTTTTCGGCCATAATGGCAGAAGGCGCTACGGGCGCTCCCCCTTCTGGCTGCAAAGCGGAATGAGAGACGCGTCCCACATGCCAGAGTTGTGCAAAAATGATCCCTCCTTCGGCATGTACCGCACGGGTGACTTTTTGCCAGCCCTCAATCTGCTGCTGGCTGTAAATACCCGGTGTCCAGGCATAACCCTGACCACGAGGCTCGATTTGCGTCCCTTCGCTGATCATAAACCCTGCGCTGGCGCGCTGGCGATAATACTCCGCCATGAGATCGGTGGGCACATTACCTGGCTGGGCGCTTCTCTGCCGCGTAAGAGGCGGAAAGACAATCCGGTTCTTAAGCGTATAGGGGCCAAGGCTGGTGGTATCGAACAAAGCTTTATGATTCATGTCGTTTTCCAAAATTATCATCGAAAGGATGGCCAGAGGTAAAATCTGCCGTTTGCGTTTTAACGCCTGTTCCGCAAGCTGCCTGATAGAGTGAACAGGATTTGAGTGACCGGTCGTAACGCGCAACTATTGATTAGACCGGTCGTCTAAGATCTGAGCAAATCGCTGTTCTTTGTAACAAGAGCCACTCCGGGTGTGATTACCTTACGATTACTGCGATAAACTTTTTGCCGCTTTCTCAATCAGGGCGGCGACTTTTTCCGGCTGTGAGGCGTAAATGGCGTGACTACCTTTCAGCTCCGTAACGGTGCTGTGCGCACGCTGTGCCATAAAGCGCTCCAGCTCAGGATTGATGGCGCGATCCTGCGTGGAGACCACCGCCCAGCTCGGTTTGGTTTTCCATGCCGGTGCGCCTGCCGGTGTGTTAAAGGCCGCCGCGGCCGTCATAACCTGAGAGCGCGCCATAAAGTCAGCCTCTTTTGCCGGTAAGTCGGCAGCAAAGTCTGCGTGGAAATTTTCAGGTTTCAGATAGAGATAGTGATCGGTGGTTTCGGTAATCCCCTTGCTGGCTGGCGGATTTTTGCTGGCAAGGTTCAGTAACGACTCGCCTTTCTCTGGCTGGAAGGCCGCCACATACACCAGGCCCGCCACCGACGGGTCATTTCCCGCGTCGCTGATGATCATGCCGCCGTAGCTGTGGCCCACCAGCAGCGTTTTTCCTTTCTGTAATGCCAGAACGCGGCGGGTCGCGGCAACATCATCAGCCAGAGAGGTTTCCGGCTCCTGCACCACGGAAACGTTATAGCCCTCTTTGCCCAGAATACGCGCCACCGGTAACCAGCCAGAGCCGTCAGCAAAAGCACCATGCACCAGAACTACGTTTTTCACCGGTTCAGCCATTGAAGCCTGAGCAAAGGTGGAGAGGATCAAACTTAATGCCAGGGAGGTAAATGATTTTTTAAACATGATTTTTCTCGCAAATGTCAGTGACGCCGCCCCGGCTTACTGGCCGGCAGAGGCGCGTTCACGTATGAAAAAGGGTTTGAAGAGGAGGCTTGCCATCAGGGCCGCCTCCTCACCGCTGAGAGTTATTCAGCCAGCTGCTTAAGAAGCTGTGCCGCCGTGGCCGCAGAAGAGGTCGGGTTCTGACCGGTGATCAGCAGGCCGTCTCTGACAACATACGAACTCCAGTCCGCGCCTTTGGAGTAGATGCCACCTTTGGCAATCAGTTCGTCTTCCACCAGGAAAGGCACAATCCGGGTCAGGCCGACCGCTTCCTCTTCGGTATTGGTGAAGCCGGTTACTTTTTTGCCCTGAACCAGCGGCGCGCCTTCAGGCGTTTTGACGTGGCGAAGCACGCCGGGCGCATGACAAACCAGCGCGACGTTTTTGTTTGCCGCCAGGAAGGCCTCGATTAATGCGATAGAGTGCTTATCTTCCGCAAGATCCCACAGTGGGCCGTGACCACCGGGATAAAAGACCGCGTCGTAATCTGCCTGCGACACGCTGTCCAGGCGAACCGTTTCGGCGAGCTGCGCAATGGCGTCGGCATCTGCCTCAAACCGGTGTGTCTGCTCGGTGCGGAAATCAGGCTCGTTGCTTTTTGGATCTAACGGCGGGTTGCCCCCTTTTGGCGAAGCCAGCGTGACTTCTGCGCCCGCATCTTTAAAGGCGTAGTAAGGCGCTGCCAGCTCTTCGAGCCAGAAACCTGTTTTGCGTCCGGTATCACCCAGTTGATCGTGTGAGGTCAGAACCATAAGAATTTTCATTTGTGACTCCTGCAATATAGTATTTAAGGTTTGATTAGACCGGTCGTCTATTAACAAGGTAAAAAAACAGCCCGGCCTGGTTAAATAATTTCTGTAAGAACTCTTTTACTTTTCAGTTCAACACCGGCCTGCACTCTTGCTTACTTCCGGTTGATGTCTCTAAGCTACCATCCATTAGACTGGTCGTCTACAAGTAATTTGCTTCTTTTTTATCTCTTGCTTAACTCGCCAACATTCAGAGAAAGGTCAACCCAATGATATCAGTCTTTTCAAAGGGTTGCCTCAGGTGCTTTTTTAAGCCCGGCATAAAATCAATCGATCGTTTTTGCCCAGACGGCCTGTGCGTTAGTGAATTCACGTAACCCAAAGTGGGAAAGCTCGCGGCCATAGCCGCTCTTCTTCACGCCGCCCACAGGTATCCGGGCGTTAGTGGCAGAAAATCCATTGATAAAGACCCCACCCGTTTCCAGCCGACGTGCGATACGCTGCGCTCGTGTTAAGTCACTGGTCCAGAGATTGCCGCCTAAACCATAATCGCTGGTATTAGCCAGCAGAATGGCATGCTCCACATTGTCGGCAATAGTGATAGCGGCCACCGGGCCAAACGTTTCTTCATCAAATGCAGCCATACCCGGAGTGACATTACCCAATACGGTAGGCTCATAAAAATTACCGCTTCCCTCTATTTTCTTACCGCCCAGAAGCAGCGTTGCTCCGGCTGCAAGGGTACGTTCTACTTGCTGATGCAGTTCCTCCCGCAGATCTTTCCGCGCCATTGGCCCAACGTTAGTAAGCGGGTCAAGCGGGTCGCCAATCTTCAGTTGCCTGACGGCTGCGATAAATTTCTGCGTGAACTCTTCAGCTACAGGCTTTTCCAGAATAAAACGCTTGGCTGCCAGACAGACCTGGCCTGCATTCTGGAATCGCGCTTCCACAGCCGCCTTCACGGCCAGCTCAATATTCGCATCAGCAAGCACAATAAACGCGTCTGAACCACCCAGTTCCAGCAGGCTCTTTTTCAGCGCCTTGCCAGCGATTGACGCCACGGCAGAACCTGCACGCATACTTCCGGTCAACGTCACGGCTGCTACGCGGTCATCTTCTATAACCCGTGCCACGGTGTCGTTATCAGTAATAAGATTTGCAAAGAGTCCTGCCGGGAAGCCTGCGCTCTCATAGGCGTCCTGTAAGGCATAAGCCGAGCCCATAACATTCGGCGCATGCTTAAGAATAAAGCCGTTGCCTGAAAGCATAATCGGCCCTGAGGCGCGGATCACCTGCCACAGCGGAAAGTTCCAGGGCATAACGGCCAGAATGGAGCCAACGGGCAGATAGGAGACATGCACCCGATCGTCATTCTCAACAGAGACAGGTTCATCAGCGAGGATAGCCGGGCCGTTATCAGCAATCCAGTCAAGGGTAGCAGCACATTTTTCTACTTCCCCACGGGCGGCGGCCAGCGTTTTTCCCATTTCGGCGGTAATGATCCCCGCCAGGCTTTCTGTGCGTTCACGCAAAATTGCCGACAGGCGACGATAAGCGACGACGCGTTCAGACATTGGAGTGGCACGCCACAGACGAAAAGCCGCGTTATTTTCCACCAGCAGGCTTTCTATTTGCTCAGCGGTCTGGAATGCATAGGTCGCTATCAATTCATCAGTCGCGGGATTACGTGAAGTCGCGACGCTGACGGCAGGGGTAGTCATTGGAATCGGTTGAGATGACATGATGTTGCCTCCGGGTGGTTTAAGAGAGCACGTTGTGTGCTGCTGTGAATCCACTTTAGGCGGGTCAGATCATCCCTGGAAGGCGTCTTGTTATCCTATGACTCGCTGTCACTGGCAACGTGTCGTGGAATATAGGTCACCAGAGAAAGGTCGGGACGCCCCTCTGGCGTTAAGGCGACATAGGTAAATTCAATATGTCCCGAGGTAGGATGTAAAAGCCGCTTGCTGCCCTCGCCCATGCCTTTCACTTCCGTATCCTGCCACCACTCCTGGAATTCCGGGCTTTGTTCAGAAAGCTCCTGAATAAGGTTGTCGAATGGCGCTTTATTCTGCGCATGCGCCCGTGAAGCGCGGAACACAGAGATCATCCCTCTCGCCATTTGCTCCCAATCCAGGATCAGCGTGCGGTAGGGCCGGTACAGAAACAGCAGGCGCAACGTATTGCGTTCATGGGGTTGCAGCGAGCCATAATCGATAAACAGCTCTGCAATAGCATCATTCCAGGCAAGAATATCAAGCCGGGTATTGCGGATATAGGCCGGGATGGGGTCGATAGCACGAACCAGACTCTCCAGCCCTTCGCTGACGCCATCATCAACCGTACGGGGCAGAGGCTCTTCACGGGGTGAAAGGGCAAAAAGATGGGAAGACTCAATTCTGTCGAGCCTGAGGACTTTGGCTATACGCTGCAGGGCATCGGCGGAGGGCTTGATCTCTCTGCCCTGCTCCAGCCAGGTATACCAACTCACGCTGACGCCAGCCAGTACCGCCACTTCTTCACGCCGTAAACCTGGCGTACGGCGCGTGCCTGCGGGCATGCCAAATTCCTGCGGGTTCAGACGCGCCCGTCGGCTTACGAGGAAAGCGCCCAGTTCACGACGCTGTTCCGGGGAGGTTTTTTTTACCATGCAACGTGTTATCCCTTAGCTTAATCATTGATGAGAGCTATCTTTCTCTGTGCGCATCGCCTGAAAAATCTTATCGCAAAAAGGAAAGGGTTAACATGGCCTCCCCGGAAATCCAACTGAAAGAGTTGCTTCAACAGCTAACCCTGAAAGATTTTCCAGCTATTTCAGTGGCTGTTGGTAAAGGTCACCACAGAGTCTGGCAGGCCTCGGCAGGCTATTGCGATCTTCAACATCCTATAAAAATCACCCCCGATACCGGTTTTGGCATCGGCAGCATTACCAAGGTTTTTGTTGCGGTAATCATTCTTCAGTTAACTGAAGAAGGTCTTCTCTCGCTTGATCTGCCGCTGTCACGCTGGTTAGAGAAAAGCTTTTTGTCAGGGATCGCTAACGCAGAAACCGCCACTGTCAGGCAACTGCTGTCACACTATGCCGGAATACCGAGCTGGGAAAATCAGCCCGCATGGATTTGTGCTGCCCGTGGTAAAGGGATGGAACCAGAAAAGCGATGGTCGCCCGCGGAAACGATTGAGTATATTCGCGGGAAAGAGCCATTATGCCGTCCGGGTGAACAATTTAATTATTCCAATACTAACTTCACGCTGCTGGGATTATTAATCGAACGGGTCACACAGAATACTTTTGAAACAGAATTATACAGAAGGATTATCGGGCCGCTTGCGTTAGAGAATACCTGTTTAACAGGCGCTGCATTTTCTGCGCCTTTAAAAATAGCCAACCAATATCACCATGCCGACAACAGTTTTATAAAAAATGCCGGACTTTCCCCCTGGTTTAAGCCAGCGAATAATAATCTTGTCGACGTTTCTGCCAGTAACCTCTCGGTAGAATGGGCGGTGGGAGGCATAATTTCAACGGCGCAGGATCTTATCAGTTTTATTCTGGCATTGAAAAATGGCAGGTTGCTGAATGCCCAAAGCAGGCAGGAAATGCAGCACTGGATGCCAGCCGACAGCGCAAGTATGGGATTGAGTCTGTTCAGAGCGGAGACAAATTACGGCAGAGCAACAGGACATGGCGGCAACGTATTGGGCTTCAGTGCCTGCGCATGGTGGTATGAAAAAACGGATTGTGCCGTCGTCATACTGACAAACCTGGGTTCAATGCATGCCGATCCAGAGGCCAACTGCGCAAGTAAGTTATTCAGGGAATCAGAAATTGGCAGGCTGGCGCAGGAGATATGCGCACTGAATTAAAACTAAAGCTCTGGCGGTTACCGCGCCGATGCCCGATGAGTGTCCGATATTTGATTTACTACATTGATGCGCCGCTTATGAGTCATGCACAGACTGACCCGAAGTGCTGGCTGGTGCCGAATAAAGTGAGGGTGCAATCAGACATAAAATCCGGGCATATTAATCGTTGAAGTATCCCCATACGGGGGATAAACTATCTCATAGTTGGGGATAGGTGACATCATGCGCGCGACATTTATTGAGCTTTCCAGCTTCCAGAAATACCGGGCTGAATATCTGAATGATGATCAGTT
Source organism: Erwinia sp. MMLR14_017 (assembly GCF_033657285.1). Taxonomy (NCBI): domain Bacteria; kingdom Pseudomonadati; phylum Pseudomonadota; class Gammaproteobacteria; order Enterobacterales; family Erwiniaceae; genus Erwinia; species Erwinia sp. MMLR14_017. Next base: position 96,427 of record NZ_JAWVWP010000001.1, on the reverse strand, counting down.
CAGGCTGTTTCAGAACATGTTGCTGGCCGCCCCTGAAAAGGGCGATGTGATCCCTGATACAGGCGGGCTACGTAAAGTTCGTTTCAGGGATGAGCGCCGGAACAAGGGCGCAAGGGGCGGGATCAGGATTATCTATTACTGGACGAATGAAAAAGGCCAGTTCATCCTGTTTACCATCTACGATAAAGATCAGCGTGACGATCTGACCAAACAGCAGCGTGATGCCCTGGCGGACGCGCTGAATGTGATTAAAAAGGGGCTGAGACATGACTAAACGCGATATTTTCAGTGAACTGATGGCGGGTATGCAGGAGCTTAAAGATCATCAGGATGGTAAGATCACGCTCAAAAGCTACAAGGTCAGCAAGCGCGCGCCCATCACCATTGCACCGCAGGAGCTGCGCAACGTGCGCGAAAAACTCAACCTGTCACAGGCCGTTTTTGCCCACTATCTTCACACGGGCGAAACCACATACCAAAACTGGGAGCAGGGAAGAGCCAGACCTAACCCACAGGCCGTTTTGCTGATCCGCATGGTAGAGCAGAACCCTGAAACCCTGCATACCCTCGCCCAGCTCTGATGCGCCCGTGACTGAACAAACCGCGCTAAATGACCTGGTTTTTCTTTATATTCCCCGCACGCTCTGGAGAGCAGCCCCTGGAGGATAAAGCCGATGCTGCCGCACCAGCTTTTCCCGTGCACCCCTATATGGCCACTGCGCTGCATTTATATTTCCTGCTGACGCGCAGTCTGTTTTCTGTTGTTCTGAGATGGCACCGGCTTTCGCTAAGGGTATCACTGTGCTGCGCTATCGCCAGAAGTAAGCTCTGGACGCTTGGTTATCACCGCAGCGACTACACAAAACCAGAGAGCGTTTCCGCAAAATCCTGGCCTTTCAGGTCGCTGAGTTAATTAACATAAATGTTTCCCGGAGCGGTTTTTCCAGCAACATAACGGCATACGCATACGCTTGCGAGCGAATATTGGTTTAGCCCAGAACCAGACCGTAACGTTTCTGCGACTGGCTGTACCAGCTGGAAAGGGGAAAGACCTGAAGATTATGTTTCTGCCAGATAGCTGCAAGCGGCACATCCTGTATGCCTTTGCGAAGAAAGGCCACGATATGCATGCCGCCATCTGTCAGTTCATAATAAAAATATCAGAATAGAGTGCATACAACGCGCCGGGCATTATCTCTCTTCGCTGCTGAAAAAGAGTGCGCATTCTTTTTATATGTTTAAAAAATGTCCTTCACTGAGAAACATACTGAGTATTTTTTGAAGTAACAGAGGTTGGCCAGTCTCCATAATTTCCCCATTTTCCCGGAAACGCTGGATGGTATTCGGTGGCATAACAATGTAGCCAATACGCAGCGCGGGCATGATGGTTTTACTGAAGGTCCCGATATAAATCACCCGCTCGTTGATATCAAGGCTCTTTAATGCAGGTATAACTTTACGGGTGTAGTGAAACTCTCCGTCATAATCATCTTCAACAATCCATCCTTTATTTTCGCTGGCCCACGCCAGCAATTCATGTTTTCGCGGTAAAGAGAGGGAGACGGCCAGGGGACTCTGATGAGTCGGGGTTATTAGGACAAAACGCGCATCATGATGATGTTTTTTAAAATAACAGGTATCCAGCCCCTGCTGATTTACTGGCGAGTAATGCAGGTTTGAAGCAATACGTTTGAGCAGCTTCTGGCCAAAAAAATAGCCCGGGTCTTCCATCACTACTTTATCGGTATGCTGAGCCAGTGACTGCAGGATTAAGCGAATATTTGTGCGATAGCCATTAGTAACAAATATTTGTTCAGGCGTGCAGGTTATCCCGCGTGAGATTTGCAGGTAGCTGGCCAGCGCCTCACGCAAGGGGGCATAGCCCATCAGCGGCTGGTTTGTCATCTCTTCCGGATGAAGTGAACGGGCCGCTTTACCAGAAAGTAACAGCCATTTTTTAAAAGGAAATTCATCAAGGGCAGGAATGCCCAGTCGAAGATCCCCGCTACCCTCTCGCAGATCGATAATCTCGTTGATATCCGCATCCGCTAATTTTGCTTCAACAGGGCTACTGACAGGACTCATCCTTAAATCCGGATTAACCCGTGTTCCTCTTGCACCCTGACTGACAATGTAATCTTCACCCACAAGGATAGCGTAAGCAGATTCAACGTCGTCCGGCCTGGGCAAGAAATGTGCCGGGGTCAGCATTCTGCTTCAGCCCGCTGGGCATCCGTGATAACTGCAACCTGCCCGCACTCTGCGGGCAGAAGGGAAAGTAATGCAGAAAAAACAGCTCCGCTACCCTACCGTTTACGCATTATTACCTGTATCAGTCGCGACAGAGCTGTGGCTTTTTAACTAACCTCTTTATCCGACTTTCAGTGGCCATGGGTCCTGAGCTGATTCAAGCAACCACTCTTTAAAAGAGTGGGCGGCGGCTGAAGGCTGAGCTTTTGCTATCTCTACAAGGTAATAGGCCAGCGGGCTTGACTGAGCATCACCAAAAGGTCTGACTAAACGGCCAGCCTGAAGGTCAGCCGTGACCAGGCTGCTTCGTCCCAACGCCACTCCACTTCCAGCCATTGCTGCCTGTAATCCCGCTGCTGAGTCATTGATCCTGAGCACGCGGTTTCCAGTCTGGACATCCATTCCGGCTTGTTGAAGCCAGCTCTGCCAGGTGGGGAAAGCTGGCGTATCCCGCATTGAGAGATCGTGAATTAATACATGATGACAGAGCATTTCCGGGGAAGTCAGCGGGAACTCTCCCTCCAGTAAGGCAGGACTACAGACCGGGAAAAATTCCTCCCCCATCAGGTGTTCTGCACTCAGACCGGGCCAGCGTCCATGACCAAATCTTATCCCCAGATCGATACGCCCGGCGGCTAAATCCACAAGACGGCCCTCCGTCTGAAGAATAAGTTCAAACTGAGGGTAGCGAGACTGAAAATGTTCCACGCGTCCAAGCAACCACTTGTCTGCAAAAGCGGGCGGAACGGTGACAGTGATAGTTGCCGGAGCCGAGCCCTGACGTAGCCCCTCTACGGCGCTGGTCATCAGGTCAAATGCAGCCTGTAACTGACTCAGGGCGGTGATGGCTGGGGGCGTCAGTTCCAGACGGGATGGCCCTCCTCTGGAACGATTGAATAAGACTATGCCATAACTCTCTTCAAGGTTTTTGACGAGTTGCCCTACCGCCGCAGGGGTGACATTGAGTTCCTGCGCTGCACCGACAAAGCTCAGATGCCGGGCTGCGGCTTCAAATGCACGCAGTGCGTTAAGGTGACGGGGAGCCCGCATTCCATGAATTCTCCATAGCATTAAGATTACGATCGAAATAATAGTGCCGATGTGTGGAAAAAGTTTGCATAAGCACTCTGTCGCTTGCCTATCCGTCATTCAGGCCATTGGCGGTGAAGCCAATGGCTGTGAACTCAGAACTTTGACAAACCGCCATCAACGACGATCTCATCACCTGTGATAAACGAAGCGCGATCGCTGGCAAGAAACAGGACGACTTTTGCCACTTCACTCGCTTCACCGAAACGTCCCAGCGGTACAGAGGCTTCAATGCCTGCCGCAACTTCTTTCAACTGCTCATCCGACAATCCCAGTTTGCCGTGAAAGGGTGTGCTGACTGGCCCAGGACTGACAGCATTCACGCGGATCCCACGTGGGGCAAGCTCTGCGCCCAGGGTCAACGCCAGAGAACGCACTGCGGCTTTGGTCGCCGACAGAATGGACAGGCCTGGCGTGCCGACACTGTTCAGGAAAGAGGTGGTAAGAATAATACTCGCCCCTTTACTCATCAGCGGTGCTGCCTTTTGAACGGTGAAAAAGGCACCGTTAAAGTTCAGCGAGAACTGTTCGCTAATTTGTGCAGCAGTCACCTCTTCAAGAGGTGAAGCGCTGCCTGCGCCAGCATTAGCAAACACAATATCCAGACGGCCAAAGCGTTCAGCAATGGCGCTTACTACCTCATCCAGTGAGTCGGGATGACGAAGGTCACAGGCGATAACCAGCGCTTTATCACCAAACTCAGCTCGCGCCTGCTCAAGCCGCTGTTGATTTATGCCGGTCAGGACGACCTGAGCGCCCTCTGCTATAAACTGGCGCGCGGTTTCAAGACCGATCCCGGAAGTCCCGCCAGTGATCAGGACAATCTTGTTTACAAATTCGCGGTTTAAGTTAGTCATGGTTTTTTCCTCAGCGATGATAGTTGATTTATGCCGGTGGTAACTGGCAGGAGTAAACTATCCAGGAAAGAGCGCATTCAGCCAAACCACAAGAACTAAGCTGCCGCTAAAGAAAAACTATACTCCTTACTCCATCCAGATAAGGAGAAAAGAGTATGTTTGCAGGATTTACCCAGCAGGAGGTTACGCTTTCTGAAGCCGTGCTTAACGTACGTTATGGCGGCAATGGCCCGCCCGTGCTGTTACTGCATGGCCATCCCCGTACTCACGCAACCTGGTCAAAGGTCGCCCCGCTGCTTGCTCAATCTTTCACCGTGGTGTGCCCGGATTTACGCGGTTTTGGCCGCTCTTCCAAACCCGCTGACTTACCCGACCATGCAGGCTCCTCCAAAAGAGCAAAAGCCCGCGATTGTATAGAGCTGATGAGCTTTCTTGGCTTTGAGGAATTTGCGTTAGTTGGGCATGACAGAGGAAGTTATACCGCCTACCGCACCGCTTTAGATTATCCCGAAAAGATTACGCGGCTGGCGGTACTGGAATGCGTTCCCATACTCGAAGCACTGGAGCGATGTAATGAAAAATTTGCCCGCCAGTGGTATCACTGGTTTTTCTTTGCACAACCTGAAAAGCCTGAGCGGGCTATCCTGGCCGATCCTGACCAATGGTACGGAGAGCGTCCGGAAACGATGGGAGATGAAGAGTATGAAGAGTTCAGACGGGCGATACACGATCCAGCAACAGTACATGGAATGATTGAAGATTACCGTGCCGGGTTGTCTGTAGATCGACAACATGAACTTCAGGACCGTCAGGCAGGCAGAATGATTAAGTGCCCTCTGCTCTCGCTGTGGGCAGAGCATGATGACCTGGAGGAGATCTATGGCGATATTCCGGCCATCTGGAGACGCTGGGCGCATAATGTGCAGGGTAAGAGCATTAACAGCGGCCACCATATGGCCGAAGAGGCTCCTGAGGAGCTTACGGCTACACTCCGGCAGTTTCTTTTGTCATCTGAGTAGCGTTCAGCCAGCTAAGTGCCCTGCCAGCGTGACAGGAAAAGGTGAGCTTTATGCGGCTGGCGGAAGCATAAAGCGTTCACTGACCGGTTACAATGGCCTGATTCTTGTTCAAATTTATTGAGTTATTGCAGCAAATTGTTCAGCTTTTAAACGTTCATGTTTGAGCCTATTATGATTTTATCGAGGCAGAACGGCCTCTTAATAAAATTATCTCTGAGGAATTAAACATGAAAACCATCAAAAATTTCGTTGCAGTTACGGCTCTTTCCCTGATCTCTTTCGCCAGTTTCGCCCAGAGCATTACCGTTTCAGCCCCTACTCTCGACGATGCTGAAGCGAAAATTTCCGCTCAGGCTCTGCAGTCTGGCGCAACTTATAAAATCACCGGCGCACGTGTTGATAACGGTGCTTACGTGTCGGCTGAACTGACTAAATAAGTGTCCTGCTTTAAAACAGTGCAAAGCAATAGCGTGATATTGAAACAAAAAACCCTGCCTGAGCAGGGTTTCACTGTTTCCAGAGTAAACAAGAGCAATTAGCTACCGATCAGCCGGACTATCAATCGTCGGATTCGGTGAGTGTAGCCCTGACGTGAGGGAGGCTCTGCGGATAATTTTGCTGAATAAACGCAATCATTTTCTCACGCACGTGACAGCGTAAATCCCAGGCTATGGGTGAATTCTGCGCGGTCATCAGCAATCTGATTGTCATAGTTTTCTCATTAGTATCAGTAACCTGAAGCACCTGAGTCTGTTGATCCCATAATTTTGTCTCACTGAGGACTTTTTCAAAATGCTTACGCAGAGGCTCTAAAGGCATGGTGTAATCAACATAAAGAAAAACAGAGCCTAATATTTGTGCGTTATTACGCGTCCAGTTCTGGAAGGCATTTTCTGTAAAGTAGGTTATAGGCAGCACCAGTCGGCGCAGGTCCCAGATACGCACAACAACATAAGTCAGGTTTATCTCCTCAATCCAGCCCCACTCCTTTTCAACGACCACCGCATCATCAATTTTTATAGGTTGCGTAAAGGCTATCTGAATGCCGGCAAACAGGTTGACAAGCGACTTCTGTAGCGCAAACCCAATGATTATTCCGGCAACCCCCGCACCGGCCAGGATGGTTGTGCCGAATTTTCGAATGCCAGGGAAACTGAGTAGTATCAGAGAAACACAGAATGAGACCAGCAGTACAATAGCGACTTTTTTTACATATATTATCTGAGTGCGAACTTTACGGGCACGAAGATTATTTGAAAGATTAATGTCATAGCGTATAAAAAGCATATCCTGCACAACATTCGTCAATCGAATTAAAATCGAGCAAAATGATAATATAATGAATATATTAACAATGTTTGTAATAATATAAAGATAACTCGGGTGGATGTTAATATAATTAACGCCAATATTTATTAACATCAAGGGAATGAAAAGAAACATCGATCCACGAAGATGCTTTTCAAGGGATTTGAATAGCTTTCGGTCACGATTCTGCCAGTAGCGAATAAACACGAGAAGTATAAATCGGGCCAGGAACCCCACTGCGAATGAGAGAGTGACGAGCAATAAAGCAGGTACCCATGATGGCGCACCAGATAACTCACCGAATATCATTGGCATTTTTTTCCCTTATATTCAGACAACAACTTTTAGTTGTCATATCAGTAATAAAAATTCAGTAACCGTTGTCTTTCCGGTTATCTGCGAATTCAATGGCTAACGCGCATAAGTTCAGATAACTGACGATTAACGCAAAATATCCATGAAAATAAACCAATATAAAGGGTAGCATAAACGCCAATGGCCTCACTCAGTTGGCTGAAGAAGCCTGAGGAGCTGGCGGCTGCACTCCGGCAGTCTCTTTTGGTATACGAGTAGCGTTCAGCCGGATCGATACCGTTTCAGCGTGACAGCGCAAGGTTTGCGCCATATGTCTGGCAGGATATAAAGCACTCACCGATCGGTTAAAAACGCCCTGAAACTTATTCAAATTTATTGAATTATTTCAGCAAATTGTTCAGCTTTTAAACGTTCATGTTTGCGCCTATTATGATTTTATCGAGGCGGAACGGCCTCTTAATAAAATTACTTCTGAGGAATTAAACATGAAAACCATCAAAACTTTCGTTGCTGTTGCGGCCCTTTCCCTGATCTCTTTCGGTAGCTTTGCCCAGAGCATTACCGTTTCAGCCCCTACTCTTGACGATGCTGAAGCGAAAATTTCCGCTCAGGCTCTGCAGTCTGGCGCATCTTATAAAATCACCGGCGCACGTGTTGATAACGGTGCTTACGTATCGGCTGAACTGACTAAATAAGACTCCGGCGTTAAAGCAGTCAAAGCAGTCAAAGCAGTCAAAGCAGTACCGTGATACTGAAACAAAAAAACCCTGCCTGAGCAGGGTTTCACTGTTTTTATGGAACGATGACTGAAACGAGAGTCCTCAGAAAGGAATATCGTCGTCAAAATCCATTGGTGGTTCATTGTTAGCCGGAGCGTTATTCTGCTGCGGCTGCTGCGGACGGGACTGCTGGCCGCCGCTGAACTGGTTGTTGCTGCCGCCCTGTGGCTGCTGTGGCTGGCCCCATCCGTTGTTGTTGCCCTGTCCACCGCCGCCTGCCGGTGCGCCTGCGCCGCCACCCTGACGGCCACCCAGCATCTGCATGGTGCCGCCGACGTTAACCACCACTTCCGTGGTGTATTTCTCTACGCCAGCCTGGTCAGTCCATTTGCGAGTCTGCAGCGCGCCTTCGATATAAACCTGGGAACCTTTACGCAGGTATTCACCCGCCACTTCCGCCAGCTTGCCAAACAGCACAACGCGGTGCCATTCGGTTTTCTCTTTGGTTTCGCCGGTCTGCTTGTCACGCCAGCTTTCAGACGTGGCCAGGGTAATGTTGGCAACGGCGCCGCCATTTGGCATGTAGCGAACTTCCGGGTCTTGACCCAGGTTGCCCACCAGGATCACTTTGTTTACGCCTCTGCTGGCCATGTTGGTGTCTCCGATAATTGTTCTGCTTTAAGTCTAAGCCGGAAATTCTAACATGCCACTCTTTGAGATCCTACTTTCAGATCGGGATCGTAAAGGGTTTATCAGGCTTGCAACGTTGCAGGTTGCGGCCTGAGAAGGATCGGAAAATTTTCCGGTCAGGATCAGGATCCTGGTATGCTCTGTTGGCAAAACACTGGTTATCCATATAGGTTTTTTTGTGCCATAATAACAGGCTTCATTCTGACCGTGCCTGCACGGTGAGGTCTGTGTTAATCCGGGAATTGTGAATGGATAAGATCGAAGTACGGGGTGCACGCACCCATAATTTGAAAAATATTAACCTGATCATCCCTCGCGACAAACTGATCGTTGTCACAGGCCTGTCAGGCTCCGGTAAGTCCTCGCTGGCGTTTGATACGCTCTACGCCGAGGGGCAACGCCGTTACGTGGAATCTCTCTCTGCCTATGCCCGCCAGTTTCTCTCACTGATGGAGAAACCGGACGTTGATCATATTGAAGGGCTGTCGCCAGCCATTTCCATTGAGCAGAAATCCACGTCACATAACCCGCGCTCCACCGTGGGAACAATCACTGAAATTCATGACTACCTGCGCCTGCTGTTTGCCCGCGTGGGTGAGCCTCGCTGCCCGGATCACGACGTGCCGCTGGCCGCACAAACCGTCAGCCAGATGGTGGATAACGTGCTGGCTCAGCCGGAAGGCCGCCGCCTGATGCTGCTGGCGCCTGTTATCAAAGATCGTAAAGGCGAGCACACCAGGACACTGGAAAATCTGGCGTCACAGGGCTATATCCGCGCCCGTATTGATGGTGAAGTGTGCGATTTGTCAGATCCGCCAAAGCTTGAGCTGCAGAAAAAACACACCATTGAAGTGGTGGTAGACCGCTTTAAAGTGCGCGAAGACTTACAGCAGCGTCTGGCCGAATCGTTCGAAACAGCGCTGGAGCTTTCTGGCGGTACCGCCGTTGTGGCTGATATGGATGATGAAGCGACCGAAGAACTGGTGTTCTCCGCTAACTTCGCCTGCCCGGTCTGCGGTTACAGCATGAGCGAACTGGAACCGCGCCTTTTCTCCTTCAACAATCCGGCCGGCGCCTGCCCAACCTGTGACGGCCTGGGCGTACAGCAATATTTCGACCCGGATCGCGTGGTACAGAACCCGGAGCTGTCGCTGGCTGGCGGTGCTATTCGCGGCTGGGACCGCCGCAACTTCTACTATTTCCAGATGCTGCGTTCACTCGCCGAACATTTGAAATTCGATATTGAAGCGCCGTTTGAAACGCTGAAGGATCATGCGCGTCAGGTGATCCTGTTTGGATCCGGCAAAGAGAGCATTGAATTTAAGTACATCAACGATCGCGGCGATACTTCCGTGCGGCGCCATCCGTTTGAGGGCGTGTTGCACAACATGGAGCGCCGCTATAAAGAGACCGAATCTTCTGCCGTACGTGAAGATCTGGCGAAATTTATCAGCAACCGCTCCTGTGCCAGCTGCCACGGAACGCGCCTGAAGCGTGAAGCACGTCATGTGTTTGTAGAGAACACCACGCTGCCGACTATTTCTGATATGAGCATCGGCCATGCGCTCGATTTCTTCCAGAACATGAAGCTGAGCGGCCAGCGGGCGCAGATAGCTGAAAAAGTGCTGAAGGAGATTGGCGACCGCCTGCGGTTCCTGGTGAACGTGGGCCTGAACTATCTCTCTATGTCTCGCTCTGCCGATACGCTCTCCGGTGGTGAAGCGCAGCGTATCCGTCTGGCGAGCCAGATCGGGGCGGGGCTGGTCGGCGTGATGTACGTGCTGGATGAACCCTCTATCGGCCTGCATCAGCGCGACAATGAACGTCTGCTGGAGACGCTGGTGCATCTGCGCAATCTCGGTAACACGGTGATTGTGGTTGAGCACGATGAAGACGCTATCCGTGCGGCTGACCACGTGATTGATATCGGTCCGGGCGCGGGCGTACACGGTGGTCAGGTTGTGGCGGAAGGCACCGTAGATGACATCATGGCGGTTGAGGAGTCCTTAACCGGGCAATACCTTAGCGGCAAGCGTGGCATTGCGGTCCCAAAAGAGCGCGTGAAGGCAGATCCCAGCAAGGTACTTAAGCTGACCGGCGCCAAAGGCAACAACCTGAAAGATGTGACGCTGACGCTGCCGGTAGGCCTCTTCAGCTGCATTACCGGGGTCTCCGGCTCGGGAAAATCCACGCTGATCAACGATACGCTGTTCCCGATCGCCCAGCGCCAGCTCAACGGCGCAACCGTTGCGGAAGCCGCGCCTTATCGTGAAGTCACCGGCATGGAAAACTTCGATAAGGTTATCGACATTGACCAGAGTCCGATTGGCCGCACGCCGCGCTCTAACCCGGCAACCTATACCGGCATTTTCACGCCAGTACGTGAGCTGTTTGCTGGCGTGCCGGAATCGCGCACGCGGGGTTATACACCCGGACGTTTCAGCTTTAACGTCCGTGGCGGGCGTTGTGAAGCCTGTCAGGGCGATGGCGTGATCAAAGTTGAGATGCATTTCCTGCCCGATATCTATGTGCCGTGCGATCAGTGCAAAGGCAAACGCTATAACCGTGAAACGCTGGAAATTAAGTATAAAGCGAAGAATATTCACGAAGTGCTGGATATGACCATTGAAGAGGCTCGCGAGTTCTTTGATGCCGTTCCTGCGCTGGCGCGTAAGCTGCAGACGCTGATGGACGTTGGCCTCTCCTATATCCGGCTGGGCCAGTCGGCCACCACCCTTTCCGGTGGTGAGGCGCAGCGCGTGAAGCTGGCACGTGAGCTTTCCAAGCGCGGAACGGGCCAGACGCTCTATATTCTTGATGAGCCGACCACCGGTCTGCATTTTGCGGATATTCAGCAGCTGCTGGAAGTGCTGCATAAGCTGCGCGACCAGGGCAATACCATCGTGGTGATTGAGCACAACCTTGATGTGATCAAAACCGCGGACTGGATTGTGGATCTCGGTCCGGAAGGCGGCAGCGGCGGCGGGGAAATTCTGGTTTCCGGCACGCCGGAGACGGTAGCGCTGTGCAAAGAGTCGCATACCGCGCGCTTCCTTAAGCCGATGCTGAATGTGAAGTGATAACGTTGTCGGGGCGGAGAGTTCTGCCCCGACAAATGACGTTTTAATGTTTATTGCGTGACAAACAAAATCTACGTTTTTCAACAAATCACCCACCTTTTAAGGCTATTTTTGCCGCATTCAGCTTAATCGTGCAGGATCAGGCAAGATTTAGACAGGTTCCGGCATACCCCCTTTGCCTTTCGCTAACTATCCTTACTGTTCTCTGATCTGTTCAGATCACGGTGCCCTTTGCAGGGACTCACCTAAGCGTTACGTTCAAAAAACTTTCACTGACTGGAGATACCATGAATATTACGCATGCCTATGCTGCACAGGATGCAAAATCGAAGCTGGCCCCGTTTGAGTACCAGCCGCGCGAACTGCGTGAACACGATGTCCAGATTGAAGTGATGTACTGTGGCGTCTGCCATTCCGACCTCCATCAGGCTCGCAACGAGTGGAAAAACACCATTTTTCCCGTCGTTCCAGGCCATGAAATCGTAGGCCGCGTGACAGCGGTAGGCGGCCATACTCATAAATATAAAGTCGGCGATCTGGTCGGCGTAGGCTGCCTGGTAGATTCCTGTCGTACCTGCGACAGCTGTAAAGAGGACCTGGAGCAGTATTGTGAAAACGGCTTCACCGGCACCTATAACGGCGAAGACCGCATCACGGGCGATATCACCTACGGTGGTTACTCCACGCAGGTTGTGGTGAATGAGGACTTCGTGTTGCGCGTACCGGAGAATCTGGACCCGGCTGGTGCCGCGCCGCTGCTGTGCGCCGGTATTACTACCTACTCTCCTTTGCAGCACTGGAAAGTGGGTCCCGGTAAAAAAGTCGGCATCGTTGGCCTGGGCGGCCTGGGCCATATGGGCGTAAAAATTGCTCATGCCATGGGTGCCTATGTTGTGCTGTTCACCACCTCACCTTCTAAAGTGGAAGATGGCAAGCGCCTGGGTGCGGACGAAGTGGTAATTTCAAAAGATGCGGACCAGATGGCTGCGCACGTTAACAGCTTCGACTTTATCCTCAACACCGTAGCAGCCCAGCACGACCTGAACCCGTTCATCAACCTGCTGCGCCGTGACGGTAATATGACGCTGGTTGGCGTTCCTGAACATGACCATCCATCACCGCAGGTTATTAACCTGATCTTTAAACGCCGCAGCATTGCCGGCTCGCTGATTGGTGGCATCAAAGAGACGCAGGAAATGCTGGATTTCTGCGGTAAGCACAACATCACTTCCGATATTGAGATGATTAAAATGGAAGAAGTGAACGAAGCTTACGAACGTATGCTGAAAAGCGACGTGAAATACCGCTTTGTAATCGACATTGATACGCTGCGTAACCAGTAAGCTCTGCTGGTAATATTGCTACAGACGGGCGGAATTTTCCGCCCGTTTTGTTATTCCGAATGTTGCCTTTACAGAATCTCCTCAGGCTTCACAGCGGTGATTGGTAGAGTAGTCAGATTCTCTTTACTCGCTTAAGCCATTGCCAACTGATACCGATGCCTGACTTGCTGCGGCTGGCTCTTCGTCAGAATAAGCGGCAGTATGAAAATCTATCTCCCATTTCAACACCTTGCCATATAGCTCGGAGAGGGCGAACTTCTCTTCCACACTCATTTCTGCTGCACAGCGGTCCAGCTCCGCTTTCAGCCAGCTCGCCTGCTGATAAAATTCCTCTTCTGCATGCATCTCAACCCAGTGGCGAATGTCGCTATCGCTCTGCGTTTTCAGACTGACGCGTTTGCACCAGTGGTAATACATCCATTCCGCCCCAAACATTAGCGTGACGATCTCCGAATAACTACCGCGCTGTGCCACATTCAGCATACCCTCGCGGAAACGCTGCACGCCCGGCAGGTTATCCGGATAGTTTGCAGGATTGACCTCACGCTTCGCCAGCACCTTTTCAAACCATGCAATCTGCGTATCGACCAGCGCATTCAGTACGCCGATGAGCCAACGCTGCTGGCGGATGTCGGGGGCTTTACTTACCCCCAGCGCAAAGATAGCGATGGCGGTAGCAACAAAATTCCCCTCGAACACCAGATAGCGGTTAAACACCTCTTCCGGCAGGCGATCCTGCTCTATCTCGCAGACAAAGCGATGCTGCTGCATCGCCTGCCAGCCAGCCTGATGCTCACGCAACAGGCGATCGCTGAACGCCTCCATCTATTCAGCCTCCAGCACGCTGCGGGCTGCCGCCATAAAATGTTGTACGCGGGCCAGTTCGACCTCATTCCACCAGACGCCATCCACCTTTAACGCGCTGGCGACGATCACGCCCTGGGTTCTGGCAAGGATCTGCCCAACGTTGTCCGGCGTTACGCCCGACCCGACCAGCAGCGGCAGTTCGGTTGCGCTGCGGATCTCGTCAATTTCGTCCAGCGTCGCGCTGTCACCGGTTCGCTGTCCGGTGGCGATCACCGCGTCGGCCTCAAAGAAATCCACATCACGGGTCAGCTCCTGAATGGAACGGTCGGCCACAATAGCGTGGCTGCCATGTTTGACGTGGCTGTCGGCAAACACTTTGATGTGCTCCGCCCGCAGTTGGCTGCGGTAACGCAGTGCTTTAGCCGCCGCGCCTTCGATAAAGCCTTCGTTGGCGATATAAGCATTCGCCCACTGATTAACACGTACAAAGTCTGCCCCGCCCGCCAGCGCGGTGGCCAGTGCTGGAATGGCCGCATTAGCAAGGACATTGATGCCCAGCGGTACGTTAAACCGGGTACGGACTTTTTCGGTTATCACTGCCATTAGCGCAGCGGTTTCCGGGCCAATATCTTCCGGCTTGGAGAAGGGAATATCGCCATGATTTTCAATGATCAAACCATGAACACCGCCGGAAATATAATTATCCGCATCGCGTAGCGCGCGCTCAATAATATCGCCTACAGTCTTTCCTCTGTATTTTGGTGTGCCGGGAAAGGGGTCGCAATGAATAACGCCAATGACCGCTTTCTTACGTGAAAAAATAGCTTGTATTGCGTCTGTTTTTCCTGCTGATATAGCAACCATCTTCTTCATCCTGTTCAAGGAAACACAATGCGTGTTTATGTCACCGGTAATATCACCGTCGATGAAACCTGGGCAATATCTGATATTCCCAAAAAAGGCTCATCCATTCATGGCAATAAAATCTCACAAGATATCGGAGGAAAAGGGGCTAATCAGGCCATATTACTTGCCCGCTGCGGAATAGAGACAACGCTTATTGCCGCCGTGGGAAATGACAGTAATGGCAGCTGGATCAGAGAGCAAATACGCGCTGAGCCGCTACGCCTGTTGCCTGAAAAGTTATTCCCTTGTCACAGTGATACCTCAATTATTTTCAATAGCGAAGATGGCGATAATGCCATCGTCACCGCCACCGTTGCAGCTGACTCTTTGAGCCTGGCAGAGATTACGCAGGCGCTAACCGGCGCACAGCCTGGCGATGTTTTACTACAGCAAGGCAATTTCTCCCTGGAGAAAACCCGCAGTCTGTTCGAGCTGGCCAGAGCCAACGGAATGATCGCCGTCTTCAATCCGTCGCCCGTTAAACCTGAGTTTGCTCAGCTCTGGCCGCTGGTAGATATCGCGGTACTTAACGAGCATGAGGCTGAGTTACTCAAGCCTGCGGGCGTAAAAACGTTAGTGATCACTCACGGATCTCAGGGCGCATCGCTGAAAACCGCTGATAAAACTCAGTTTTGTGCGGCAACACCCGCTCAGGCTATTGATACCACCGGCGCTGGCGACACGTTTCTGGCGGTGATGCTCGCCTCCGCCCTGCTCCGCCAGAGCGAGATAGACGAGTTAGCACTTACTCACGCCAGTAAGGCTGCGGCCATTACCGTCAGCCGTCCGGGAACCCACAGCGCTTTCCCCAACATAGCTGAACTCAACGCGCTGCTACAAAACTAACGCGCAGGCCCACCTCTCTGTGGGCCTGCAGATTTATTTGAAAAGAGGACGATAGGGGTCAACGTTCGCTTTTGTCACCACGGTAGCGGGCACCAAAATTCGCTTTGGCACCGTTTTTCCAGCGCTGATGTCGTTCAGGGCTTTCAACGCCTCTTCGCCCATCTTCTCAGGATCCTGTTGCAGAACGGCGGCAACATATCCGCCATCTATGCCGCTGATGGCTTTAGCCGTAAGATCCCAGCCAAACACCTTAATGTCCTTTTGCCGCCCCTGGTTTTCAACAGCCGCAATCGCTCCCAGCAGTGCCGGCTCGCCGGTGGCATAGATAGCGGTTAAATCAGGGTTGCCGGTAATCAGATTCTCTGCCGCCGTCATGGCGCTGTCCTGAATATTGCGGCCATCCACCACGTCGGCCACGGTAATCTGCTTGTTGGCTGTGATGATCTCCTGGAACCCTTTTTGCCGGTCGTTCTGAATGGCTGAGTTCAGCGCACCAACAATACCCAGCCGTGCCTTGCCGTTCATATTTTTTTGCACATAATCAAGGAAGTAGCGACCAAGGATTTTACCGCCCTCAATATTATCCACGCCCACCTGGGCCGCCTGCGGCCCTTCAGGCAACACGGCATCAATGGCAATCACCGGGATCTTTGCCGCTGCCGCTTCTTTGATGGCAGGCATAATGCCGTTGACGTCAATGGCATCGACCAGAATGCCCTTCACACCCTGCTGAATATAATTTTCGATGGCATCATTCTGCGCAACCGGATTATCAGTAGCATTGAAGACCACCAGATCTTTTCCGCTGGCTTTTGCGGCGTCCTGTGCCCCTTTATTCATCAAATTGAAAAACAGCGCCTGCTGATTAATCTGAACCAGGGCATAAGTGGGCGCGGCTGCCCAGGCAGCAGCCATATAACTGCCGGATGCCATTAATACTGTCGCCAGTGCCAGAACACGTAATTTCCCGGTGTTAAATACCATCATTATTGTCCTCAGTGGAATTGAGTTATAACCAGCTATGCCGCAGCGAAAATTAATCCGGCGGGAAGTGTTGGCAGGACAAATATCAGCGTGATGACTGACGCTCTTTTTTTAAAAAAGAGACGATCGACAGAAACCGGGAAAAAACATTTTTGCAGCCGGTCCGTGTCGGCGCAGGAATAAAATGCTTTTAACAGGGTGGGAATTGCTTCCCGGGCCGTGCAGGTAAACTGTCTATTACCATTCTCCGTTGTCGTTTTTTTGTCAAGCGTTAATTTTGTTAAGATCTGAAGATTGCAAAAAATGGTATAACAGCGGCGCTTAACTATGTTACAGATATCCTTCTCTCTGATATGGCCTGCATGATGATAAAAAAACGCGTTCTGCTCTCTGATGTGGCAACCCTTGCAGGTCTCTCTAAAGCCACCGTTTCCCGCTACCTGAACCACAGTATCGTGCTGCCGCAGGAAACCATTACGCGGATTGAATCGGCTATTGCTCAACTGGATTACCGGGGCAACAGTCTGGCCCGCCGTCTGAGTAAAGGCGGCAGCGAAACGCTGGGGCTGGTGCTGCCGGATATCACTAACCCCTTCTTCGCAGAACTGGCCGATGCTGCGGAAGAGGCGGCGTTTGAACATGGCTACAGCCTGGTGCTTTGCATCACCCGCAACAATCCGGAAAAAGAGAGCCAGTTTATCCGCTGGCTGGATACCTGCCAGGTTGATGGCCTGCTGTTTACCACTAATCGCCCCGATAACGGCCTGTTGCGCAAGGAGATCCAGCGTCATCAGCGCATTGTGCTGCTGGATGAGGATATCCCTGGCAGCACGGTGCCCAAGGTTTTTGCCGATAACGTGCAGGGCGGTATGCTGGCCACGCAGCAGCTGATTGTCGCCGGACACCGGCAAATCGCCTTTATCGGTGGGCCGGACGAGTTGATGAGCGTGCGGGAGCGCTATCACGGCTTCTGCACCGCGCTGGCGCAGGCCGGATTGCACTGCCCACCGGAGTGGGTGATGTATGGAAATTATCAGCGCGAATTCGGCCAGCGGGCGCTGCATCAGCTGTTCAGCCGCGATATCCGCCCTACTGCCGTTTTCGCCGCCAGTGACTTTCTGGTGCTGGGCTTGCTGGATGGCCTGCGCGAGCTGGGCCTGCATGCACCACAGGATCTCTCGCTGGTGGGTTTTGATGACGCCAGCTATGCCGATTTTACGCAGCCCCGCATTTCCACTATCCGCCAACCCGCCAGAGAGCTGGGCAGAACCGCCGTCAGCCTGATGCTGCGGCTGCTTAACGGAGAGGAGAATATTGCTGCAGAAACCCGCCTGCCAGTGACCTGGATCGGTCGCGACTCCATTCAAATCCGTTAAGCCTGCCCAAAATGGCGCGCTATTCGCACAATGATGGCGCAAAAACTGTTCACTCCTTCCTTGCCACCTCCCTTCCCGTAAACCGGTTTACTAAAAATATAACTATTTTCATCTTTTATTTCAGCCGGTTAAAAACATGACACTGTCCACTCCCCGCCGCCTGGCATGGAAGCTGCTTTACTTCATCCGGCGAACAAATATTTAAGCGTTTTTTCCGATGTGCAGTGTGGAAAGGCCCGCCAGTCAGGTAAACCGGTTTACAAGATGTGAACCGCGACTGGCAGGCCCTTTTTCTGCCATCACCGTCCTTGCCGCTGTCTGGCGATGGGAGTTAACGATGCAACAGCCACAACCCGTTAAAGCGCGGGTAGAAATGGTCAATATCACCAAAACTTACGGCTCTATTCGCTCGCTGCGCGGGGTTAACCTCAAGCTGGCGCCGGGTGAAGTACTGGGCCTGGTGGGGGATAACGGCGCGGGGAAATCCACCCTGACCAAAGTGCTTTCCGGTGCCGTAGTGCCCACCAGCGGTGCCATCCGCATTGACGGTGAAGAACAGCATTTTGCTAATCCAGCCGACGCGCGCCGCTGCCATATCGAAATGGTCTATCAGGATCTCTCGCTGTGCGACACCGTAGACGTGGCGGGCAACCTGTTTATGGGCCGCGAGCCGATGAAGCATAGGCTGGGCATCCCTTTTCTTGACCAGAAAAAAATGCATGCAGATGCCCGTGAAATGCTGAAAGGTCTGGGAATTTCCATCCCTGATACGCGGTTGCTGGTGCGTAATCTCTCCGGGGGGCAACGCCAGGCGATTGCCATTGCCCGTGCAGCCGCCTTCGAACCGAAAGTTCTGATTATGGATGAACCCACCGCCGCGCTGGCCGTGGCAGAAGTGGAGGCGGTGCTGGAACTGATCCGGCGCGTCAGCGCCAGGGGAGTCAGCGTGATTTTGATCACCCACCGGCTGCAAGATCTCTTCCTGGTTTGCGACCGCATCATGGTGATGTATGAAGGTACCAACGTGGCGGATCGCCTGGTGGCAAACACCAGCCTGAGCGATATCGTTAATCTGATTGTCGGTGAGAAGTTCACCGCTCACTCAGCCGCCGCGCACTGAGGTAAACGGGATGAGTATGATTAATCTGAGCACTCCACGCGTTATCCGCCATTCGCTGCCGCGCCGCCTCTTGCATAACCACTCGGGCGTCGTCAGCATCGCGCTGTTTTTCGTTTTCTGTTGCGTGGTGTTCTCGTTTATCACCGGTAACTTTCTCAGCAGCACCAACTGGCTGAATATCATCCGCCAGAGCGCCCCGCTGCTGATCGTCGCCACCGCCATGACGCTGGTGATCACTACGGGAGGAATCGACCTGTCGGTAGGCTCTACGCTGGCACTGGTGGGCGCGCTTTCTGCTATTGCACTGAATTACTGGGGCTTACCCTGGCCTGTGGTGCTGCTCGGCGGCCTGCTCCTGGGCGGTCTGGTCGGCGCTATCAACGGATTCTTTATTGCTTACGAAGGAATCCCTGCCTTTATCGTGACCCTTGCCACTCTTGCCGTGGTGCGTGGCGTAGCGTTGCTGATCACTCAAGGCTACTCCATTCCCATTCCGGCAGACAGCCTGTTTACCGCAATGGGACGAGCCTGGGTGCTGGGCATCCCGATGCCCGCGCTGATTGGCATTGTGGTGTTAATCGTCGGGCATATTGTGCTGAACCATATGCGCTTTGGCCGCTATGTGACCGCTATTGGCGCCAATGCAGAAGGCGCCCGCCGCAGCGGTATCAATACCAAAGCGGTTACGATGCGCGTCTACATCATCAGCGGCATGGCCGCCGCGCTGGCCGGGATGATTATCACCGCGCGCCTGGGCAGCGGCTCCTCAAATCAGGGAGAAGGGTTTGAGTTGCAGGTGATTGCAGCAGTGGTGTTAGGCAGCACCAGCCTGTTTGGCGGCTTCGGTACTATCATCGGCACGCTGCTGGGCGCCCTGTCGATCGCCATCATCCAGAACGGGCTGATCCTGTCGCATATCTCGCCGTTCTACACCCAGATTGCTACTGGCACCATTATCCTGCTGGCTATCTGGCTGAACACCCGCATTCTCAACCCGGCGCGAGCGCCGTCGAAAGGATAGCTGATGAAAGGATCGATTTTTCGCCATGCGGAGCCGTTGCCGGTAGGCGTCAGCAGCGGTTATGTGATGAGTGTGCTTGGCCCCCTGCCGCTGGCAGAAATGGGCGTGACGCTGATGCATGAACATATTCTGTTGGACGCCTCCGGCAAATGGGTCGCGCCCTGCTGCTGTAGCGATCGCCATATTGCCGAAATGCCGGTCAGGATCGAAAACCTGGGCGAGCTGTCGCTTAACCCGTTAATGAGTCGCGATAACTGCCAGCTCTTTGACGTGGACGTCGCTATTGAGGAACTGATGAAGTTTCGCGCCCTGGGCGGTGAAACGGTTATCGACCCAACCAATATCGGCATCGGTCGCGATCCCAAAGCGCTCCAGCGGATTGCACGGCTGACCGGTCTGAACATCATCATGGGGACAGGACTCTACCTTGAGCCTTCCCACCCCGAGTGGGTGAAAGCGATTTCCGTAGAG
Organism: Erwinia sp. MMLR14_017; assembly: GCF_033657285.1. Taxonomy (NCBI): domain Bacteria; kingdom Pseudomonadati; phylum Pseudomonadota; class Gammaproteobacteria; order Enterobacterales; family Erwiniaceae; genus Erwinia; species Erwinia sp. MMLR14_017. The sequence continues at coordinate 76,226 of NZ_JAWVWP010000001.1, read as the reverse complement.
GAGCTGACAGAAAAGCTGATTTACGACGTGGGTGGCGCAGCGGAAAAACCTGAGGTGATAGCCGGACTGATTGGCGAAATCGGCGTATCAAGCCGGTTTACTGCTGACGAAGAAAAATCTCTGCGGGCAGCAGGCCGCGCCAGCGCGGCTACCGGCGTGCCGATTGAGGTTCATCTTCCCGGCTGGGAAAGGCTGGGACATAAAGTGCTTGATATCCTGGAGCAGGAAGGGGCAGATCTGCGCCACACCGTGCTGTGCCATATGAACCCCAGCTGTGCCGATAAACGCTATCAGCGTGAGCTGGCGCAGCGCGGGGCTTTTCTCGAATATGACATGATTGGTATGAGCTACTACTACGCCGACGAGTCTGCGCAGTCTCCGTCTGACGAAGAGAACGCCCGCGCTATCTGCGAGCTGATCGACGACGGCTTTATCCAGCAGATCCTGCTGTCGCAGGATGTGTTTCTGAAAACCATGCTGACCCGCTACGGCGGCCACGGTTATGGCTATATCCTCAAACATTTCGTGCCTCGTCTGCGCCGTCACGGCGTCAGCGGCGAGCAGCTTGAAACCTTATTAATTGCCAACCCGCAGCGCGTTTTTGGCGGGTAAAGGGAGTCGTTATGCCAAAGAATATTTTACTGGTCGGAGAGTCATGGACCAGCACCTCAACGCACGTAAAAGGCTTCGATCAGTTTGCCACCGCTACCTGGCACAACGGCGCGACGGAGTTCCTCGCAGCGCTGGCTGACAGCGATTACGCCATCACGCATATGCCCGCCCATGAAGCGCCGGTGAGTTTTCCGCTGACGCTGGAAGCGCTGCAGCAGTGGGACGCCATCATTCTGTCAGATATTGGCGCCAACACGCTGCTGCTGCATCCCGATACCTGGCTGAAAAGCCAGCGTACCCCGAACCGTCTGGCGCTGATCCATGATTACGTCGCCGCTGGCGGCAGCCTGATGATGATTGGCGGTTATTACAGTTTTCAGGGCATTAACGGCGGCGCCCGCTATCGCAACACTGCGGTGGAAAAAGTCCTGCCGGTGCGTTGCCTGGCCTGGGATGACCGCATTGAGTCGCCGGAAGGCATTTACCCTGAGATCAGAGAACCTCATGCCGTGTTCAGTAATATCTCTGGCGACTGGCCCTGGCTGCTGGGCTACAACGAAGTGGAAATGCAGCCGGAAGGGAAGCTGCTGGCCACCGTGGCGGGCACATCCCATCCGCTGGTTGCGGTACGTGAATATCAGCAAGGCCGCTCGTTAGTCTGGACCAGCGACATGTCCGCCCACTGGCTGCCCGCCGAGTTTGCTGCCTGGCCGGGTTATCGCCAGCTCTGGATCAATTGCCTGGCGTGGCTGACAGAGAGAGCCGCATAAGCGGATGGCCCCTGACCTCAACTGCCCACGCAAGGAGAACGCCGGATGAATCATCATACCTCTGAACTGGCTCAACGTTTACTGAGTTTCAATACCATTAATCCGCCCGGCGATGAGGCTGCCTGCATGGCGTTTTTCGCTGGCTGGCTTGAAGCGCAGGGTTTTGAGGTCACGCTTAGCTCGTTTGGCGGGGATCGCGTCAATATGATCGCCAGGATCGCTGGCAGAGCCGAAGGCGATCCGCTGGCCTTTACCGGCCATCTGGATACCGTGCCGCTGGGAAATCAGGCCTGGCAACATGACCCGTTTGGCACCACGATCGAGGGCGATCGACTGTACGGACGCGGCGCCAGCGATATGAAAGCGGCGATTGCAGCCTTTGCTGTCGCCTGCGTCACCCACCAGGCCGTAATCCGTGAAGGAACCGGCGTGGTATTGCTGATTACCGGTGGAGAAGAAACGGGTTGTGATGGCGCAAAAGCGCTGATCGCCACGGGCGAACTTCCCGCTGTCGGTGCGCTTATCGTCGGGGAACCTACGGCAAATTATCCGGTAATCGGCCATAAAGGGGCGCTCTGGTTGCGTTGTGAAACTCGCGGTAAAACTGCGCATGGCGCTATGCCGGAGCTGGGGATCAATGCGATCTATCTGGCTGCTGAAGCGCTGGGTAAGATCCGCCACTTTGAGCCAGGCGAACCGCATCCGCTGATGAAGAAGCCGACGATCAATGTCGGGCGCATTCAGGGCGGCCTGAATATCAACTCCGTTCCGGATCGTACTCAGTTTGATGTGGATATCCGCACCGCGCCCAATTTACACCACGCCACCATCCGGCAGGATCTCTCTACCGTGCTGGGGGAAAGCGTTGTGGTTTCCACGCTGGTGGATCTGCCTGCCGTGCTCAGTGCAGAGGAGAATAAGTGGATTGAAAGCGTGTATCAGCATTGCCAGCCGCTGCATGCAGAGCCGCTAACGGCCAAAATCGTGCCCTACTTTACCGATGCCTCACTGCTGCTGCCAGCGATCGGTAATCCGCCCTGCATTATTCTGGGGCCAGGTGAACCCGCAATGGCGCACCAGACAGATGAATACTGCCTGCTGAGCCGCCTGAACGAGGCGGAAATGCTCTACGGCGAGCTGATCCTTGACTGGCAAAAAGCTTAATGTTTGCGGTATTCCCGAATGGGCCTGACAGCTTCAGCCCCTGGGCAACTCTCCAGGCAGCTAGTGCGCGCGGCGCGTATCCAGCGCCTTCTGCAAAGAGGCATCCACCAGATAGTAAATCTGTGAATCTTTCAGCGTGCCGTCCAGCAGCACAGTGCTCCAGTGCGACTTGTTAAGATGTTCGCTGGGCTGCACATCCTCATGCGCATCACGCAGTAACTCCGCCAGTGCTGGTGTCGCTTTCAGCGCCACAGCCGGGCGGCCATCAACTTCATGAACCAGCGCAAATAATACGTCGTCGACTTTAATCTGTGTTGCTTTCCAGTCGCTGTGAACGCTCTGTTCCGCGCCCGGTTTATCCATGCAGTAAGTCAGAAGATCCGATACGTTCATGCTTTTATTCCCCTTGCAACGTAGTCATCGTGGTAGGTGAGTATAGGTGATTTCTTTAGCATATCGTTCCTCCCGGCTTAAAATGGGCTGCCTGATTATTTTGTTATCGCGATAACTAATCGCTTGCAAAATATATTGGTTATGGCAGGATGGCTCTACCGACTTAAGTAGCACACTATTTAATAGCAAATTAAACTCCTACTGAGGACTCCGCCATGAACAGCAAAAAAACCGCCATAGCCGCTATGTTGTTAACCAGTACATTGTCTGCCTGGGCTGCCGAACCAGGCAACCAGCCTGCACCAACGGCAGGTGTGGCAAAATTCCTGCACGCGTTAAACAGCGGCGGCGGAAAGCCTATTGAACAACTTTCGCCAGCAGATGCCCGCAACGTGCTTATCGGGGCGCAGAAAGGAGCTTCGCTTCCTCCGGCACAGGTTTCTGAGAAAACGATTAGCGTGATGGGGAAACCGCTGACCCTGACCATCGTGAAACCGCTTCATGCAGAGGGTACGCTGCCGGTGTTCATGTTCTTTCATGGCGGAGGCTGGGTGTTAGGTGATTATCCGACTCACGAGCGCCTGGTCCGTGATCTGGTCAACGAGTCTGGTGCCGCTGCCGTATTTGTTAATTACGATCCCTCACCGGAAGCTCATTTCCCGGTAGCGATTACACAGGCCTATGAAGCAACAAAATGGGTCGCTCAGCACGGTGAAGAGATTGGCGTGGATGGCAAACGTCTTGCGCTGGTAGGCAACAGCGTGGGGGGAAATATGGTTGCTGCTGTCGCGCTGCAGGCGAAAAATAATCATACTCCGGCCATCCGTTACGATGTCATGCTCTGGCCGGTGACCGATGCCAGCTTCAGCACCGCCTCTTATGGGCAGTTTGCCGACGGCTATTTTCTGACGAAAAACATGATGAAATGGTTCTGGGACAGTTACACCTCGTCGGAGCAGGACCGCAACAACATTCTGGCCTCGCCTTTGCGCGCTACCTCAGCGCAGCTTCAGGGCTTGCCGCCAACGCTGATTCAGACCGCAGAGCTGGATGTGCTTCGTGATGAGGGTGAAGCTTTTGGCCGGAAACTTGATGCAGCAGGCGTCCCCGTTACCGTGACGCGGTATAACGGCATGATCCATGACTACGGGTTACTGAATGCCCTGAGCCAGGAACCAACGGTCCGCACGGCTATTCAGCAGGCATCTGCTGAACTGCAACGGCATCTTAAATAAGCAGAAGGCCGCCAGCCAGGTGGCCCGTCTGTACCCTTTGCAGTAAAGAACAACCTGTGAAAGCTAACGGATTAATTTCCGTTAGCTTTCTGATCAGCAACGCTTTTTCGCAAAAGCTGGCACATTACTTCCCGCTGACTTCCTGCTCAACAATGCTGTTACGCAACTGAATAATTTGTTCATTCAGCTGCTGCAAAGCCTCTCCTTCAAGCTGTGAGCGGCTCAGCAGAGTCTCCGAAAGACACAGGGAGGTTTTTTCCAGCGATTCCCCCTTCTCAGTCAGCGTGATCAGTATCTTACGCTCATCCTGCAAACTGCGTTTACGGCAAACGAACCCTTCTTTCTCAAGCCTTTTCAGTAAGGGCGTCAGGGTGCTGATTTCCAGTGCCAGCGTTTCGGCAATCTGGCTTATCATCAGTTCACCCTGTTCCCACAGCACATTGAGGACCAGATATTGAGGATAGGTCACCCCCATCTCATCCAGTAGCGGCTTGTAGAGCCGCTTAATAGCCAGTGAGGCGGAATAGATGGAATAACACAACTGCTCTGCCAGACGCGGGTGTTCAGACATGTCGGTCTCTCCTTAGAATTTTAAGCGTCTGAGCCTGCCATAGCCTCTGCCACGCTGTTGAGAACATATTTATTCCCCCTGCAGCGTGGCCACAATTTTGCGTGATCCGCCGTGAATGCGATGTTCTCCCAGCCAGATGCCCTGCCACGTCCCGAGAACCAGATGTCCACGGCTGACCGGCAACAGCAGCGAGGCCCCTAACATCGACGATTTGATGTGCGCAGGCATATCATCCGCCCCTTCATAATCGTGTTTGTAGGGCGCTTTTTCAGGCACGGCGCGCAGGAAATGCTGCTCCATATCGCTACGTACGGTGGGATCGCAATTTTCATTCAGCGTCAGCGAGGCGGAGGTATGTTGCAGCAGCAAATGGAGCAGCCCAACCTGCACGTCGCTGAGGCGCCGCAGTTCTTCGACAATCTCATCGGTCACCAGATGAAATCCGCGGGATTTAGGGCTTAAGGTAATTGTCTGCTGATACCACATTGTGTTGCTCCTTCACGAAATGAGTCCTGCTAAGTGTGCAGCATGTGGCGAAAAGGTAAACCCGCAATCGTAAAAATAGGGGTAACTGTCGCAGGGAAGCAGGCATCGGTATCACTTTCCAGCCGGGGGAGAGAAGGATGGCAGAATTTTACTGGCCGCAACGGGAGTAATGACTCAGTGAGAGGGGATTTTTACTTTTTGCCTCTGTTAGTGGGTCGGGAATAAGACGCTTTGCGCTTCTCTTGCAAAGTGGCGCTGTCTCAGGCTTCCTTCAATATTTGATCTTGCTGCCCGCGCGGAAATTCCATTTTCACGGCTTTTACCTGGCAATACGGCTCCCGAAGGAGCCGTATTCAGCTGTTGCTGACTTAAGCGTTACATTACCGCAGCAAACGCTTCTGCTACCAGATGCACGTTTTTGCTGTTCAGGCCAGCCACGCACATGCGGCCGCTGGCGATCAGGTAGATGCCAAACTCATTACGCAGGCGGTCCACCTGCTCTGTGCTCAGGCCGGTGTAGCTGAACATGCCGCGCTGCTGCAACAGGTAGTTGAAGTTTTTATCCGGCATGGCCGTGCTGAGGACCTCTACCAGCGCCTGACGCATAGAGAGAATGCGCACGCGCATTGCTTCTACTTCAGCCAGCCAGTCAGCCTTCAGCTCGCTATCATTCAGCACGGTTGACACGACCTGCGCACCGAAGTTTGGCGGGCTGGAGTAGTTGCGGCGTACAGTTGCCTTAAGCTGACCCAGCACGCGGGACGCTTCTTCAGCATCATCACACACTACGGACAGACCGCCGACGCGTTCACCGTAGAGCGAGAAGATTTTAGAGAAGGAGTTGCTGACCAGCGCCGGCAGACCCGCCGCCGCAATAGCGCGAATGGCGTAAGCATCTTCTTCCATACCGGCACCAAAGCCCTGATAGGCGATGTCCAGGAAGGGGATCAGATTGCGTCCTTTCAGCACGTCGGTAACGATATCCCACTGGGCGTTCGTCAGGTCTGCGCCGGTCGGATTGTGGCAGCAAGGGTGCAGCAGCACGATGCTCTGCGCAGGCAGCGTCTTGAGTGTGGCGACCAGCTCTGCAAACTTCACGCCGTTGCTCTCTTCGTCGTACCACGGGTAGGTTTTTACCTGGAACCCGGCACCGGAGAAGATAGCAACATGGTTTTCCCACGTCGGATCGCTGACATAGACCTCAGAACCCGGGAAGTAAGTTTTCAGGAAATCCGCACCCACTTTCAACGCGCCGGAACCGCCAACGGTCTGGATGGTGGCGATACGGCCAGCCTTAAGCATCGGGTGATCCTGACCAAACAGCAGCGGGGCAATCGCACTACGGTAAGGGGGCAGACCATCCATCGGCAGATAAAGCGAGGCGTTATGCGCGCCAGCATTTAAACGCGCTTCCGCTTCTGCTACCGCCTTCAGCTGGGGAATTTCGCCCTGCTCGTCATAATATAAGCCGATGCTCAGGTTCACCTTTTGCGGTCGCGTATCCTGCTTGAAGGTCTCCATCAGGGAGAGAATTGGATCGCCAGCATAGGCATCAACGTTTTGAAACACGGTGCAGATCTCCATTAATTGGTTGGGTCAGGCTCGCGCTGCCCTCACCGGCAGCGCACTACTTCTTACTTCATCACAGGACAGGTCAGACGTCATAGCGTCCGGGGCGATGGTTCATGGCGATAATCAGATTCAGGATCACCGCGCCCGCAATGGAAGCGGCCAGCATCGGCAGTGACACCACAAACAGGGAGGCGAGCACCACGCAGGTATCAACGCCCATTTGCAGCTTTCCGGCACGAATACCGTACCGATCCTGCAACCATAACGCCAGAATATTGATGCCGCCCAGGCTGGCTTTATGCCGGAACAGCACTATAAACCCAATTCCCATTATCACGTTACCGAACAGTGTCGCGTAAAAGGGATCCAGCGCGGAAAAGTGGATGAAAAGCGGATGCAAATGGGTAAACAGCGACACCAGGCCCACCGCGCAGAAGGTTTTCACCGTAAATGCCCGTCCCATCCGGCGCAGGGCGAGCCAGTAAAACGGCAGGTTGATGACAAAAAAGGCCAGGCCGAAAGAGGTGTGCGTCAGGTAGCTAATCAGAAAGGCAATCCCGGCCGTGCTGCCTGTTAACGCACCGGCAGTTTTTAGCAGCGTGACGCCAAAGGAGACCAGAAGCGTGCCAAACAGGATGGCCAGCGCATCTTCAACAAGCGTATGGGGGATTTTAGCGGGTTGTACGACGTTATCCATAAAAGCTGATTCTCAGAGAAAGCGTCTCCGGTTACAGCAAAAATCGCACCAATCCGGCACGCAAAAAATGAGCCGGATGGTGCCAGCGAATCAACCCATTGAATACAAGGCGCTTTACTACTTTATTTTGTGCATAAAAGACGGGCTACATCGTCAAATCACGCACTAAAATTCTTTTTCTACACGGGCCGCGCATTAAAATGCACTTCGATGCACTATTGTGACGCAGGCTCGCCCTGAACTGGTGCGAAGGCGGGCGTCATCATGCCGTTTTCTTTTAAGCGGGTAAGAACCACGGAGGTTTTCACGTGGGAGACGCTCTGGTGCCCCGCCACCAGCTGGCTGATTAACGCGCTCAGCCCGGCAAGATCGGCCACGGCCACCTTCAATAAATAGTCGGCATCGCCCGTAGTTTTATAGGCATCCACAATCGCAGACTGCTCTGCCACCATGCGGTGAAAGCTTTCAACGTAATCGGAGGTGTGGTTGATCAGACGGACCTCAATCAGCCCTATCATCCCCAGGCCAACGGCGTCAGGCGAGAGCCGCGCGTGGTATCCCAGAATCAGGCCCGCCTGCTCAAGACTGATACGGCGGCGTGAACATTGTGAGGCGGAGAGCCCCACTAAATCACTCAGTTCCTGATTGGTCAGACGACCGTTAGTTTCAAGTAAAGTCAGTATCTTAAGGTCGTAATCATCAATCTGAGTCATTATCGATCCGGGCGGCTGAACAGAAACGCTACCCGGACAGATAACCGCATTTCTCATTCCGTTGTCCAACACTATTTTCTGATGGATAGCGGGGTGATGCCCATTTTGTGCAGGCCAGGTTAATCGTCGTCGTACTGCGGGCCTGCGTAGTTATCAAACCGCGACCATTGCCCGTTAAAGGTGAGACGCACGGTACCAATGGGGCCGTTACGCTGCTTGCCGAGAATGATTTCCGCAATCCCTTTTTGATCGCTGTTTTCGTGATAAACCTCATCACGGTAGATAAACATAATCAGGTCCGCATCCTGCTCGATAGAGCCAGATTCACGCAGGTCGGAGTTGACCGGACGTTTATCAGCACGCTGCTCCAGCGATCGGTTCAGCTGCGACAGCGCTACTACCGGCACCTGTAACTCTTTTGCCAGCGCCTTAAGGGAGCGGGAGATCTCGGCGATTTCCAGCGTGCGGTTATCAGAAAGCGACGGCACGCGCATCAGTTGCAGGTAGTCGATCATGATCAGACTCAGGCCGCCGTGCTCGCGGAAGATTCGCCGCGCGCGGGAGCGTACCTCCGTAGGGGTCAGGCCGGAGGAGTCATCAATAAACATGTTCTTTTTCTCCAGCAGAATGCCCATGGTGCTGGAGATACGCGCCCAGTCCTCATCATCCAGCTGGCCGGTACGAATACGGGTCTGATCCACGCGCGAAAGCGAGGCCAGCATACGCATCATGATCTGTTCGCCTGGCATCTCAAGACTAAAAATCAGTACCGGCTTATCCTGGAGCATGGCGGCGTTTTCGCACAGGTTCATGGCAAAGGTAGTTTTACCCATTGCCGGACGAGCCGCGACGATGATCAGATCTGAACGCTGCAAACCGGCGGTCTTTTTATTGAGATCATGGTAACCGGTGTCCACGCCGGTAACGCCATCATGGGGCGTCTGATAGAGCGACTCGATCCGCGAGATCGTTGCCTCAAGAATTTGATCGACGCTTTTCGGGCCGGTGTCTTTATTCGCTCTGCTTTCAGCAATCTGGAACACGCGCGACTCCGCCAGATCCAGCAGATCTTCGCTGGTTCGTCCCTGCGGATCGTAGCCTGCATCGGCAATTTCGTTGGCGACTGAAATCATTTCACGCACAACCGCACGTTCACGCACGATATCGGCATAAGCGCCGATGTTGGCCGCACTTGGCGTGTTTTTAGACAGCTCAGCCAGATAGGCGAAGCCGCCTACCAGGTTAAGCTCGTTTTTGGTTTCCAGCGACTCGGAAAGCGTGATCAGGTCAATGGGTTTGCCCAGCTCCAGAAGGCGCTGCATTTCGCTGAAGATCATCCGGTGCGGACGGCTAAAGAAGTCGAGCGCCACGACGCGTTCAGAGACATTATCCCAGCGCTCATTATCCAGCATTAACCCGCCCAACACGGACTGCTCCGCTTCCAGCGAATGGGGAGGCAGCTTCAGCCCTTCCATCTGTCTGTCGCGAGGTTCACGGTTTTCACCGGATTTGTTGGTGGGTTTATTTCCTGCCATAGTGATGCAATACCGAATAGTGTGGGGACGGGCAAGTATACCCTTTTGGGCTGCTGGCGTCCTCTCTCAATGACGCGGAACCCACAGGAGTAAGCATGGCAAAACGTATACAAATCAGCCAGCATGGCGGTCCGGAAGTGATGCAGCTGATTGAGACAGCAATGCCCGAGCCAGAGGCTGGAGAGGTGGTGGTTGAGCACAAAGCGATCGGCATTAATTATATTGATACCTACGTGCGCAGCGGGCTATATCCCGCCTCGCTGCCTTGCGGACTGGGCACCGAAGCCGCTGGCGTGGTGCACAGCGTGGGCGAAGGCGTTACGGCCGTAAAGCCTGGCGATCGCGTGGTTTATGCTCAGTCCGCCTTAGGCGCTTACAGCGATTATCATGCTGTGCACGTTGATAAGCTGGCCCTGTTGCCAGAGAACATCTCTTACGAGCAGGCAGCCGCCTCCTTCCTCAAAGGTCTGACGGTCCACTACTTACTGCGCCAGACCTATGTCGTGCAGCCCGATGAAATCTTCCTGTTTCAGGCAGCCGCGGGCGGAGTCGGCCTGATTGCCTGTCAGTGGGCAAAAGCGCTGGGCGCGCATTTGATTGGTACCGTGGGTTCCGCAGAAAAAGCACAGCGTGCGAAAGAGGCGGGTGCCTGGGCCACCATCAATTATCGTGAAGAAGATATCGCCAGACGCGTTGCCGAGCTTACCGACGGCAAGAAAGTCCGCGTGGTGTATGATTCGGTCGGCAAAGATACCTGGGAAGCTTCGCTGGACTCTCTGCAACGTCGCGGGCTGATGGTCAGCTTCGGCAACTCTTCCGGCCCGGTCAGCGGCGTGAATCTGGCAATCCTCAACCAGAAAGGGTCGTTATATGTTACCCGCCCTTCACTGAACGGCTATATCACCACGCGTGATGCGCTGACGCAGGCCAGTAATGAGCTGTTTTCGCTGATTGGTAGTGGCGCTATTAAAGTTGATGTGCCGGAGCAGCAGAAGTTCGCCCTAAAAGATGCGCAGCAGGCGCATAAAACGCTGGAGAGCCGTGCTACGCAAGGCTCCAGTCTGTTAATTCCCTGAACGCCAGACGCAAACAGGGCTTCCCGCAGGAAGCCCCTTTTTCTTTTTTATAGTTCGCGCTGGTTGTAGGGTCAGAGCGATGAATTCGTGTCAATTCAATAAAAGCATCCTGCCAGAGTTCATAAGTAAATAATATGTTTAATTACCATTTAGTCTGTGCAATATCACATGCTGTGATCCAGAGCGCATTTTTATTGCACCTTTCCCCGACAACTCATTGATATTAACGTGATAACCACCGGTCTGCTTTAGACTTTGGCTTTTTATAAGCGCGATATATCCAGACAGAAACTACCGCCAGCGCCAGCCACGGCAACATTTTTATAACAATGGCTAACATACCGCCAAACAGCATCACAAACGTCGCCACCACCAGCGCGGCGACGATGCCCAGCAGCGAAACGCCGGTCAGCAGCAGCATCAGGAAGAAGCCGAGTACAAATAAGATTTCCATTAGCGTATTCTCCGGAACAGGTTCTGTAAGAAGTATTACAAGAACCGTGCCAGAGTTCATTTATTTTAACTAATTGAATTAAATAGGCATTTATTCAGGCATCAGGAAACGCGTTAGTCAAATTCATCACTTTATGGTCAGGAATTAACCTTCACTTATCGGCATTTCAGGCCGTTATGCCCCTCTGCTCATTGACACCTGCCGATAATCTCCATGTAAAAAGGCCTTTCCTGCCTTTCTGAATATTCAGCCACAACCCGATCCCTGAACCAAATGGCCTCACATGCCGTTACCCAACAGACAACACTAAATTGGGTCATCTGGTACTGATATTGCATCGCCCCCTTATGCAGTTCAGCGTTTCGTTTCCGGGGGTTTCCAGTGAATTTAAATACTTATAAATATTTCAATGAAGTAGCTGCAGCAGGTTCTATTCGCCGCGCGGCCGATCGATTACATGTTGCACCATCAGCTATCAGCCGCCAGATCGCATTATTAGAACACAGTCTGGGCATCATGCTGATTGAACGCAGCAATACCGGCATTCAGCTGACGCCAGCTGGCATGATGCTGGAACGCTACACCCGCAAGATGGTGCGTGACCTGGACCGCATTCACGAAGCCATCAGAAACCTCAAGGGACTGCGCCAGGGTGAAGTCAAAATTTGGGTGATAGAAGCGGTGGTTCAGGCCATTCTGCCGCGCATCATGACTGAGTTTAACGAAACCTATCCCGCCATTAAGTTTTCCATTAATACCGAATCTTCAGACCGCACCATTGAAGCGATCATCAACGATGAAATCGACATCGGCATCGTGTTCAACCTGGGAAACCGTCCCAGCGTGGAAGTGATCAAACAGTGCCCTGCTCCCGTGCAGTGCCTGGTGGCGCCCGGTCATCCTCTCGCCCGGCATCAATCCGTCAGCCTTGAAGAGATCTGCTCTTATCCGATAGCGCTACCCGTTTCCAGTTTCGGCTTACGGCAGACGTTCGACAAAGTCATCCGCGCCCTGCACCTGGTACCGCAATCCATTGTTAACACCAACAACCTGGAACTCACCAAGGCGATGGCTATTGCAGGCCGCACGCTGACCATCGGGCCGCAACTGATCGCTACCAAGGAAATTGAGCATAATTTGCTGCGCGCTATCCCGATAGATAACGAAGCGATGGTGTCCGCGACCATTGAGATTTGCGTGCACCGCGACCGTTCACTCTCCTTTGCCGCGCACCACTTTCTCAAGCTGGTGTGTCGGGAATTTAACTAACTTCCCCTCACTATTCCGTATAAGACGTGTACCAGAACGGGCAACACGGCGTGCTGCAATCGGCACTACTTGCTGCGGCAAACAGCGTGCTATTTATTCAGTCATCGCTTAGTTCAAACGCCTGACGGGGTCAGGAAAATAGCCAGAGAGGGTGAGAAATGCCGAACGTCATGACGAACGGGATCAACACGCATTACAGGAAATGTGGCGCGGGGCCGGTGCTGATCTTCGTTTCCGGGCTGGGTGGCACAGCGGCCTACTGGAAACCGCAGCTTGAGGTTTTCAGCAAGCACTTTACGGTCATCACCTATGACCAGCGCGGTTCAGGTACAACTGACCATCCCGAAGGGCCTTGCAGCATCGAAATGCTGGTGGATGACCTGCAAGCGCTGATTGAGGCGCTGGAACTGGAGCGCCCGCTGCTGGTGGGGCACTCCACCGGCGGCGCAATCGGGCAACACCTGGCCGCCCGCGATCCCGCTTTGCTGGCCGGCATGGTGCTGTATGCCAGCTGGGCTAAGTCAGACAAACATTTTAACTGGTGCTTCCGCATGCGCCGCGCGCTGCTGATTGGCAGCCCGCTGGAAGAGTATGTGCACGGCAGCGCGCTATTCCTTTATCCGCCGGACCACGTGAGAGCGAACGCGGAAGCGCTGTCGCCTGCCCTGCTGGCTTCTGTTGCCAGCTTCCCGCAGCGCGAGGTCATCCTGAGCCGCATTGACGCCATCATGGATCACGACGCTACGGCGGTACTGGCTGCTATTCAGACACCGACGCTGGTGCTCTGCGCGCAGGACGACATTCTTACGCCGCCTTATCAGTCACGGCTGCTGGCGGAAGCGATCCCGGAAGCCCGGCTGGAAATTGTGCCGCGCGGCGGACACAGCTTCTCAGAAACTGAAACGGCTTTATTCAATCAAATTACGTTCGACTTCCTGGCGGGTTGCCGTCAGTTAACGCACTGAGTGAAGGGGAACCCCATGTCTGGTAATGACCATCGCAACGTTGAGTTTGGCGTGTTTCTTCCGGTAGGCAACGGAGGCTGGATCACCTCAACCACCAGCCCTCAGCTTCCGGCGACCTATGATTACAACAAAGAAGTGACGATCCTGGCCGAACAGCTGGGCTTTGACTTCGCCCTGTCGATGGCGAAATGGCGTGGCTACGGCGGGCCTTCCCGCCACTGGGACGTGACGCTGGAAAGCCTGACCACGATGGCTGGCCTGGCGGAAGCCACCAGCCGCATCGGCGTCTGGGGCACCGTACACACCATGGTGTTCCACCCGGCGGTGGTCGCCAAAATGACCGCGGTGCTCGATCAAATCTCCAGGGGCCGTTTCGGACTGAATATCGTCTCAGGCTCGAACCCGACCGATCAGGGCCAGATGGGGCTGTGGATGGATCTGGATCATGCCGAACGCTACGAGCTGGCGGCGGAATGGCTGACCGTGCTGAAACGTCTCTGGACTGAAGATCGCGTCGATCATGTCGGCAAGCATTATCAGCTGACTGACTGCATGTCTGACCCCAAACCCGTCACGCCGCCGCCGATTATCTGCGCCGGCGCATCTGACCGTGGCTTCCTGTTCACCATGGAGCACTGCACAGGCAGCTTTATGCTGGGCTCCGATCATGATGACTTCATTAAAACCGGCCTGCGCGCTAAAGAGCTGGCGGCACAGCAGGGAAAACCCGATTTCAAAACCTACGGGCTCTTCACCATTGTCCCTGGCACGACCGATGCCGAAGCCCGGGAGCGCGTGGCGCTGTTCGATTCGGGCGTAGACACCATCGCGCTGGACAACCAGACCCGCGAATACTCCGGCGACAAGAGCTTTAAACAAAACACCATGGCGCAGCGTTTCGTCTCCCAGGGCGAGCAGCGCAACTCGATGACGCGTGCGGCGCTGGTAGGTTCCCCGGAAACCATCGGCAACAAGCTGGCGGCAATTGTGAAAGGCGCGCAGCTCGACGGGGTCACGGTGATTGTGCCGGACTTCATTGACGATTTGCGTACTGTGGGAACCGACGTGTTGGAAGTACTGGAGCTGAACGGCGTTAACACTAACGCCCGTGCTTATCAAAAATCTGTGGAGAAGAGTTGAGCGATGAAAATGAAAAAAATGTTAGCTTTTGCTGTTTCCGCGGCGATGGCTTGCGCCTCCGTTGCTCATGCAGATGACAGCAAACCTCGCGTGGCTGCGTTATTTACCCAGACCGTAACTCAGGGTTCATGGGATATGGCGGGCTTTTCCGCCTTCAAATCGATGGCCACAAAAGAGGGATTCTCCTCCAGCTATCTGGAGCATACCACCTATGAGTCCGCCCCTTCGGTGTTGCGCCAGCTGGCATCCGATGGCGTAAAACTGATTATTGCTCACTCCTCCGGCTATTCGGCGGCAATCAAAGAGGTAGCACCTTCTTTCCCCAACACGCAGTTTGTCCTCTATTCGTATGAGGGCTCCACCAACAACCTGCCAAACTACTCGGCCTGGTCGGTTGACTGGGATGAGTACGGCTTTGTACTGGGCGTGCTGGCGGCAGCGGCCAGTAAAACAGGTCATATCGCGGTGATCAGCGGCGAACCCATCCCGTCTGCTGAGCGTACTGTGCAGTTCATCAAAAAAGGCGCGGCTTACGTGAACCCGAAAGTGGTAGTGGATTCTGCCTATGTCGGCTCGTTTACCGACGTTGCCCGTGCCAAAGAGATTGCAACCGGCGCTATCGCCCGCGGTGCGGACTTCGTTATTCCAGCAGCTGATACCGCCGATGCGGGCATCCAGCAGGCGGCGGATGAAGAGGGTGTACTGACGATTGGTTCTTATACCGATCAAGCCAAATCCTTCCCCAACTCCATTATGACCTCCACGGTGATGAACTTTGATAAGTCCTATGCGGACATCGGCAAACACTTTGTAGACCACCAGTTGGGTAACCGCATCGTGACCGAGAACTTATCCACCAGCGGCTGGACGCTCTCCAGACCCTTTGCCCATGTAGACAAAGGTGTGCAGGACAAGGTGTTCAAAGTGGTGGATGAACTCAAGGCCGGCAAAATCAAGATTGAGGAATAACAGCATGTCCAGCCCCGTTATCGAGCTTGATCACGTTTCAAAGCGCTACCCCAACGGATTTGTCGCGCTTGAAAGAGTGTGCCTGTCCTTTTATCCGGGCGAGATCCACGCGCTGCTGGGCGAGAACGGTGCGGGGAAATCGACATTGATGAATATTCTCTACGGCGTGCACGAACCCACCGAAGGTGGCGTGCTGATGAATGGCCGGCAGGTGGTCCACCGCCGGCCAGCCGATGCTATCGCTAACGGCATTGGCATGGTGCACCAGCACTTCAAACTGGTCGCGCCCTTCACAGTGGCGGAGAACCTGGCGCTGGTCGCCAGAGGAGAACGCAAGAAAATCTTCCGTCGCAATGCCGATATCCGGTCATTTATGCAGGGTTATGGCGTGGAGCTTGATCCAGATGCCATCGTGGGGATGCTGCCGCTGGCCTTACAGCAGCGTGTGGAAATCCTCAAGGCGCTGGTGAATGACACCAAAGTTCTGCTGCTGGATGAACCGTCGACCATTCTGACGCCGAGCGAGATCCAAGGGTTATATGCCACGGTCCGCAGGATCTGTGAAAAAGGCACTGCGGTGGCGGTAGTCACCCACAATGTCGATGAAGTGCTCGCCAACGCTGACCGCTACACCATTCTGCGACGGGGAAAAACCAATGGCACCGGGCTGACTGAAGGCTGTACGCCTGATGAGCTGGTGGAAAAAATTGTCGGGCGTGTTGTCGCCAGCGGAACACGGCTGGGCAGACAGCGACTGGCTGGTGAGAAACAGATGCGGCTCAATGCGGTGAATCTGCGTCCATCGAGCGGGTCGCCGGGACTGCACGCAGTCAGCCTGATGCTGTGTGAACGTGAAGTAATTGGCGTCGCCGGCGTGGAAGGCAACGGGCAAACCGAGCTTTTTGAACTGCTTGCAGGCCAACGCCAACCGGACAGCGGCGCTATCACACGCAGCGGGCCGGACGTCACGGTCGCGCTGGTGCCGCAGGACCGTCATCACGAAGGCCTGTCGCTGGATCTCCCGGTTTCTCACAATCTGCTTTACCCCAAAATTATGCAGGGCGGATACCGCCGTCTTGGGCTGTTAAACCATGCTGCCATCGCAGAGCGCGCCAGGGAGATGATCAGCGAATCGGATATCCGCACGCACTCGCATGGCAGCCTGGCCCGCTCTTTATCGGGCGGTAATCAGCAAAAAATCGTGGTGGCGAGAGCCATGGCGGAATCCGCATCTATTATCGTGGTTTACCAGCCCACGCGCGGTCTGGATATGGCGGCGGCAGAAGCGGTATTAACCCGCCTGGCCGATGCGGCAGATAGCGGAACCAGCGTGATCATCATCTCCTCAAACATCGAAGAATTACTCCGCGTGTCCGACCGCATCGTGGTGATGAACGGCGGCAGGATCACCGGGGAAGTGACGGGGGATGATATGTCCTTCGAAAAAATTGGCACGCTGATGACCTCTGGTCGCGGCGTGCAGTCGACGGCGGCAGGAGCAGAACATGTCTGAATCGTTAAAATCTCTGGCTGATACCGGTGTTTCGCTGCGCCGGGTACTGGTCAAATTAAGCGGTTCCCGTTCGTTATGGGTCACGTTGAGCGCCTTTGTCGGCTCGCTGATCCTCGGGCTGGCTCTGATCGCTGCAATGGGCGTCCCTCTGCTTTCAGCCCTGCGCGTCGCTTTTGAAGGCGCGTTTGGCAACATCCGCAGCTTGTCCGACACGCTGGTATTTATGACGCCGCGCCTGCTGGTGGCGCTGGGTGCGCTGATTGCTATCCGGGGCGGCATGTTTAACCTTGGCGGCGAAGGTCAGCTGCAAATGGGCGCGATTAGCGCCATGTTGCCTTTCCTGGCTTTCGGCGACATTGGCCCGGCCCTCTTGCCGCTGTCCATCATCAGCGGCGCACTTTGCGGCGCGCTGTGGGGGCTGATCCCTGCCGTGCTGAAAGTGTGGCGCGGCATCGACGAAATCATCGTGACGCTGATGATGAATTTTATCGCCATCTACTTCCTGAAGTATCTGGTACAGGGGCCGATGCGCCCGGCAGGCTCCAACTTCAATATGTCTGCCCAGCTGCCGTCTGATGGCGTGTTCCAGCAGGTGATAGAGGGAACGCGACTGCACTCCGGCGTGTTCCTCGCGCTGCTGATTGCGGTGGCCGTCTGGGTCATGCTGAAACACAGCGCGTTCGGACTCAAGCTTCGCGCCAGCGGCCAAAGCCCGCGTTTCGTGCAGTTCCAGGGACAGTCTGCCGCCAAAAATGTCATTGCCAGCATGGCGCTGTCGGGAGCGATCAGCGGGCTTGCCGGTGCTTTTGAAGTGCTCGGCGTGCAGTACCGCCTGATTGACGGCTTCTCATCCGGGCTGGGCTTTGAAGGGCTTGCCGTTTCCTTCCTGGCAGGTCTGGAGCCCTTTGGCGCGGTGATCGTTTCGCTCTACTTCGGCGCGATCAACAGTGCGGCGCTGGCGCTGCAAAGCACTTTTTCTATTCCTGCTGCATTAGCGGATGTGCTTGGCGGGATGCCGATTTTGTTCCTGGCAGTGATGAGCGGCGTGATGTTGGTTAAGGGGAGACCTGTATGGAATTCAACACTGTAACGCTGGCACTGTTTTTTGCCGGTGGCCTGAGGCTGTGCGTGCCGGTGCTGCTGGCCGCGCTGGGCGAAGCGGTTTCAGAACGGGCCGGGGTTTTCACCATCGGGCTGGAAGGGTTGATGCTGTTTGGCGCGTCTTCTTCCGCGCTGGGGCTGGCGGCAACCGGATCTCCTGTACTGGCACTGCTTGCCGGTGTGCTTGGCGGCGTACTGGCCGCAACGGTGCTGGCGTTGGGCACCGTTTTCGCCCGCGCTAACCAAATTGTGATGGGTATTGGTTTCAATCTGTTCGCTATCGGAGTCACTTCGCTGATTCGTCAGGTGTGGCTGGCTGGCGCACCTGCCGCCGGGTCGATGCGCTCCGTATCGATGATGAAGCTGCCGTGGCTGTCAGATATTCCCATCGCCGGGCGAGCACTGTTTTCGCAAAGCCCGGTGTTCTATCTGGCGGTGATCATTACTGTGGCGTTGTGGTGCCTGTTTCGCTTTACCCGTGCGGGACTGCTGTTACGTGCGGTGGGCGAAAACGCCTTAGCCGCGGATGCTGCGGGCCACGCCGTGCTGCGCTTACGCTTCAGCGCCACCCTGTTCACTGGGGTGATGGCAGGGCTGGGCGGCGCTTATCTGTGCATCATCGCCTCCGGCGGCACCTTCGTAGACAACATGACGGCGGGAAGAGGCTACCTGGCGATTGCCGTAACCATTTTTGCACGCTGGAAACCGCTGCGGGTGATGATAGTGGCTGTGTTGCTGGGGCTGCTCGAAGCGCTGCAGTTCCAGGGACAGTATCTGGGCATTGATATCGCCCCGTCCCTGCTGATGGCGATGCCCTTTGTCGTCGCGCTGGTAGCGTGGGTGATGATGGGTCGGGCTGGTGCAGCACCGGGAGATTTAGGCCGTCCTTTCCTTCGTGGTTCAGGGCGGTAGTGATTCTAAAACCGGGGCTGCGGCCCCATTCAGGAGAAGCGTATGAACCAGGCAATCAATCCCGAAGGGTGGATCATCGGCAAAACGGCTACCGGCCTTAATCACCTTAACTGGGGTGTGAAAGCGGGTAACCACGTCTCTGTCGCCGGCATGCTGTCCACCGATCCGGTGGATGGCAGCATCGTCGGCGTTGGCGACATCGAAGTACAGACGCGCCGCGTGCTGGACAGCATCAAAGTAGTGCTGGAGGCCGCTGGCAGCAGCATGGATCATGTGGTGATGAACCAGATTTTCCTGCGCAATCTGGACGACTACCATAAGTTCAATGAGATCTACGTCAGCTACTTCCCGCAGATCCTGCCCGCGCGCTTCTGCGTAAAGCTGGAAATGGTGCGCCCGGAGTTTCTGGTCGAAATCGCGGCCACGGCCATTATTCCAGCCTGAAAAGCCAGGTAACACAAAGAGCAGGCGCTTCGTCTGCTCCTGAGTAGCAATCAGAGGGTGAAGTCATGCAATACCGTTATCTGGGGCGCAGTGGGCTTAAGGTGTCCGAAATTTGCCTGGGCACCATGATGTTCGGCGGAGCCACCGACGAGGCTACGTCACGCAGCATTACCGCTGCGGCGCGTGATAGTGGGGTCAATTTCATTGATACCGCAGATATGTACAATAAAGGCGAATCGGAACGCGTTGTCGGCCGGGCCATCGCCGCCGAACGCGACCGCTGGGTGCTGGCGACCAAAGTAGGCAACCCGATGGGCGAGGCACCGAACCAGAGCGGGATGTCCCGCAAATGGATTCGGGAAGCGGTTCACGGCTCGTTGACGCGTCTGGGCACCGATTACATCGATATTCTGTATATGCACAAAGCTGATTTCGCAGCGCCGCTGGAAGAGATGGTGCTCGCCTTTGCCGATCTCATCCGTGAAGGTAAAATTGGCTATTTCGCCGTGTCGAATTTCAAAGCCTGGCGTCTGGCGGAAACGGTGCGTCTGGCCCGCGAAGCCGGTATCACCGGCCCGGTAGCGACGCAGCCGCTGTATAACCTGGTCAACCGTGAGGTCGAAGTCGAAATCCTGCCTTCTGCGGCTTATTTTGGCACCGGCACCGTCTGTTACAGTCCGCTGGCACGCGGTATTCTCACTGGCAAGTATCGCCCGGATGTGGCACCGGACAGCAACAGCCGCGCCGGACGCGCTGACCCGCGCATGCTGGAAGCGGAATGGCGTCCGGAGTCACTGCAAGCCGCCAGCGAGTTGGCAGCCTATGCTGAAAGCACCGGACGTAAAACGGCGCATCTGGCGCAGATGTGGGTGATGCGTAACAGTCTGGTCACCAGCACGCTGCTCGGGCCGCGTACTTTCGACCAGTGGCAGGACGGCATGGCGGCGCTGGACTGCCCGTGGACAGCAGAAGATGAAGCCTTTTGCGACCAGTTGGTTTCGCCCGGCAAAGGCACCAGCCTTGGCCCGGTTGACCCGCATCACCCGATTGAAGGCCGCGTAACCCGCTGGTAATGCAGTGAATATTTACAGGGCCAACCCCTGGCCACTACTTTTACAGGTCCGTTCATGACAGAATCCAGTAACACTAAAGACAGATCGCTGACCGCGTTAGCCGAAGACGTGGCGAAGATTGCAGAAGCCTACCGTGGCGGTATGCGCCTGCTTCCGGCAAGCGTTTGTTTGATCACCGCCAGCCGGGGCGAGGAACTGGGCGGCATGATTGCCACCGCCGTGACCTCGGTCAGTGCAGAGCCGCCAACACTGCTGGTGTGCGTTAACCGCAGCGCCTCAATGTTTGAGATGATCCAGGAAACAGGTCGCTTCTGCGTTAATGTCCTGACCACCGAAGCTCTGCCGTTGGTAGACATTTTCAGCCGTTCAGACCGCCGCGCAGAGCGCTTTCAGAGCGGGGAATGGAGGATATCCCGCCACGGCACGCCAGTTTGTGCGGAGGCCATGGTCTCTTTCGAATGCCGGCTGGCGAAAGTGGTCGACTGGCACAGCCACGGTATTTTCCTTGGCGAAGTGACCAGCGTGTTGCACCCCAGCGTCGGTGCAGCACCGTTACTTTATATGGATCGTCAGTTCCATGAGCTCAGCGAGCTGACGGCTGAAAAAATCTAGCTTATCCCCCAAAAGGAGTTCTGATGCTTTCTGATGATGCAATGAACGCTCTGTTTCTTGAAGCACGCTCCCACAATGGCTGGCAGGACAGAGCAGTCACTGACGAGCAGCTTGCCACCCTGTACGCGCTGACGCGTATGGGGCCGACTTCCGCCAACTGCAGCCCGGCCCGTTTCGTGTTTGTGCGCACGCAGGCAGGTAAAGAAAAGCTGAAGCCAACGCTCTCTTCCGGCAACCTGCAAAAGACCATGACCGCCCCGGTTACGGTGATTGTGGCGTATGACAAAGCCTTTTATGAGCTACTCCCGACACTGTTTCCGCATGGCGATGCCAGAAGCTGGTTCACTTCCAGCCCGGCATTTGCCGAGGAGACAGCGTTGCGTAACAGCTCCATGCAGGCGGCGTATCTGATTATGGCTGCGCGCAGCATGGGGCTGGATACCGGCCCGATGTCCGGCTTCGATCGTGCGAAACTGGACGCCGCTTTTTTCCAGGGCACCACGCTGACCGCCAATTTATTGATCAACCTGGGTTATGGCGATGCAGACAAGCTGTTTGGCCGCCTGCCAAGGCTGTCGCTGGAAGATGCCTGCTCTTTTGCGTAAGTGACGGGCAACAGAGCATAAAAAATGCCGCTTTACAGCGGCATCATAATCACGACTTCAATCTCCAGCATTAATTCCGGTTCGGCCAGCGCCGAAATCTGGAAAAGCGTGCTCGCTGGCAGCTCCAGCCCGGCAAAAAACCGCTCCCGCACCGGATGTATTTCCGCCACCAGATCCAGATCAGTCACATAGGTTGTAGTTTTCACAATTGTGTCCCGGCTTACGCCAAGCCCCGCCAGCAGCCTGTCGATATTATCGTAGACTTGCTCAACCTGCTGTTTCATGTCGCCAATGCCTACCACGTCGCCCTGCTCATCCCAGGCCACCTGGCCGGTGGGGAAAACAGGGGTGCCTGGCCGGATTTTGATGTGATTGTAGTAGCTGCGGGCTTTTAAACCCTGGGGATTCAGAATGCTCATTGCGTGTAGCGCCTCGCCATGCGGATATTCAGCTTTCAGCCTAGCATTCTCCACGGGGGCTTTAAACGCGCATTCCGGCTACACCGCGTTGCCGGTTTAGCAACGCGGGGCAGAGGTCTGTGGGAAGGTTAAACGGTGGCAGTGATTTTATCCGCAACCAGCGCCAGCGCCTGCTCTACTGTCTCGATATTAGCGCCAGGCTTGTGCGCATTTTCGCTGAGATGCCGACGCCACTGACGGGCGCCGGGAATGCCCTGGAACAGGCCGAGCATATGGCGGGTGATGTGGCCCAGGTAGGTTCCTTTTGCCAGCTCCGCCTCAATATAGGGGTACATGGCGCGAACCACGGCGACAGGATCGACATCCGGCGCCGTACTGCCAAACAGTTCGCGGTCAACCTGCGCCAGCAGGCCAGGGTTCTGATAGGCTTCGCGCCCCATCATCACGCCATCAACGTGCTGTAAATGCACTTTGGCTTCTTCCAGCGATTTTACGCCGCCGTTAATTGAGATGGTCAGATGCGGGAAATCGCGCTTCAGCTGATACACACGTTGGTAATCCAGCGGCGGGATTTCGCGGTTCTCTTTCGGGCTGAGACCGGAAAGCCAGGCTTTGCGCGCATGGATGATAAAGGTCTCGCAGCCGCCCTGCTCTGACACCTGGCGAACGAAGTCACACAGGAACTCGTAACTCTCCTGATCATCGATACCAATGCGGGTTTTCACCGTCACCGGCACAGAAACCCTGTCGCGCATCGCTTTGATCCCATCAGCCACCAGTGCGGGTTCCGCCATCAGACAGGCACCGAAACGCCCGTTCTGTACGCGGTCTGAAGGGCAGCCCACATTAAGATTTATTTCGTTATAGCCGCGCGCTTCTGCCTGAGCGGCACACTCTGCCAGCGCAGCAGCATCAAAACCGCCAAGCTGCAGGGCCACAGGTTGCTCCAGCTGATTCCAGGCCAGGTAATCGCCTTTGCCATGAATAATAGCGCCGGTGGTCACCATCTCGGTGTAGAGCAGCGAATGCTGCGTCAGCTGACGCAGGAAATAACGACAGTGACGATCGGTCCAGTCAAGCATAGGGGCGACGGAAAAACGGTGTGCAGGATAAATTGGGGTCATAAAGCGCGCAAACTCGGTGTGATTAACAAATGACGATAATGTGCACAATGATAACATGCCCGGCGGCGGCAAGCATTACCCGCCGGGCTACGAGAGGGCCATAACGAAAAAAGGGCGCATTCAGAATGCGCCCTTGTCTGAGAGAAGACTCAGAAGGTGAAGTTCAGCTGAGCAACCGCGCCCCAGGTGTTGTCATCCCCTTTCATGCCGGCCAAATCCAGATGCACCTTGTTAAAGGGTGACAGACCGAAACCGGCGGTATAAACGTTGGTATCGTTAGACTTCATATCCGCACGATAACCGGCGCGCAGCTGCAACCAGCTCAGCAGACGGTATTCGGCACCCACACCGGCATACTGGCTCTCTCCCTGCGTTTTAAAACGCTTGGTTGGCGTTACGTCCACATCCAGCGCGGCGGTAAGGCGTTCGGTATGGAAAGCGACGCCAGGCGTAACGATGGGGCTGATCTGGTAAGTATCCTTGTAGCCGTTAACCTCTTTGGTATCCAGATCGCGGGAAATCAGGTTCTGCGCGCTCAGGCCCAGCGTCCAGTTATCTCCTACGTCCGTTGCCACGCCCGCATCAATGTTGAAGCCGGTATCGTCGTTTTTATAGCGGCCCTTTTTGAAATCTGATTTGTCGTAGTTATAAACCGAGGCGCTGTAGTTATAGAGATAGGTTTTTTGCAGCTTAGGGGTCACGCCTACAGAAACCGGATGCCCGGCAACAGTAAACTCATGCGCTACGGCAATGCCGTAATCATAGACAATCGCGCCGCGCCCTATTCCGGCAGAGGTCAACTTGTCCTGATCGCCAGGCAATGGGAAAACGGGGCCATCAGCTACACCCTGCAAATAGTCGATGTCGCTTTGCGTAACGTCCGTTCTCACGCTTGCGGTTCCATAGGCTTTAGTTACAAAGGCAAACGGCAGAACTTCATTAGGAACAGTGACCGCAAGGGCTGCGCCTGCCGTGCCCGATGCCCGATTGCCTTTGAGGCCGCGTAGCTGGCTGGCTAAATCGCCCGCCGCTGCCTGAACTTTTGGATAATCGGCAAAGCTGGTAAGGCTACCCGCCAGATCCTGATAACGGTCAACGCTGTCGGTCAGGTCATCAACCTTATCAATCAGCTTGTTTTTATCCGTGACCTGCAGACCTGCTGCCGGAAGGATAATGCTTACCGTGTCGTCCGGCTGCGCTTTGGTCATCAACGCCGGGTTTGCCAGTACGGCAGTGCCGTAAGTGGAAGAGGCAACACCTGTACCGCCCATGGCATCGTTGCGCGCATCGTAATAGTTACCGGCGGCCAGAGCGCTGAGGGGAGCCAAAAATAAAATGGGAAAGGCTGCAGGGCGGGAAAAGCTGTTCAACTTACGGATTAATTTTGCCATTTTTACTTGAGACCCATCCAGACAAAGAGGAAAACGCCGTTAAAAGCGTGAAGTTTTCTGCTGCCTGAATAATGGACACAGAGGCAGCTTTTCATTGCTGAGAAGTAAGTAACAATGGTGGAGCTTTTCGGCTTATTGCCGTTTTATTTATCTGTTAACAGGCAGATTCATAAGCTGTCCGTAACGTTTGTTTTATCTTAAATGCACTATAACCGCCGCTACAAAGTAGCGATTATCAGCACAGGCTGCAATTCACATTAGTAAAGTTTTAAAGAAATTCTATGGCACAGTTTATTAACCCCTGATTCATTAACGCCCTTTAACAAGTCAGCTTTAGTGCAAATCTGTATCAGATCCAGTGTTAGTTCAATGATTTAACGCTGTAAAACCTGACAGAAAGAGGCGTGTGGCCTGAATTCGGCGTTTTGCGGCGGGCGTGATAACATAACAATCTGATCTGGCCTGAGGGGAAAGTTATGAGCATAAGCAGTCCTGAAAAAATCCTGTCGCAGGCGGAAACGATCTGCCAGCAACGTAATGTCAGGCTGACGCCTCAACGCCTGGAAGTGCTGCGCTTAATGAGCCAGCATCAGGGTGCGATCAGTGCTTATGACCTGCTGGACTTGCTGAGAGCCTCAGAGCCTCAGGCCAAACCGCCTACGATCTATCGCGCGCTGGATTTTCTGCTTGAGCAGGGGTTTGTCCACCGCGTGGAATCGACTAACAGCTATGTGGTTTGCCATCATTTCGAACAACCTTCACACACATCGGCCATGTTAATTTGCGATCGGTGTGGTTCCGTAGCGGAACAGCAGGCGGAAGGCGTGGAGAATATCCTGAAATCGCTGGCACTAACTTCCGGATTCGCCCTGGCGCATAGCGTTATTGAAGCTCATGGTTTATGCCACAATTGCGTTGAAGTTGAAGCCTGTACCCATCAGGATGCGTGCCAGCACGACCATACCCCCGCCCCGAAGAAACGCGGGCGTTAAGAAGCGCTGACGCTTAAAAGCGCGGGCGTCAGATGTGGAATAATAAAAATTTGCCGGATCAAGAGCGCTGTCCACAAGGCGGACATAAAGCAAGAGCGCTGACTCCCTCTGCAACGCAGAATAGTTACCCTGTGAAGTGACAAACTTACACTGAAAAATTGGCTACGGAGCAGCCAGACTCAAATGGATGCCAGACAGGGATTTTGCAGCAGGGGAAGGGTGCCAGAATGTTGAATTACGGATTTGAAGGGCGAGAGTAAACCAGGTTGCCGAAGAGATTAAGTGGCACATTCCATGTGCCTGGGTAGGAGCATCGTCCTGAAACGCTAAATTCTTGTCAGAGAATTCTCTGGCTGTCAGAAACGGTGGTTATTATGGGTTTCCCAGTCACTGAGTTCTTTCTCAGCCTGATCTTTACCATAACCGTAACGCTCCTGAATCTTGCCAACAAGCTGATCGCGTTTACCTTCAACAACGGTCATGTCGTCATCGGTCAGCTTGCCCCACTTTTCTTTAAATTTACCTTTCAACTGTTTCCAGTTACCGCCGGCTTCGTCTTTGTTCATCTTGTCTCTCCTCGACCTTAGGTTTACACAGCTTTAGGATTATCCTGTCAGCGAATCCGAGAGCAACAACATAAAACGCTGCTCAATCGCCTGACATACAGATAATTATAGTAGAAGATTAGAATCTTGCTCTGTTAAGCAAAATATTCCGCCAGAATCAGAGCAGACGCACGAAGTGCCTGTTTAAAAGCTGTTTTAAATCAGCGGCTAACGAAGCGGCAGAGGAAGGTAACAAATAATTTCACTGCACGAACCAGCTGTTATTCTGCCAGTGTCGACGCCAGATAAGCCAGAGCGTCAGGCCGCGTAGCAGCAGGAATACCATCACTGCCAGCCAGAGCCCATGGTTTCCCAGCAGCGGGACGGTAAACAGCGTCAGGCCATACCCGGCAGCCGCAATCACCATGCCATTACGCATTTCGCTGGCACGCGTTGCACCGATAAACATACCATCAAGCAGATAGCACCAAACCCCGCAGACGGGCAGCACGATCTGCCAGAACAGGTAGCTGTCGGCCTGCTGTTGCAGGGCCGGAATGGAGGTCAGTAAGGCGACTATCTGCGGGCCTGCAAGACCATAAATCAGGGAAAAAGCCAGCGCCACTAGCCCAGCCTGACGACAGGCGGCGCGCCAGACGGCGAGCAACTTCTCTGCGTTTTTGGCCCCAAAGGCCTCGCCGGAGCAGGCTTCAACGGCATAGGCAAAGCCATCCAGCGCATAGGCCGTAAATGTCAGGAACATCAGCAGCACCGCATTGACGGCGACAACTTCGCCGCCCAGCCGCGCCCCCAGAACCGTCAGCGAGGCGAAGCAGAGTTGCAGCAGCAGGGATCGCAGCATAATGTCGCGATTGAGCCGCAACAGCCGCCCGATGTTGCCGCGCCAGGCCGTTTTTAACACCGGCAGCGAAATACCGCGTAGCTTCAGCACGCGCCATACCATCACTAAACCGATAATCATGGTGACATATTCCGCTATGGCCGTGGCGGCAGCGGCGCCCTGCACGCCCCATTTCAGGCCAATCACCAACCAGAGATCCAGCGCGATATTCACCATGTTCCCCACCACCAGCAGGATCACCGGCGCTCGCGCATACTGAACGCCCAGCAGCCAGCCAAGCAGCACCAGATTCGCCAGCGTGGCGGGCGCGCTTAGCCAGCGAATATGCATAAACAGAGCGGCCTGATGCAGCACCTCTTTGTCGGCCCCGACAACGGAAAGCGCAAGATGCGTTAAGGGAGATTTCATGAGAACAAACAGCAGGCCGGCGGCCACTGCTATCAGAAGGGGTTGCATCAGCGCACGAGCCAGCGCAGGTTTATCCCCTGCGCCAAAAGCTTGTGCCGTGAGGCCGGTAGTACTCATGCGTAAAAACAGCAGCAGCATAAAGAGAAAACTGGTGGCCGTGGTGCCAACGGCTACGCCACCAAGATAGGCAGGTTTGTCCAGATGACCAACGACCGCCGTATCCACCAGCCCCAGTAAGGGCACGGTGATATTTGACAGGATCATTGGCAGCGCCAGCCGCCAGAGATGTTTATCCGAGGGGGAAAATAATCGCATTATCATCCACTGTGCGACTGGCTAATAAGCACTATCGCCGCACCAGACCGGTGCCACGATAACAATGACGCACCGTTCAGAGGGTGCGTCCTGACCAGATCTTTAGAGCCAGTTACCGTTGCGGATCACGCCCACGGCCAGCCCTTCAATCGACAGCGTCTGCTGACGCAGGTCGACAACGATCGGTTGGAAATCGCTGTTTTCAGGGAGTAAATGCACTATATTACCCTGTTTTTTAAGGCGTTTTACCGTGACTTCATCATCAATACGCGCGACCACGACCTGGCCGTTACGGACATCCTGAGTTTTATGCACAGCAAGCAGGTCGCCATCCATAATACCAATATCTTTCATCGACATCCCGCTAACGCGCAGCAGGAAATCGGCGCCTGGTTTAAACAGGCCTGGGTCTACCTTGAAGTGCCCTTCAATATGCTGCTCCGCCAGTAAAGGCTCCCCGGCAGCAACGCGCCCTATCAGCGGCAACCCTGTCTCATCTTCCATCATCAGACGGATACCGCGTGAAGCGCCAGAGACAATTTCAATCACGCCTTTACGCGCCAGCGCTTTGAGGTGTTCTTCAGCCGCATTAGGGGAACGGAAGCCGAGTTGCGCAGCAATTTCCGCCCGCGTCGGTGGCATGCCGGTCTGGTTAATGTGGTCGCGTATCAGGTCATAAACCTGCTGCTGCCTTGCCGTTAGTGCTTTCATCCCGCCCCCTGGTTGTTTATACAGTCGACTGTGAGTATATACAGGTATTTGCGCATTGAAAACCTAAACCTGCTTAAAAAGCGGCGGTTCGCTAAAAACGGGAAACATCCCGCAATTAACCCATTAACAGCATTACCCACACAAAAATAGCGAGTAATATCGTCAGCAGCACGGCAGCAGAACCCATATCCTTCGCGCGGCCAGATAACGGATGGAATTCACTGCCAATACGGTCCACCACAGCCTCCAGCGCACTATTGAGGATCTCTACGATAATGACCAGCACCACAGACCCTATCAATAGCACTCGTGTAATGGCATCCACGTCGAGCCAGCAGGCGACGAGGGTGGCGATAACGGCAGCAACCGCCTCCTGCCGGAAGGCCGCCTCGTTTTGCCAGGCAGCGCGTATTCCTTTCCACGAGTAGCCGGCGGCTTTTATAATGCGGGTCAGTCCGGTGACGTTATTTGCCATAATGAGGGAACCCTTTGTGATGATTAACGTCAATGTCTGGGTGGCGCACAATTTGCAACACCACAGATCTCACTGGCGCTTTCTGGTATGCTTGCGGCGCTTTGCTAACAAGAGGCTTCATGTTGTCTATGTCAGGTTGGCGTAACTTATATTATAAACTGTTGAATTTACCGGTTAAATTTCTGGTAAAGAGTAAAGCGATTCCTGCCGAGCCGGTCACTGAGCTGTCGCTCGACACATCGCGCCCTATTATGTATGTGCTGCCCTATGATTCAAAGGCCGATCTGCTGGCGCTGCGTGAACAGTGCCGCAAACAGGATCTCCCCGATCCGCTGGACCCCCTTGAAATCGACGGAACGGTACTGCCTCGTCACGTCTTTATCCATGACGGCCCGCGTGTTTTCCCCTATTTCGTGCCAAACGTGGAATCGGTGAAACTGTTCCATGAGTACCTGGATCTCCACCGCAGCAATCCTTTACTGGATGTGCAGATGGTGCCGGTCTCGGTGATGTTTGGTCGGGCACCTGGCCGCGAAGTGCAGGGTGACGATCAACCCCACCTGCGCGTGCTGAATGGTGTACAGAAATTCGTTGCCGTGTTGTGGTTAGGCCGCGACAGCTTTGTGCGTTTCTCGCCTATGGTGTCGCTTCGCCGCATGGCTACCGAACACGGTACGGATAAAAGCATTGCGCAGAAGCTGGCAAGAGTGGCGAGAATGCACTTTGCCCGCCAGCGTCTGGCTGCGGTGGGTCCCCGTCTGCCCGTCCGCCAGGACCTTTTCAACAAGCTGTTGCAGTCGAAAGCGATTGCCAAAGCCGTAGAGGATGAAGCGCGCAGCAAGAAAATCTCCCACGAGAAAGCCCAGCAGAATGCCATTGAGCTGATGGAAGAGATTGCCGCTGATTTCTCCTATGAAGCGATTCGCCTTACGGACCGCATCATGGGCTGGACATGGAGCCGACTCTATCAGGGTATTAACGTCAACGGCGGTGAGCGCGTGCGTCAGCTGGCTCAGGACGGTCATGAGATCGTTTATGTGCCCTGCCACCGCAGCCATATGGATTACCTGCTGCTCTCTTATGTGCTCTATCACCAGGGTCTGGTGCCGCCGCACATCGCAGCCGGTATTAACCTGAATTTCTGGCCGGCAGGCCCGATTTTCCGCCGTCTGGGAGCCTTCTTTATCCGGCGTACCTTTAAAGGTAACAAGCTCTACTCCACCGTGTTCCGCGAATATCTGGGTGAACTGTTTACCCGTGGCTACTCGGTTGAATACTTTGTGGAGGGCGGCCGCTCGCGTACCGGCCGCCTGCTGGACCCGAAAACCGGCACGCTGTCGATGACGATTCAGGCGATGCTGCGCGGTGGTAACCGTCCTATCACGCTGGTGCCGATCTATATCGGTTATGAGCACGTGATGGAGGTAGGGACTTACGCAAAAGAGCTGCGCGGCGCCACCAAAGAGAAAGAGGGCTTTATGTCGATGGTTCGCGGGCTGCGTAAGCTGCGTAATCTCGGCCAGGGCTACGTGAACTTTGGTGAGCCTTTGCCCCTGGTGGCTTATCTCAACAAGCATGTGCCGGAGTGGCGGGAAGCTATCGACCCGATTGAAGCACAGCGCCCGGCCTGGCTGACGCCAGCGGTCAATGATATTGCTCAGCGCGTAATGGTGAGCATTAACAACGCCGGGGCCGCGAACGCGATGAACCTTTGCGTGACGGCTCTGTTGGCGTCCCGCCAGCGCTCTCTGACGCGTGAGCAGCTCATCGGGCAGCTAACCTGTTATGTGCAGCTGCTGCGCAACGTGCCCTACTCTTCAGACTCTACCGTGCCGGATATGACGCCGGAAGCGCTGCTTGATCACGCTCTGAGCATGAACAAGTTTGAAATTGAGCAGGATAATATTGGTGAAATCATCGTCCTGCCACGCGAGCAGGCGGTGCTGATGACCTATTACCGCAACAACGTTCATCACATGCTGGTGATGCCGTCGCTGATAGCGGTGATCCTGATGCATTACCGTGAGGTGACGCGGGCCGAGCTACTGCGCCAGATTAGCGTGATCTATCCTATGCTGAAAAGTGAGCTGTTCCTGCACTGGAATAAAGAAGAGCTGCCAGCGGTGCTGGATTCGCTGGTAAGTGAGATGGCACGTCAGGGGCTGTTGACAGCGGACGATCAGATGCTGCGTCTGAGTCCGGCCCGTTTCCCTACGCTACAACTGCTGGCTGCGGGCGTGCGGGAGACGCTGCAACGCTACGCCATTACTTTCTCTATTCTCAGTGCCAATCCGTCGATTAACCGCGGAACGCTGGAAAAAGAGAGCCGGACCATGGCTCAGCGCCTGTCGGTACTGCATGGCATCAATGCGCCTGAATTCTTCGACAAAGCGGTCTTTTCAACGCTGGTGCTGACGCTGCGTGATGAAGGCTACATCAGTGATACCGGCGATGCGCAGGTTGAGCAGACGCATAAGGTCTATCAGATGCTGGCTGATTTAATCACTCAGGAAGTGCGGATGACTATCGAAAGTGCGGGACCGCACGAGTAAATTCTGACGCTGTTAAAAAGGGTCGATGAGCAATCATCGACCCTTTTTTGTGACTGGACGCTCAACGCCAGGCGGCAAGCTTATTCTGTGACTGTCACCTTCAGCGGCCCCGCTTTTGCTGCCGTTTAATCACTCAGTCAAAGCCAGGCAGCCAGCGGAGAGGTACTCAACGCAATACCGATAAACAGCACCAGCCCCACATAATTATTGTTCAGAAAGGCTTTAAAGCAGGCATCGCGTTCGCGGGCGGAAATCAGCTTCTGCTGATGGATAAAAAGCGCGCCAGCCAGCAGGATTGACCAGTAGAAAGCCCCGCCAAGCTGCATCATCCAGCCAATCAGCGCCATCAGTGCCAGCGTCGTCAGCTGTAAAAGCGCCACGATAAGCTTATCAAAGCGACCAAACAGGATCGCTGTCGACTTCACGCCAATCTTTAAGTCGTCATCTCTGTCCACCATCGCATACAGCGTGTCATAAGCCACTGTCCAGCAAATATTAGCGGCAAACAGCAGCCAGCAAACCAGCGGCACGGTTTCGCTTACTGCTGCCCATCCCATGGGAATAGCCCAGCCAAATGCCGCGCCCAGCACCACCTGCGGCAGATGGGTATAGCGTTTCATAAACGGATAGACCCAGGCCAGCGCCAGGCCGCCAAAAGAGAGCCAGATGGTCATCGCATTCATGGTCAGCACCAGACAGAACGAGACCAGTACCAGCCCGGCAAACAAGAGTTTTGCCTCTCTGGAGGTCACCGCGCCGCTGGGTAAGGGACGCGCCTGGGTGCGCTTAACATGCCCGTCAATTTTACGATCGGCGAAATCATTAACCACGCAGCCAGCGGCGCGCATAAAGAATACGCCAAGGGTAAACACAATCAGCACGTTAAGCGGCGGGATCGCTTTGCCCGCCAGCCACAGCGCCCAAAAAGTGGGCCACAGCAGCAGCAGCGAGCCAATCGGCTTGTCGATGCGCATCAGGCGGCTGTAGGCCTGGAATTTACTCACTGGAAGCGTTCTCTCCACGTTACGGGTTCCCTTTAGCCAACAGCGACTGATAAAGCGGTGCCGGCGGTAAAAACAGTTCGGTCAGCAACAGCGGCTTGCCGGAGAGACGCAGACGGGAACGGCGTCCCCATAACTCCGTATGCTGGCCCGGCTCGATAAAATCTCGCGTCAGCGATGAAGAAGAAAAAAGATAACGTCCCAGCGGGCGGGTGCCCAGCTGTTGCAACATCTGCTCTGGCCCGATCAGAGTTGATTCAGGGACGATTGTCCGGCCAGCGAGCCAGGGCACACCGTCGCCACACAGCAAAATTTCACGCAGCCAGTAGCGGGATTCCTGAGGTAAAAATTCCACCTCCTGCGCCGCATCCTCTGGCCCAATAAACCCTTCACGCACAATATTCACCGTCACTTTTTCACAATGACGTTCAAAACGTTGCGTCATGGAATCTTCTTCCATCAACCAGTCCAGCAGCGGCTCGGTCAGCAAGGGCGAGGAGGCAGGAAGCCACTCAAGGGCGCGCAATTGCGTCAGCGCGTTTTCAGCCATTCGGCTTCTCCGGGCAAAAAATTGGGTGCCATAGTGTAACGCAGAGGTTAAAGGAGAACACGGCATGAGAAGGGAAATTAATGCGATTTTTG
Organism: Erwinia sp. MMLR14_017; assembly: GCF_033657285.1. NCBI lineage: Bacteria > Pseudomonadati > Pseudomonadota > Gammaproteobacteria > Enterobacterales > Erwiniaceae > Erwinia > Erwinia sp. MMLR14_017. The sequence continues at coordinate 42,908 of NZ_JAWVWP010000001.1, read as the reverse complement.
CCGGGAGCATTGCGCGCCCTTCAGGGCGCGCCGGAAATCATTCGCGCTTCAGGCGATTGCTGTTAGCCAGCCAGAGAGTCACCACCAGAATCAGAATGGCGACGGAATAGGCGAGCGTATCCAGCGGATTTTTATGATCAACAATGATCAGGCGAATAATGGCCGTGATACCGATATAGACGAAATAGCGCAGCGGGAAGTGATAGCCCGACTGAAAGTACTTCACGATCAGGGCGATAAATTCAAAGTAGAGGAAATAGATCACTATTCCATCGATCAATAAATAGGAAGAGGTCTGTTCGCCGGTATTCAGCAACACGTTGGCGAGATGAATGGTCTCCTTGCCTAAAAAAACGGCCAGAATGCAGGCCAGTCCTATCAGCCCAATATTCAGCAACATCTGTAATAACCAGGCGATACGCGTGGCGGTAATCATGGTGCTTCCTCTAAATCATGGTTATCGGTCAGGGTAATCCTGATACGCACAATATGCTTTAGTGTGAGCCAGTTCACAAGTTTTGCTTAGCCACCGCCCCGCTTTCCGCAGCAGTCGCTGATAAAGCAGGCGCTTTTAATAAGCACCACCCGGCTCCACATGCCTTTGCGCTCCGTGACAGGCGCTGACGCAGCAGGCAGTTCCAATAAAAAAGGGTGCACAACGTGCACCCTTTGCAAACCACATTCAGGCCATTTGACCCGCCGCGTTTGGTTAGCGGAAATCGCGATCCCGGTCACTGGTCATATCATACAGCTGGTATTTACGGCCCAGCATCTGCCCGCCATCACGCGTTAACGGCGTCCAGCTTACCTGCGCACGGCCACGCGTTGGCGAAGCAGTAAACAGATCCATTGGAATGGAGATGTAGAAGCCTTTGGTGAAGTCTCCTTCGCCGTACTCTTCCGCCGACACGTTGGTTTTGGTGGCGTAAGCGCCCACAATCACACCGCTGTCGAACTGGCGGGAGACATCAATGGTGGCCCCTTTGTCCTCGGCCAGATACTGACCCACGCTGGCTTTCACCAGCACCTGGTTATTAAAGAAGGAAGGACGCCAGTAGGCTGTCAGATTACCGACTTTTGCTGTGTAGTCGGTAAATTGCATCATGTTGTCCCAGTCACGCTGTTTGACGTAGTTGGCATCGATGCCCACTGCCCAGTCAGAGTCCAGCGGACGATAGATCACTTCGCCCCCTACGCCACCGTACATGGTTTCCAGATAGCCGCCATAGAGCTGGCCGTAGAAGCCGTTGCCCAGGGCGTGCATGTAGTTGGCCTGCAGATTATTAACGTAGACGTTGTTATCCACATAGTCGCGAATGTGCGTACGAACGCGAGGCAGTGAAGAGTCGTTTGGCGCGCCGTTGTAATTAAATTTATCGTAGTTGTTTGCCAGATTGCCGAACAGGCTACCATCAATCAGCAGGTGCTTCGTCAACCAGTAATTGGCGTTTGCCATCACGCCAACCTGGTAGAGATAGAAGCTCTCCGGGCCGCCAACAGACTGATTCAGAACCGGCGCAATGCTGTAGTTGAAATCATCAGCATCAATATAGTAACCCTGCTCGGTATGGCCCGGATCGACCGGCTCAACACGCTTTTGATCCAGCGTCTGCTCTTTGCCGAGCGGATATCCTTCCAGCTGCTGGCGAAGGCTGGCGACCTTCGTTTCTGTGGTGACTTGCGGCATCCGGTCGCGAATTTCCGTCACTTTCAGCGTGTCGATATTGGCTGGCAGGTTATTCATCAGGATCACGTTAGCGCGATCCACCCCTTCCTGGGTATTACGATACTTTGTCTGCCGTCCGGAAGCGTACAGAGTGTGGTCCTGCACCTGAATATTTGGCGCATCCAGCCCGGCGTTATATTTCAAATCGGTCAGCTGGCTCGCCACGGCAGTCTGCTCAAGGAACTCACCCTGCGGTTGCGGTTTATAAGCGGGTTTGGCGGAATCAATCGAAACCGTATGCAGATCGTTGAAGTTGGTACGCAGCGTGAAGCCAGCCATAAAGGTGTTGCCGCGCTCGTAGCTGACATTCACGTCTGCCCAGTCGGTAAGGCGATAGATGGCGCCGACGTTAATTTTGCTTTTCTGTTCAAGGCGACCGGCAAAGTCATCCTGATAATCATTGCCTTCATATTCTGCCTTCAGGCGAAGCGGCTGCCAGGGGGTCTGATACTCCACCCCGCCGAAAATCGCCGCAGGGCCTTTAAACATATCTTTGCCGCTGACAGAGCCCGCCGTCCCGCTGGTATCAGAACGGTTGCAGTAGCTGCTGTCCGCTTCACAGAACGGGTTTTTCACCGTGCCGCTGTTACCCAGATAACCAAATCCCAGGCCCAGCGTGAAATCAAACGGTCCCCAGGCTTTGGTCGCGACCAGGTATTCGCTGTCGAACAGGCCCGTACCACCCAGATCACGCGCGCCTACGGCCACTTCCGGCAGCCAGTAGCCTTCCTGCCAGAGGCGGGCTTTCAGATCGAACGCTTTGTCCTTGTAACTCTGACTTCCGCTGAAGCTGTCCACGGCGCTGTAGCGGCGGGTTTTCACATCCGTATAGCGAATGGTCGCTTCCAGCCAGGGGAAAAGCTGAACCGATGAAGAGTAGAAGCGATACTGATCGTTATAACGGTAGTTCAGGCTGAATTCGCCATCTTTTGCCATCCGCGCGGTGGGAACCTGCAACAGGCCCACTCCGCCAAAATCGGACTGCGAAGGACCAACCGGATCGGGAAAGGTTGCCGCCTGGGCCTGACAGGCGCAGGCCACAGAAATAGCTAACAGGCTGAGAAGATAAGATTTTTTCATCAGTCAGGGATCCGGTGCGTCAGAACAGAAACAATCTGCTGGTTAAGGTCTTCACTGTCGCCAGGCAGCGTCCATGAGGAAAAGCCAACGTAAATAATGCTGCCTGCTTCAGGCTCAACGTGGCGGCGGTTCCAGTAAGCGACCGGCACTTCACTGGCCTCGCCGTTCGGGGCAATCAGCACCGCAACGTTCCGCTCTGCACCCGACAGGTTGTCATGATCCTGCAGATAATCCACCACGCTCCGGCCAGGCAGCCACGAGGTTTTACCGCTTCCGGCAATCGCGCCTGCCAGGGTAATGGTGGTGGGCTTTTGCAGCGTATAGACGCTGTAATCTCCTGCCAGAGTCCGGTTAGCACCGGGACGCAGGCGAACCCAGTCGGGATCAAGATTGGTGAATTGCCGTCCGGTGACTTTCACCGCGGCCACCTGTTGCAGCACGTTATCCACGACGGCCGCAAGAGTGGCGTCGCCGTCCGCATACAGGGCATTGCTCCAGGCTTTCAGGCGCGCCATAACTTGCTGCTGCTGCTGAACCGCGGCGGCGGTCGCCAGTTTTTCCGCAATTACCGTACCGGGCCACCAGGTTTTGCCTGCCAGCGCAGGGCTGCTGACCAACTGAGCCAGATTCTGTGCATCACTGACTGTCGCCGTCTGCGTCTGCCCCTGGGAGTAAACCGTTACCTGACTTTCCGCACGCAGGCTCAGCGAGACGCAGGCAGCGATCCCTGCAAAGAGAAGAGTTATTTTTTTCATGATTTCGCAGGCTTCAGGATGGTGGTTTCAACAGGGAAATAGTCGCCGCCCAGCGTCTGCTGTGACTGGCGAACCTCTCCAGCGGTGGTATCAATCCAGAAGGTGTTGCGCCAGGATTTGCCCTCTGCGGGCAGCTCAACCTCTTCCTGCCAGACGCGACAGGCCACGTTGTTGCCTGCCAGCAGCAGAACCTGATCTTTCAGGCGCGTAAAGCGGGAGGTAGCGGTTGCCGCGCGGAATTTACCTGCTTCACTCCAGCTCAGGGTACGCGTCCAGCCTGCCCCTTCCGTCAGTTCGAGCGGATTCGACAGCGGGTCCTGGCTCAGATTGGTGACATCACTCAGGTTGTCTGCCAGCCCCAGCGTTTTCACCACGCGTCCATGCTGAGTGACCACCATCGACTGATCGCGGGTGATCCACTTTTGCTGGCCGTTTTCATCAAAGCCCAGCACCACAAAAATACGCTGCCCGTTATTCACGCGCAGGTACATGCTGGCATAAGGCAGATTTTCAACTTGTTGATCGGTAACCTGAACGTCATCCGGCCCGAGCAGGGCGAGTTTTACCGTCTCTCCAAGCCCTTTTTGTGTTTGTGTACAGGCCTGGAGAAGCAGGCAGAAAAGCAGCAGTGATAGGTAGCGCACCTGTGTGTGTCCCTGAGCAAAGTCTGACAATGTCAAAAAATAACCACACAAACGTGTGGTTATGATTAATTTACCGCACTTAACGCGTGGTGCTGGTGGTGGTGGTTGTGGTGGTGCCGGTATTTGAACCGTTGCCACCACTGGATGCTGCAAGAGCAACACCAACCAGTGCGCCAAGCGCACCCACACCTACCGCAGTAGTGGTTCCGGCGGAGAGTGTCCCCGCAGTAGCACCGGCGGCAGCGCCAGCTTCTTCAGGCGCAGCAAACGCGGCTGAAGCACTGGCTAAGTACACTATGGCTGCAGCAGCACATAAGACTTTTTTCATAACATTTCCCTTCATTAAATGAATGGATACCTCACCTGAAGGTTTTCAGGCGGCTCCAGTATAAGGCAATAAATGACCAGAATTCAGGGGGATCCCCGCTGTCGCGACGGCCCTTTTCTTTGTCTAAAATAAGCACGCTTTGCCCATCCAGGGCAACATTTGACTAAATAATTCAATATATTAGTGTTTATAACTGCGTCAGGACCAATTATTAGTGTCATACGCTAATAATGTCCTTTAGTAAGGCGTAATTACCGGAGAGGGCGCTGAGAGAGAGTTATTGCATTAAAGAGTTTAAATTTCAAAATATTAGCGACAGATCGGCAGCATAACCTCGATAAACCGCCCTGGTTTATTTCAGATTTATCCTTAAGAAAATCAAAGCAAAACAGCGATTTTTAAGATTATCCTCACCTCTGCGCGCGTGACTTTATCTATTTTTGGGGGCATTAGAGAGCTGTAAGCTGCTTTAGTTTGTCTCTCGCGCAACGGCTATCGGGTAACAGAGAGAACCGCAGATAATGTCAACCAGGTCCATAAACAGATAAAGTCGGATCTGATGAGCGGCTCCAGACCCCGGATAAGGTCGGTCAACGCTGTTCCGCCAGAAAATCGATAAATGCGCGCAGCGGCGCCGAGGTAAATCGGCTGGAAAAATAGAGCCATGGTCCTTCAAAAGTGCTCCACCATTCAGGCAACACGGGTTGAAGATCGCCATTCTGAAAACAGGGCTGTAGCCAGTTCTCAAACGTCGCAATAATCCCTTTGCCGTGACGGGCAAGATCGATGGCAGCGGAAACGCCATTAACGCCGATGGTCAGCCGCCCCGGAGGATCAACAATCAGCTTCTCTCCTTCACACTCAAATTCCCAGGTGACCAGCGCGCCGCTTGAATATTTCAGGCGTATGCAGTCGTGATCGAGTAGCTCCCGAGGAGCGAGAGGACATCCCCTTCTCTCCAGATAAGAAGGTGCGGCCGCTAAGGCTAAACGTTGTGACCTGGGGCCTACAGGAACAGCTATCGTGTCCTTTGCCAGGTGCTCGCCATAGCGGATCCCTGCATCGCAACCGGCGGCAATAGCATCTACAAGCCGATCTTCAACCACGATTTCTACCCTCACCTGCGGATAACGCGTAAGAAAACTGTCGAGCAAAGGGGGAAGAATATCTGTCATTACCGCGCCGGTGACGTTCAGCTTAAGCGCGCCCCGTACATGTTGCTGAGAGCTTGCAACATCGTTGAGTGCTGCTCTCATTTCAGAGAGTAGCGGGAAAATACGGGACGCCAGCGCCCGACCAGCTTCTGTTGGCATGACGCTACGCGTGGTGCGGATCAGCAGTGGCGCTCCCAGACTGAGTTCCAGGGCTGAGATCCTTTCGCTGACGGTTGACGGGGAAAGGCCAAGTCGCCGTGCAGCAGCTCTGAAACTGTTTTCTTCAAAAACAGCGAGAAAAATCGACAAATCATTCATGTCAGAGGGCAGGCTATTGTTCGGCATAGCGATCAGCGTATGCGTATTCGGGCATATTATCAAACACGCCTGCTCAGTCTATAAATAGGCTTAACGGTAATCATTGCCAGCGGTAAGAGATCCCACCTTACCTTTCTGGCTAACTGAGGAGGCTGAGTTGAGTATAAAAAATGTCGTTATTACGGGTGCTAACAAAAGCATAGGCTTTGAAACCGCCCGTCAGATGGGCTTGCTCGGCTATCGGGTATGGGTGGGGAGCCGCGACAAAAACCGGGGATTAACAGCGGTTTCTGAACTGGCAGCACAATGTATTGATGCACGGCTTTTGCTGCTGGATGTCACTGACAACGAGAGCGTAGAGGCTGCGGCTGAACTGATGCGCAAAGAAGAGGGAAAACTGGATGTCCTGATCAACAATGCCGGTATTTCCGGCGCCCAGCCTGTCACGCCGGGTACGCAGAGTCTCGTCGACATTCAACGTGTTTATGAAACGAACGTGTTCGGTGTAATACGCATGACCCAGGCCTTCCTGCCTCTGCTAAAAGCCGCCTCTGGTGCTAAAATTGTGATGGTCAGCAGCGGCTTAGGATCGCTCTGCTGGGTTTCCGATCCCGCTCATCCCTATTCTCAGGTTGAAGCGATGGGTTACAACAGCTCGAAAACTGCCCTTAATGCGGTGACCGTTGCCTTCGCCAAAGAACTTGCGGCGTTTGGTATCAGCGTTAACGCAGTCGACCCTGGTTACACAGCCACAGATTTCAATGGGCATAGTGGCTACAGAACCGTTGCTGAGGCCGCCGCCGGGATCGTCTGGCTGGCAGACCTTAACTCTGCGGATATGACTGGAGGATTTTATTTCGATCGGAACCAGGCACCCTGGTAACATCCACTTATCCGCCCTGGCGGTAAGCGGCTATTTTGGCAATCCTTCGCCAAAATGTTGAGGGTCAGAGCGGACGATGCGCCGTTTCTTTTGCTTTCCAGAGCGCGATAAGCGTAACAGTTAGCGCCAGAGTGACGTAGAGCGAAACCCACAGCGTGCTGCCCATCTCTTTATAAAGCGTAGTGATAATCAGCGGCGCAAACCCACCGCCGATGATCCCCGCCAGGGTATAGGCCAGCGATGAACCGGCATAGCGCACATGGCTGGGGAACTGCTCAGTGACAAACGCCGCCTGTGGGCCGTACATCATGGCGTGGATCAGCAAACCACCAATCACTCCCAGCACAATCAGAACCGGCTGCGTGCTGTCGAGCAGCACAAAGAAGAGGAAGGACCAGACGATTGCCAGCAGTGCTCCGGTAATATAGACCGGACGCCGACCCCATTTATCTGACAGCGCGCCGAACATCGGTACGGTAACCGCATTGCCGATGGCGCCAAGCATGGTCGCTATCAGTGCCAGCGGGCGCGGCAGGTGGAGTACCGTCGTAACGTAGGTCAGCGTGAACACCACCACCAGCGCATAGAGGACGTCAGAGCCGATACGCGAGCCGCCAGCTATCAGCAGCTGTTTGGGATAGCGTACAAACACCTCTTTCAGCGGGGTGTGGGTAGTTTTTTCCGCTGCCTGCATGGCGACAAATGTTGGCGTCTCCTCAACGCCACGACGCAGCCACAGGCCAAACATTACCAGTAGCAGGCTCAGCAGGAAGGGAATACGCCAGCCCCACGCCTGAAACTGTTCGCCGCTCATCAAAACCGTTACCAGCGTAATAAAGCCGGTACCGATCAGCGTCCCGCAGGAGGGGCCGACCTGAGCAAACGAGGCGTTACGGCCACGTTTATTGTCATCACCATGTTCCATGGAGAGCAGAACGGCACCCGCCCATTCGCCACCCAGCGCGATGCCCTGCACAAATCGCAGCGCCACCAGCAGGACTGGACTCCAGACTCCCCAGACGGCATAGCCGGGCAGCAATCCCATTAATGCCGTGGTCACGCCCATGATCACCAGCGTAATAATCAGCACGGCCTTGCGCCCGGCGACATCGCCGAGGTGACCAAAAACAAATCCTCCCAGCGGACGCGAGATGTAGCCCACCGCATAGGTGGAGAACGCCAGAATCGTGCCGACTATCGGATCGAAGCTGGGGAAAAAGACGTGGTTGAACACCAGCGCGGCCATGATGTTATAGACGGTGAAGTCATACCATTCGAGCGCAGTGCCGATCGAACTGGCCGCAGCAAGGCGCCCAGTTTTTGATTTGGTCCGCTTATCATGCACCGCCTGATGCAGGGTAGAATCAGTATCAGTCATGAGCCATCTCCTGTTTGGTTAACTGCCAGCTGAAGAGATAGTGTTGAATATCGCCTTGCAAGCCTGCCGTGGCGGCTAATGCCAGCTGCTGGCAACATTGCGCATTGCTGCAGCTAATCAGCAACACAGGCAACATCGGGCGGTTCTCTTTATTTTCACGCGGCAGCGGTGAGCTGAGCTGGGTATCAGGCGTAAGCAGGCGGGAAGAAATATAACCCGGCGTCTGGCTCGCGCTCTGCTGCCAGTCAGCTAATACCGCAGGATCGGCCGCCCCTTTCAACGTCACCACCGCAAGGTGCTGGCCGGTGCCTTTACCATGCGTATGGCTGATTGCGCAGACGCGGCGCATCGGATTAACCATCTTTTGCAGGTTTGTTACCGACCACCCGGTCTGGCGCGTAAAGGCGGCGTGATAATCTGCACTGGTAAAGGTCTCCAGAGAGTTGGTCTCATAGAGGCCAAGGTATTTCCGCTCCGCATCCACAGCCTGATAGCGCGTACCGCTGAGAAAGCCCGGAATAGCGACGCGCTCCTCAACGTGCTCATGGTCATACCACTGGTTAAAATCCGCTTCGTCTTCAGCGCCAATGTTGGTGGCAACAAACAGCATGCCGTGGGAATGGGTCATGTTCAGGCTCTCCAGTTAAGGGCAGTTTCCACAGCGAGCGACCAGCTGATTAAGCGGGCATCATCACCATGTACGGAAGCAAGGCTCAGGCCAACCGGCGCGTTGCCGGGTAGATGACAGGGTAAAGAGAGGGCGCAGCCATCCAGCATGTTGATCACGCTGGTGTTGCGCAGCATCAGGGCATTGATCTCCATATAACGTTGCGGATCGTCCAGCGAGGCAATAGTGGGGGCGATGCGCGGTACGGTAGGCATCAGCAGCGCATCGAATCCGGTCAGCGCAAGGTTTATGCGCTGTCGCCAGGCTTCACGCTGCTGATAAAGTTCAGCGGCATCCTGCTCCGTCAGCAGGCTACCGCGCTGTATCCGCACCAGCACCTGTGGGTCATAAGCCTCCGGCTGCGCCTGGGCAGTGCGTTGATGCCACTGCCAGGCTTCAGAGGCAGTGATGCCGCCGCGAGCGTTCATGCTATTCAGCTCTGCAAGCTCCTGTAGCGGCAGCTCGGTCAGCGTGGCACCTGCATTGCGCAGCGTAGCAATAGCCCTTTGCCAGGCCTGAGTGACCTCCTCATCCATATCGTCCAGCACGCGGGTCTGCGGAATGGCAAATTGCGCCTGTCTCAGCGCAAAAGTCTGAAGCTCCAGCGGCGTAGCGGCGATTACGCTGTCAAGCAGCCAGCAGCTGCGGACGTCATACGCTATCACCCCTATGCTGTCGAGCGAGGCAGAGAGCGGCAGGGTTCCGCGCTGATCAATACGGCTGGCCGTAGGTTTAAAACCGGTGAGTCCGCACAGCGCGGCGGGAATGCGTACCGAACCGCCGGTATCGGTACCCACGGCCCCCAGAGACATACCGCTGGCAACCGCTACTGCCGCTCCAGAGGAGGAGCCACCGGGGATGCGTTTCTCTTCGCGCTGCCAGGGGTTGGCTGGCGTGCCGTAGTGCGGATTGATCCCAAGTCCCGAGAAGGCGAACTCGGTCATATTGGTTTTGCCGACAATTGCGGCACCCGCCTGCGTTAATTGGGTTACCACGCTTGCGTCAGCCGTTGCTGCCGGTGCGTTCACCAGCAGACGCGATCCTGCGGTAGTCGCTTCGCCTTTAACGTCGAACAGATCTTTAATGCTGACCGGCAGCCCATCTATCGGACTCAGCGCCGCATGGTTTTGCCAGCGCACGCCTGCCTGATGAGCCTGGATTTTTGCCCTCTCCTCATAGCGTCGGATAAAGACCCGCACGCCTTCGCCGTCGGGATCGCTTGCCGCTTTTAATGCGGCATCAGTAAAAGTCTCCGGTGCGGATGCGCCCGTCTGAAGTTGTTGGCTCGCCTGCCACAGTGTGGTCATCATCCGGCTCCTCAGGCAACGACCGGCAACGCGCCGGTACGATAGTGGTGTTCCAGCGTACGGCCCAGAATCGGGTCATGCAGCGCCATACGAAACTCGCTGGAGGGACGGATGCCGCCAATGGCGCTCAGGGTGCCGCAGGACATGGCAAAGCCCTCGCTGGTTTTGCGCTCATCGGGATAGCGCGCCAGCAGATCCTGCGGCGTCAGCAGTGAAGCGAGCGTGCCCTGCTGATAAACAACCCACTCGCCCTGCTCTTTGATCCAGGAGGTGAGTTCAAGCGCATCCCAGTGTTCAGCTACCTCACTCATGCGCCAGGCGCTGTCAGCAACCGGCTTGATACAGGCCTGTTTGGAGAGCGCCACGCTGAACGTTTCCAGATGGCGATCGGTATGATCGGAAATAAGAGAAACCCAATAGGCTCCCTGGGTGAAAAACAGGAAGGGTTCGGCCTCACCGGAGGTTTCATTGCCGACAACTTCCAGTTGGGTTTGCTGACTGAGCTGGTTGGTTGCAACCCGGTAAAACAGCGGCACTGCACCCGGAGCGGGCACGCCAAGCGCCTCCAGCTCCCTGATATGGTGCAACACTGCATCCCGATCGCGCCCTACCCAACCCGCAATGACGAAATGATTAACCTCAACATCCAGCGTGGCGGCGGTTTCAACGCCTGTGGTGAACTGAAGGTGCATATGCCGATCTCCATTTGAAAAAACACTGTGAAATTTCACTGTCATTTCAAACTAGCGATTTTCATGCCAGATTTTTGTGTAATATGTCTCATAAGCAAAAAAAGGAATGTGGTGATGAGTGATTCGGTTGCTGGAAATGAGAACCCGGGAGGCAGGGAAAAGACGCTGTCGCTCAACGATCAGGCCTATCTGGCGTTCAGACACAGACTGATTACGTTGCGCTACAAGCCCGGCGAATACCTGAATACCGCGCAGGTAATGGACGATCTGGAGAGAGGCCGCACGCCGGTCAATCAGGCAATCCACCGGCTGGCCACCGAGGGGCTTCTGCAAATCATTCCCCGTAAAGGCGTGATGGTGGCCCCTCTGTCGATTGACGATGCGCTGGAGCTAATAGAGGTGCGGCTGGTCAACGAAACGTTGTGCGTGCAGCTCGCCAGCCAGAAGGTGATGGCGACACATATTGCTCAACTGCGCGACCTCAATCAACGGATCGCCGCAGCCAGTAAGGCACACGACAGAGAGCAGATGATGTTGCTGGATCGGGAGTTTCACCAGATGCTGGCGGAGATTGCCGGTAATCGTCGGCTGTCCGATATTCTCAGCGTGATCCACGCTCAGGCGCAGCGCTTCTGGGCCACAACTCTCTCCAGCGTCACGCATATGGAAGAGGTTATTGCGGAGCACAACGCGATTATCATGGCGCTGGAAGAAGGGGATACACAACGCGCAGCCGAAGCGGCCCGTGCGCATATTCAGTCGTTTAAGCGGGCGCTACTCGCTACCTGAGTAAAAGCCTGTAGCGAAGTGAGGTGCCAGATAAAACAAAGGGCCGGTGCATCAGCACCAGCCCCTGGGTCTCCAGAAGAGAGATTAGCCGCGCCAGTTCTTGTAACGGTTGATTAAGCCGTTGGTAGAGCTGTCATGGCTGCTGACCTCTTCACTGCCGGACAACTCAGGCAGGATGCGGTTTGCCAGCTGTTTACCCAACTCGACGCCCCACTGATCGAAGGTGAAGATGTTGAGAATCGCGCCCTGAGTAAAGATTTTATGCTCATACAGCGCAATCAGCGCCCCCAGGCTGAACGGCGTGATATCGCGCAGCAGGATGGAGTTGGTTGGACGGTTACCTTCAAACACCTTGAACGGCACAATATGCTCGACAGATTTGGCGTCTTTGCCCGCATCGGTAAACTCTTTCTCTACCGCATCGCGTGATTTACCGAACGCCAGCGCTTCGGTCTGCGCAAAGAAGTTCGACAGCAGCTTGGCATGATGATCGCCCAGCTTGTTGTGCGTTACCGCAGGGGCAATAAAGTCACAAGGGATCAGCTTGGTGCCCTGGTGGATCAGCTGATAAAACGCATGCTGACCATTAGTGCCCGGCTCGCCCCAGATGATAGGACCTGTTTCGTAAGTAACCGGCGCGCCGTTACGGTCAACATACTTACCGTTCGACTCCATATTGCCCTGCTGGAAGTAGGCGGCAAAGCGGTGCATGTACTGATCGTAAGGCAGAATCGCTTCGGTTTCAGCGCCGAAGAAATTGTTATACCAGATACCAATCAGCGCCAGGATCACCGGCAGGTTCTGTTCGGCTGGCGTGGTGGAGAAGTGCTTGTCCATCGCATGCGCGCCGCTCAGCAGCTTCTCAAAGTTGTCGAAACCAACAGAGAGAATGATGGAAAGGCCAATGGCTGACCATAGTGAGTAGCGTCCGCCAACCCAGTCCCAGAATTCGAACATATTGTTGGTATCAATACCAAACTCGCCAACGGCTTTACCGTTGGTAGAGAGCGCAGCAAAGTGTTTCGCCACGTGCTGCTCGTCACCCGCTGTTTTCAGGAACCAGTCACGCGCGCTGTGGGCGTTGGTCATGGTTTCCTGAGTAGTGAAGGTTTTTGATGCCACCAGGAACAGCGTGGTTTCAGGATTCAGATCCTTCACGGTTTCCGCGATGTGCGTGCCGTCAACGTTCGAAACGAAGTGCATATTCAGGTGATTTTTGTACGGGCGCAGCGCCTCAGTCACCATAAACGGCCCCAGGTCTGACCCGCCAATACCGATATTTACCACGTCGGTAATAGGTTTACCGGTATAGCCTTTCCAGTCGCCGCTGATAATGCGCTCAGAGAAAGATTTCATCTTCTCCAGCACCGCGTTAACCTCTGGCATCACATCTTTGCCGTCCACGACGATCGGCGTGTTGCTACGATTGCGCAGGGCAACGTGCAGCACGGCACGATCTTCGGTACGGTTAATTTTTTCGCCGGAAAACATCGACTTGATAGCGCCCTGCAGGTCGGTCTCTTTCGCCAGATCCTGCAGCTTCGCGAGGGTATCGCTGGTGATGCGGTTTTTAGAGAAGTCTACCAGCATCAGGTCGTCGAAGGTGGCAGAGAAGTTCGCGAAGCGATTGCTGTCTTTAGCAAACAAATCAGCAATTTGAACGTCTTTCATCTCTTCGAAATGCTGCTGCAGCGCTTGCCATGCAGCGGTTTGTGTCGGATTGATATTTTTCATAACAACACACTCTTTTTATTTAAGAACCGTAAATCAGACCGGACGCCATGTTACCCGAGGTACCCGCCTGGGTTCCCTCTTCCTGTAACAGGCCTCAGCTATCGTTAGCAGGTTTCCCCACCTTTTTGTCCGGGGCTATTTATAATTCAGGCGGCGGTCAGCTTGCCCGCTCAGCGTTTCAGTATGACTATTCTTGCTGTCGAAAGGAAAAATTTTATGGAGTTCTCTGCCCCACTGCTGTTGGTTATCATTGGATTAAGTTCGCTGGTAGCCCAGTGGCTGGCCTGGTTGCTGCGTCTGCCCGCCATTTTGCCGCTGCTGGTTTTCGGCATAGTCCTGGGTCCGATCGGGCACGTTTTGCAACCGGATGCCCTGTTTGGCAGCCTGCTGTTTCCTTTTGTTTCACTCTCTGTCGCCATCATTCTCTTTGAAGGGGCGCTGACGCTTCGCTTCGACGAGATCCGCGGTCTGGGAAGCGTGGTGCGTAACCTGGTCACCGTAGGAATGATGATCACCTTTCTGGCGATCAGCGTTGCCTGCTGGGCGCTGCTCGACTTTCCGCCGGAGCTTGCTGCGCTGGTCGGCTCCGTTACCGTGGTCACCGGCCCCACGGTTATCGCCCCGCTAATGCGCGTAGTACGTCCCAATAAGGCGATAAACCAGGTACTGCGCTGGGAAGGCATCGTTATCGATCCCGTGGGCGCCATTTTCACCCTGCTGGTGTTTGAGTTCATTGTGCTGCGTCAGAAAGCTGAATCGTTAACGCACCTGTTCTGGACTTTAGGTGAAACGGCAGCGGTTGGTTTAGTCGCGGGTGTGTTTTTTGGCTGGCTGCTGGGCATTGCCCTGAAGCGCGTCTGGCTACCGGGTTATCTGCAAAACTTTGCTGTACTGGCGGTGATGCTGACCGCATTTGGCCTTTCCAACGCGCTGGCGGATGAGTCCGGCCTGCTGACGGTCACGGTGATGGGCATCTGGCTGGCCAATATGCGCGAAGTCGATCTCAGCGAAATTATCGCCTTCAAGGAGGAGCTTTCGGCGCTGCTGATTTCCGGCCTGTTTATTATTCTGGCGGCAAGGCTGGATCTGGCTGCGCTACTGGCAATGGGCTGGCCGCTGGTCGGGCTGCTGCTGATTGTGCAGTTTATCGCCCGTCCTTTATGCATTGCAGTTTCTACCTGGGGCTCGTCACTGCCGCTGCGTGACAGGCTGATGCTGAGCTGGATTTCGCCTCGCGGTATTGTTGCCGCAGCGGTCAGCTCGCTGTTTGCCCTGACGCTGGAGAAAACCGGCTTTGTCGGCGCGGATAAGCTGGTAACGGTGGTGTTTGCGGTGATTATCGGCACCGTAGTGCTGCAAAGCCTGACCAGCTCGGTGCTGGCGCGGATGCTGAAGGTGCAGCAGCGCGAGCCGCGTGGCGTGCTGATTATCGGCGCCAACAGCGTGGCGCGTACGCTGGCAGCTTCGCTGCAAAAGCTCGATATCCCGGTACTGGTGACAGACAGCAGTTGGGAATATTACCGGCTGGCGCGGATGGAGGGGATCCCCGCCTATTATGGCAATGCCTGGTCGGAACATGCAGAGAACTTCCTTGATCTGAGCGAAACGGCTCAGGTGCTTGCGTTGTCGCCCAATCGCCATCAGAATGCGCTCGCGGTTTATCACTTCAGCCATATGTTTGGTGAAAAAAACGTGGCGGCTATCCGCTCCGGTGCCGCACTACGCGTGAAGCGCGACAGCGAAAGCCCACGTTTTCGTCGCCATGAAGTGCTGTTCGGTCAGGAGCAGACCTATGCCCAGCTCAGCAGCCTGCTGTCGAAAGGCGCGACTATTAAGGCCACCCGTCTTAACGAAAACTTTGGCTGGCTGGAGTACCTGGAAAAAAACCAGGGGGTGATCCCGTTGTTTGTGCAAAACGAAGCGGGCGCACTGAACGCGGTACGGGGTGAAGAGACGCCTGTCCTGCCCTGCACCCTGATTGCGCTGGTGCAAAATGAAAATTCCTCAGACGGCAGAGATTGACAGCGGCAGCAGAAAGCGATATTTGTAGCCCGCTAGTTGCGCATCTGATGCGCAAGCCAGAAGAGGCGCGTCGCCCAGGCAGTGTGTTGGAGGAGCCGAATCCAGAGAAAACACATCAGGGGGAGCGACGCCGAGGTACAATCCACGCGGCGTGGGGCGTATCGACCGCAGGGGCTGAATCCTCTGGGTTGTCACCAGGATCGTGCGTCAAAAACGATTCACACCTGATTACGGGTCCTGCAGCCTAAGCCGCTGCCGCATCCGTAACGGGTAGACAAGGTGGGGCGCTTCTGGGTGACTCGTAGTAATCCCCTTTTCTACGTCTACCCCGTTTTCGCTCTTCCCTTGTGCCAGGAATTTAATCAGACACGAGGTATGTCAACACATGTCCCAATCTTTGATCGTGGCCAAATTTGGCGGCACCAGCGTTGCCGATTTTACAGCCATGAACCGCAGCGCCGATGTGGTGCTGGCCGATCCCCATACCCGTCTGGTGGTTCTTTCTGCCTCTGCGGGCGTGACTAACCTGCTGGTGTCGCTGTCTGAAGGTCAGGAGCAGGAGCAACGGGCTTATCAGCTTGATGAGATCCGCCGTATCCAGTACGCCATTGTTGATGAACTGGCCCAGCCGGAGGTGATCCGCGAGGAAGTGGATCGCGTGCTGGAAAACATCACCATGCTTTCTGAAGCCGCTGCGCTGGCGACCTCTGCCGCCCTGACCGACGAACTGGTCAGCCACGGCGAGCTGCTCTCTACCCTGCTTTTCGTGGAGATCCTGCGTCAGCGTCAGGTTGAGTCTGAGTGGTTTGACGTACGTAAAGTGTTGCGCACCAACGACCGCTTTGGCCGTGCCGAGCCTGATGTTGCTCTGCTGGCGGAGCTGGCTCAGGCTCAGCTGGCCCCACGCCTGGCGCAGGCGCTGGTGGTGACGCAAGGCTTTATCGGTAGCGAGGCCAAAGGCCGTACCACTACCTTAGGCCGTGGCGGCAGTGATTACACGGCTGCCCTGCTGGGTGAAGCGCTGCACGCCAGCCGCATCGATATCTGGACAGACGTGCCTGGCATCTACACCACCGATCCACGCGTGGTACCCACAGCGAAACGCATTGATGAAATTACGTTCGAAGAAGCAGCCGAAATGGCCACCTTCGGCGCAAAAGTTCTGCATCCTGCCACGCTGCTGCCAGCCGTTCGTAGTGATATTCCGGTGTTTGTCGGCTCCAGCAAAGATCCCGCGGCTGGCGGCACCCGCGTCTGTAATCAAACGCAAAATCCGCCGCTGTTCCGCGCGCTGGCTCTGCGCCGCAAGCAGACGCTGCTGACGCTGCACAGCCTGACCATGCTGCATACGCACGGTTTCCTGGCGGAATTGTTCAACATTCTGGCGCGCCATAATATCTCGGTCGATTTGATCACCACCTCTGAAGTGAGCGTGGCGCTGACGCTGGATACCACGGGCTCAACGTCGAACGGCGACAGCCTGCTGACGCAGGCGCTACTGACCGAGCTTTCTTCCCTCTGCCGCGTGGAAGTGGAAGAGAATCTGGCGCTGGTAGCGATTATCGGTAATAAGCTTTCACAGGCGTGTGGCGTGGGCAAAGAGGTGTTTGGCGTGCTGGACCCGTTCAATCTGCGCCTGATTTGCTACGGTGCCAGCAGCTACAATCTCTGCTTCCTGGTGCCGGGCAATGACGCCGAGCAGGTAGTACAAACGCTGCATCGCAATCTGTTCGAATAATCCTCTGGTACGTCTGCTATTTAAAAAACCGGGCCTGGCCCGGTTTTTTTATTTCCTGCCCGCTGCCGCCTGGTTGCGAACCCCGGCATAATATAGGAATTTTCTGCAATCACGTGGGCATCTGCGGTGAAAAACCCTGTTCAGATCAATTCAGATTTAAATAAAAAGGGCATAACTTGAATTATCCCGTCCCGTCACGATAATCCCGTTCCTTATCAATTCAGGAGTGTAGGGGTTTTTATGCGGAAGTTTATGGCGGAATTTTTCGGTACTTTTGTACTGGTTTTTGGGGGATGTGGTAGCGCAGTGCTGGCAGCAGGATTCCCGGCGCTGGGGATCGGGTTTGCCGGCGTTGCGCTGGCTTTTGGCTTAACCGTGCTGACAATGGCTTACGCCGTGGGTCACATCTCCGGCGGGCATTTTAACCCGGCGGTCACGCTGGGGCTGTGGGCTGGCGGTCGCTTTCCTGCCTCGCAGATAGTGATCTACATCGTGGCCCAGGTGTTCGGCGGCATCGCCGCCGCAGCCGTATTGTATGTTATCGCCAGTGGGCAGAACGGTTTTGATGCGGCGGCCAGCGGTTTCGCCTCTAATGGCTTTGGTGAGCATTCACCCGGCGGCTTCTCACTGCTCTCCGGCATGGTGAGTGAAGGGGTGCTTACCGCTCTCTTCCTGATCGTTATCCACGGCGCGACGGACAAGCGTGCACCGGCGGGTTTTGCACCGATCGCTATCGGTCTGGCACTGACCCTGATCCATCTGGTCAGCATTCCGGTCACCAATACTTCCGTTAACCCGGCAAGAAGTACGGCCGTGGCTATTTTCCAGGGCGGCTGGGCTGTTCAGCAGCTGTGGATGTTCTGGCTGATGCCGGCTGTTGGCGGCATCGTTGGGGGTCTGCTCTACCGTTATCTGCTGGCACATAAAGAGTAATCACTACCCGCCGTGGGCCAGCGTCTCTGGCCCACGCTTCCCCTGCCGTTATTTAATGCTATGATTCGGCGTTCACTTTTTCCTCGTTCCGGAAACAGTGATCTGTCTGATGGCAAAACCTGCAAAAAACAAACACAACCCCGAAAAAAGGAAGTCTGGCTATGTTCGCCACTATTACCCGGCTGTTCCCGTTATGGGCAGTTCTGCTCTCTGTTGCCGCCTACTACTCACCCACCACCTTTCTTGGCATTGGCCCGTGGGTCACTTACCTGCTGATGCTGATTATGTTCGGGATGGGCGTCACGCTAAACATCAACGATTTCAAACGGGTGCTGACGCGCCCGGCACCGGTCATTGCCGGTACCTTCCTGCATTATCTGGTGATGCCGCTGGCGGCATGGGGTCTGGCTAAGCTGTTTCATATGCCGCCCGATTTGTCGGCGGGCATGATTCTGGTGGGCAGCGTTGCCAGCGGCACCGCGTCTAACGTCATGATCTATCTGGCTAAGGGTGACGTCGCGCTCTCCGTTACTATCTCATCGGTCTCTGCCCTGGTGGGCGTGTTTGCCACGCCGTTGCTGACCAAACTCTATGTGGATACCCATATTCAGGTGGACGTGGTCGGTATGCTGCTCAGCATTGTGAAGATCGTAGTGGTGCCTATCAGCATTGGTTTGGTTATTCATCACACCATGAACAGCCTGGTCAGGCGCGTGGAGCCTTATCTGCCTGCATTCTCTATGGTCTGCATTTTGCTGATCATCAGCGCGGTGGTGGCAGGTAGCCAGAGCTTTATCGGCTCGGTGGGTCTGATGGTGATTGTGGCGGTGATGCTGCATAACGCCATCGGTCTGTTGGGCGGCTACTGGGGCGGCAAGCTGTTTGGCTTTGATGAGTCCACCTGCCGCACGCTGGCGCTGGAAGTGGGGATGCAGAACTCCGGTCTGGCCGCCACGCTGGGCAAGCTCTACTTCTCGCCGCTGGCGGCGTTGCCCGGCGCGCTCTTCTCTGTCTGGCACAACCTCTCTGGCTCGCTGCTGGCAGGCTACTGGTCAGGCAAACCGATTAAGAAAAAATAACGCCCTGAAGCGCAGGCGTGCTCTTTACGGGCACGCAAACGGCGCAGCTTTCCCGGCGGATCTTCTCCCGCCGGGACGCTTATTCCTCATCCCGCGCATCATCAGGCTGTTCAAGCACGCTGTAGGCCACCGCGCAGAACAGTGAATTCAGACGCTTCATATCGCCCAGCAACCCCAGATGCAGCGAGCTGGTTTCAATACTCTGCACGTTTTGCTGGTGCAGGCGGTCCACATGCTTATGGGAGTAACGGCGGTTAGTGATGCGAAAGCGATGCTTGGCCCGGCGCAGGCGCCTGGCGCTGGTGATATCTCTTGATAAAAACACCGACAGGCCAAGACGCAGGTTTCCGGCCAGTTGCTCAATTAATGCGTCCAGTTCGCCCAGGCCTTCGACGGAAAATGCCCGCCGCGCCGTCAGCGATTTATCGGCCACGTCGCCGCTCATCCTTTCCAGAATATCGCCCGCCATTTCCAGATTCAGCGCCATTTCGATGATTTCCGCCCAGCGTTGGGAATCTTCTTCAGGCAGATCCTCTTTCGGCATCTGCGCCAGATAGAGTTTGATGGCGGTGTAGAGCACATCAACGTCGTCGTCCAGCTTGCGGATCTCGCGCTCTTCCCGAAGCTCGCCATGCACCACTTTGCTGAAGGTGGCCAGCATCTGCTCCAGCACATCGCCCATACGTAGCGTCTCTCTTGAGGCGTTGGCAAGGGCTAATGCAGGCGTGTCCAGCGCACTTTTGTCCAGATGGCGGGGTTTCAGACGCAGCTCGGACTCCTTCTCATCACCGATTAACCGCGTGCAGAGCCTGGCCATCGGATCGGCGAACGGCACCATAATCAGGCAGCGGATCAGGTTGTAAAAGACGTGGAAAAAAATCACCAGTTCTTCGTCGTTGACCGGCAACTTTTGCAGCTGATCGGCCAGGGGATCGACAAACGGCAGCACCATCAGCGAGCCGATAAATTTAAAGAGTAAACTGCCCAGCGCCACCCGTTTTCCGGCGGCATTCGACGTGCTATTGTTCAGCATCGCCAGCAGCCCGCTGCCCAGGTTGGCGCCAATCACCAGACATAACGCCACTTTAAACGAGATAACGCCAGTCGCCGTGAGCGTAGCGGTAATCAGCACCGCCGCGAGGCTGGAATAGCTGATAATGGCAAAAACGGCACCGAGCAGCGCATCCAGCATCACATCGCCGGTAAGCGAGGAGAAGATAACTTTTACGCCAGACGCCTGGGTGATAGGAGTAGCCGCAGCCACAATCAGTTGCAGGGCAAGCAGTATCAGCCCCAGGCCGATGCTGGCGCGGCCAAGCTGTCCGGCTCGCGTTTGCTTACGGCCAAGGAAAAACACCACGCCAAACAGGATAAACAGCGGAGAGAGCCAGGAGAGATCGAACGTCAGTATCCGCGCCATGATCGCCGTACCGACGTCTGCGCCGAGGATAATCACCAGCGCGGGCGTCAGACCAACCAGCTCCTGCGCCACAAATGAAGTGACCAGCAGCGTGGTGGCGTTGCTGCTCTGCACCAGCGCGGTAACGCCAATGCCAGCCACAAACGCCATCGGTTTCTTTTCCACACTCTTGCTGAGCACGCGACGTAAATCAGCGCCGTAAACGCGCATGATGCCGGTACGTACTATGTGTGTACCCCAGACCAGCAGCGCGACGGCAGAGAGCAAATTAAGCAGGGTTAACACCGATATAGACCTCCAACTTCTTAACCTGATACGTACGGAACGGGGGACCCGTTCTGCCTACGCTATTAAGTTTAGTCGGTTAGCTGAAAAAATCTTTTTAATCAGCATGATATCTGTATCGTTATGCGACTTCCCGCAGCGTCATTTTGTCCAGATGCAGCCCCACCCGGTAACCCGCCGGGTGCAAATCTTCCACAGAACGGTTCAGCACATCCACCATCAGCTCAACGTCTTGCGCCTTTACCCGGTAACGGATAACGTTGCCCAGCAGGCTGTGGCTGAGAATTTCAGCTGGTATGCCCTGTTCCGGCGGGCAGAAAGCCACAGATTCAGGACGAAGCGCTACCTGACCGCTGAAGGTCTCCCCTGTGAGCCGCGCAGCCTGCTCAGCACTCAACAGGTTATAATTGCCGATAAACCCGGCGGCGAAGAGGTCTACCGGTTGAGTATAGAGGGACTCGGCATTGCCGTTTTGTACAATTTTCCCTTTATTCATCAGCACGATGCGGTCAGACAGCGTCAGCGCCTCTTCCTGATCGTGGGTGACAAACAGGGTGGTGAGGTTCAGCTCTTTCTGAATGCGACGGATCTGGTCGCGCAGATGGCGGCGAATACGGGCATCAAGCGCCGAGAGCGGCTCATCCAGTAACAGCAGACGCGGCTGCGTCACCAGCGAACGGGCCAGCGCCACGCGCTGACACTGCCCGCCAGAAAGCTGATGTGGATAGCGCTTCGCATAGTCGTTCAGCTCTACCAGCTCCAGGACTTCTCCCACCCGGCGCTGAATATCTGCAGCGGGCAGCTTCTGCATTTTCAGCCCAAAGGCCACGTTGCGCTCAACGCTCATGTTCGGGAACAGCGCATAGCTCTGGAACACCATGCCTATCGAGCGTTTCTGCGGTGTCAGCGGCACAATGTCCTGGCCCTGTAACAGAATTTGCCCACTGTCGACTGACGTCAGCCCCGCCAGGCAGCGCAACAGGGTCGATTTCCCGCAGCCGCTGGGGCCGAGCAGCGTGACGAATTCGCCTTCGCTGGCGGTAAAATTAATCTCCTGAAAAATCGACGTTGGGCCGTAGCTTTTGTTCAGTTGGGTGACGCTTAAATAACTCATTTTCAGCCTCGCTCGCGGTTCAGGGCATTTGCCAGCCAGGTCACCAGCAGGACAACAAAGAAATAGGAGATAACCAGCGCGCTGCTGAAGTGACCACTGGCATTGCGCACGTTATAGAGATAAACCTGTAGCGTTTCATAGCTGGTGCCCACCAGCATGTTAGCAAACACAAACTCACCGATTAAAAACGAGAACGAGAGCAGCACCGCAATCAGCGCCCCTTTGCGCAGGTTTGGCAGCACGACCAGCAGGGCCGCCTGCCACGTGCTGGCCCCCAGCAGATGCGCCGCATCAATCAGCTCGCGCATGTTGATCGCCTGCATATTGTTGGAGATGGCGCGGTAGATAAACGGCAGCGCAATGGTAAAGTAGCAGCCAATCAGGATCCACGGCGTGCCGGTCAGCATCAGCGGCGGCTCTGAATAGAGTTGGAGTAACCCCACTGAAGAGACAACCGGCGGCACGGCAAAGGGCATCAGGATCAGCACGTTCATCACCGCATCGAGTTTAGGGAAGTAGTAAGCGATCACAAACATCGTTGGCAGCACCAATACCAGCGAGAAGAAGAGCGCGCCAAAGCAGATCAGCAGCGAGTGCCACAGCGCCACCAAAAAGCGCGGATCGCCCCAGAGCTGGATAAACCATTTCAGGGTAAAGCCATCAGGCACAATGGTGGCGCCCCAACCGGTAGCCAGCGCATAGAGCAACGTGGCGACCAGCGGCAAGGCAAGGATCAAAAATACCAGCCAGACAATCACCCGATGATAGATAAATTCCGTTCGCGACATTGAGGCTCTCCGTTAGCGCGCATGCTGATAGCTGCGGCGCACCAGCCACTGATGAACAGCAGTAATCACTGACATCAACACCACCAGCACCATCGCCAGCGCGCTGCCCATATGGGGATCAAGTGAGATATCGCCCGAGACCAGCGCGGCAATACGCACCGGGATAACATTGAAGTTTCCCGTGGTCAGCGCATAGATTGTGGCGTAAGCGCCCAGGGCATTCGCCAGCAGGATCACAAAGGTGCCTAACAGCGCCGGGGTAAGGATGGGCAGACCGATATGCAGCCAGAAGCGCAACCGGCTGGCACCAAGCAGGGCCGCTGACTCCTCCCACTCCTTCTTCAGCCCGTCGAACGCCGGATAGAGCAGCAGCAGCCCCAGCGGGATCTGAAACCAGGTATACACCACAATCAGCCCCTGGGTGGAGTAAAGCTTGAACCCTTCCATCAGGCCATATTTACGCATCAGCAGGGTCAGGCAGCCGTTCAGCCCAAGCAGGATAACAAAGGCGAACGCCAGCGGGACGCCAGCAAAATTGCTGGTCATATTGGTGAAGGACATAAAGAAGCGGTGCAGCTTGCCGCTCCCGAGCTGGTGTAGCGAATAACCGCCCACCAGCGCGATGATCAGGCCATAAAAGCTCGACCAGAAGGAGATATCCAGCGAGAAACGGATCGCCTGCTGATAAAAAGTAGAGGTGAAGATATCGCTGTAGTTGCTCCATCCCCACGCTTCATTCATCTCGCTGTAGAAGCTATTAATGGCGATCCATACCAGTGGCGCAATCTGAAAGGCGAGGTAGAAGAGCGCAAAAGGAAGCAGGCAAAGCAGCGCTATCCCCCTGCCTTTCATGATGCGTTCTCCTGCACACTCAACAGTTCAGGGCAGACAGACTTGTCGTGATCCACACCAAGGATGTCACACAGCGTGCCGCACAGCTCCGTTTGCAGAGGAGCCGCATCGTTTTGCAAAGAAAAAGCGCTGCCGAATACGAACAGCGGCACCTGCGTCTCCTCCGGCAGCATGCCGCCATGGCTGCGGTCATCGTTCATGCCATGATCGGCCGTCACCACCACCTGATAGCCTTCGGCCAGCCAGCCAGGCATCCAGCGCGACAGATAGCCATCCGCCATGCGGGCGCGGTTGCGGTACTGCGGCGTGGAGAGACCGAACTTATGGCCGGCATCATCAATATTCATGGGATGGATCAGCAGGAAATCGGGATCAAAGCGCAGACGCAGGCTCTCCGCATCCTCAAACAGGTGCGAATCGGGATAGCCGTCATCGTAATAAAAATGGCCATACTGGATGGGCAGCAAGGCATCCTCAGTATGGCGATCGCGGGCGGGCTGCCAGGGCGAGCGATTATAGAGTTCGCTCACCCAATGGTAGGCCGCCGCCGCCGTGGTCAGCCCGGCATCGCGCGCATAGTGAAAAATACTGCGCTCTGTGCTCAGACGAGTGACCTCATTGTGGATAATGCCGCTTCTCACCGGCGTAACGCCAGTGAGAATGCATTCATACAGCGGACGGGAAAGCGAAGGAAGCTCGCAGGTCATCTGGTAAAGCTGCCCCTTCCCCTGCGCGCACTCGGCATGCAGGTAACCCATCGCATGCTGAGCCACTTCAAAGCTCAGGCCGTCCAGCACTACCAGAATCGTTTTCATCCCTTATCCTTATTGCTTCATGTTAACGATGACATTTTCCTGCCACAGGCGAGGCAGCATTTTGGATGCTTTATCCCAGGCTGCCACGTCAGCAATCGGGTGGGCATTTTTATATTCAGAGTCAGGCAGCAGTTTGGCCTGCACGTCCGCGGGCAGCGTTAAGTGCCCGGCACGGATAGGACGGGCATAGCCACGCGCCAGGTTAATCTGGCCGGCATCAGAGAAGATATATTCGCGGGTAAGTTTGGCGGCGTTCGGGTGTTTAGCATATTTGTTGATGATGGTGGTGTAGCCGGAGGTGATCGAGCCGTCAGACGGGATCACTACCTCAAACTTACTTTTATCAATCTGATCGCGGTAATTCAGGCCGTTGAAGTCCCAGACTACAGCCACCTGAATTTCACCTTTTTCGATGTTAGCGATAACCGGATCGGTTACGCCCAGACGGCCTTCTTTCGCCAGGTCACTGAAGAAAGTCAGTGCCGGTTTCAGATCCTTTTCGCTGCCGCCCATGGCATAGGCCGCCGCCAGCACGCCATTAGCAGCCTGAGCTGCTACCCCAACGTCACCGATAGTGACCACATACTTACCTTTTTTCAGGTCGGCCCAGCTGTGAGGGATATCTTTAACCTGATCTTTATTCACGATAAAGGCGATGGTGCCGGTGTAGGCCAGCGCCCAGTTGCCCTCTTTGTCTTTTGCCCAGTCAGGCACCTGATCCCAGGTGCTGGGTTTGTAAGGCTGCGCCAGACCTTTCTGCACGGCAACCGGCCCGAAAGCGGCGCCAACGTCACCTATATCTGCCGTGGCGTTGCTCTTTTCAGCGGCAAATTTCGCCAGCTCCTGAGCGCTCGACATGTCGGTATCGCTATGTTTAATGCCATATTTGCTGCTGATATCTTCCCAGGTTCCTTTCCAGTTGGCCCAGCTGTCCGGCATGCCGACGCTGTTGACCTGACCTTCGGTTTTAGCCGCTTTTTCAAGCGTGGCGAGATCGGTATCGGCTGCATAAGCGGCCGGGAGGGCAAGCATGATGGCACTGGCTAACACAGAGGCGAACAAAGGTTTCATAACTGCAGCTCCGGATGATAAGTTGAGTGGCCTTCTGGACTAGTCCAGCAAGATCCGAGCCAATCTAGCCTGGCGGGATGACAGTTTTATGTCAGCGCAGGCGGGGGCGTGGACTAGTCCATCTTCTCTGATAGCAGGGGAAAGGATTTTATGCGCGAAGGTCGTGCTGTTTATGTGCAGCTTCGCACCATATTGAGGCTTATATATGATGAAAGCGTTAACCGTAGATGTTATTTGCCAGACGCTGGCCAGCCGGATCGTCAGCGGTGAGTATGCGGTCAATGGGCGACTGCCTTCCGAGCGGGAATTGAGCGATCGTTTCTCTACGACCCGTATCACGCTTCGTGAGGCCTTAGGGCAGCTTGAGGCGCAGGGCATGATTTACCGCGAGTTACGCCGTGGCTGGTTTATTGCGCCGCCTCGCCTGGCTTATGACCCGCTTCTGCGCAGCCATTTCCATGCGATGGCGGAAAAGCAGGGACGCAGAGCAGAGACAGAAGTGCTGGATGCCCGGCGGGTGAGCCTGCCTGCTGCGCTGGCGCAGCAGCTTGCCATGCAGGAAGGCGAGGAGGTTTATTGCATCCGCCGGCTGCGCCGTATTGATGGTCGCGCGGTGCTTTACGTAGAGCACTACCTCAACCCGCACTATTTCCCGGACCTGATGAGTTTTGATCTGACCCGTTCGCTGACTACCCTTTATCAGGAGGAGTATGGCATCCGCTATGGGCGCGTTGGTTTTACCATGCTGCCGACCCCTTTACCGACCCTTGCCGCCCCCGCGCTGAAAGTGGCCGCAGGCAGCCCGGCGCTGTTTATCACGCGCATTAACCGGGACCAGCAAGATCGCATTATCGACTGTGACTACGAATACTGGCGCTATGACGCCCTCTATATCGACGTGCAGGTCAGGGAAGAGGACGGGAGTGCGGCTCCTGACGGAAATACAGGCGCAGGCTGAAGCTGGTAGAAGGCGCTCCCTCTGCAAGAAGATGCGGGGCAAAGCCTGATGTTGATGGAAGGCCCTGCCTCTGCAAAAAGATGCGGGCAAAGCCTGGTGCTGATGGAAGGCCCAGCCTCTGCAAGAAGATGCGGGGCAAAGCCTGGTGCTGATGGAAGACCCTATCTCTGTAAGAAGATGCAGGGCAAGCCGGTCAGGCGGCTCGCCCTGTACTATCAGTCGGCGTCGTAGCCCAGATTAGGTGCCAGCCAGCGCTCCACTTCGCTTACCGCCATGCCTTTACGCCGGGCGTAGTCTGCAATCTGGTCGCGCTGGAGCTGTGCTACGGCGAAATATTTGCTCTCAGGATGGCTGAAATACCAGCCGGAGACTGCGGCTCCCGGCCACATAGCAAAGGATTCGGTCAGCTTCATGCCGGTATGCGTCTCCACATCCAGCAGCTTCCAGATCGTCTCTTTTTCCGTGTGTTCCGGGCAGGCGGGATAGCCCGGCGCAGGCCGGATGCCCTGATAATTTTCCCGGATAAGCTCTTCATTGCTGAGATTTTCCGTAGCGGCAAAGCCCCAAATAACCTTACGCACGCGCTCGTGCAGATACTCTGCAAAGCCTTCTGCCAGACGGTCAGCCAGCGCCTTCACCATGATTTTGTTGTAATCATCATGCTGCGCGTCATAAGCCTCGGCCAGCGCATCCTCTTCAAGCCCGCCCGTTACGGCAAATGCGCCAAGGTAATCAGCTTTACCACTCGATTTGGGGGCCACGAAATCAGCAAGACAATAATTCGCAAAGCCCGTCTTTTCTGTTTGTTGGCGTAAGTGATGACTTACTTGCAAAACATGAGTACGGGATTCATCGCGATAAATTTCAATATCGTCACCGACCCGGTTAGCCGGGAAGATCCCTACCACGCCGCGCGGATTCAGGGATTTTTTCGCGCTAAGCTCATCCAGCATCGCGTCGGCGTCGGCAAACAGACGCTTCGCCTCTTCGCCAACCACTTCATCTTCCAGAATGCGCGGATATTTTCCGGCCAGCGACCAGGTCATAAAGAAAGGTGTCCAGTCGATGTAGTGGCGCAAGGTTTCAATGTTAGCGCTTACTTCGCTCACACCCAGCCTGTGGGCGACCGGCGGCGTATAGTTTTCCCAGTCCAGCGCCAGTTCGTTATCCCGTGCAACCTGCAAACTCACCGGCGGCGTGCGGGGCTTTTTACGCGCATGCTGGATGCGTACCGTGTCGTACTCTTTTCGCGTGCGGGCGACAAAGCCCTCGTACTGCGTGGCTGACAGCAGCGCGGAGACCACGCCAACGGTGCGTGAAGCATTCTGCACATAGACCGTCGGCCCGCTGTAGTTCTGTTCAATTTTCACCGCCGTATGGGCTTTTGACGTGGTTGCGCCGCCAATCAGCAGCGGCAGAGTAAAGCCCTGCCGCTCCATCTCTTTCGCCACGTTGACCATTTCGTCCAGCGACGGAGTGATCAGGCCGGACAAGCCGATAATGTCGGCGTTGTGCTCTCTGGCCGTTTTAAGAATTTTATCGCTCGGCACCATTACGCCAAGGTCGATGATTTCATAGTTATTGCACTGCAACACCACGCCAACGATGTTTTTGCCGATGTCGTGCACGTCGCCCTTTACCGTCGCCAGCACGATTTTACCGTTGGTGCTGCCCTTCTCTTTGCTGGCCTCGATGTAAGGCTCCAGGTACGCCACCGCCTGTTTCATTACGCGGGCTGATTTCACCACCTGTGGCAGGAACATTTTGCCTTCGCCAAACAGATCGCCCACCACGTTCATGCCCGCCATCAGCGGGCCTTCAATGACCTCAATCGGGCGGCTGGCATTTTGTCGGGCCGCTTCGGTATCTTCCTCAATAAATTCGGTGATGCCTTTTACCAGCGAATATTCGAGGCGTTTCTCCACTTCCCAACTGCGCCATTCGGCCTGCGGTTTGGTGCTGCCCTCATCAGACTTTGTGCCACGGTACTTTTCTGCCAGGTTCAGCAGCCGCTCGGTGCCGTCGTCGCGGCGGTTGAGCACCACATCTTCCACCGCTTCACGCAGGTCAGCATCCAGGTCATCATAAATCGCCAGCTGTCCGGCGTTGACGATGCCCATATCCATGCCGTTGCGGATAGCGTAATAGAGGAATACGGCATGAATCGCTTCGCGAACCGGGTCGTTGCCGCGGAACGAGAAGGAGACGTTCGACACACCGCCAGAAATCATTGCGTGTGGCAGTTCACGCTTGATATCTTCGCAGGCACCGATAAAGTCCATCGCGTAGTTGTTATGTTCATCAATCCCGGTAGCTACCGCAAAGATATTGGGGTCGAAAATGATGTCTTCAGGCGGGAAACCGACTTCTTCAGTCAGGATCTTATAGGCGCGGCGACAAATCTCAATTTTGCGTTCGCGGGTATCTGCCTGGCCCACCTCATCGAATGCCATTACCACCATCGCGGCACCGTAACGGCGTACCAGCTTAGCGTGGTGAATAAAGGCCTCCACGCCCTCTTTCATTGAGATAGAGTTAACGATGCCTTTGCCCTGAATGCACTGCAGCCCTTTTTCAATCACCTCCCATTTAGAGGAGTCGATCATGATTGGTACGCGGGCAATATCCGGCTCCCCGGCAATAAGATTCAGGAAGCGGACCATTGCCGCTTCCGCATCCAGCATCCCTTCATCCATGTTGATATCAATAATCTGCGCGCCGCTCTGAACCTGCTGAAGCGAAACTTCAAGGGCTTCGTTATATTTATCTTCTTTAATCAGCCGTTTGAATTTTGCCGAGCCGGTAACGTTGGTTCTTTCACCGACGTTTACAAACAGCGACTCCGCACTGATGGTCAGCGGTTCAAGGCCGGAAAGACGGCAGGCAACCGGCAGCGCAGGCAGAGGACGCGGAGCGATGCCCTCCACCGCTCTGGCCATAGCCGCGATGTGCTCTGGCGTGGTGCCGCAGCAGCCGCCCACGATGTTCAGGAAACCGGACTGCGCCCACTCACCGATTTGCTCCGCCATGATGCCGGCATCTAAGTCATATTCGCCAAACGCGTTCGGCAACCCGGCGTTCGGGTGCGCCGTGACGTAACCTTCCGCAATGCGGGAAAGTTCCGCCACATACTGACGCAGCTCATCTGGCCCCAGCGCGCAGTTAAGGCCAAACGACAACGGCTGAGCATGGCGCAGCGAGTTATAGAAGGCTTCGGTAGTCTGGCCGGAAAGCGTGCGGCCCGAGGCATCAGTGATGGTGCCGGAGATCATCAGCGGTAACTCGATGCCCAGCGCTTCAAATTCGCTTTGTACCGCAAAAACGGCGGCTTTGGCATTGAGTGTGTCAAATACGGTCTCGATCATGATGATATCCGCGCCGCCTTCAACCAGCGCGCGGGTAGATTCACGGTACGCTTCCACCAGCTGATTGAAGGTTACGTTACGGAAGGCCGGATCGTTGACGTCGGGGGAGATAGAGCAGGTGCGGTTGGTAGGACCCAGCACGCCAGCGACATAACGCGGCCTCTCTGGTGTGCGCGCCGTCCACTCGTCCGCGCAGGCACGCGCCAGCTTCGCGGCAACGTAGTTAATTTCTGCCGACAGCGACTCCATATGGTAATCAGCCATCGCAATGGTGGTTGAGTTGAAGGTGTTGGTTTCGAGAATATCGGCACCCGCTTCCAGATAAGCATTGTGGATCTCGCTAATCACATCCGGACGGGTCAGCACCAGCAGGTCATTATTTCCCTTCAGGTCGCTCTGCCAGTCGGCAAAGCGTTCGCCGCGAAAATCACTCTCTTCCAGGCGATAGCTCTGGATCATGGTTCCCATACCGCCGTCCAGCAGCATGATGCGTTTCGCCAGCTGCTGTTGCAGCGCTTCTCTTCTGTTGCTCACTCTAGCCCCTTCAACCTCAACCCAATGGCAAATATGCCAGCGGACCATACTGGCACAACTTTTGCGCAGGTAAAAGCAACCGGCCATGAGACATTTTCAGTCAGCCCTGTGAACACCTCTGACCAGTAAGGCTGCCGTTGCATTATCAGCCAATAAAACGGAAATGATTTCCACATGGTGAAAATGAAGGAGTCAGACATGGCGACCCCCATCGTGGCGAAACACGGTAAAAAACCTCGCGCTGCTGCTGTTCAACCCGCTCAACCTGCCGGACAGGTCCAGTCGCTGACCCGTGGCCTGAAATTGCTGGAATTTATTGCCGACTCTCACGGCAGCGTAGCGCTGACCGAACTGGCAAAGCAGGCCGGTTTACCCAATTCGACTACGCATCGTCTGCTGACCACCATGCAGCAGCAGGGGTTTGTACGTCAGGTGGGCGATCTGGGTTTGTGGACGATTGGCGCGCATGCGTTTGTGGTCGGCAGCAGTTTTCTGCAAAGTCGGAACCTGCTGGCGCTGGTTCACCCGATGCTGCGCAAGTTAATGGATGATTCCGGTGAGACGGTGAATCTGGCCGTTCTGGATCTTAGCGATCGTCAGGCGGTGATCATCGATCAGATTCAGTGTACGCAGCTGATGCGCATGTCCGCGCCGATTGGCGGCAAGCTGCCGATGCATGCCTCAGGAGCGGGAAAAGCGTTTCTGGCTAATCTGAATGAGCTCAGGTCAGTGAACTGCTGCATCGCCAGGGGCTGCACCATTATACGCCGCAAACCCTGACTTCGCCGCAGAACCTGAAAGAAAACCTGGCACTGGTGCGGAAGATGGGCTTTTCCTTTGATGATGAAGAGCACGCGCTTGGTCTACGCTACGTGGCAGCCACTATTTACGATGAGCATCACGAACCTTTCGCCGCTATTTCCATTTCCGGCCCAATTTCCCGGGTCACCGATGACCGGGTAACGGAGCTGGGTGCACTGGTGATTAAAGCCGCCAAAGAGATCACCCGCGAGTATGGCGGGTAAGCGGTGAGTCTGGTGATTGCGCGGGACAACGCCAGGTGCGGTGGTAAGGCGTAACCATTGGGCACCTTATCCGAGACGCCGTAAATCCTTCCCTGGAGGCTTGGATGCCGCATCCATGCGGCATACACTCGGCTAAGGTGCCCAATGGTGCCACCCGAAAATTTTGGCGTCGTTGGTGAGTCTGGCGATCGCACAGGTCAAAACCAAGGGCGGTGGTAAGGCATCATCCAATAATTTTCGTGGCGCGGGTGAGTCTGGTGATGGCACAGGTCAAAACCGGGTGCAGTGGTAAGGCGTCACCACAGGACACCTTATCCGAGACGCCGTAAATCCTTCCCTGGAGGCTTGGATGCCGCATCCATGCGGCATACACTCGGCTAAGGTGCCCTGTGGTGCCACCCGAAAATTTTGGCGTCGTTGGTGAGTCTGGCGATCGCACAGGTCAAAACCAGGGGCGGTGGTAAGGCGTCACCATTGGGCACCTTATCCGAGACGCCGTAAATCCTTCCCTGGAGGCTTGGATGCCGCATCCATGCGGTATACACGCGGCTAAGGTGCTTTGTGGTGCCACCCGAAAATTTTCGTGTCGCTGGTAAGTGTGGCGATTGCACAGGTCAAAACCAAGTGCGGTGGTAAAGCGTCACCACAGGGCACCTTATCCGAGACGCCGTAAATCCTTCCCTGGAGGCTTGGATGCCGCATCCATGCGGCATACACTCGGCTAAGGTGCCCAATGGTGCCACCCGAAAATTTTGGCGTCGTTGGTGAGTCTGGCGATCGCACAGGTCAAAACCAAGGGCGGTGGTAAGGCATCATCCAATAATTTTCGTGGCGCGGGTGAGTCTGGTGATGGCACAGGTCAAAACCGGGTGCAGTGGTAAGGCGTCACCCCAGGGCACCTTATCCGAGACGCCGTAAATCCTTCCCTGGAGGCTTGGATGCCGCATCCATGCGGCATACACTCGGCTAAGGTGCCCTGGGGCGCCACCCGAAAATTTTTGCGTCGTTGGTGAGTCTGGCGATCGCACAGGTCAAAATCAGGTGCGGTGGTAAGGCGTCATCCAATAATTTTCGCGTCGTTGGTGAATATGCCGATCGCCCAGGTCAAATTCCTGGCAACAGGTTTTAGCTATAACAAACGACAACGAAGCGTTCTAACCCAGATATCACAACATTCAGACGACATGCCCTTTGCCCTTAGCGCATGGCCCTCTTCACTCAGAAAACTTTGAAGCGGATCACAATTACCACCGAATCCCACCCATTCTGATTGCGCACGCTGCGCATTCCCTCAACAATGCCAGAGCATAATGTTACCGGTAACACCGCTAACAAAGGGTGCGCCTTTTCACTTTGGGAGCTGAGCTATGAGCAATCAACATCACCGAATCTACGTCGTTATGGGCGTTTCCGGCAGCGGCAAATCTGCTGTCGCCGCCAGCGTTGCACGCCAGCTCTCTGCGGGCATGCTGGATGGCGACTTCCTCCATCCGCGCGACAACATTCAGAAAATGGCGGCGGGCATGGCGCTGGATGATGGCGACCGTGCACCCTGGCTTAGCGCCCTTAATGATGCGGCTTTTGCCATGCAGCGTACCAACGAAGTTTCGATCATCGTCTGCTCTGCCCTGAAAAAGCACTACCGCGATCGTCTGCGGGCCGGTAACAGCAACCTCTCGTTTATCTATCTGCACGGGGATTTCCCGGTTATTGAAGCGCGCCTTGCCGCACGCAGCGGCCATTTCTTTAAAACCCAGATGCTGGTCAGCCAGTTTGCTGCGCTTGAGCAGCCTGGAGCGGAAGAGAGCGACGTGAAAATCATCGATATCAACCAGCCGCTGGAGCAGGTAATTGCCGATGCTGTTGAGCATATTCAACACTTTCAGCCACAGGAAGCCTGCGCATGAACACCGTTCATCCCATCATCGCGCAAGTTACACAACGCATTATTGAGCGTTCCGCTGAGACCCGAAGCGCCTATCTGGCGCGCATGGAGACCGCCCGTTCCAAAACCGTGCAGCGCGCCAAATTGGCTTGTGGCAACCTGGCGCATGGGTTTGCTACCTGCCAGCCTGACGATAAAACAGCGTTGAAAAATATGGTGCGCAGCAATATCGCCATTATCACCGCTTACAACGATATGCTTTCTGCTCACCAGCCTTATGAAACTTACCCGGATAAAATCCGCCGCGCCCTGAGTCAGACAGGTGCGGTAGGCCAGGTAGCGGGCGGCGTGCCCGCCATGTGCGACGGCGTGACCCAGGGCCAGGACGGCATGGAGCTGTCGCTGATGAGCCGCGATATTATCGCCATGTCTGCTGCGGTCGGCCTTTCCCATAATATGTTCGATGGCGCGCTGTTCCTGGGCATCTGCGACAAAATCGTGCCGGGCCTGGTTATGGCTGCTCTCTCATTCGGTCATCTTCCGGCGCTGTTTATCCCGGCTGGCCCAATGAGCAGCGGCCTGCCGAATAAAGAAAAAGTACGCGTGCGCCAGCTCTATGCCGAAGGCAAAGCCGATCGACAGGCTCTGCTGGAAGCGGAAGCTGCCTCCTATCATGGCATTGGTACCTGTACCTTTTACGGCACCGCCAATACCAACCAGATGATTATGGAAGTGATGGGTCTGCATCTGCCCGGCTCTTCCTTTGTCCATCCCGATACGCCGCTGCGCGAGGTGCTGACTGAAGCCGCAGCCCGTCAGGTCACGCGTCTGACGGAAACCTCAGGCAATTACCTGCCTGTGGGCAGGCTGGTCGATGAAAAAGTAGTGGTAAACGGCATTGTGGCGCTGCTTGCCACGGGCGGTTCGACCAATCTGACTATGCATATGGTGGCGATGGCGCGCGCGGCAGGCATTCAGATTAACTGGGATGATTTCTCCGACCTCTCCGAGGCTATCCCGCTGCTGTGCCGCATCTATCCGAACGGTCCGGCGGACATTAACCAGTTCCAGGCCGCTGGTGGCGTGGCTTTGCTGGTACGTGAGCTGCTGAACCACGGCTTACTGCATGAAGATGTTGAAACCGTGGCCGGATCTGGTCTGCATCGCTATACCCAGGAACCCTGGCTGGATAACGGCAAGCTGGCCTGGCGTGAAGGCACCGAAACATCCCTGAATGACAAGGTGATCACATGCGTATCACGCCCCTTCGAGCAGCATGGCGGCACAAAAGTGCTGCAGGGCAACCTGGGCCGCGCGGTAATGAAGACCTCTGCGGTGCCGGCTGACAATCAGGTTATCGAAGCGCCCGCCGTGGTGTTTGAAAGCCAGCATGATGTTCTGCCCGCTTTTGAGGCTGGCGAACTGAACAAAGATTGTGTGGTGGTGGTTCGCTTCCAGGGGCCGCAGGCCAACGGCATGCCGGAACTGCATAAGCTGATGCCGCCGCTTGGCGTGCTGATGGATCGCGGTTTTAAGGTGGCGCTGGTCACCGATGGCCGTTTATCTGGCGCATCCGGCAAGGTGCCTTCAGCCATCCATGTCACCCCGGAAGCCTGTACCGGCGGCCTGCTGGCAAAAGTCCGCAATGGCGACAGCATCTGTGTTAATGGCCGCACGGGCGAGCTGGAGCTACAGGTTGATAACGATGTGCTGGCGGCACGCACCGCCTCTCAGCCAGACCTGAGTGCTGAACACACTGGATCCGGACGCGAACTGTTTAGCGCGCTACGCAGCCAGCTTTCGGGTGCCGAACAGGGTGCCTGCTGCATCAAATTTTAACGGAGAACCCTTTATGAATAACTGGAAAACCAGCGCTGAGCAGATCCTGACTTCCGGTCCGGTCGTCCCGGTGATCGTCATCAATAAGCTGGAACATGCGGTACCGCTGGCGAAAGCGTTAGTGGCGGGCGGCGTACGAGTGCTGGAAATAACTTTGCGCACGGCCTGTGGAGTGGATGCCATTCGGGCCATTGCCCGGCAAGTGCCGGAAGCGATCGTCGGCGCGGGCACGGTGATCAATCCGCAACAACTAAAGCAGGTTACCGAAGCTGGTGCGAAGTTTGCGATCAGCCCCGGCCTGACGGAGGATCTTCTGAAGGCGGCCAACGCAGGTTCGATCCCGCTGATCCCTGGGATCAGCACCGTTTCTGAACTGATGCTGGGGATGGATTATGGTCTGCGCGAGTTTAAATTCTTCCCGGCAGAAGCAAACGGTGGTGTTAAGGCGCTACAGGCGATTGCCGGCCCGTTCCCGCAGGTCCGTTTCTGCCCGACGGGCGGTATCTCACCCGCCAACTACCGTGATTATCTGGCCCTGAAAAGCGTGCACTGCATCGGTGGCTCCTGGCTGGTGCCCAACGATGCGCTGGAGATGGGCGATTATGACCGTATTACCGCGCTGGCTTGTGAAGCGGTAGCTGGCGCCTCTGCCTGATCCTGCCGCAGAGCCTGGCTTACCGTCAGGCTCTGCTTTTCTGTCTGAGCAAATGGGCGCTGGAACACCAGCTCCGTGCTAATAACCTGCTGTGTCATAGCTCTACTCCCGTCACCAATCGCATTGGAAAACATCTTTGCAGGACGCTCTGCTGCTGGGTACTTTTTAACCCGCTGTGACAAGATATAATTATCTAAATTACAAAAACTATTTCCATTTTAGAATTATAAATATATTAACTTATTGAATTTAATGTTTTTTAATTTTTTTATAAAAAGAAATGACTTTCACAGTTCATTTTTATGCACTGAAAAAAGAAGAAAAGCATGCAGGATCAGGAGATGAGCTGGTGGCGATCGCGACTGGGAAAAGGCGATAAAAAAAGGACCCAATGCTGATCGCAGGTCCTTTTTTCTGTAGCGGAAATTAATCCAGGCTGGGGTTCATATGGCGCAGATCAAATGGCGTGATCTGATAAACATAGTAGTTCAGCCAGTTAGAAAACAGCAGGTTGCCGTGGCTGCGCCAGCTGGCACGCGGCGGAAGCTCAGGATTATCTTGTGGGAAATAATTATAGGGAATTTCCGGGTGCAGACCCGCTTCATAGTCACGATGATATTCCCCGGACAGCGTCAGCGCATCATATTCAGGATGCCCGGTGACAAACGCCAGCCGTTTGTCTTTGCTGGCAAACAGATAAGCCCCGGTCTGCTCCGATTCAGCAAAGATTTCCAGATCGGTGTAATCACGCAGCAGCTGCGTCGGGAAATCGGCATAACGTGAATGAGGAGCCAGAAAGGTGTCATCGAAGCCGCGCGTCAGCAGCGCATGCGGATGCAGGATCTGATGATCATAGACGCCGGATAATTTGGTTTGTCGCGTCTGTTTTGGAATGCCATACAGGATATTCAGCGCAGCCTGCACTGCCCAACAGACAAACAGCGTAGAGGTAACATGCTCTTTTGCCCAGTGCAGCACCTTCTGGATCTGCGGCCAGTAGGCCACATCATCGAAGTCAACCAGCCCTAACGGTGCACCGGTAACGATCAGCCCATCGTAATTATTGTGCTGAATATCTTCAAAATTGCAGTAGAAGTTATTCAGATGCTCCATCGGCGTATTGCGGGTTTCACGGCTGTCGATACGCAACAGCTGAATGTCGATCTGCAGCGGCGAGTTAGAGAGCAGGCGCAGAAACTGGTTCTCGGTCTCAATCTTTTTCGGCATCAGATTCAGTACCAGCACTTTCAACGGGCGGATCTCCTGCGTGCTGGCCCTGGTTGAGGTCATCACAAAGACATTTTCGTTGCGCAGGAAATTCACGGCTGGTAATTCATCGGGTACCCTGATTGGCATAACCTTGTTTCCTCACTTAACCATTTAAACATTTAGACATCCAGACCGCTAAAGATAACGTGACAGGAACAGAATGTCGAGGTCTCATCGGGTAGTTGAAAATGTTTCATCTCTGGTCGCTGAACATGTCAACAAATGGCAGCGTTACCGCTGCGTCCGAACTGGCATGTCGATAAAGCAGCCAGGTGCGGCTTTTCACCGCTTCTCCACCCACCGCTATTGGTGTGCGAAACAGCTCCTTTGCCAGAGGCTGATAGCTGGAGACGATGGCATAACCTAACCCTCGTTCCACCATCGCCAGGCACACTTCCAGCTTGTCCACGCTCATCACCACCCGGGGCGCCAGCGTATAACTGGCATTCCACCACCGCTCAATCAGTTTGGTGATGTGGCCGCCGTGATTGATTTTTATCTGCGGCAGATGCGGTAACAATGCCAGATCGATGGGCTGGCGGCTGATCAGGTAATAATCATCCTCATCGACCAGCTTTTTACCCTCTTTCCAGCCGTAATCATCTTTGACCAGTGCCAGATGCACATCGCCCCGCTGAAGCTTGAGGAACATCTCTTCACTGAGACCGCTGACCAGGTGCACATTGATACCCGGATGCCGCTGGCTGAATTCAGCTAACAGATCGGGCAACCGGTAAGCGGCATAGTTACTGGAGACGCCTATTCGCAGTTCTCCCTGCTGCGGTCCATTCAGGCTTTGCAGCGTACTCCGTAACAGCTGAAGTTCATCCAGTACCGTTTGGGCATGCTGCGCCAGATAACGTCCCTGA
This sequence comes from Erwinia sp. MMLR14_017, assembly GCF_033657285.1. Classification (NCBI taxonomy): domain Bacteria; kingdom Pseudomonadati; phylum Pseudomonadota; class Gammaproteobacteria; order Enterobacterales; family Erwiniaceae; genus Erwinia; species Erwinia sp. MMLR14_017. The sequence goes on along the minus strand of NZ_JAWVWP010000001.1, from coordinate 4,937 downwards.
GCGGTGAAGGTCAGACCGCGCCCTCCATCTTCAAAAAGCTGGATCGCCAGCTTGCGTTCAATCTGCCGCAGGCGATAGCTCAGCGCAGGCTGCGACGTAAAGAGCACATCCGCTGCACGGGTGATGTTTTTGTACTGCCAGACCGTGCGAATAATCAGCCAGTCTTTTTCATTCATCGCAACCTCGCCTCTTTCTGAAATCGTCATCCATAAAATATTTTTTGCGGGCACGATGCAAGCCATAAAAATTCTCAATTGGGCAGAGAGCAAAAAAAAGCCTATATCTGTTTAACGCACTGGTTTTACAGAATTTAACTGCACCTAATTGGGGAGCCATTATGTCGGAACGCACCATCAGCGCGCAGAAAGATAAAATTATTTATGCGCTTGAGCAGATTAGCCCGGCAATGCGCGACCTGGCGCTGAGCCTGCATCAACATCCGGAGCTCAGCTTTGAAGAGCATCGCTCTGCGGCTGAACTGATCGCTCCTCTGCGTAAAGCAGGATTCACCATCGAAACCGGCACAGGCGGCCTTGAGACGGCGTTTCGGGCCAGCTGGAAACAGGGAACAGGCGGCCCGACGATTGCTTTCCTTGCAGAATATGATGCCTTGCCAGAATTAGGACATGCCTGTGGCCATAATCTTATCGGCACTGCATCTGTGGCAGCGGCACTGGCGCTGAAAGCCGCTCATGTAGATTTCAATGGCTCTGTTGAGGTGATTGGCACGCCTGCAGAAGAAGATGGCGGTGGGAAGATCATCATGGTTGAGAAAGGGGTATTTGATGATGTCGATGCCGTCATGATGTTTCATCCCCGTGAGAAGAATATGGTGCTGCGCGGTGCGCTGGCCTGCCATGACTCCACCTTTAAATTTTATGGCAAGGCGGCGCATGCGGCTTCCGCTCCGCAGCTGGGTATCAGTGCGCTGGACGCGGTTATTCATACCTTTAACGGGATTAATGCGCTGCGTCAGTTCTTTACTGATGATGTGCGCGTCCATGGCGTGATCACCCACGGTGGCAGCGCGGCAAATATCGTCCCGGCCTATGCCGAGGCTAAATTCATTCTGCGTGCCGCAACGGTTGGCGCGCTTAGCGAGGTACGCCGCAAAGTTTATGCCGCTGTTCATGGCGCGGCAGAGATGACCGGCGCACGCGTGGAGATTGAAGAGGGCCTGATCTACGCCGAGCGCAACAACAATCTGGCACTGGCGGCGCGGTTCACTGACAACCTGGCGCTACTTGGGGTCGAAAGCTACGACCCACCGACCCGTGGCGGCGTAGGATCATCCGATATCGGCAATGTCAGCCAGGTCACCGCCGCCATTCATCCCTATCTGCGCATTGGCGACGTCACCCCGCATACGCCTGAATTTGCTGAGGCAGCCGGCTCCGTAGCGGGCCTTGCAGCGATGCTGACGGCAGCAAAAGCCTTAGCCATGACGGCATATGACTTATGCCATGACGAAGCGCAGTTAGCCGCAGTGAAAAACGAATTCATTCACTGGCATTCACAAACGATTCTGGCAGGAGAGAAACAATGATTAAGGTAACCCGTACTCTGACACTCGCCTCGCTGGCACTCTGTTGCTCCTCCGCGCTGGCGGCAGGTGAAACTCTGCGCGTAGGCGCTGACCTGACCTATCCCCCGTTTCAGTACCGTGATGTAAATGGTAAGCCGACAGGCTTTGAAATCGATATCACTAACGCCGTCTGTAAAGCGATAGCGGTAAAATGCGAATATGTCGTCAGCAGCTTTGATGCTGAAATCCCCTCGCTGATGGCGAAGAAAGTGGACTTTATTTCGCCACTCGGCGCAACCGTAAAACGGAAGAAGTCGATCGACTTCAGCCACTTCATATATCACGTACCTTCACAACTGGTGGCGCATAAGGGAACAAATCTGCAGCCTACGGTTGAATCGCTGCAGGGTAAAAATATCGCCGTACAGCAGGGGTCAATTCAGGAAATGTACGCCAATAAATACTGGGCACCCAAAGGCGTGGAGATCAAAACCTATCCCGATCAGGATGTGATTTATCAGGATCTGGCTGCTGGCCGCCTGGATGGGGCGCTCAGCCCGGCAGTGGCCGTTACTTTCGGGTTCCTGCAGAAGCCGGAAGGGAAAGATTTTGCCTTAACCGGCCCGGAAGTGCGTGATGATATCCTGTTCAGTATTGGTTCCGCTTACGGCCTGCGCAAAGGAGATGAGAAAACGCAGCGCATGCTGAATGAAGGGTTGGCGAAAATCATGGCTGACGGTACATGGGAGAAGATCAAGCAGCACTATTTTGGCGATATAGAAATGAAAGTCACCCGTACGGAGAAAACGGATGCTGCCGGGTGAAGCTGACAGCGCTACGCTGATCCCACTGATGGAAAGCATACTGGATAGCTTCGAGTCGCTTAATCGCCTGTCGGGCAGTGAAGAGGCGGAACGATCGGTGGATATCCTTATTGAACAGCTTCGTGCCATTGGGCTTGTTCCGGTTCGGGAAAGCTGCCCGCTATGGCTCAGCGATCCCGTGATGGGATCGCTGACAATCCCTGATTTCCCTGGCTGGCAGGGAAAAGCGAAGACGCGCTCCTTTTCCGCTTCCTGTCCCGCAGGCATACAGGGAGAGCTGTTCTATGACACCCGTTCGTTACAGGCTGTTGCCGATAACAGTATGGCGGCCTGGGCTTCTTCCGTGCGAGGGAAAATCGTTATCGCCGATCAGGCCTTTGAGGAGTATGTGCAGCGTCTTTGTCAGGCCGGTGCGTTGGGACTGGTGCATATCTGGGGATCGGCTGAAGAGGCTCTGCATGAAGAGACAGTCGGCCCTGTCTGGGGTACACCGGTGCCAGATGACCTCGCGCTTTATCCGTCGATACCGGTAATTTCCGTCAACTATCAACAAGGCCATATTTTACTGGAGTGGCTTGCCCAGCAAAAGAGACCCGTTACAGCAGTGATCCGGACTGAACTTAATCAGCATGTTGCCCGCTGTAGTATGCCCGTTGTCGATATTCCTGGTGAGAGCGATGAATTTGTACTGCTCTCCTCTCACTACGATTCCTGGCATGAAGGCGTGACCGACAACGCTACAGGCAATGCTTTATGCCTTGCCGTCGCCGCCCATTTTCATCGGCTACAGCCGCAACTAAAGCGAGGATTACGTATCGCCTGGTGGCCGGGGCATTCTAATGCCCGTTATGGTGGTTCCACCTGGTATGCTGACCGTTATCGACAGGTACTCCAGCAGCGGTGTGTGGCCCATCTCAATGTCGATTCGCCAGGCTGTAAAGGCGCTACAGAAGTGGTGGTGAATGCCAGTGGCGCGGAAGGTTTATCCTTTCTTAATCGGGCAATACGGAACATAACGGGTAATGATGCCCGACGCATCACTCCATTGGGAAAAGGCGGCGATCAATCCTTCTGGGGCTGTGGCATTCCTTTGCATTTTGCCTTCCGCGAAGAGCCAGCGCTCCGAACCAGCCAGTCACCGGGCAGTGGCGGGGGATGGTGGTGGCATACGGAAGCGGATACCAGGGATAAGGTAGAGAGCGCAGTGTTGTGGCGCGACTGCCAGATCCATATTGGCTGGCTGCATGAGTTACTGGTTGAGGCAGCATTGCCCGTTGATCCCTCCCATTATCTGACGCAGTTGCTTGAGGAGCTGGAGAACCTGCAAAGCGTGCTGGATCCCCAGTTTGATCTGGTCTTAATCAAAGAGTGTTTACTGACCCTTCGACAGCAGATAGCGCCTCTGGCAGGCAGCAAAGAAGAGCAGCATCAGAAAGTTGTTAAGCAGGCGGTTGCTCTCTGGCACCGGGCCCGTTACAGCTCAACTGATGATTTTCATTATGACGGCAGCTACCGGGGCGGCGCCTGGCCAGGATTACAGATCCTGCGTGACCATAAGCTGGAAACCACTTCTCCGCAGACCTTCTTAATGCTGACAACGCAATATTATCGTCAGCGCGATCGGGCTGTGAGTTTACTCCAGGCCAGTCTGGATCTGATTTCACAGTCTGAAGAAGGCTGAATTACTTTTTTAAGGGCAGAAAAAAGGGCCCCGTGCGTCAGCGCGGGGCCCTTTTCTTTCTTCTTCCGCGCACGATGAGGCATCACGCCGCGCCTTTCTGCTTTACGTGCGGTAACGCCGCCGTCCCGCACCGCTTCTCACGGCGCCTGAACGCAAAAAACCCCGGCCTTATGGTCGGGGTTATTGCTTTATTTGATGCCTGGCAGTTCCCTACTCTCGCATGGGGAGACCCCACACTACCATCGGCGCTACGGCGTTTCACTTCTGAGTTCGGCATGGGGTCAGGTGGGACCACCGCGCTAAAGCCGCCAGGCAAATCTTTATCCGATTAATCGGCATTGTTACTGGTGCTGATACCCAGAGTCGAACTGGGGACCTCACCCTTACCAAGGGTGCGCTCTACCAACTGAGCCATATCAGCACGCTTATTTCTGTCAGAAAACGGTTTACTCACGTTTACTGCTTTTAAATTAATGCCTGGCAGTTGATGAACTCACGTTCACCCCACGGGCCGTTGCGCCGCAACGTTCAGGCTGCGCCTGTCCCACTCTCTGAGAGTAGCGTACTGCCCCGTTATACCAGTTTACTGCTTTTAAATTAATGCCTGGCAGTTCCCTACTCTCGCATGGGGAGACCCCACACTACCATCGGCGCTACGGCGTTTCACTTCTGAGTTCGGCATGGGGTCAGGTGGGACCACCGCGCTAAAGCCGCCAGGCAGATTCTGTCGTTCACGCCGCCCTCGCGGGCCGCGCAAATCAATCCGTCACAAGCTGAAAATCTCTCTCTCAACGCCCACCAGAACGCTTCTGGCGTTGTAAGGTTAAGCCTCACGGGTCATTAGTACCGGTTAGCTCAACGCATCGCTGCGCTTACACACCCGGCCTATCAACGTCGTAGTCTTCAA